>NZ_ASXG01000125.1 GCF_000411975.1 Amycolatopsis orientalis DSM 43388
CGGCAACCCGGCAACCCGGCAACCCGGCAACCCGGCAACCCGGCAACCCGGCAACCCGGCAACGAACGATTACTCGGCGGCCGTCTCAGCGCAAGCCCGCGAACAGGTCGTCCTCCAAGCCGGGGCCGGTCTCGACCGGGCCGTTTGTGCGGGCCCGGTGGTAGTCCTCCCAGGGCCAGGCCTTCCGCTCGATCTCGCGCGAGTGCGCGAAGAACGGGTGCGCCGGATCCATCTGCGTGGCGTGCGCGCGCAACGCCGCGTCCCGGGTCGCGAAGTGTTCTTCGCAGCGGATGCGGGTGGTCACGGTGAGCACATCGGTCGGCGGCAGTTCTTCCAAAACCGGCCCCATCAACGACTCTTCCCCCGCGGCAAGGGTCGCCTCGTGCAAGGCTTCGAACCACGAGCGGCTGAGGGTGGCCAGGTAGTAGAGCTTGCGTGGGCTGCCGTCGTCGGATTCGTCGAATGCCGCGCTCGTCACCTCGTGGGTGCGGATGTGGTCGGGGTGTGGATAACCGCCGGTCTCGTCATAAGTGACCACCACCTGTGGACGAAATTCTCGCATCAGCTCCAGCAGCGGTTTCTTCGCTTCCGCCAAGGGAATCCGCGCGAAGCTTCCGGCCGGGGACGGTTGCGCCAAACCCGAGTCCACGTGACCGAGGAACGTCTGGCGGATGCCGAGAATCCTTGCCGCTTCGGCCATTTCGCGACGGCGGATAGCGGGCAGCTCCCGCCGGACGTCCGCACGGTCCAAAGTTGGGTTCAGCACATCGCCGCGCTCGCCACCAGTACAGGTGGCGACCAGAACGTCAACGCCTTCGGCTGCGTAGCGGGCCAGGGTCGCGGCGCCTTTGCTTGATTCGTCGTCGGGGTGGGCGTGCACGGCCAGGAGGCGGAGCGTCATTTTCGGGTTCCTTTCGGGAAGAAGAGGGCGGGAATGAAGCTCAGCAGGGAAAGGCCCAGTGCCCAGGCGAACGTGGTGCCGAACGCGGCCGCACCCGGCGGCTGCGCGTGCAGGATCGCCACCAGCAACGCCGTGCCCAGCGAGCCGCCGATGCGGTTGACGACGTTGACCGCGCTCGCCGCACGCGGGATCTGGCTGCGTTCCAGCGAGGTGTAGAGCATCGTCATGCCGGGTGTGGTCGTTGCGCCTAGGCCGAACCCGCGGATCAGCAGCGAAACTGTCAACAGGATCGGGCTGGGCGAATCTCCGAGTTGGGTGAAGGCGATCGTGCCGACGAGCGACAGCGCGATGCCGGTGAGCATGACTGTTCGCGGCCCGAAGCGATCCAGCAGCATTCCGCCCGCGAGGAGGACGACGGCGGAGCCCAGGGCCTGTGGAGCGAGCAGGAGCCCGGCGGCGAGTGCGGACGTGTGCTGGATCTGCTGGTAATAAAGCGGAAGCAACAGCATCGAGCTGTACAGCGACGCGCCCAGCAAGAAGGTGCTCGCGCTCGCGACGGTGAAAGCCTTGTGCGCGAACAACTTCAGGTCGAGCAGCGGCGCTTGCGCACGACGGGCGTGCCCGGCGTACGCGAGCAGCAGCACGGCACCGGCGATGGCGAACCCGGTGGAGCCTTCGCCTAATCCGTAGCCGAGTGCGCCGAGTCCTGGCGGGAGAAGCAGGAGGCCGCGGACGTCGAGCGGATCGCGCGTGTCAGCTGGTTCCTCGCGCGGCAGCACCCGTACGGCGAGCAGCAAAGTGGCGACGCCGAACGGCACGATCCCGAAGAACAGCCAGCGCCAGCCGAGGTCCTGGACGAGCGCGCCGCCAAGCATCGGTCCGAGCACCGGCGCGACGGTCGCGGGCAGGGTGACGACGCCGATCATCCGGCCCAGCCGAGGACCGGCCGCCTGCGCGAAAATCGCCTGGCCGACCGGTTGCATGAGCCCGCCGCCGAGTCCGTGCAGCACGCGGAACGCGATCAACGCCGGGGCCGACCAAGCGAACCCGCACAGCAGCGTCCCCGCCGTGAACAGCCCGACGGCCGCGATCCACACCTGACGCCCGCCGAACCGGTCGGAGAGCCAGCCGGACAGCGGGATGGTGAACGACGCGGCCAGCAGGTACGCACTGGCCACCCACTGCACGGTCGGCAGCGAACTGTCCAGGCCCCGCGCCATCACGCCGATCCCGACCGACACGATCGTCGCGTCGAGGATCGACAGCACCGCGCCCAGGATCAGCACCCCGCCGAGCCGGCGAAGCGCGGAATCCGAGACCGGATTCGCTGGCAGCCGCGTGGTCATCAAAGCACCCCCTTCATTAGGTCGGACCTGAGATTAGGTCGAACCTAGTTATTGGGTCAAGCACAAATTTAGGTCGGACCTAGTACACTGGCCGAGGTGAGCCTCAGGGAGCAGAAGAAGCTGGAGACGCGGCAGACCATCTCCGCGGTGGCGACGCGGCTGTTCATCCGGCGCGGATTCGACCAGGTGACGATCGCCGAGGTCGCGGAGGCGGCGCGGGTCGCCAAGATGACCGTGACGAACCACTTCAGCCGGAAGGAAGACCTCGTCTTCGACATCCGGAACGACTTCGTGGACTGGCCGGCGAACCTGGTCCGGGCCGCCCCGGAGACGCCGGCGCTGGTCGCCGTGCGGGACGGGTGTTTCGCGGAACTGGACAAGGCGAGCCCGCTGCTCGGGTTCGCGGACGTGTCCTTCGTACGGATGGTGCGGCAGAGCGAACGCCTCACGTCCGCGCTCCGCGACATGCACGTCGACCGGGAAATCCAGCTTGTCGCGGCGCTGCTGGACCGGCATCCGGACCGGGAAATGCTGTCGCGGGCCGCCGGGGCGCACCTGACGTCAGTCCTGCGGCTGCTTCTCGACGACGTCTGGCACCTGACCTGGCAGGACGTCCAGCGGGAGGCCTTGGTGGAGCAGGTCCGGGATTCCGCGGCGGTCGCGTTCGGCCAGCTGGAACCGGCGCTCGGCGACCTCTAACGCGCGGCACCCACCGGACGCGCGGTCCGCAGCTCCGGCTCCGGCGCGCCCTCGATCTTGAGCACGCGGAAGTCGCGCAGCCGGTCCGGAGCGATCGGCATCAGCAGATGCGAGAAGCGCCGGATCACCAGCGCGGTGACGACCGCGAGCGCGGCCGCGGTCAGGTCGGTGAGCGCGACCAGCAAGACGCTGTCCGCCATCGCCTGCACACCCGGCCGCATCCGCCAGATGATCGTGACGATCAGGAGGACCCAGTTCGCCACCCACGCACCCCACCAGCCGAGCACGAGCCGCGACGGCTTCGGCCGCTGGTCACGGGGACGGCGGAGCACGGCGTGCTCCAGTTCGCTGACCACCGACAACGCGAGCGGCAGGTTCGCGATCGGCACCAGCACGCCCACGAGCACCTGCCAAACCGGCCGCGGCGGCGCTTCCCCGGCCTCGTCGGCGGCGGCCTGCCGGGCGACCAGCAGCCACCAGAGCGACAGCCCCGCGGGCAGCAGCGAAAAGATCGTGGTGAGCAGCCCGGCGAGCATGACGAAAGCGTCGGAGAACCCGACGACGCTCGTGTTCAGCGCGGAATCACGGCTCTCCACAAGGAGCGCGTACCGCCAGATCTCCGCCGCCGCCGCGGCCACGGCGAGGACGGCGAACGTCCAGAGGATCGTGGTGAGGCTTCGCGCGAGCACCGGAATCCGATCGATCGGCCGGATCTCGCCGGACGCGGTGCCGGGCACATTCGTCGGGCGGCGCCAGGTCAGGTTCGGGAAGCCCCAGCGCGGCGGCACCGGATAGGACGGCGGGCCGGAGTAGGGCGTCGCGGGCACCGCGCGACGGCGACGGACGGCACTCGGCGGCGGGGTGGCGACCCAGCGCAGCTTGGCCGCTCGCTTCGGCTGGCTCGGCGGCGCTTGGTGCGTAGCCGGCCGGTGGATTGCGCCTTGCGGAGCGGCGGTGAACGGCCGCGCGTACGCCGGATGCTGTGGGTACGCCTGCGCTGGGTACTGCGGCTGGTACGGATTGGCGTGCTGCTGGCCAGGCTGCGCGGGCCCGGCTTGCGGCGCTGCCCAATGGCCGGGGTACGGCTGCGCACCGGGCTGCGGCGACGGTCCCGGCTGGCCAAAGCCTGTTGGACCGACATTCCCGCCGCCAGGCTGGGTTGGATACGGCGGCTGGCCCGGAGGCTGCTGCGGAGCCCAGCCAGGGCCGCCCGCCCCGGCATGGCCCGCGGCAGCACCGGGAACGGCTCCCGGAGAACCCGTCCCGGACCCGCCTTGACCAGCTCCAGCCCCCTCGCCCTGCCCAGCCTCGCCCGGCCGGGAAGCGTCGTCCCGGCCGAAGCCAGGCACGAACGACGCCGGATCCGCGGATTCCGGCGGCTCGGGACCAGACTGGGCAGGCATCCGTCAGAGAACCTCGGGTTCCGCGCCGGGGTTTTCGCTCACCATGCGACGGCCCTCGCGGGCCCAGGCGCCCATTCCGCCCGCGACGTTGACCGCGTCCCAGCCGCTCGCGTTGAGCCAGGCCGCGGCGCGCGCCGAGCGGCCGCCGGAGCGGCAGATCACGTAGACCGGGCTGTCCTCGGGGAATTCCGCGAGTTCGTCGACCCGCGCGGGCAGTTCGCCGAGCGGGATGTGCACCGCGGCGGGGGCGTGCCCGGCGGCCCATTCGTCGTCCTCGCGAACGTCGAGCAGGGCGACGTCCGCGGGAAGGTCGCGGACTTCAGCGGTCGGAATTTCAGCAGGGCTCACCACAGGTTCCATGCTCCCATGTCAGGACGTTGTACGCGTGTGAGGAACGCTAACCGCTAAGCCTTGCGGTGGCGTCCCCGGCCGGTCCGCAGCTTGTCGTCGGCCTGGCCGAAGCGGGCGACCGCGCGGTCGCGCATCAGGCCGAGCGGGTCGGGGGCGTGCAGGCGCAGCATGATGTCGTTCACCAGTTCCGGGCGGCCGGACCGGGTCAGCCGGCTCACCACGTAGGTCGCCAGGAACGCCGAGGGCACCGAGATCAGCGCGGGCTGCACGGTGTACCACGGCATCTTGTCTCCGGTGTACTCGCAGACGATGTTGTACGCCAGCGCGCCCAGCACCATCCCGCCGCCGACGATCATCCCGGCCAGCGCGCCCGGCCAGCTGAGCTTGCGCCACCAGATGCCGAGCAGCAGCAGCGGGCTGAACGTGGACGCGGCGAGCGCGAACGTCATCCCGATCGACAGCGAAATGTCCTCGGTGCGGAAGATCAGCGTGAGCACCATCGGGCACACCGCGACCAGCAGCGTCGCGACCCGGAAGTCTCGGACGCGGCCGGGCAGCAGGTCTGTCGACACGACCCCGGCCACGCTCACCAGCAGTCCCGAGCAGCTCGACAGGAACGCCGCGAACGCGCCCGCCGCCGTCACCGCGGCGAGGATTTGCCCCGGCCAGCCGGGCAGCACCGCGGTCGGCAGCAGCAGCACGGCCGCGTCGGTGTTTCCGGTGAGCAGCAGTTGCGGCACGTACATCCGCGAGAGCGCGCCCAGCATCGTCGGGAAGAGATAGAACAGCCCGAGCAGCAGCAGGACGTGCACGGTGGTGCGGCGCGCGGCCTTGCCGTCCGGGTTGGTGTAGAAGCGCACCAGCACGTGCGGCAGGCCCATGGTGCCGAGGAACAGCGCGAAAATCAGCGAGTACGTCTGCAGCAGGTCGGTGATGCCGCCCGACGCCGGATGCAGCCACGCGTCATTCGACGTCGGCGCGTCGCTCACGATCGGCACCGGCGTGCCCGCGGCGAATTCCAGCGTCGTTCCCGAGGAAACCTTGTGCGGCACGAGCGGCGACCAGCGCGCCATCCCAGCCGCGGGACCGTCGTCGATGTGGCCGTGTGCGTAGAAGAACGTCTCGGTGGTGACCTTGACGGTCACGTCGGTTTGCACCGTCACCTTGGTGTCCGACGGGAACACCGGTGGCGCGGGCGCACCGAGCGCGCGCACGCCGCCCGGGCCGCCGCCGGCGAAGAAAACCATGCACAGCACGAAAGTCGGCACGGCGATCGCGAACAGCTTGAGCCAGTACTGGAACGCCTGGACCACGGTGATCGCGCGCATCCCGCCGGCCATCACGTTGACCGCGACCAGGACGATGACGAGCAGCGCACCCGCCCACGCCGGCACCGGAACGATCTGCGCGAGCGTCAATCCGGCGGCCTGCAGCTGCGGAACCATGTAAAGGATCCCGATGAACACCGCGCCCGCGGTCGCGAACCGGCGCAGGCCGCGCGAACCGAGCCGGGCCTCCACGAAGTCCGGCAGCGTGTAGGCCCCGGACCGGCGCAGCGGCGCGGCGACGAACAACATCAACGCGAGATACCCGGCGGTGAAGCCGATCGGGTACCAGGTCGCGTCGGCGCCCTGCTTGAGCACCATGCCCGCGACCCCGAGGAACGACGCCGCGGAGAGGTACTCGCCGGAGATCGCCGCGGCGTTGCGGCTGGAGCGCACGGTTCGGCGGGCGACGAGGAAGTCGTGCGTGCTGGTGGCTCCGCGCGACGAACGGAAGCCAAGGTAGTAAGTCGCGAAGGCGACCAGCGCGAGGCCGGTCAACGTCCACGGGGTCAGCTGCACGGCGTGAATCCTCGCACGACCGCGCGCTTCCGGGACGCGCCGCCACCAGGGAGCGCATCCCCCGCGCGGGTCAGTTCTCGATCATGTCGACGAAGTCGCGTTCGTGCCGCTCGGCGAGCCGGTTGTACCAGAGGCCGACGGCGAAGAGGAACGGGAACGGAAGCAGGCCGAGCACGAGCCACGGGATCGGGATGCCGATCACGGTGAACCGCGCGACCGCTGGGAGGAAGTAGAACAACGCGGGCAGCACCCCGAGCACCGCCAGCACGAGCACCGCCAGCAGCACCGACGTGCGCAGCTGCACCTTCACCAGGTCGCGGACCAGCAGTTTTCCCCAGCTGGTCTGTTCCTCCAGTTCGATCCGCGCGCGCATCCGCCCCGACGACTGCCGCGAATCCGCGAGCACCACGCGTTCCCGCTTCGGCCGCACGTGCGCGGGTTCGCTGGAGCGAGGAGCCGGTTCGGGGGCGGGTGGCACCGGTTCGACCACCGCGCGGTCCTCCGGCCGCACGCCCAGCGTCGGGTCCGGTTTGCGGACGCCGTTCGAGAGCCGGTGGTAGGGGTCTTCGGGCGAGGACATCGACGGTTAGCCGCCCCGGCCGGAGCCGACGATGCGGTCCTTCAGCGCCCGGGTGTGCCGCCGGCTGACCGGCAGCACCTTCTCCTCGTTGCCGATCACGACCTGGTAGCCGCCCTGGCCCATCCGCATTTCGGTGATCAGCGGCAGCGCGACCAGGAACGAGCGGTGGATCCGCACGAATCCGGCCTTCTCCCAGCGTTCCTCCAGCTGGGCGAGCGGGATCCGGACGAGGTGGCTGCCCTCGGTGGTGAACAGCCGCGCGTAGTCGCCCTGGGCCTCGACCCAGCGCACCGACGAGCGCGGGATCAGCTTCGTGGTGCCGGCGAGTTCGACCGGGATGACCTCGTCGTCGTTCTTCACCGGCTCGGCGCCGCCCTGGCCGGCCGGCGGTCCGGCGACCGTGGCCAGCTTCTCGCGCACCCGCGAGACCGACCGGTCGAGCCGGTCCTGCTGGAACGGCTTCAGGACGTAGTCGACCGCGCCGAGGTCGAACGCGTTCACCGCTTCCTCGGCGTGCCCGGTGACGAACACCAGTACCGGCGACGGGTTCATCGCCGCGATCACGCGCGACATCTCCATGCCGGACAGGCCGGGCATGTCGATGTCGGCGAACACGGCGTCGACCGTCGGCAGGCCGTTGGCCCGCCGGGCAGCCAGTTCCGGGTCGTCGTGCGAGAACAGCCGCAGCGCGTCGGAGGCGTCCGAGGCCTGGAAAACGCGGTGGATGTGCGGGTTGTTCTGGAGTCCGTGGCTGAGTTCGTCCAGCCCGGCCAGCTCGTCGTCCACGGCGAGGACGATGAGTTTCCGGGTGTCGTCGTGAGCACTCACAGTGAGACGCATCCTGCCGATTGCGAGGTGCATTGTCCAGACCCCATCGGAGAGTGCACCTTGTGAGTGGCGTACCGGAGTCGCCACTCACGATGCCTCAGAGCCCGAAGCGCGCCCAAGCCGCCTTCGTGGTCACCGCGTCCAGCAGCGCGCTCGCCGCCGCGGGCGCCCCGATGCCGAGCCGCGCCAGCAGCGGTTTCTTCGGCTCCGCCACGGAAATCTCGGCGTCCGGATACCGCTTGCGGACGATCTCGCGCAGCGATCCGAGCCCGTCGACGAGCCCCAGTTCGACCGCCTTGTGCCCGAGCCAGACGTCTCCGGTGAACAGATCGGTGGAATCGGTCAGCCGGTCGCCGCGGCGCTCTTTGACCCATTCGACGAACAGTTCGTGCAGCTGGCCGTGCATGTTTTTCAGCCACTCGACGTCCTCGGGCTTCTCCGGGCTGAACGGGTCGAGCCGCGATTTGTTCTCTCCCGCGGTGTGCAGCCTGCGCTCGATGCCGAAGCGTTCGAGAAGGCCGGTGAACCCGAACCCGCCGCTGATGACGCCGATCGAGCCGACCATGGACGTCCGGTGCGCGTAGATCTCGTCGGCCGCGCAGGCCAGCCAGTACCCGCCGGACGCCGCGACGTCCTCGGCGAAGGCCAGCACCGGGACACCCTTCTCGTCGGCCAGCTGCCGGATCCGCTCCGCGACGAGGCCGGACTGTGTCGGCGCGCCGCCGGGCGAGTTGATCTGCAGCGCGACGGCCTTGAGCCGGTCGTGCGCGAACGCCCTGGTGAGCGCGGATTCGACGGCACTGAGGTTGATCGCGCCGCGAGCCAGCGGCGACGGCGTCGGCGTGATCACGCCGTGCAGCTTCACGACGGCGACCACGTCTTTGCGGTCGCCCCGGTCGCCGAGCACGGGAAGGCGGGAAGTCAGCTTGTCGGTCACGCTCATCTGCCCAGGCTAACCAGTTCAGTGCGCGGGCAGCATGCCCGAACGCGAGCCGTGCACCCCGTTGGGTTCCGGTTCGGGTTCGACCGGCGCCGGCGGCTGCTGCGGAACGTCGGCCGAGTAGTCCGGCATGTTCGGCCGCACGCCGAGCTTGAACTTCGGCACCCGCAGCGCGACCTTCATTCCCGCACCCGGCGCGGTTTCGACAGTGAGCGCGTAATCCTCGCCGAACACCTGCCGCATCCGCTGGTTGATGTTGCCGAGCCCGACGTGCGCGCCAGTGCGGTGCGCGTTGCGCAGGTCGGTGAGCTGACGCGGGTCCATGCCGATGCCGTCGTCCTCGACCGTGATCAAGGCTTCGTGCCCGTCGTCGCGCGCGATCACCGTGACGCAGCCGCCGCTCGGCTTGCTGGCGAGACCGTGTTTGACGGCGTTCTCGACGAGCGGCTGAATGATCAGGAACGGCACCACGACACTGAGCACCTCGGGCGCGATCTTCATCCGCACCTCGAGCCGCCCGCCGAACCGAGCGTTTTCGATGGTCAGGTAACGGTCGATGTTGCGCAGTTCTTCGGCGAGCGTGGTGTACATGCCGGACGTGCGGAACGAATAGCGCGTGAAGTCCGCGAAGTCCTGCAGCAGTTCGCGCGCTTCCTCCGGGTCGGTGCGAATGAGCGCGGAGATCGTGTTGAGCGCGTTGTAGACGAAGTGCGGCGAGATCTGCGCGCGCAGCGCCTTGATTTCCGCCTGCTGCAACTGGTTCCGGGATTCTTCGAGCCGCGCGAGTTCGAACTGCGTGCACACGAACTGGCCCACGGCCTCGGCCATCTGCACCAGCTTGCCGCGCGTGCGCCCGACCACGATCAGCGTCGCCTCGGCCTCGCCCTCAACGAGAATCGGCACGATCGCGGCGGTCTTCATCTTGCAAGTGCCCCGGTGATTGCAAGGCATCTTGTTGTGGTCGGCGACGGCGCGGCGATGCTTGCGCAACGCGGTCCCGATGTCGTCGACGACGTCCAGGTAATGATCGGTGGCCTCGCCCGCCCAGGACAACAGCGTGCCTTCACTGTCCGTGATGCCGACGGCGAGACAGTCGAGCACCTCGAGCAGCTCCGCCGTCATCCGGTTGGCGGCCTCCTCGTCGAGCCCCGCCCGCAAGTTGGGCGTGGCCTTGGACATCCGGTGGACGGCCTGGAGCACGGCGTCCTGGATGACCCCCTTGGGCCGGCGCGCCCGGAAGGCGAGGACCAGCACCACGATCACCAGGATGCCGACCAGGGCCCACGGGACGACCAGCGCGTAGGGGAAGTCGGACACGACGTCCATGCTCTGCGCTCGACCGACCGGGTGCAAGGTCTGCTTCCCACTTTCTGTCCATTAGCGACGACCGAGGGTGGGCAAACCCTACCGTCACTCCCGGTGAGCGTGAGAATCTTGCGCCATTCGGGTGGCTGCGGTGGCTGTGGGTCGCCGAAGAGTGGGATGAAGGGACCCTTCATTACTACGGAACGTTATGGGGTGACGGGACCCTTCATTGCTTGCTAGTGCGGATGGTGGTTCTTGCGCCTGCCCCTTGGCAGCGGCACCGAGATTGAGGGACCCTCACGGCCGGAGATTCGCCCAGGTTCCCCTCACGACGAGCCATCGGCCCGAGCCACCGACCCGCCGCAACCGACCGAGCGCGAAGTTCGGCGCGCCGCCGCATCCGATGTGTGGTTCGGTGCATCCCCCGAGCCAACGCGGCAGTCGCTGCCCGCCCGCACCCAACGCGAGATCCGACACCCCACGCATGCTGCGCGGCATTCGGCGCATTCCTCGCATGCAGCGCGGCATTCGACACCCTCACGCACTCAGCGCGAGTTTCGGACGCCTCACGCACTCAGCGCGGAGTTCGACGCGCCCCACACCCAGCGGCGCTCTCTGCACCCCCACGCACTCAACGCGGCGTTCAGTGCATCCCACGTAACCAATGCGGCATCCGGCGCATCCCCGCACCCAACGCGACGTTCGCTGCGTCCCAAGCGGCGTTCGCCGCACCCCACCCACGAAATGCGAGATCCGACGCCCTCTCGCACTCGGCGCGGTATTCGGCACATCCCACGCACCAACGCGACATTCGGCGAGCCCCACACACCCAAAGCCACATCGGAACGCACCCGAAAACCGCAGCCGCCGCACCCAACCATCGAGGAACCCAGCCCCCGCCCTGCACCCCGATACGAAGCCTCCCTGCACAATCAAACTTCGGGGTGCCCCACGCCACCCCTCAAAAGCAATGTCGCCGCCAGGCGACGAGCCGTCCACACAAGGCCCTACTTCAACAACCGAGACATCCGCCGATCAGCCAACGGCTTCCCCCCAGTCTGACAAGTCGCGCAATACTGAAACGACTTGTCCGCAAACGAAATCTCCCGAATAGTGTCCCCGCACACCGGACAAGGCAGCCCAGTCCGAGCATGCACCCGCAGCCCAGACCGCTTCTCCCCCTTCAACCGCGCGGCCTTCTGCCCCACCGAGCGCGCCACCGCGTCCGTCTCCACCTCGTGAATCGCCTCGGCCAAAATCTCTAACGCCCCGTCGTCCAGCTTCCCGACGGTCGCATAAGGCGACAACTTGGCCCGATGCATGATCTCGTCGGAATAAGCGTTCCCGATCCCCGCGATCACCGACTGATCAGTCAACGCCCATTTCAACCGCGTCCCCTTGCCCTGGAACAATTCCCGCAACTGGGACGCGTCGATCGCCAGCGCGTCCGGCCCCAGCCGGGCCACACTCGCCACTTCGGAGGGATCCGCGACGATCCACACCGCGAGTCCCTTTTTCGTCCCCGCCTCGGTCAGGTCGAAACCAGGACCGGAAGCCGACTCCAGATGCACCCGCAGCGAGATCGGCCCCTTCCCCGGCTTCAACGGAGCCGGGGACAACGCGTCCGACCACCGCAGCCACCCGGCGCGCGCTAGATGGACCACCAGGTGCAGGTCACCGAGCACGACATCCAGATGCTTGCCGTGCCGGGTCGCGTCGGTGATCTCACGGCCATGCAGCTCGGTATACGCCGGCACCGCGGTCTTCAGCACGCTCAGCGACGCGACATCCAGCCGGAAAACGGTGCTCCCCACGGCGTGTTCGCGCAGGTGGTGGGCCAGTGCTTCGACCTCGGGCAACTCGGGCATGGCACCAGTCTCGCGCGCCGGCCCGGTTCCGGCCAGGCCTATTCGACCGGGTGCAGCGGACCGTCGAAGTCCGGCAGCGAGTGCCGCTGAATCGTCTTGGAGATCCGCTTCACCTCGCCGGACACGGTGAACATGCCGCGGATCGTGCCGACCCAGCGCTCCGACGGCCGGTCGCCCGCGACGTCGCCCTCGGTCTCGGCGACCACCGTCCACGGGCGGCGCAAGATCCACCGCAGCGGGAAGAACAGCACCACCAGCAACAACGCCAGCAGCACCCACGCGGGCACCTTGACCACGTCCGGGGTCCACACCACCAGCGCGATCACCAGCAGACCCATGACCACGATCATCGCGATGCCAGGTCCGTAACTGCCTGCGACGTCGTGTTCGAAATCGTCAGCGGTGGCGGGAGCCCGCCACTCCATCTGGGCACGGACCACCCAATGGCGACCGTCTTCGCCGCGCACCAGCCGGTTCATCCTGTTGCCTCCCGGGCGACGTCGAACTCGGTCAACGTTACCGTGACCGCACCGTCGCGCGCGAGGTGCTCACTGAGAGTTACTGGCGGTTTGCCGGGTTTTGGCTGTTCGGGAGCTTGGGTCCGCTGAGGAATCGGCCGAACCGGTGACATCTTGCCCGGACGTGGAGTCCGTCCTGGCCGACTTCGCGGGCTCGGCGGACCGAGAAGACCTGGCCGGCTCAGCGTCCTCGGCCGACCGGGCCGACTTCGAAGACTTCGGGCAGCCGGAAGACCACGGCGCGAACGGGCCGCCGTGCCGCGGTCCGGCGGACGTCGTCGTGATCGACGGCGGCAGGTACGAATCCGGCGACGGCACGTACGACGAGGTCGGCGGAACATAACTCGGGCTCGGGTCGTCCGTCGTGCTCAGCACGCCCGGGCTCGACGAGTCCGTGGACGGGTCCAGATCCGACCGCGACTCAGTGCTCGACGACCGGCTCGTCATCGGCGCACCCGAATGGCTCCCGTCCTGCCCCGGAAGATCATCCCGCGGCGTCGAACCAGTCGAACCGGCCGGATCCGACGCCGACGAAGCGGGCTGCTCCCCGGAAACCGGCTGTTGCACCGCCGGCATCCGCGGCACCTCGGCCACGCCCAAATGCGGCGAAGAAACACCCGGATGGACCGCCACGTGCGCCGGCCGCGCGGTGCCGTACATCTTCCCGGAAATCACCCTCGGCCCCTGCGGCATCGGAGGCGGAGGCTGCTCCGGCGGCTGCAACGCCAATTCCGGCGCGCCGCCGCCCAACCCGACGTACTGCACCGGATGCGACCCGAACACCAGCGGACCAGCGGTCAAGCTCACCGCACCCGCCGCCGCGGTCGACGCCAACGCCAGCCCGACCTTCACCTTCGAGCCGAACAAGACGCTCTTCACCGTCGCGACCGCACCCGAGGCCTTCCCGACCCCGGCCAACGCCGGAACCGCCAGCACCAGCACCTCGGCATGCGCCCGCAACGACGAACACACATCCCGCAGCTCGTCCTGCGTCGCCCGGCACGACGGACACCCCAGCAAATGCGCCTTGATCCGCTCCGCCTCCGCGCCGGTGACACTGCCCGCGGTGAACCCGCCCAGCTTCTCCACCACCGCCCGGCACGTCTCCGGACCCCGGTTCACCGACAAATGCGCCTGCAAATACGCCGCCCGCAACCCCTGGCGCGCCCGCCGCGCCAACGCCGCCGTCGCGTTCGCCGACAACCCGAAATGCGGAGCCACCATCGCCGGCTGCTCGC
Source organism: Amycolatopsis orientalis DSM 43388 (assembly GCF_000411975.1). Lineage (GTDB taxonomy): Bacteria > Actinomycetota > Actinomycetes > Mycobacteriales > Pseudonocardiaceae > Amycolatopsis > Amycolatopsis orientalis_D. Next base: position 13,822 of record NZ_ASXG01000125.1, read on the forward strand.
CCTCGACCTCGGTCTGCCACAACACCGTCCGCCAGCGCTCCGGCAAACTCGTGAACGCCGTCGTGATCAACGTGTGCTCAGCCGTCCGAGCCGGCGTATCCACCCCAGCGCCCGCCCGGAACGACAACTCGTCATCAGTCACCGGAACATCGCGGCGAGCCCCATGCCACTCCCACGACACCCGGCGCGCGACCGTCAGCAAATAAGCCCGGATGTAATCCCGCGGACCCGCACCGCGGCGCAACGCCTGCAGCACCCGGAAGAAAGTCTCCGCGGTGATGTCCTCGGCTTCAGAGCGATCCGCCGCCAAACTCTGCGCCAATCTGCGCACCGCCGCGGCATGCAGCTCGAACAACTCCCCGAACGCGGCATCCTCGCCGTCGCGCAGCCGCTTCAAAAGTGCCTGCTCGTCGGATTCCGAGGCCGCTGGCGGCGGCGCCGTGCCCAGCTCGGTCATCCGGCAAGGCACCTCCTCCCCCGAAGGACTCACCACTGAAGTCGATTGGGGACACCATACGGAGCAGAGCGCCCGTCGTCACCCCTTGTGCGCTCAACGTGACGCGCAAGCACCACATCTCAGCAGGTCCACGCCAATAACGGGGCCCCCGAAAGTGTCACCGGAGCGAAGGTATAGAGTGTCTTCAACACCGAGCACCAAGCGGTTAACGCGGATGTAGCGCAGCTGGTAGCGCATCACCTTGCCAAGGTGAGGGTCGCGGGTTCGAATCCCGTCATCCGCTCAGTCCCGGGGCCCGTGTATCCACACAAGGCGTGGATGCACGGGCCTTCGCCATATCACCCGGGGGCCGAGCCCCCCGGACCCCCACGGTGCGATCGGCTGCGGTTGGGTGGGGGGTGGCGTTGTGGCTTGCGGAGCAGGCGGGTTTGTAGCTTGCGGAGCAAGCGGAGAAGTTGCGGAGCAAAGCGGAGAAGCTGCGGAGCAAAGCGGAGAAGCTGCGCAGCTGGGTTATAGCTCGTAGGTGTCTAGGGCGGTGGGGGCTACTGGGGACAGGTGCGGGTCTTTGTGTTCCGTTACCTGGCCTCTTGCCATTCGGTACACCTGGAAGGCGTTGTCGTGTTCTGGGTGTTGGTCGTCCCAGATGTGGAGCAGGCCGTAGGAGCCGGGGGCCAGTTCTCCTACTCGGGCGAAGGTTTCCAGAAGTCGCGGTGTGATGGTGCCGCCGTGTTTGTCCAGACCACCCAGGTGGAGCATGGGCAGGCCCGCGCTCCAGCGGAGGTCCACCAAATCCAGCAACGACGTGTTCTTCAGCGAGCGGTGGACTCGCTCCACCAGACGCTCCAGCAGAGCTGCGTCGTCGTCGCCGGTCGTCGTGGCGGCGATGGTCACCCAGCCGTGGTATTCGAACACGTGCGAGACGGTAGCAGCGGCCGAGCTCAGCGAGTCAGCGCAGAGGGCTGGCCATCCCGGCGCAACTTGTTCGTGAGGATGCCGTCGGCGTGCTTTTCGACCGCGGGCAGCAGTTTCTCGCCGAAGACGCACAGCGTGCGCTCCCACGGGTGGCCGAGCGTGCCGTAGCTGAAATCCTCCGCCAGGAACAAGTGATAGTCGCCGCGCGGGAAGACCGAGACCGGCCAAGGCGCGTCCTGCCGCATGCGGTGCGGCCAGAACTTGAACGACTGATGCTGCCAATGCAGCACCCACAGCCACTCGTCCTCGGCGGTCGTCTCCTGCAAAGCCGCCAGCACCGCGCGCGCCACGTCATGCTCTTCCACCGCGTACGGGCCCAGCCGGAACTCAGCCGAAGCCCGGTCGTACTCGCCAGTGGACAAATCCCAGGCAGCCGACGGGCTCGGCTCCCGGAAACCGGGCCAATCGTGCGCGAAGGTGCTCGGCCAGAACCTGAGCTTGTCGTGCACCCAATACCAAGCGGGTTCGTCGGCCACTCGCGAGAGCGGCTCCCAGGCTGCAGCAGCGTTCACTTGTCGACCTCGAAGTCATCGACCGGGCTCGAAACTGCCGAAAGCTTCGTGTCCGGGGCCGGGATTGTCCAGTCCACTGGAGCCGAGCGCCAAGCTGTCACTCGACCGGGTGGCCCGCGGACCGGGAACCAGCGCCCGGTCCGCAGGGTTCCTTACCCGAGACCCCCGCCGGTCATGCACGGAGCCGTTATGCGGCGCGCCACAGAGTGACGAACGCCGACGCCTCGCTGAACGCCCACGGCCGCAGCCGCTCCCGGTCCCGCGCCGACAAGGTGAACTCCTTCGCCCGGCGCACGTCCACGACCAGCGCCTCCCCACCCGGCAGCACATCCGGCATGCCCTCGGTGAGCAGCCACAACGCGAGCTGCGCGGCATCCCGGGCGAGCGGCTCCTCCTTGAAGTACAGCCAGGTCGCGAACCGGCAGCCGTTCGACTTCCGCAAACCCAGCTGCGGGCTGACGCCGATCTCCAGCTCGCCGAGCGAGAACCTCGCCCGCCCGACCTCGATCAGCTTCGGATCGCGCCTGCCGAGATAACGCAGCCAGCCCTCGGCGATCGCCGCGTAGTGCGGCCGCGTGCGCTCGTCGGCGTTGTCGACCAGCGCCCGCATGGCCACCTCGTCCTGCCGCGCCGCCCGCCCGGCGCGGATCGCGTTCGCCGCGCGCCGGTAGTAGTTGAACGCCGCCCGGGCCGGGTCCTCGTACAACCGGCGCTGCCTGCGGACGAACGACGAACGCGACGGGCCCGTGCTGGCGCTGTACCCGACGAACGTGGGCAGCGTGACGTATGCCGGCTTGGGACTGGTCATTGGGCGGCCGCCTTCCGGTGGATGGTTTCCCCAGTACCCGGCCAATTTTAGAACATATGTACGACAGTTTTTGCCGCTTAACGGGTGACCGGCGGCCAGGGACCGGCGAGCACCGCACGGGCCTGCTGCAGCACCTGTTGCTCGCAGTAGCTGACCGGCGTGACGTCGGTCGGGATCCAGGTCGCGAGCATCCGCAGCCACTGGCGCAGCTCGACGAGCGCGGCCGGGTGGCCGAGCCGTCCGTCGAGGGCTTTGACGCTCTTCGCCGCTTCGGCGAGCGGGACGTCGCCGCGCACCATCTCGCCGAGGTGTTCGCCAAGCAGCTGCCATTGGGCCGCGGTCGCGTCGGCCGGGAGTTCGATGCCCAGCTCCTCGACCACGTGCGAGAAAGCGTCGGAAACGGCCTGGTGGTTCCGGTGGTCGAGCGCGGCCAATTCGGGAAGGGAAGGTGCTTCGAGGCCCTCGCCGACGGCCCGCACCCCGGCCTCGACGAGTTCGGCGGCGGGGATGTCGAGACCGGCGAGCCGATCCACGGCAAGGGCGGCGAGCGCACCGCGCGCGGAGGACATGTTTCCCATCGTACGGAGACGCGGCGATTGCCCGTCCGATGTGAAGCGGCGCCTGATCTTGCGCACCTGAACCCCACGGAACCGGGGCGCGTGGAACACTGTCGCCCGAACCGGTGACAGGGGGTTGCGTGATGAGCTGGCAGGAAGAGCTCCGGCGCTTGGACGCGGAGTTGGCCGCCGGCCGCCTCGGACACGCCGAACACCGCCGCCAGCGCGACGAACTGCTCGCCGAGGCGTCGGGCGGCGGGGCGGCTTCGCCCGTGGCGTCGCCGTTGCGGCAGGACGCGCCCTCGACCAGCGGGTCGCCCGCCTGGAGCAGCCCGGCACCGCAGGCGACGCCTGCCGGGCCGGCGAGCGCTTCCGCCTCCGCGCCGGGAGCCGCGGAATCGAGCACCGGGCAAGGCCCCTCCGGCGGCGCGACCTCGGAGCCGCCCGCCATCAGCCCGGCCACCTCGGCTGCTAGCGACACCACGTCAACCGCTGCCTCGGCGGCTTCCGCCAACTCCGCAACATCAGCTGCCAATCCGGCTGCCTCCGCGCCCGACGCCGCGACCTCAGCCACCAGCCCAGCGGCGTCCACACCCAGCACCACGACGTCAGCCACCAACCCGGCAACCGCCACCGGCGCCGCGACATCACCCGCCAGCCCAGCGGCCTCCACACCCAACACCGCGTCTTCAGCCACCAGCCCGGCGGCCTCCACACCCAGCACCACGACGTCAACCACTGGCCCGGCGACGTCAGCCACCAGTGCCGCAACGTCAGCCGCTGGCCCAGCCGCCAGCCCGCCGACCTCCTCCATGCCCAACCCGGCAGCGCAGCCCTTCCCCGCGTCGCCGAGCCAGGCCACGCCGCCCGCACCGCATCAGCCACAGCCGCAGCTGCCCGCGCAGCCCGGCACTTGGCCGGGTGTCGCTCCGGTGCAGTGGCACACCCCGGGCCAGCAACCGAGCCAGCGGCAGCAGCCGAACCAGCCGGTTGCCGGATGGGCCAGCACCAACCCGGCGATGCCCGCGCCGGAGCCGCCCGCGGTCGAAGCGTTCCTGAACTCCGCGGCGGCTGCCCCGTCGGCCGAGAAGCCCGCTTTCTCGCACACGCCGGGCACCCCGTTCTCCACCGACCGGCCGACCACCGCGCCGAGCCCCGCCGACGACCGGCCGACTGCCGTCTTCGGGGCGATCCCGGCGAACGGCAACCAGCCGGAACCGCGCCGGCTCTGGGAGGACGACACGAAGCCGCGCCGGTCGAGGCCGACCTGGCTGTTCCTGTCGCTGGCGGTGCTCGTGGTGCTGGCGCTGGTCGTCGGCGGCATCTGGTTCCTCGGCACCAAGAACGACTCGAACGACACCGCCGCGCCGCCGCCCGCGGCCTCGTCCGCGCCCAACACCCAGCCCGCCTCCCTCGAGGACAAGCTGCCCACGCTGCCCGGCACGCCGAGTCCGGAGAACTCGACCATGGCACTGGACAAGGCGGTTCAGGCGAAGGCCGTCTCGGACGCCGACGCGAACCTGATGCGCGCGGCGGGCGCGGACCAGCTCGTCTACCACTCCTATGCCGGCACCGACGGGGGCACGACGCTCATCGCCGTCCCGACGCCGTCCAAGGCGCAGGCGGGACAGCTCGTCCAGGGACTGCGCCAGAACCTCGTGACCGGCGGGTTCGACAGCAGCCCGCTCGGCCCGGCGGCCACCGATCTGCTCTACACCGGAAGCAGCCCGGCCGGACGCGTGCTGGCGTTCTGGTACACCTCCGGCGGCGTGTCGGTCGGCATCGGCGTGTCGGGCCCGGTCGGCCAGGATCCGGCGGCGCTGCGGTCCCGGATGGAAGAGATCCGCGCGAAGGTCGCGGCCGCGCTGCCCGCCAGCTGAACGCACCCCGGCGGACAAGGCGACCCGCCAGGTCACGCGGGGTCGCACCCGTGCACAATGTCCACGTCGTCACACACAATCGGGTAGCGACGACGCATTGACCGTCGCCATGCCGACAGATAAGGGGGGCCCTGGTGTCCTGGCAGGAGGAGCTGCGCCGGCTGGACGAGGAGCTCGCGTCAGGGCGGCTGTCCGCGGACGACTACCGCATCCGGCGCGATCAGGTGCTGTCCTCGGCCGTGGGCCAGCAGGACCAGCCCGCCCCGCCGCCGCCGAGCCAGAGCGCGGACTCGACCCAGGTGATCGCCCCGGTCAGCCCGCCCGGCGGCGTCCCGCAGCAGCAGCCGCAGGCCCCGCAGCAGCCGCCCGCCGACGGCGGCGAGCGCACCCAGGTCGTGCAGTCGTGGCAGACCCAGCAGCCGCCCGCGGACGCCGGTCCCGAGCGCACCCAGGTCGTGCAGCCGCAGCAGCACCAGCCGCAGGCGCACTACTCGCCGCCCGGCGGCTTCCCGCAGGGCACGCCGGCTTCGCCGCCCGGCGGCTTCCCGCAGGGCACGCCGGCTTCGCCGCCCGGGGGCTTCCCGCAGCAGCAGCCGTGGAACGCCGCCGAAAGCGACCAGACCCCGCCGTGGGGCGGCGGCGATCTTCCGCCGCTCGGCCCGTCCGGGGGCGACTCCGAATGGGTCCGCCAGGGCCCGGAGTACTTCAGCGACAAGCCGAAGAAGAACAACGGCAAGAAGATCGGGGCCATTGTCGGCGCGGTCATCGTGCTGGCCGGAATCGCGTTCGGCGCGTACTGGCTGTGGGGCCGCGACAGCGGAGGCGGCGGCACCGACCAGACCACCGCGCAGCACCAGCCGGGTCCCTCGTCCGCGCCGAAGCCGCCGGACCCGCTCGGCGTCGCGAGTATGCCGGGCAAGGCCGAGACGCACGACGACATCACGTCGTTCTCGCAGGTCGACACCCTGAAGTACCTCAACCCGCAGGAACTGAGCGCCTACCAGGCGGCGGGCGCGTCGAAGGTCAAGTTCGTCGTGTACCACCTCGAAGACGGCAACGTGATCACGCTGTTCCTCGCGCAGGCCAGCAGCCCGACCGCGGCGAAGACCGCGGCCGAGAAGCTGATGGAGGTCCAGGTCACGAACGGGGCCAAGCGCGACAGCACCGCGCCGAACGGGGTCTTCGCCACCGCGATCGACCCGAAGGACGGCCAGTCGGCCCAGTCGCGCGGGCACTACGCGCACGGGAACGTGATCGTCCGCGTCGAGGTGTCCGGCAAGGTCGCCGACCAGACGAAGACCGACTTCACCACCGCGCTGAACCAGCAGCTCACGGTGCTGACCGCCGATGCCTGAGCCCGGCACCACCGCCTGCACGATCGTCGCCCGCAACTACGTGCCGGCCGCGCGCGTGCTGGCCCGGTCCTACCTCGAGCACCATCCGGGCGGCCGCTTCGTCATCGCGGTCATCGACGCCCCGCGCGACCAGTCGGAACGGGCCGGCGACGGACTCACCGTCGTCGGCCCGGCCGCGTTCGGCATCGACGAGGACGACTACCTGCGGATGGCGACCGCCTACTCGGTCACCGAACTCGCCACGTCGGTCAAGCCGTATCTGCTGCGCGAGCTGCTGAAAGAGTCCGAGGCCGCGATCTACCTCGACCCGGACATCGAGCTGTTCGCGCCGATCCCCGAGGTCGCCGAGCTGGCCCGCGAGCACGACATCGTGCTCGCCCCGCATTTCCTGACCCCGTTGCCGCAGGACGGCATGGAGCCGGACGACGCGGTGATCATGGGCACCGGGATGTTCAACCTCGGCTTCATCGGCGTCGGCCGCGGCGCCGGGCCGTTCCTCGACTTCTGGGCGGGCCGGCTGCGCCACGACGCGATCGTCGCGCCCGAGCAGCAGCTGTTCACCGACCAGCGCTGGGTCGACCAGGTGCCGTCGTTGTTCCGGCACTACGTGGTCACCGATCCCGGCTTCGACGTCGCGTACTGGAACCTCCACGAGCGGCCAATCGGGCGCGACGAGGACGGCACCCTGACCGCGGGCGGCGCGAAGCTGCGGTTCTTCCACTTCAGCGGCTACCGGCCGGAGAAGCCGTGGCTGCTCAGCTTCCACTGCGCGCGCAAGCCGCGCGTGCTGCTGTCGCACAACGACGACCTTCGCGCCATCTGTGATTCGTACGGAACGAAGCTACGCGAGGCGGGGTACGCCGAGTCGCTCGACTCGATTCCGTACGGCTTCAAGGACTTCCGGGACGGCACGCCGGTGCCGAAGCTCGCGCGGCGCGTTTTCCGCGAGGGCTGGATCAAGGCGGAGCGCAAGAAGAAGCCCGCGCCGCCGCACGCGTACGGCGAGGACGGCGGGCAAGCGCTGCGCGAATGGCTCGCCACCCCGGAAGACCAGGGCCAGGCCGCGGCCGGGCTGAACCGGCTGACGCACGCGATCTGGGCGTCGCGGATCGACCTGCAGATGGCGTTCCCGCATCCCTACGGCGACGACGCCGACGGCTTCCGGCACTGGTGCGCCGGATCCGGCGTCTCCGAGGCCGGGCTGCCGGAGTGGGCGCTGCCGGCGGAACCGGTCGCGACGCGTCCGCCGCACGACGAGTTCGGCGTGAACCTGCTCGGCTACCTGACCGCGGAGCTGGGGCTCGGCGAGATGGGCCGGATCGTGCTCGAGGCGATCGAGACCGGCGGCGTGCCGGTGGCCACGGTGCTGGAGGAGAAGGCGGTCTCGAACCGCACCGGCATCGAACGGCCGGCGACGGTCGGCGACCCGCGGTTCCCGGTGAGCGTGTTCGCGGTGAACGCGGACCAGACGCGCACGATCCTGACGAACCACCCCGAGGTCGGCGCCGGGCGCTACCGGATCGGGCTGTGGGCGTGGGAACTCGAGGATTTCCCCGAGTGGCAGCACGAAGCGTTCGGGATGCTCGACGAGATCTGGACGGTCAGCGACTTCTGCCGCCGGGCGTTCGCCGCGCATTCGCCGATCCCGGTCAAGACGATCCCGGTGCCGGTGCGCGATCCGGGCGAGCCCTCGCCGCCCGCGCGCGAAAAGGGCGAGCCGGTGCGGTTCCTTTTCGCGTTCGACTTCAACAGCGTCGCGGAGCGCAAAAACCCGTGGGGCGCGGTCGTCGCGTTCCAGCGGGCGTTCCCGGGCCGGGAGGACGTCCGGCTCACCGTCAAGGCGATCAACGCGAAACTGCACCCGCAGGCCGCTGAACGGCTGCGTGCGGTCGTTCGCGGGGACGACCGGATCGAACTGATCGAGCGCTACCTCAGCGTCGCCGAACTGCACGAGCTGTACGAGACCAGCACCGCGTACGTATCGCTGCACCGCAGCGAGGGCTTCGGGCTCACCGTCGCCGAGGCGATGGCGCGCGCGATGCCGGTGATCTCGACGGATTACTCCAGCACCACGGAATTCCTCGACGCGTCCACGGGCTGGCCGATCCCGTACCGCCTGGTGCCGGTCGGCGAGGGCAACTACCCGTACCATGCCGACGCGGTCTGGGCGGATCCCGATCTGGACGCCGCCGCGGCCGCGATGGTGCAGATCGCCGACGACCCGGAGGAGGCGGCCGCGCGCGGCAAGCGCGCGCGGGAGGTCATCCTGCGCGAGCGGTCGATGGCGACCGCGGCCGAGTGGATGCGGCGCGAACTGGAGCAGGCGCACCAGACCTGGCAGGAGCGGCAGCGCGCCGCGGCCCCGCCGCCTGAGCACCCGTTGAGCCCGTTGCGGCAGGCGACCGAAGCGTTGCGCTGGCGGCCGGAGGCGGACGCGCCGTCGCGGCTTCCGCTCGCGCCCGCGCTGCGCAAGGCCGTGCTGCGCGCGATCGACCACTACGACGTGCACCAGCGCCACGTGATGGGTGCGCTGCTCGCCGCCACCGAGGACAGCAACCGGCGGTTGCTGGACCGGATCGAAGCTCTGGAACGCAACATCGACGAGTCGCGTCGGGCCGCGCTGTCCACGCGCACGCTCGGCGAACGGCTCGAAGCTTTGCGCGGCACGGTCAACGAGCTGCGCCGGCAGGCCCCGGAAACGGATCTCGCGCTGCGCAATCTCGAAGCGGACGTGGCGAAGCTGGCCGAGGGTTACGACGGAGTCGGCGCGGAGGTCGAAGCCGCGGCCGGCACCGTGCACAAGATGTTCGCGCGCCGCGACGAGCGCCTCGACGCCGACGAGAAGGCCATCCAGCGAGTGACTCTCGACGTCAGCGCGATGCGGGACGCGGCGCGGCTGCGGCATGCTCCGGTGCCACGCGGAGCGGACGTCGTCCAGTGCGACGTCGGCGCACTGCTGATGCCGGTCGACGAGGTCATGCTCCCGTGGATTCTGTTCCACCGGTCCTGGGAGGACAGCGAAGCCGAGCTGATGGCGTCGCTGGCGAACGGCGCGTTCCTCGACGTCGGCGCGCACGTCGGCTACCACACGCTGCGACTACTGCGGTCGACGCCGGAAGTCACCCGGGTGATCGCGGTGGAGGCCGACCCGGTCAACGCCGCGTACCTGCGCCGCAACGTCGAGGTCAACCTGCCCGCCGCGGCGGGTGAGCTGGTCACCGTGGTCGAGTCGGCCGCGTGGGACGAGCCGGGCACCGTGCACCTGGCCCAAGCGACCCCGGGCAACAGCGGCGACAACCGCGTCACCACGGACGGCTCCGGCGCCGAGGTCCCGGCGGTGCGGCTGGATTCCGTGCCCGAGGTGACCGAACAGCGGATCGGGCTGGTGAAGGTCGATCTGCAGGGCCGCGACCACCGCGCGCTGGCGGGACTGGCCGAGGTGCTGCGCCGCGACCGGCCGCACGTCGTCTGCGAGTTCGACCCGGGCGCGATCACCGAACTGGGCGACGACCCGGCCGCCGTGCTCGCCGGGTACCGCTCGCTCGGCTACACGCCGAAGGTGGTCACCGACGACGGTCCGGCCGACCAGGTGCTCGAAGACTCGGCGATCATCGCCGCGGCGAAGGCGGACGAGAAGGAATTCGTCACGCTGTGGCTGGCCCCCTGAGCTGATCGCGCACGTGGCGGCTCAGGGCGCCACGTGCGCGATGGTCAGCAGGAACGCGCCGTACCAGGCGCTTCCGACGGTGATCGCCGGCAGCAGCACCGCCAGTACCCGGTTCGGCAGCTTCGCCAGCAGCAGCGCGACCGGGACGGTCAGCACGAACGCCGGCAGCAGGAAACGCGCGCGGGACTGGAAGAAGTTCGACGAGCACAGCGCGATCACCACGGTGAGCGTGCCGTAGATCTGCCACGGCAACGGCAGCCTCGTCGCCCAGGTCCAGAACTGCAGCACCACCGCGGCGAGCACGACGAGCGCGGTCACGGTGATCCAGCTGGCGCGGTCCGAGGTGAGGCCTTCGCGAACCTGGATCCAGGTGAAGACGCCGAAATCGAAGTGCATCTGCCAGGCGTTTTGCAGCCAGAACCACCCGTCCGGGCGGCCGGTCCGGAGCCAGACGTAGCCGAGGTAGCCCAGCAGGCCAAGCGGCGCGAGCAGCCCGCCGACCCATGGCCGCCAGCCGTCGCGGCGCTGGAAGACCGCGATGAGCGCGGCGATGCCGACCGCGGCGATCAGCGCGCCGGAACTCGCCCTGGTCAGCCCGGCCAGCACCGCGAGCCCGCCCGCGGCCAGCCATTCGCGCCGCGCGAGCAGCACGAACGTCCAGGACACGAGCGCCATCAGCAGCGCTTCCGAATACACCAGATGCAGCGCCGTCGAACCCGGCCCGATCGACCACAGCACGGCGACCAGCAGGCCCACGCGCGGTCCGGCCAGGTCGCGGCCCAGCACGAACAGCCCCCACGCCGCCGCACAGCCGGCCAGCAGCGAGATCGTCATCCCGGCCACCAGCGGCGGGATGCCGACCAGCGTCAGCAACGCCACTGTCGCCGGATACAGCGGAAAGAACACCAGGCTGTTCTCGACCGGCGCCCCGTTCGTGCCGAGCGCTATCGGCTGGTCGTAGCCGTGCTGCGCGACCGAGAGAAACCAGTTCGCGTCGAAATTGCCGATGAACCGGCCGGGCGACACGTCGGCCTTCCAGCTCATCATCCACAGCACGCCGAACGCGACGGCCTGGAACAGCAGGTAGAGGCTGATCGCCGGGCCGGCTTGGCGGAACGCGGCGCGCAGGGTCGGCGAACGCTCGACGGCTCCGTCGAGACTGGGCTGCGGCACGCTCCCCGAACTCCTGAACTAACTCGCGCGAAAACGGACGAATTCCTGCCTGATCGTACCTGGCGACCGCATAATCCGAGGCCAGAACGGGTTTTGTGACTAATCCCCTGCTTACCGCCAATTGCGGGGAGTACGTCCGGGCCGGGGTACGAGGCGGTAACCTGCACGAGGTTGTCGGTAGCGGAAGACGGGGGTGAGCACGCTGGCCGAGCCGAATTCCGCTGCCCTGGCCGAGCCGTCGTCCGCGCCGGCGAAGAAGACCCGGATCGTCTTCATCGACATCGGCCGCGGCCTCGGCGCACTGCTGGTCTTCTACAGCCACATCGCCCATCCGTGGGTCATCGCGAAGAACGACAAAGCCCCGTACGTCGACTTCATCGAGGCGCTCACGAGCGACCCGATGCACATGTCGAAGCAGGGCATCGGCCAGATCGCGGTGCCGTTCTTCTTCCTGGTCAGCGGTTTCGTCGTGACGCCGATCGCGCTGCGCCAGGGTACCGGGCGCTTCGCGCTGAACCGGTTCATCCGGGTGTACGCGCCGATGCTGTTCGTGGTGCTGCTCACCGCGTTCCTGCTGCTGGTGAACCTGCACCCGCCGTCGACCGGGCAGCCGCAGACCCTGAACCCGCTCACCGTCCTCACCAACACCACGCTCGCCAACTACCTGATCTATCCGCAGGTCGTGCTGGTGCCGGTGGCCTGGACGATGATCGTCGAGGTCATCTTCTACCTGCTGCTGATGGCGGTGCTGCCGCTGCTGCGCCGGTGGGTGTGGCTCGCGATCGCGGTCGAGCTGACGTTCATTTTCGTGGTGATGATGAGCCGCTCTCAGCTCGGACCGTCGTGGTCGCTGTTCGCGGTGAACGTCTCGTACCTGCCCGCGATGCTGATCGGCCAGGTCATCTGGGCGACGACCAACAAGCAGATCCCGCTCTGGACCGGTGCGCTCTACGGCGGCTGCGCGTGGTCGCTGTACGTGCTGGCGGACGTGATCAACGTCGGCCGCGTGGACAGCTCGTACAACCTCGCGCTGGCGTTCGCCGTCGCCTGCTTCCTGATGGGCATGTTCGCCGAGGACCGGCTGAAGCAGCGCAAGATCTGGACCATGCTGTCCGAGCGCAGCTACTCGATCTACCTGCTGCACATGCTGGTCACGTTCGTGCTGCTGCAGCTGCTGCGCCCGGCGGTGCCGCTGCCGATCGCGCTGCTGATCGTGATCCCGGCGGTGTTCGGCGTGGTCGAGTTCAGCTACCGGTTCGTGGAGCGGCCGAGCCACTCGCTGGCGCGGCGGTTGTCGCACCGGCCGAAGCCGCCTCCGCCCGCGCCGGAACCGCCCCAGCCTCCGGTGGAGCCGCCGGTCGAAGCCACTCAGTTCGTGGACGCCGAGGTGACCACCGAGCTTCCGCGGATTCCCGTCGAACCGCGGCCGCCGCGGCGTCCGGCGCCTCGGCCGCGGCCGGTGCAGAACGGGCGGATGGGGGCCCCGCCGCCGACCGACCCGCCACGCGGGGCGATGCCTCGCGCGAACGGCGGCGCGCACCGGGCACGTCCCGTCGTCGAATCGGGCGTCGACCGCACCGCCGAACCGCAGGCGCGCCGCGCGATGCCGCCGCGCCGGCGTCCGTCAGCTCCGCCGGAGCTGCGCTACCAGCCGGACCAGGAAAACCAGGCCCAGCGCGGCGACCAGGACGATTTCCCACGCCACCGGAAATCCTTCCGCCACACCCCTCGCTGAGGAGTGATGCTCTTCCGGTAAGGCGCGCGAGGGTGGGAGGCCGTTCACCGACACGGCGTAACTCACACTCCCGGCTTAGCTCATTCGTGCGAGCCGCGCCGCGGGGTGACGAGACCGGACTCGTAGGCGAGCACCACCAGCTGGGCCCGGTCGCGCGCACCGATCTTGGTCATGATGCGGCTGACGTGCGTCCGTGCGGTCGCCGTGGAGATCACCAGGTGGGCGGCGATTTCGTCGTTCGACAACCCGCCCGCGACCAGCGCCAGCACCTCGCGTTCGCGTTCGGTCACCTCCCGCACGGCCGAGGTGTCGATCCGCCGGTGCTCCGGCCGTCCGACGATCTCGGCGATCAGCCGGCGCGTGACGGTCGGGGCGAGCAGCGCCTCCCCCGCCGCGACGACGCGCAGCGCGTGCAGGAGTTCGACCGGTTCGGTGTCCTTCAGCAGGAAGCCGCTGGCCCCGGCGCGGAGGGCCTCGTAGACGTATTCGTCGACGTCGAACGTGGTCAGGACCAGGACTTTCACCCCGCCGAGTTCCGGGTGCGAGGTGATCCGGCGGGTAGCTTCGAGGCCGTCGGTGCCGGGCATCCGGATGTCCATCACGACGATGTCGGGCCGGTGCTCGATCGCTTGCGCGACCGCTTGCTCGCCGTCGCTGGCCTCGCCGGCCACCTCGAAGCCGTCCTCGGTGTCCAGCAGCAGCCGAAATCCGGCGCGGACCAGGGCCTGGTCGTCGGCCAGTACGACGCGGATGGTCATTTCTCCCCCTCCACGGGCAGTTCCGCCCGCACCTGGAAACCCTCTCCGGTGGCACTCGCCTCGACGCTGCCGCCAAGCGCCGTCGCGCGTTCCCGCATGCCGCGCAGCCCGTGGCCGGGCGTCGGCTGGGCGGTGCCGCGGCCGTCGTCGCGCACGACCAGGACCAGCGTGCCCGGTTTCCGCTCGAAGCGGACCTCGACGCGCTGGGCCCCGTCGGCATGCCGGACGACGTTGGTGAGCGACTCCTGCAGGATCCGGTACGCCGCGCCGTCGACTGGCGCGGGCAGGTCGCCGGCTTCGCCGTGCACCTCGACTTCCAGCCCGGCGGCACGCGCGTGGTCGAGCAGTTCGTCGACCTGCGCGAGGCTCGGCGCGGGCGCGCGGTTCTCGCCGGAACGCAGCACGGCGAGGGTCGCGCGCAGGTCGTTGAGCGCGGACGCGCTGGCCGCTTTGATGTTGAGCAGTGCCTCTTTCGCCTGCTCCGGCCGCCGATCCGCGACGTGTGCCGCGACGCCCGCCTGGACGTTGATCATCGCGAGGCTGTGCGCGACGACGTCGTGCACCTCGCGGGCGATGCGGAGCCGCTCTTGTTCGGCCATCCGGTGCCGATGCTCGTCGGCCTGCTCGCGCCGGGCGGCGACGGCCGCGAACTGGAACCGGACCGCGGTCGCGATGCCGATCACGGCGGACATCCAGACCACGGCGAACAGCGCCCACGCGCTGACCGCAAACGTTTGCGCCTGGACGACGTGCACCAGGTACGCCGCCACGAGGACCGCTCCACCGGTGCTCCCGGCGACCACCGGACCCTGCCGCCGCGTAAGCACGAAGAGCGCGATGGTGGGGACGACGATCACCGGACCGCCGGGCTCTGGCGACAGGTAGTACGCGTACGCCGAGGCCGCGGTGAGCACGAACAGCGGCAGTGGATACCGGTGGACGAGCAGCAGGGTGAGCACGGTCGCGGCCAGCCACGCCGCACCGAGCGGGCTCAGCGGGTGCGAGGCGTGCTGCCAGCGCCCGGACGCACTGGAGCCGCCGAGCACGAAGGCAAGCACCACGAAGGTCCGGAACACCCGCCCGAACCACGGGTTCTGCGCCCGCCACCAGTAGTGCATGCAGCGAAAGCTACCGGGGAAGGCCGGTGGGCGCGTCCGTCGTGAGGCGCGGGCTCTCGCTACGCGCGGCGCGGTATGTCGATCGTCGGCCACCCTCCGGCGGACGCGTGCTCCACGTGCGCTACCGCGTCTTCGGCACGAACTCCCGCAGCTTCGACCGCGTCTCGTCGTTCGCCGGGGTGTAGACCGACATCCGGATCTCCGAACGGCGGCCGGCGTAGAGGTAGGTGAAGTCGAACGTGAGCAGGCCCGCCTCCGGGTGCAGGTAGCGCTTGCTCTTGGCCTGCTCGGTGTTCACGTCGTGGCGCTCCCACAGCTCGGCGAAGCACGGCGATTCCGCCTTGAGCCGTTTGACCAGCGACTTCCAGCCGGGTTCGCCCATGTGCTCGGCCATCGCGGCGCGGAAGGACGAGACCATCCGCGGCACGTTCTGCTCCCAGTCGACCATCCGCTCCCGCCACTCGGGATTGAGCAGGCACTGGACGAGCGTGTTGCGTTCCTCGTACGGGATCTTGTCGACGCCGCCCATCAGCCAGTCGTAACCGGCGTTGTGGCCGAGCACGTCGAAGCGCGCGTTGCGGACCGCGACCGGGAACGGCTCCAGCTGGACCATCATGTCCTGCATCGACGGCGTGATCGCGGAGCAGTTCTTCTTCTCGGTCACCGGTTCCGGCGCGCCGGCGAGGGTGAACAGGTGCACGTGTTCGTGCGGGTCGAGCCGCAGCGTGCGGGAGATCGCGCTGAGCACCTGCTCGGACGCGTTGATGTCGCGGCCCTGTTCGAGCCACGTGTACCAGGTGACCCCCACCCCGGCGAGCTGCGCGACCTCCTCGCGGCGCAGCCCCGGCGTGCGCCTGCGGCCGCCGAGCGGCAGGCCGACCTGCTCGGGCGTGATGCGCCCGCGCCGGTTGCGCAGGAACTCTCCCAGTTCGGTCCGGCGGAGGCGGTCTTCGATGCCACTGGTCACGAATACCAGGTAAGCACAGCGGCGACCCTGTTACCAGGTAGTCCCAGTACCAGGATAAAAGCACACCTGGTACCAGGGTCTGGCGCGGCGGAACGTAGTACTCATGACGACTACCACCACCGCCCCGGCATCGGCCACCGTCGCCGCCGGGACGCCGGAGAGGACGGGCCTCTCGTCCGCCGGCTTGATCACCGTGCTGCTGGGGGCAGCGCTGCCGATCATCGACTTCTTCATCGTCAACGTCGCCCTGCCCACGATCGATGCCGACCTGCACGCATCCACCGCGACCCTCGAACTCGTCGTCGCGGGCTACGGCATCGCGTACGCGGTGCTGCTCGTGCTCGGCGGACGGCTTGGCGACACTTTCGGCCGCCGCAAGCTCTTCCTGCTCGGCCTGACTTTGTTCACGCTCACCTCGCTGGCCTGCGGAGTCGCCCCGGACGCCGCCACGCTGGTCCTCGCCCGCGTCGCCCAGGGCGCGGCCTCGGCGATGCTGCTGCCGCAATTCCTGTCGATCATCCAGGCCGGCACCACCGGCGAACGCCGTTCCCGCGCGATCGGTCTCTTCGGCGCTACCGGCGGCATCGCCACCGTGGTCGGCCAGCTGCTCGGCGGCGCGCTGGTGGCCGCCAACCTGTGGGACCTCAGCTGGCGACCGATCTTCCTGGTCAACGTGCCGATCGGGATCATCGGGCTGCTGCTCGCTCGCCGAACCGTGCCGGACAGCCGGGCGAGCAACCCGCTCGGCGTCGACCGCTGGGGCACCGTGCTGCTGGCCGTCTCCCTGCTGTCGCTGCTGATCCCGATCATGGAAGGCCGCGCGCTCGGCTGGCCGTGGTGGAGCATCGCGCTGCTGGTGCTCTTCCCGTTCGCGGCGTACGGCTTCGCCCGCGTCGAGCGGAAGCTGGAAGCCGCCGGCGGCACTCCGCTGCTGCCGCCCGCCCTGCTGCGCACCGCGAGCGTGCGGCACGGCCTGACCGTCGCGGTGCCGTTCTTCTGCACCTTCGGCTCGTTCATGTTCGTCTACGCGGTGACGCTGCAGAACGGCCTGCACCTCGGCCCGCTCGGCGCTGGGCTGGCGTTGACCCCGATGGCCGTCGCGTACTTCACGACCTCGCTGGTCAGCAGCCACCTCGTCGCCCGGTTCGGCCGCAAGATCGTGCCGATCGGCGGGCTGATCCTCACCGTCGGGCTGCTCGCGCTCGCCGGAACCGCCCTGCTGGACTGGCCGGACCTGTCGATCTGGCGGCTCGCCCCGGCGATGGTGCTGATCGGCGTCGGCAACGGGCTCGCGATGAGCACGCTGTTCCGGGTGGTGCTTTCGCGAGTGCCCGCGGACTTGGCCGGGGTCGGCGGCGGCGTGCTGACCACGACCCAGCAGACGTCGCTGGCCTTGGGCGTCGCAGTGCTGGGCAGCCTGTTCGCCAGCCTGAGCGTCCCGGGCCTGCTCGGTTACCAGGGCGCGTTCGTGCTGGTCATCGGCATTCTGGCGGCGCTGGCGCTGCTGGTCAGCGGACTGGCGCGAAAACTGCCCGATCCGCGCTGAGAAATTCGCCCGACGGAAAACCCCGCTCCCGGACGACGATGGTGATGTGACGGAACCTCGGGTGCAGCCAGACCCGGCCTTCGCGCTGCTCGGCCTCTACGAGACGGCCCTGCCGGAGGTCTATGGCTACCTGCTCGCGAGGTGCGGCGACCGCGTGCTGGCGGAGGAACTGACTTCGGAGACGTTCCTCGGCGCGGTCGCCGCTTGCCGCAAGGAGCACGCGCCGCCGGTGAGCACGCCCTGGCTGATCGGGGTGGCCCGGCACAAACTGGCCGACCACTGGCGGCGCGCCGAACGGGAACAGCGCGGGCTGCGGCTCGTGCACGACGCCGAAGGAGACGTCGAAGATCCCTGGGACGAACAGCTCGACGCCCTGCGCGCGCGGCAGGTGCTCGAATCGCTGTCGGTCTCGCATCGGGCAGTGCTCACCTTGCGGTACGTCGACGGCCTTCCCGTGCGCGAAGTCGCCGCGCATCTCGGCCGGACCATCCACGCGACGGAGGCGTTGCTGACGCGGGCCAAGACCGCGTTTCGCCGCAGCTACCAGGAGAAGGAGGGTCGCGATGCCTGAACCGTTCGACGCGCTCGCCCTGCCCTCGACTCCGGCCGACCCCGATCCGGCCTTCGCCGAGCAGCTGCGCGACGACCTCCGCCGCCTGATCCTGAACGGAGCGGAGATGACCACCACCGAGACCACGCCCCAGCAGGCCCAAGTGGGAGCACTCACGCCGTACATCGTGGTGACCGACGCACGGGCCGCGCTCGACTTCTACGTCGAGGTCTTCGGGGCGCGACGCCGGTCCGAACCGATCGTGATGGACGACGGCCGGATCGGGCACGCCGAACTGGACATCGGCGGCAGCGTGCTGATGCTGGCCGAGCAGTTCCCGGAAATCGGCAATGTCGTCGCCCCGGAAGGCGGGGCGACGGTGCGGGTCGAGGTGCCCGATCCGCGGAGCGCGGTGCAGCGGGCAGTGGAACTGGGCGCGGAACTGCTGCGTCCCGTCGAGGACCGCGGCTACGGAGCGCACGGCGCGATCAAGGATCCGTACGGCCAGCGCTGGCTGGTCGCGCAGGCCGCGCCGCGGGCCAAGGCACCGGACGAGCGCACGTACCGGCACGGCGAGGCCGGGTACTTCACCTTCCAGGTCCCCGACGACGGCCGGGCCAAGGCGTTCTACGGCGCGGTGCTCGGCTGGCAGTTCAGCCAGGGCAGCCTGCCGACCGCGTGGCGCATCGAAGGCGACGGCCTGCCCGGCGGGCTGTGGGGCGGGGCGGAACTGCAGACCGGATGGAAGCTGATGTTCGCCGTCGACGACCTCGAAGCCGCGCTCGCCCGGGTGCGCGACCAGGGCGGCCGGGCAGGCGAGGTGGAGCACCAGCCGTACGGCCGAACGGCCGATTGTGCCGACGACCAGGGGATCGAGTTCTGGCTGTGGGAACAACCACGCACGTGACCTCGGCCAAAACCCGGGCGGCAAACCGGCCCGCGGGGCGCACACTCGAAAGATGGCCGCGCACTGGACCCCTCGAGACGAAGCCGAACTGACTGCCGGCTGGCAGCTGTGGCTCGCGCTGCGCTCGTCCGCCTGGCCGGGACCGGACTGGGACGGAACGCCCGCCGACGCCGTCCGCGGACTGGATCGGTGCTTCGCCGCCTGCGACGAAATCCTCGCCGCGCACGACGAGCCGGACTCCGCGGTCGCCGGGCTGGTGCGGTCGATGCTCCTGGCCGCCAACTGGACCCTCGGACTGTGGCGCGACGACACGGACCCGCTCGATTCCGAACGCGCCGCGATGCTGCACGCCGACCTGGCCGCGTTCTCCGACCACGCGGAGAGCGTGCGGAGCCTGCTGGCCGCGGGCGGCGGGTGGGCCTCGCTTCCGCGGTGACCCGCCCGCCGTCCGTCTACAAAGGACTCACCAGTGCGCGGGCCGCTTCCGGTCCGGCTCGTACGGCTGCGTGATGACCTCGATCCCGTTTCCGCCCGGGTCGAGGAAATACACACCGCGGCCGCCGTGGTGATGGTTGATCTCGCCGGGTCCCTGCCCGCCCGGCCCGGCGTGGTAGGCGACCCCGGTTTCCTTCAGCCGCAGGAAAAACGCGTCGAAGTCGTCCTCGGGGATGAGGAAACAGTAGTGCTGCAGCTTGCGGTCGGCGTCCGGGATCGTCGCGAAGTCGAGCCGTACGCCGTTGCTGGTTTCGACGGGAAGGAACGGGCCCCATTCCTCGCCGATCTCGAAACCCAGCAGATGCGCGAAGAATTCGGCGGACTCCCGGTTGTCCCGGGACGGGACCATGAGGTGATTCAGTTCAACGGAAACGGACACGAAGCAATGCCTCCAGAAGGCATCCCAGCACCTCCATGCCTCACCCAGCCGGTGACCGACACGCGATGCCGCGCACGAGCGTAGCGCAGCCGAAGCGGATCTCCCATCAGGAAACCGGAACTCGCCGCCGGGCCGCGCGCGGACGGCCGACGCCCTGCCAGGACAGCCCGGCGTCGAGAATCATGCCGGGGTCGAGGAGGTTGCGGGTGTCGACGACGTCGTCGCCTTCCATCGCGTCCGCGATCGCCACCCAGTCGAGATTGCGGAACTCGGCCCATTCGGTAAGCACCACAACGACATCCGCGTCCTTGGCCACCTGGTACGGATCGTCCACGACGGTCATCCCCGCGATGCCGCCGGACACCGCCGGGTCGTACGCGGTGATCTCCGCGCCGAGCGCGCCCAGCACCGAAGACACCGCCAGCGCGGGAGAATCGCGCAGATCGTTCGTGCCCGCCTTGAACGCCAAGCCCAGCACGCCGATCCGCGCACCGGCCAGCGTTCCGCCGCAGGCGCCGGCGATCTTCGCCACGATGCGGTCGCGCTGGGCGATGTTCTCGTCGATCGCCGAGGTCAGCATCCGGAAGTCGTAGTCCACCGATTCCGCGACCTTGACCAGCGCGCTGGTGTCCTTGGGCAGGCACGAACCGCCCCAGCCCGGGCCGGGTTTGAGGAACGTGCGTCCGATCCGCCGGTCGTAGCCCATGCCTTCGGTGACCAGGTCGATGTCCGCGCCGAGCCGTTCGCACAGTTCGGCGATCGAGTTCACATAGGACAGTTTGAGCGCGAGGAAGCAGTTCGCCGCGTACTTGACCAGTTCCGCGCTCGCCGCGTCGGCGACCACGACCGGGGCGGCGAGATCGCCGTACAGCTGCCCGACCCACGCGGCCGCGGGCCGCGAATCGGACCCGACCACGATCCGGTCCGGGTTCAGGAAGTCTTGCACCGCAGTGCCTTCGCGCAGGAACTCCGGGTTGGAGACCACCGGCACGTCATCGCGGCCGACCATCGCCTGGATCCGTTTCGCGGTGCCGACCGGCACCGTCGACTTCGTGATCAGCGCGCAGCCCGGCGGGAGCACGTCGCCGATCTCCTCGGTCACCGCCTCCACCGCGCGCAAATCCGCGGACCCGCCCGCGCCCATCGGCGTCGGCACGCAGAGGAACACGCCTTCCGCGTCGCGAACGGCTTCCCGCGCGCCGACGACGAACGACAGCCGTCCGTTCGCCAGTCCGCGGGAGACCAATTCGGCCAGTCCTGGCTCGAGGATGTCCACGCGCCCGGCCGACAGCCGGTTCACTTTCGCCACGTCCACGTCCACGCAGGTGACGCGGTGCCCGAGGCTCGCGAGACAAGCCCCCGTGGTCAATCCGACGTATCCCGTCCCTACCACCACGATCCGAGCTGAGCTCATGACGCTGAAGGTGACAGCCGGAGTTGACCTCAGCGCTAACGGAAGCGGTCGGGGCCGAATACTCCTCGCGACGAGAAGCGGGTGAGGCGGCACACTCCGGCACAGGTGCGAACGAGCGTTAACCTGGGCGCGGAGGTGCACCGCGGCACCGAGAGCAGGAGGAAGGCTGAAAATGCAGATCACCGACACCGCAGCGCTCGTCACGGGTGGCGCGTCCGGACTCGGCGGCGCGACCGCCAAGGCACTGGCCGCGAAAGGCGCGCGAGTGTTCGCCCTCGACCTCGCGCCCTCGATCGAGAAGGCCGAGCAGGTCGACGGCGTCACCTACGTCGAGGCCGACGTGACCGACCCGGACCAGGTGCAGGCCGCCGTCGACACCGCGGCCGGCTCGGGCGTACCGCTGCGCACGGTGGTCAACTGCGCGGGCATCGGTCCGTCCGCGCGCATCCTGTCGCGCAAGGGCCGGCACGACCTCGGCCTGTACGCGAAGGTCGTCCAGATCAACCTGATCGGCACGTTCAACGTGCTCACCGTCGCTTCCGAGGCGATCGCGAAGACCGAGCCGCTGGCCGACGACGCCCGCGGCGTCATCATCAACACCGCGTCCGTCGCCGCTTTCGACGGCCAGATCGGGCAGGTGGCGTACGCGTCGTCCAAGGGCGGCGTGGTCGGGATGACCCTGCCCGCCGCGCGCGACCTCGCCTCGCACGGCATCCGCGTGCTGACGATCGCCCCCGGCATCGTCGACACCCCGATGCTCGCCACCGTCAGCGACGAGTTCCGCGCCGGGCTCGCCGCCGGGGTGCCGTTCCCGAAGCGGCTGGCGCGGCCTGACGAGTACGCGCAGCTCGCCCTGTCGCTGATCGACCACGACTACCTCAACGGCGAGGTCATCCGCATGGACGGCTCGCTGCGGATGGCCCCGCGCTGACCTGCCGGCGAGTGGCTGTGCCGACCCCTCAGCGGCACAGCCACTCGCCAGAGTCACTCCTTGCGCATCCGCACCTCGAGGCCGATCCCGTCCGGGGTCACCGCACAGGTGCGGAACTTGCTCTCCGCGACAGTGGCTTCGAACTGCTCCGGCGTGTACGCCCGCCGCCGCAGGCCGCGGAGCGTGCGGACGGTGGTGAACGCGGCCACCGGACCGAGGTTCATCCGCGCGACCTCGGCGTCCAGCTCCGCGTCCGTGGTGCTCTTGCTCAAGTCCTGCACGAGCGCGACGCCGCCCGGCCGCAGCACCCGGTGCATCTCGTCGAGCGCGTCCACCGGGTCGGCGAAGTTCTTGAACGCCGCCTGGCACACCAGGAAGTCGAACGAGCCGTCCGCGAACGGCATCGCCGCCACGTCGCCGCGGCGGAAGTCCACCGAGACGCCCTGTTCCCGCGCGTAGTCCCGAGCCAGCTGGACGAACGTCCGGCTGACGTCGAGCCCGGTCACCGTGCACCGCCCGGTGCGGGCCAGCTCCACCGCGAAGTACCCCGGCCCGGGCGCGACCTCGAGCACGTCGCAACCTTCGGCCAGCTCCGAAGCCAGCATCTCGGCGGATTCGCGATACTGCACGAGCTGCGGTTCGGTGCCCCGTCCCCGCGCGTACGCCCGGGCGACCGGCCCCTCCATTTCCGGCAGCAGTTTCGTGCGATGGCGTTTGACCTGGGTGTTCCCCATCTGTTTCTCCCTGTTCGGTCGGTACCGAACCGGTGCCGCGGCGGGGATGGCCCGTATCCTGGTCAGCGCAGCCTGAGGACGGGTCTCCGCACTCGCGGTTTCCGGTTCGACGGTTCCCGGTCCCGGCGGCGGTGTGCCAGCACCTCCTCCGGGACCTTCTTTATTCGCCTTCGCCCTGGACGAAGGCGGCCATGTCGGGCAGCTCCCCGGTCTCCCGGTAGCGCCGCCACTCCTCGACCCCCGGTATCGCACCGGTGGCCAGCTCCTCGCGCAGCCCGCGGACCCATTCCGCCTCGGCGCGCCACATCGCCAGCTGGTATTCCGCTTCGAGGAGAACCAGCCGCGGCAATTCCGCCCGCATCTTCGCCAGCTCCTCGACGCGCTCGCCGATCATCTGCTCCAGCTCGCCGACCCGGTGCTTCAGCTCCTGGTCGACGACCTCCGGGGTGAGCGCGAGCATCACCGACAACCCGGTGTGAAACCGCGTCGGCTCCGGGTCCGGGACGCCGAGCAGTTCGGCGATCCAGTCCTCCATCTCGGCCTGGCCCGCCTCGGTGATCCGATACACGGTCCGCTCCGGCCGGGCCCCCTCCCGCACGTTCTCGACCGCCTCGAGGAAGCCGTGCTTTTCGAGGTTGCCGACGACGGTGTAGAGCGAGCCCCACTTGATCTTCAGGTCGCCTTCTTTGCCGCGTTCCCGCAGGAGCGTGGCGACTTCGTACGGATGCATCGGCCGCTCGAGCACCGTGGCCAACACGGCGAGGCCCAGCAAGTTGGACACCTTCCGCCGTTTCAAGCCCGACCTCCTCGTAGGCGATTACTCGCAGACGAGTATATGCCGAAACGGGAGGGACGGCAACGAGCAAACGCTCGGACCACGCACGAAGACAACCACCCACACCCCCGCCACCCCGATACGAAGCCAAAAACAATCCGGCTGAGGGGTGGTGGCCCACCTCAGGCCACCGACGCGGTCAGCAGCAAACCTCAGATGTCCAGCATGTACGGGACCTCGTCCTGAGCCCGCGAACTCATCCATTCCCGCAGGGCCTTGGTCGCCAGCACGTCGTCCTCGTTGTACCGCAGCAACCGTTCCCGTTGTTCGTCGTCGGGGACCTCGCCGTCCATACCGACCGCGTCCCGGTACCACCGCATCGACGCCTCGCCGCCGGCCTCCGGATCCCGCCAGGCGAACCCGGCCACCGGCGCGATCACCTTCAGTCCCTTGCCCCGCGAGCACAGGAACTGGTCCGTGACGCTGCGGAAGAGGTCCACCCACTCATCAGAGTCCACAAAGGACTGCACAGTTCGCTTGTCCGGCACCCCGGGGTGCTCGCCGAACCGCTCGACCGAGCCGAACAGCCACCGGTTCTCCGCGAGCGCGTTGTAGCAATACGCCCGGAAAGTCAGTCCAGCGGCGAGGGTCCGCTCCCGCACCTCCGTGAACCACGTCCAGAATTCGGCGAACGACCGCGCCTCGTCCACCGTCGGCAACGGCTCCCAGGTCGCGAACGCGCGATAGCCCCGCGGCACCCCGATGTCCACTCCGGACAGCAGCGTGCCCCACAGATAAGCCCCGGAATCTCCGAAACTTTCCATGTCCACGTCGACCTCGACGTCCGCGCGCGGCACCTCGACCTCCGGCGTGCGGCGCACCACCGTGAGATCAGCCAGCCAGGCCCGGGCGAGCATGATCGCGTCCGAGAACGTGCCGCCGGTCCAGTTCATCGGCGGCGGCTCGGCGGCCGGGTCCAGCGCGGCCAGCTTGTCTACTGTGGACACTCCGACGCGACGCAGTTCTCCCGCGTCCTCGCCGCGCACCACCAGGCTCACGTCGCGCGTCTCGGTGAGCACGACCTCGCAGGTGGGCCAGAACGGACACCGCCGGCACTCCAGCACCCGCGAGGGCGCGGCCAGCGCTTCGGCGCCGGTGGCGGCCGCGGTCGCCACCGCGAGCCGGTCCGCGAAGCGCGCGTCGTATTCGTCCAGCGCGCTGCGCCCGCCCGGCCAGGTGCCCGCGGTGAGGTCGTGCCAGACGACGACGTCAGCGTCGAGACCGATCACGCCGCCGACCGCGCGGCCGCTGGCCGCCAGCCCGTGCGTCTCCAGCATTCGCCGCAGGTGCGCGAGCCGCAGCTGGTCTCGCGGCTGCGAGCGCACCTTGCGCAGCTCGTCCGGCGAGCGGCGGGCCGGGTCGAGCTCCGTCATCGCGGTGGTGGGCGCGCCCTGGCCGCGGTCGGTGATCCGGTGCCGCACCACCAGCACCGGCACGTAGCCGTCGCCCACCCGCACGAGCAGGTCGATGCCGCCGCGCCGATGCCCGACCGGGTCGGCGGGCAGCAGCGCGCCCCAGATGTACCGCGTGCCCTCGGCGAACGCCTGCTCGGTGAGCCGCACCCGCTCGCCCGCCGGGGCGGTGCGCGGCACCCGCGCCCAGGTGGCGTCCGGCCCCGAGGCCGCGACCAGCTGTTCGAGGATTTCTTCGCGGTGCGCAGTCGCGTCGTCGATGCGCTGTTGCGCGGTCGGATCCGGCGGCGGCAGCGGCACGTCGCGCATCGCCGGGTCGTGTTCCAGGTGCACCCGGCGGCGGCAACGACTCACTGCTCCCGCGTCGAGCAACACCTCGTCTCCCATAGCGATCACAATAGATCGTGGGTACGACATTCCCCGCGCGAGCCGACATGCCCGTCAGGTCGGGGACCAGTAAGTTCATGCGGAGAAGGCGTGGGAGGTAACGGCCATGGCGCGCAAGGCCAAGCAGGACAAGGCCAAGGACGAGGGTGAAGCCCGGATCACCCCGAAGAAGGCGAAGAACGCGGTCGCGGTGGCCAAGGTGCTCGGACCGGCGGTGCTGCCGGTGCTCGCGCCGTACGCGGTCCGCGCGGCGGGCGCGGCGCGGGAGGCGTACGACCGCTACCAGGCCCGCAAGCTGGGCGTGGCCGTCGATCAGCTCGGCGAGTACACCGGCCGCGGCGCGGCGCTGCACGCCCGGATCGCGGGTCTCGTGCAGGGGCTCGGCGAGCTGAAGAAGTCGGCGAAGGCGACCGACGCGGACCAGAAGTTCGCCGCCGAAACGCAGTCGACGCTGGAACAGCTGTCGGCCACGGTGCGGGCCGCCGAGCGCATGCCCGCGGCTCGGCGCAAGGCCGCGCACCGCGCGGTCACCGGCGAGCTCGAACGGCTGGAAGACCAGCTGCTGCACCGCTTGGGCGTCTGAACACGGCAAAGGGCCCCTTGAGCGAACTCAAGGGGCCCTTTCCGCTGTCCGCCCGGGCTACTTGATGAAGCCCTTCCGCAGCATCCAGTCGTGCGCGACGGTGCCCGCGTCCTTGCCGTCGACGTCGACCTGCTTGCACAGCTCGACCATCTGCTTGTTGTCGAGCGCCGCCCCCACCGCCTCCAGCGGCCCGCGGATGTCCGGGTGCTGGTTGAGGAAGTCCGTGCGCAGCGTCGGCGCGGCGTTGTACTGCGGGAACGCCTTCTTGTCGTCCTCGAGCACGCGCAGGTTCAGCCCGGAGATCCGGCCGTCGGTGGTGAACACCTCGCCGATCGGGCAGGTGCCGTTGGCCACCGCCGAGTAAATCGTGCCGATCCCGAAGTTCTCGATCTTCGGGTTCTTGAACCCGTACGCCTTGACCGCCGCCGGGAACCCGTCCTGGCGGCTGGTGAACTCC
Organism: Amycolatopsis orientalis DSM 43388; assembly: GCF_000411975.1. Taxonomy (GTDB): domain Bacteria; phylum Actinomycetota; class Actinomycetes; order Mycobacteriales; family Pseudonocardiaceae; genus Amycolatopsis; species Amycolatopsis orientalis_D. The sequence goes on from NZ_ASXG01000125.1 coordinate 40,411, forward strand.
GTCTCCAGGCAGAACCGGTTCTGGTCCGGATGCGAGGTGAGGAATTTCGCCAGGTCCGAGGTGGTCTTCAGGTTGTTCTTCGCCGCGTACGCCTCGGTGGTGGCGAACGCGTACTGGTCGTTCAGCGGCGAGTAGTTCAGCCAGGTGACGCCGTACTTCTCCGCGTCCGCCTTCTTCGTGGCCTCGTACTGCGCCTTCTCCCCGCCCGGAACCGGCAGTTCGTTGCCCTGGTAGTTGATCCAGCCGGTGCCGGTGTACTCCCAGGTCACGTCGGTCTGCCCGTTGAGCAGCGCCTGCCGCGACGAGTTCGACCCCTTGATGTCGGTGAGGTCGATGACGTCCGCGCCCGCCGCGCTCAGCGCCATTTCGGCCATGTAGCCGAGGATGATGTTCTCGGTGAAGTCCTTCGACCCGACGACCACCCGCACGCCCTGCAGCGACGGGATCGGCCGGATCGAACCCGGTTCGATCTTGAACGGGATCGAGGTGTTGACGTCGAGCCCGCACGCCGAGAGCGTCCCGGCGAGCAGGGCGGCGCCGACCAGCGCTCCCGCCTTTTTCAGGACGTTCATCAGCGCAGTCCCTTCGGTCCGAAGTACTGCTCGGCGACCGCGCCCAGCCAGTCCACCAGCAGCGCCAGCGCGACGGCCAGCACCGAGCCGGTGATCAGCACCTTGGTGAGGTTGAGCTTGTAGCCGGTGTCGATGAGCAGGCCGAACCCGCCGGCGTTGACGAACATGCCGAACGTCGCGGTGCCGACCGCCAGCACGAGCGACGTGCGCAGACCGGCCAGGATCAGCGGGACGGCGAGCGGGAATTCCACCCGCCACAGCACCTTCTGCGCGGACATCCCGATGCCGCGGCCGGCGTCGATGAGCGACGGGTCCACCTGCTGAATGCCGACCATCGTGTTGCGCAGCACCGGAAGCAGCGAATAGAACGCCAGCGGCAGCGCGGCGACCCAGAGACCGCCGACCGCGCCGGTGAAGATGAACCACAGCACCAGCACGCCCAGCGCGGGCGCGGCCTGTCCGATGTTGGCGATGGCCAGGAAGATCGGCGCGAGCCACTTCGCCCACGGCCGGGTCACGACGATGCCGAGCGGCACCGCCACCAGCACCACGATCGCGGTGACCACGACGGTCATCGCCACGTGGTCGCGCAGCGCGGTCAGCAGCGACGTCGCGTTGAGCGTTTCCTTCTCGGTCGCGGTGAGCCCGCTGGCGAACACCCAGACGAGCGTGGCGGCGACGATCAGCACGACCACGGCGGGCTGGGCGAACAGCCGGACGCGTTCCGCGCGGCGGGAACCCGACTCGGTGCTGAATCCGGTATCGACGGCAGCGGTCATGCGGTGGCCCCGTCCTCTTCGACGTGGTCGTCCGCGTGCTCGTCGCGCAGCTGCTGGATGGTCGCGATGACCGTGTCCAGCTTGATCGTGCCCGCGTACTCGCCCCGCGGGCCGGTGACCGGCACCGAACCGCCTTCGGCGAGCATCGCCTCGAGCGCGTCCTGCAGCGTCGACTGGAGGCTCACGATGTCGCGCAGCGGCTTGCCGACCGCACCCAGCGAGGTGGCGTTGGTCAGCTCGCGCACGTGCACCCAGCGGATCGGCCGGCGCCGCTGGTCCAGCACCAGCGCGAACGGCTTGCGCGATTTGCTGAGCTTCTCCCGCACGTCCGCGGGCGCTTCTTCGATCGTCGTGGTGAGCGCGTCCTGCTGCAGTTCGACGTCGCGCACGCGCAGCAGGGTCAGCTGCTTGAGCGAAGCACCGGCGCCCACGAAACCGGCGACGGTGTCGTCCGCCGGGTTCGCCAGGATCGACTCCGGGGTGTCGTACTGCAGGATCTTCGACTGGTTTCCGAGCACCGCGATCCGGTCGCCGAGCTTGACCGCCTCGTCGAAGTCGTGCGTGACGAAGACGATCGTCTTCTTCAGGTCGGTCTGCAGCCGCAGCAGTTCGTCCTGCAGGTTGCCGCGGGTGATCGGGTCGACCGCGCCGAACGGCTCGTCCATCAGCAGCACCGGCGGGTCGGCGGCGAGCGCGCGGGCCACTCCGACGCGCTGCTGCTGCCCGCCGGACAGCTGGCGCGGGTAGCGGTCGCGGAAATCGGCCGGGTCGAGCCCGACCAGGTCCATCATCTCCTCGACGCGCGCGGAGACCTTCTTCTTGTCCCAGCCGAGCAGTCCGGGCACGACGGCGATGTTCTGCGCGACGGTGAAGTGCGGGAACAGCCCGGCCTGCTGGATCGCGTAGCCGATCTGCCTGCGCAGGGTGTCCACGTCGAGCTTCAGCGCGTCCTGCCCGCCGATGGTGATCCGGCCGGACGTCGGCTCGATCAGCCGGTTGATCATCCGCATCGTGGTGGTCTTGCCGCAGCCGGACGGGCCGACGAACACCACGATCTTGCCCGCGGGCACGACCATCGAGAAGTCGTCGACCGCCGGGGCCCGGGTGCCGGAGTAGCGCTTGGTGACGTGGTCGAGTTCGATCTCGACGCCGGAGACGTTTTCTTCGGTCGCAGTGTGCTCAGCCACGGACACCCCTAGAAACGGTGAATCGCTTGATCAGGACATAGATGCCGTCGAGCACCAGCGCGAGGATGACCACGCCGACGGTGCCGGTGAGGGCCTGGTTGAGGGAGTTCGTGCTCCCGGCGTTGGTGAGGCCGGAGAAGACCTCCGAGCCGAGGCCGGGCCCCTTGGCGTAAGCCGCGATCACCGCGATGCCCATCAGCATCTGCGTCGCGACCCGCATGCCGGTGAGGATCGCCGGCCAGGCCAGCCGCAGTTCGACCCGGGTGAGCACGGAGATCCGGCTCATCCCGATGCCGCGGGCGGCGTCAGTGATCGCCGGGTCGACCGCGTCGAGGCCGACGATCGTGTTGCGGACGATCGGCAGCAGGCCGTAGAGCACGAGCGCGATCACCGCGGTGGTCGAGCCGAGGCCGGACAGCGGGATCAGCAGACCCAGCAGGGCGAACGACGGGACGGTGAGGATCGTGCTGGCCAGTGCCGTGGCGACGGCGGAGCCGATGGGGCTGCGATAGACGGCGATGCCGATCAGCACGCCAAGGATCGCGGCGAGGATCGTGCACTGCACGACCATGCTGGTGTGCAGCCACGCCTGGAGCAGCAGCCTTCCCCACCGGTCCGAGATGTACTCGAAGAGGTTCATCCGTATTCGTTCTCCCGCCAGCTTGCGAGCCCCGGACGTCACCCGTTCGGAGTAGCCCATCAGTCGGCAGGGTGACTACCCGGAACGGATACAGTCGAAACCCCCACTTCTCGGTTGTGATTACCCACCGTTTCGCATCCGCCCGGGGTCGGCAACCGAAGCGAGGGGCCCCACCGGACGGTTTTTACCGGATCGAGACCCGTCCACCTGGACGTTTTCCGCAGGTGCTCACCATTCGAGACGCTTCAGTCACCCACCGGAGTGCCGTTAAGCTGCCCGAATGAGCACCCCAGCCCGGCACCGCGGCGCACTCGCCGCTGTCCGTGGCGGACTGCTCGCGCTGAGTTCGGCGTCACTCGCGGTCACCGCGCACGCGGTCGCCGACGGCGGCCTGCCCGATCCGGCGCTCACCCTCCTGCTGACCGGCCTGCTCGGCTGGACCGCCACCGCGCTCGCCGGCCGGGCGCGCGGACCGCTCGGCACGATCGCCGTGCTCGGCGGCGGGCAGCTCGTCATGCACCTGGTGCTGACGACGCTCGGCGGGCACGACCCGAGCGGGGTGCCCGCCGCCCCGGACGGCTGGGCGATGACCGCGGCGCACGCCGTCGCGACCCTGCTCACCGCGCTGGTGCTGGCGCGGGCGGACGCGATGCTGCTCGCGGTGCTGCACGTGGTGCGGGTGATTCTTCCGCTGCTGATCCGGCCGTTGCCGGTGCCAGCGGCGGCGGGCGGAGTCGCGAGACCACGGCCCGAGCGGGCGGTACCGGTGCTGTGCGTTGAACTGCGGCGGGTGCGTGGGCGGCGTGGGCCGCCGGAGCGCTCCTGAACTTCTCGTGAGTGCTGACGCCGGTTCTAACCGGCTTTGCCACTCACCACCCCTTCCCCCTTTTCCGGCGCAGGCCTTGCCCTACGTCGGCTCACCCCTGTTCAGGAGCAGTTGTGTCCCACCATGTCTTCCGTCGTGCCGGCGTGCTCGCCGCGACCGTCGCCGCCACCGGCCTGCTCGGCGCCGGCATCGCGTCCGCGCACGTGACCGCCAACGTCTACGGCAGCCAGCCGGCCAAGGGCGGCTACGGAGCGATCTTCTTCCGCGTTCCCAACGAGGACGCGAAACTCGGCACGATCAAGGTCGAGGTCGACCTCAAACCGGACTACGGCATCGGCAGCGTGAGCACCAAGCCGATCCCGGGATGGACCGCCGAGGTCACCAAGTCGCCGCTGAGCCAGCCGGTGACCACCGCGTCCGGCACCAAGATCACCGAGGCCGTGACCAAGGTCGTCTGGACGGCCGAGCCCGGCACGAAGATCGTCAACGGGCAGTTCCAGGAGTTCGAGATCAGCGCCGGGCCGCTGCCCTCGAACGTCGACCAGCTCGAGTTCCCGGCGATCCAGACCTACGAGGGTGGCAAAGTGGTGGACTGGAACCAGCCCACCCCGCCCAGCGGCGAGGAGCCGGAGCACCCGGCGCCGACCGTCAAGCTCGCTGCCGCCGAAGCCTCGGAGCACGGCGGCCACGCGCAGACCACGGCGGCCGGAGAGAACGCCGAGGCCGCGTCGTCCGCGGACAACACGGCGCGCTGGCTCGGCGGGGCCGGCCTCGTGGTCGGCGCGCTGGGGCTCGGCGTCGGGGCGGGCGCGGTGCTGCGTTCCCGACGTCCTGCCGCCGGAAAGACCGAGGAAACGAAGTAATGCGTAAAGCGCTACTTGCGCTGGCGATTTCCGGGGTGGCCCTGCTAGGCACGGCCACCCCGGCGCTGGCGCACAACGTGCTGATCAACTCCGATCCGGCCAATGGCGCTTCGCTCGCCAAGGGACCGGCGAAGGTCACGCTCACGTTCGACCAGTACGTGCAGAACGCCGACGTCAACCAGATCGCGGTGACCGGCCCGGACGGCAGCCAGTGGGCCGAGGGTCCGGTGACGGTGGAGAACAACGTGATCAGCGCGCCGCTGCGGCCGCTCGGCCCGGCCGGCAAGTACACCGTCGGCTACCGGATCCTCTCCGCCGACGGGCACCCGGTGTCCGGCGAGATCCCGTTCACCCTCACCACCGCGGGCACCGGCACCCCGGCCAAGGGTGACGCGGCCAAGGCGGCCGGCGCTCCCGCCCAGTCCGCTCCGGCGGAGTCGTCGTCGAGCGGCGTGCCGATCTGGGTGTGGATCGCCGGTGCGGTGGTGCTGCTCGCGATCGGCCTGACCGTCGCGCTGCGCAGCGGCCGCGACCCCGGACCGGACAAGGCGGACCAGTGACGCGAGCCGAGACCACCTCCGCCGTCCGCTGGGCCACGCTCGCCTGCGTGGTCGTTGCCGGACTGCTGGGCGCGCTGATCGGCATCGCGCTCACCGCGTCCTCGCCCATTCCGGGCGTGGTGGAACCCAGCGAGGTGGTCTCGGCGGCCATCCCGATCGTGCGGGTGCTGCTGGATCTGGCAGCGGTCGCGACGATCGGGCTGGCCCTACTGTCCGTGCTGGTCGGGTACGACCGGCCGAAGCTCACCGAACCGGTGCTGCGCCGGGCTCGGCCCGCCGCGGTCGCCGCCGCGCTGATCTGGGCGGCGACCGCGGTGGTCGCGCTGATCCTGCAGACCGCGGAGTACAAGCCGGGCAAGCGGATGCTGACCGCGGGAGACATCGGCAGCTACATCGCCGAGGTCGGCGCGGGCAAGGCGCTGGTGATCGTTGCGGTGCTCGCGCTGCTGCACGCCGCGCTCGGGTTCATCGCGCTGCGCAAGGGCGAGAAGGTGCCCGCCGAAGTACGGGTGGGCCTGGGCATGTTCGCGCTGCTCCCGTTGCCGGTCACCGGCCACGCGTCGAACTGGGCCTATCACGACTACACGATGATCTCGATGGAGCTGCACGTGATGAGCGCGGTCGCCTGGTGCGGCGGCCTCGGCGCGATGATCGTGCTGCTCACCGCCAACCGGACGCTGCTCGCGCACGCGCTGCCGCGGTTTTCGAAACTGGCGACGCTCTGCCTGATCCTGTCCGCGGTGACCGGCCTGTTCAACGGCATCGTGGAGATCCTCGCCAACCCGACGATCGGCTTCTGGGCGGGCGTGTTCACCACGCCGTACGGGCAGCTGATGATGCTGAAAGTGCTCTGCACCGGCACGATCGCGTTGCTCGCCGCCAACTTGCGGTGGCGGCTGATGCCGCGCATCGTGCGACACCAGCGGACGGCGCTCGCTTCGTGGGCAACGCTGGAGCTGACCGTGATGGGGCTCGCTTTCGGCTTCGCCGTCGTGCTCACCCGGGCTCCGGTCGCGGTGTCCTGAGCGGCCGAGGTGACGGCGGGTAGCCGCAACTTGCACATTGGGACTAGCAGTACGCTATCTGGGGCGATCTGCCGGACCGAATTATCGCTGCGCAGCGATACCTCGTCAGCCATCGACGGAATGCGGCGAACGGTCATCTGCAGTCGGCGAATGCACGTGCAGAATGCCGTTCACCGGTATCGCGTCCACGCGGTGGCCGTCCGGCCGGCGCGCAGGTCCGCCAGCCGACGGCGGAGTTCAGCCCGCACCGGCGGATGACTGCGCAGAATCGGCAGCACACTCGTCGTCAGCTTCAGCTCCCGCACCTCCCGGAGCACCGAGAACCCCGGCCAGGACGTCACGTCGAAGCCATACGCCGACGCGAACTCCGCATATCGGGCCGGCGGATCCCCGAACCGTTCGCGGCCGACGGCGAGCGGCGTCAGGTCCCACTCCGGCGGGCCGACGCACGAGGAATCGAAATCGCACAGCACCGGGCCGTCCGGGCCGGGCAGCACGTTCCCCGGATGCGCGTCGCCGTGCACGAATCCCCTGGTCAGCGGGAAATCCGGGGTGTCGAGCCGGTCCTGCACCTCGGCGCAGCGCTCCAGCAGGAACCGCCGGTCGGTGGCGGCGAGCTCCTCGGCGTCGGCGACCCGCGCCTCGATCGACCGCAGCGGCTCCCATTCCGGCAGGCCGTCGGGCGGGGGCAGCGCGTGCACCTTCCGCAGCAGTCCGGCCAGGTCCGCGGGCGTCGGCGGCGGGCCGGCGAACGGCACCAGATCCCACACGGTGACCAGGTGTCCGTGCACGTCAAGCGGTTGCTCGACCCCGGACAACAGCCGGACCGCGGGCACGCCGTGCCGGGCGAAATGCTCGGCCACGCGCACGACCGTGCCGACCCGATGGCGCAATCTGGTGGAGCCGACGATCCGGACGACGACCGGCGCGCTGTTCAGCGCGAACACCGCGTTGTTGGTGAACCGCAGCAGCCGCGCACCAGCCGGATCGAGGCCGAGCCGCGCGCAGACCGCCGCCAGCACCCGGCGCAGTTTCGCAGGGGTGAACCTGCCTTCGGGCAAGGCGAATCCGGTCGGTTCAGGCCGCGTAGAAGATCTTGAGCCGGTCGGCCAGGTCGCGGGCGTCGGGGTTGTTGCTCCGCCGCTCGGCCTCCGCGAGCAGGGGCCGCATCCGGTCCTTGACCCGCGCGGACTTGATGCTCTCCGCGCATTCGATGGCCTTGCCGCCGACCTTGACGCCGTGGTCGATATCGCCCTCGAGCAGGTGATTCGTGGCGAGCGCGCTGAGCATGAACGCCTTGCTGCGCGCCATGTCGTCGGTGTAGGTGTCGACCGCGCGGCTCAGCGCCGGGATCGCGTACTTCGTGTGCTCGGGGTTCTTCATCGCCAGCACGGTGTGCACGGTGCCGGTCATCGCGTAGACGTCGGTCTCGTTGAAGAACTTGACCCACGATTCGGCCTTGGCCAGGTCGGCGCGGGCGAATTCGTCCTTGCACCGGCCGAGCAGCTTCACCGACTGCTCCTCGTTGCCCATCATCGCGTAGGCCCACGCCTCGTTGGCGCAGAGCACCGCGACGGCCAGCTCGGAACCGGATTCCTGCGCGGCGATCTGGCCGAGCTGGAACAGCTTGAGCGCGTCGTTCGCGGCGTCCTGGTGCAGGTAGACGCGGCCCATCCGGTACAGCACGTTCGCCACCAGATGGTGGTCGCCGCCCTGTTTGGCCAGGTCGAGCGCCTGCGCGAAATGCCCGCGGGCGGAGTCCATCAGACCGGTGTCGAACGACGTCCATCCGGCGAGGCTGTGCAGGTCGGCGATCGCGGTGTACAGCCGGTTCTTCACCTGCTCGGCGGCGCTGGAGTCGAGCATCTGCTGTCCCCAGGACAGCTGCGCGACCACGGCGTCGCGGCAGAACCCGCCGCCGTACTGGTAATCGAGCGCGCGCAACGCTCTGGTCGCCGCCTCCACCTGGCGCACGTCGGTCGTCCCGATGCGCCCCGGGGCGGGAGTGCGCGCGGGCGCCTCCGACCACGTGCCGGATTCCGGACCGAACACCGCCGCACCCATCGTGACCTGGGCGGCGTGCGCGAGGAACCTCCGTCGCTTCACGGACTCGTCCTCCTCAGCCTGCCGGCCGTCGGACGCGCCGACGACCCGTATCGCCGTGGTCTCGTCGTAGGCGAGACCCATGTATCCACGGGGGACACCCAGGCCGTCGGCGATTCTCGTGAGCACGTCGTAGGCCATGACCTGGCGACCCTTGAGGATCTCCGACACCTCGGACTGCGACTGGCCGGTCATCGCGGCGATCTGGCGCTGCGATACCCCGTGTTTGCGCAACAGCCGGTACACGGCACTGACCTCGCGGGCGGCGAGCGCCTCCCGCATCTCGGGCTGTTCCCAGGCATCGGCCGGAACCGGACTGCCTGACCGGGCGTCTGCGTGCGAGACTCCGGAACCACTGCCAGCACTGGCATCCATTGCCATTGCGCCCCCTCACCGTCTCCTGGGCGTCTGATCAGCACCCTAAGCACCCGCGAGAACCTTGTGAAACGGGCGGACAGCGGGGTTGATCGGCAGGGCCGAACTCCGCTGACCGCTTACCGTGGAACGCGGTCCGGTCACCGCTATGACGCGGTTTCGACCTTCTCTCGCCCCCGGTTTCACTTCACTGTAGTTGCCAGATCTCCGTCAGCGCCCGGTCACCCGCGGCGATCACGGAGAGCGATGGACCCGACGACACAGATCTGCCGGCGCGGATGCATCCCGCAAGGTGCACCCGCCCGGGACGAGAAAGCGTGGAGGGACAGTGGAGTTCGTGGAATCGCTCGGTGGAGGACAAACCGGGACCGCGGTGCGGCCCGTTCGGCCCGCCCCGGGAATCACCACGGCACGTCCGGTGCCGCCTACCGTCGCTTCCGCTGTCGCCGCTTCGGTGTCCGCCGACCCGCGTACCGCGGGCGTGCGGCATTTCGAGGGCGGCCAGGTCGTGTGGCGCGTGCAGTGCGGCGATCTCATCAGCCGCGAGCGCGCCGTCACGGTGTTCGTCGAGGACGACGAGGTCGTCGTGGTGTCCCCGCCCGGGGAGACCGCCCGTCTCACGTCCGGTCAGCTCGGCCAGCTCCGGGCCGCGCTCAACGAAGCCGCCACTATGGCGGAAAGGTGACGGTGAGTTTCTCCATGGATCAGGTTCTCGGGCAGGTTCTCCGCAACGCCGTATGGGAGCGCCTCGACATGCTGTCCGACCTGGCGGAACGCGCCGATGCCCCGTCGCTGGTCTCGGTCGCCCGCTCCGAACTGCCGCGGCTGGCCGAGGGCTGGCGCGCGATGCTGCAGGCGCACGAGCCCGACGAGCGCGGCGACTGCCCCACCTGTTCGACGCGCTGGCACCGCTGCAAGGCCCCGTGCTCGGTGTGGCAGGTAGCGCACGAGCACCTGGTCGCCGGCGGCTTGGCCCCGCAGACGCTGGCGGGCGGCGCCGGGCACCGGCCGGCCCGCCGCCGCGCCGCGGTCCCGGCTGTTCCCGGGCAGAACCGGCGAGCCGAATCCCCCGCCGAGACCACCGGCAGGCACGCACTGGTGAAGCCGCGCCCGGTCAGCGCCTGATCTTTCGGGTGGGGTGCTTCCGGGCGGAGCACCTCACCCGGATTCGACTGGCGAGCGCGCGACCTCCGGAATCCCCAACCGGCCAGGTCGTCCGGCATCCTCGCCCGGCCGAGGGCTGGTCCGTCCGTCCCCCCGAGCGCGACGGGCCACCCTCGGCCACCCCCTAGACTTAACGCGATTAATCGAAAAATGTCCGGCAGAACACCTAGCGGACGCAGTAATCGGACGCTAGGTTGAAGATCATCGCACCGGCCCCAGCGCCGGTCGCGACCCGAGAACTCCGCGGGCCGGTGCCGTTGCACTCCCCTCCCCCGACCGGCACCGGCCCGCGGTCCCACTTCCCAGACCCGCCCCTGGCCGCCGGATTCCGGCGTCTGCGGGCGGGTTTTGGCGTTGGGCCGAGGTTCCGCCCCGCCCGTACGCGCGGGCACCAGCGGCGTAATTCCGCGCAACGCCACGGCAACCGCTGGCGACCGGTCGGTAACCTGCTTCGGGGGCCGTGCGTTCGAATTCGGCTGCGCGCCCAAGAGATGGTGTTGAGCGTGGAGAAAGGCCGGCATGTCGAACCCGTTGGTGGCCGAAAAGCAGGACTCGACGTCGGCCATCTCCGGCATCACGATCCTCGAGGCCGGAAAGGGCCTCAAGGACGGCATCGAGTCCGGCGACTGGGCGGCGACCGTGATGGGCGCGGTCGGCGTCGGCATGGAAGCGCTCGCCGCGGTGATGGACCCGTTCGGCGCGATCCTCGCCGCGGGCGTCGGCTGGCTGCTCGAACACGTCGGCCCGCTCAAGGAAGCGCTGGACAAACTGGCCGGGGACCCGGACCAGATCCACGCGTACTCCGAGACCTGGAAGAACATCTCCAAAGAGGTCGGCTCCGTCGCACAGGACCTGGCCGCACAGGTCAAAAAGGACATTGAGTCCTGGGAGGGCGACAGCGCCGACGCCTACCGCAAACAGGCCGAAGAGGTCGCGAAGACCCTCGAAGGCGCGGCGCAGGCCTGCGAGGGAGCGGGCAGCGGGGTGAAGACCGCCGGCGAGGTCGTCGGCGCGGTGCGGATGCTCGTGCGCGACACCATCGCCCAGGTCGTGGCGCACCTGATCTCGTGGGCGCTGCAGGTGCTCTTCACCCTCGGCATCGGGATGGCGTGGGTGGTGCCGCAGGTGGTCAACCTGGTGGCCAAGACCGCCAAGCAGATCGCCGAGCTGGTCAAGAACCTCACCAAGGCGCTCAAGGAACTCGGCAAGCTGCTCACGAAGGCGCGCGGCCTGTTCGACGATGTCGCCAAGTCGATGAAGAGCATCAAGCCGGGCGGCAAAGAGGCCCCGCACCCGCCGAAGGACATCAAGGCTTCCGACGGCGGCTCGACCAAACCCTCCGGAGCGAAGGACACCCCGGACGAAAAGGGCGGCGGGGGCGAGAAACCGCCTCCGGGCAAGGACGAGTCCACCAGCACCTCCGGTGCGCACGACGGACCGGGGGAAAACAAGGGCGGCGGGAACCACGAGCCGCCCCCGCGCGAACCCGCCAAGGACGAGGGCAACGGCGGATCCGGCGGCGAGGCGGGCACCACCGGCCGCGGCGGGAACGAGCGCTCCGACCCGGCGAAGGACAAGACCGAGGCGTCGAACGCGAAGAAGGAAAGCGACCCCGAACCGGAGTGCAAGACCGACCCGGTGGTCATCTCCAGCGGTGAGGTGCTCGTCGAGGATTACGACCTCGACCTGCCGGAACTGCTGGTGCGGCGGACGCATCGCTCGTCCTACCGCTCCGGGCGCTGGTTCGGCCCGACCTGGGCGTCCACTGTGGACCAGCGGCTGGAGTTCGGCGAGGAATACCTCCGGTACTACGGACCGGAAGGTGTCATCCTCTATTACCCGCTGCCCGCCGGGGACGAGCCGGTGTTGCCGATCGAGGGCGCGCGCTGGCCGCTGCGCAAACACGGCGACGGCAGTTTTACCATCGAGCAGGTGCGCCCGGACCGGACCATGCGGTTTTCCGGCGAGGGCAAGGCGTTGCCGCTGCGTTCGATCGAGGACGCCGACGGCTCGTGGACCGAACTGTCCTATACGGACAACGGCGTTCCCGCGCTGCTCACGCATTCCAGCGGGCTCCAGGTCGGCTTCCGCGGCGACGAGCACCGGATCACCGAATTGCGGATGATCGGCACTGGCTCGGCTCCGGACGTCGTCGTGCGCGGCTATCGCTACAACTACCAGGGCCACCTTTCGGAGGTCGTCAATTCCTCGGGAACGGCGAAGCGCTACACCTACGACCTCGACGGCAGGGTCACGAGCTGGGAGGACCGCAACGGCGTCGTCTACCGCTACGTCTACGACGCCGAAGGCCGCTGCGTACGCACCGAAGGCGCGCAAGGCTTCTACAGCGGTGCCTTCGAGTACCTCCCCGCAGCGCGGATCACCCGGTTCACCGACTCGCTCGGCCACGTCTCGGAGTACGAGTACAACGAGGAAGGCCGTCCGGTCCGGGAGACCGACCCGCTGGGCAACGTGACGCTCTCCGAATGGGACCGCTACGGCAATCTGCTCCGCCGGGTCGATCCGCTCGGCCGGGTCACCGAGTACACCTACGACGAGGACGGCACCCCGCTCACCATTGCCCGTCCCGACGGCAGCCTCGCCGAACTGGAGCACGACGGCACCGAACTCGTCTCGATCACGGTGCGCGGCAACGGCCGGACCTGGCAGCGCCGGTACGACCAGCCCGCCGGACCGGAATTGCCCGGCATCCCGGCCGAATTCGAGGCCGAAGCCTCCGGCGACGAGCTGGACCAGTTCGGCCGGCCGCGTTCGGCGCCCGAGGTCGGCGGCGGTCGGACACAGCTCGGCTGGACGGTCGACGGCAAACCCGCCTCGCGGATCGGCGTGCGCCGCGAGCGCGCGATGTGGCGATACGACCGCGAGGGCAACGAGATCGAGCACGTCGACGAACTCGGCCGGGTGACCCGGCGCGAGTACGGCCCGTTCGACGTGGTCACCGCGGTCGTGGACCCGTCCGGCGCGCGCACCAGCTACACCTACGACACCGAGCTGCGGCTTACATCGGCCACCGATCCGCTGAACCGCACCTGGACCTACACCTACGACCCGCTCGGCCGACTGATCGCGCAGACCGACTTCGACGGCCGGACCCGGACCTACGCCTACGACGCGGCCGGGCAGCCGATCCGGGTGACCGAGCCGGACGGTTCGGTCACCGAGAACACCTACGATCTGCTCGGCAACCGGGTCGAGATCCGCGGTCCGCACCGCACCGTGCGCTACGCCTACGACCCGGTCGGCAACGTCGTGCGGGTGGAGTCCGCGGATTCGGTGGTGGAGTTCGACCGCGATCTGTACGGCCGGGTCGTCCGCGAGGCGATCGACGGCGTCGAGGTGCACTTCTCCTACGACGAGCAGAGCCGGACCATCCGCCGCCGCACCCCGTCCGGCGCGGAGAGCGTCTGGACCTTCGACGAGGAAGACCGGCCGATTTCGCTCACCACGGCGGGCCACCGCGTGAGGTACCGGCTGGACGACGACGGCCGCGTGCTCGCCCGCGACACCGACGGCATCAGCACCCTGCAGCAGGCGTTCGGCCCGCGCGGGCTGGTCACCGCGCAGCAGGTTTCCCGTGGAACAACGCCGGTGCGGCGACGCGGTCTCGAGTACTACGCGGACGGCAGCCTCGCCGCGGTGCAGGACAGCCTGTCCGGCAAGACCGTCTTCACGCGCGATCCGGCCGGACGGGTGGTCGCGGTGTCGTCCCCGGCGGGCCGGGAGGAACTGCACTACAACCCGGCCGGTGAACTGACCGCCTGGTCGGGCAGCCCGGGCCTGTCGTCCGACTACGACTCCCTCGGCCGCCGGATCAGGCACCGCGAGGTGCATCCGGGCGGCGTGCGGGTGTGGGAGTACGCCTGGACCGGCGATCTGCTGACCGGCCTGCGCACGCCGGACGGCGTCCAATGGCGTTACCGGTACGACCCGCTCGGCCGCCGGATCGCGAAGGAACGCCTGCTGGCCGACGGCTCGGTCGCGGAATCGACCCGGTTCGTGTGGGACGGCTTCGTGCTCATCGAACAGGAGCACACCGACCCGGCCGGAGTGCGCCGGACGACCACCTGGGAACGCCGGCCGGGCACCGACGAACCGGTCACCCAGCTCGAACGCGGCCCCGGCGGCGACCGGTTCGAGTCCGTGGTCACCGACGCGATCGGCACGCCGACCGACCTGATCGACGAGCACGGCGGACTCGCCTGGAGCGCGCGCCGCTCGCTGTGGGGCCGGGTCCAGCCCGGCGGCATCCCGCTGCAGTTCCCCGGCCAGTACGCCGACGCCGAGTCCGGCTTGCACTACAACGTGTTCCGCTACTACGACCCGGCCGCCGCGCGCTACCTCAGCCAGGACCCGCTCGGCCTGGAAGGCGGGCCGAACCCGGTCGCCTACGTGCCCGACCCGTTCGCCGCCTACGACCCGCTCGGTCTCGAGGGCTGTGGCAAAGGGAAGGGCAAAGGCAAGGCCGTCGATCCGCCGCCGGCGGACTCCACGGCCAAGCACAATGCCGACAACGGCGGCGGGAGCACCAAATCCGCCTCGACCGACAAGGGCGGCAACAAGCGCAAGCGCGACGACAACGACGACGGCACCAGCACCAGCTCGGACAATTCGAACAAGAAAACGAAGACGGACGACAAGGAAAAGGGCCCCTGGGCGCGCCCGGGCAAATTCCAGAAGCGCGCCCAGGATGTCATCGACGCGCAGAAGAAGGATCCGAAGAGCCCGTTCTACAACACCGGGGACAAGGTCCACGCACGGCACATCATTTCGTTCCAGACCATGCGGGACAACATGAAGAAGTGGGTGGAGCACCAACCAGTCAAGGATCAGGCCGCGCTGACGAAGAAGTACACCACCGAGCTGCGGAAGATGAACAGCAACCCGAACAACCTTCCGCTCGGCCCCGGCAAGCCGAACACCTCGATCGGCAGCGTGGTGGACAAGTTCCCGCACGTACAGGACCGCATCAAGAACGGCGAGACGCCGGTGGAGGCCTTCGATAATTCATCGGGCTACCTCAAGGACATCAAAGGGGAATACGCGGACGGCGCGATCAAGGCCACCGACCACATGAAAAAGCCCGAGCAGGACGCGTTTATGGACAACGTGAAGGGCAGCTCGGACTTCGACTGGCCCGGCGGCACGAAGGAAGAGTTCAAGAACTGGAGCGAAATGCGCGACCGGTTCCTCGACCTCGGCAAAGATCCCGGCAAGTACAGCGCCGCGGATGTGGACAAGCTCATCAAGGACTTCGACGACCTCAAACCGCCCACGATCAAGGACGACGAGAACGGCAATCGCATCATGGGCCATCCGTACCCGGACCAGTTCGACAACGCGCCCAAGGGCGACCCGTTCAGCCGAAACGAAAAGGGGGAGGCCATCCCGCCTGCCGACCTGCCGCCGTTGACCGACAAGAAGTAGGGCTCGGACGTCAGGCGGTTTCCTCCGCGTCGCGGGCGGCGAACACCTCGCGCGCGACGAAGGTGGCGTTCAGCGCGCGCGGGAATCCCGCGTAGACCGCCGAGTGCAGGAGTGCCTCGGTGATTTCTTCGCGGCTGAGCCCGACGTTCAGCGCCGCGCCGAGGTGCACCTTGAGCTGCGGTTCGCAGCCGCCCAGCGCGGTCAGTACGCCGAGGGTGACCAGTTGGCGGCTGCGCGGGTCGAGCCCGGGCCGGTCGTACATGTCGCCGAAGGCGAACGCGGCCACGTGGTGCCCGAACGCGGGGTTGATGTCGGCGAGGGAGTCGATAACGGCTTCGCCTTGGTGGCCGTCGATGCGGGACAGCACCTCGAGCCCGTGCTTGCGGCGGGCGAGGTTTTCCGGGCTGTCGATGTCGTGCTGGGTCACGGGAGGGGGCCTTCCTGGTAAGTAGCGATCTTGTATTCGGTGGCGGCGAGGGAAAGCTGCAGCTGGGCGATCTGCGCGCGCAGCGTGTCGCGGTGCTCGAGGAGCATTTCGCGTCGTTCGGGCACGGTGTCCTCGCCGGAATCGACCAGCTCGAGGTAGCGGCGCAGGTCGCTGATGGACATGCCGGACACGCGCATCCGCGCCAGGAACACCAGCCGGCGGACCGCCGCGGCGTCGTAAACCCGGTGCCCGGCGCTGTCCCGGCCGACCTGGACCAGTCCGATCCGCTCGTAATACCGCAGCGTGTGCGGGTTGAGCCCGAGGTGCCGCGCGGTGGTGGCGATGTCCCACTCGTCCGCGTCGTCGTCCCGGGCCAGTTCCCGCAGCGCTTCGACCGACACCGTGCCCGGCGGGTCGACCGCCAGCCGCAGCGCTTCGATCAGCGCGTCTTCCTTCTCCATGCCCCAGACGCTAGGCCTGTGAGCGCGCTCAAACGCAAGCGCTAACCCACCGAACGCACCCGGGTCACCAGAATCCCGGCGATCACCGTGGCCGCCGCGGACGCCGCGAACAGCCCCGGATACCCGCCCAGCCACTGCAGGATCAACGTCGTGAGCAGCGGCGCGACCACCTGCGGCAGCGAGTTCGCGATGTTGACCACGCCGAGGTCCTTGGCCCGGTTCTGCGCCGCGGGCAGCACCTGCGTCAGCATCGCCAGCGCGACCGCCATGTACGTCCCGAACCCGATTCCCAGCAGCGGCGAGGCCGCCAGCGCCACCGGCCAGCTCTGCCAGATCACCAGCAGCATCGCGGCCAGCGCCATGATCGCCGCCGACCCGAGGACGTACGGCTTGCGCTTGCCGGACTTGTCCGAGAAATGCCCGGCCAGCACCGCGCCGACCACCAGCGCCAGGCCGTACAGCCCCATCATGATCAGCAGCCCGCTGTCCGGATCCGGGTAATGCACCGCGTCCTTGAGGAAGAACAGCAGGTAGAGCGTGCCGAACGCGTTCCCGAGGTTGATCATGAAGTGGCAGCCCCAGGCCCACGCGAAGTCCGGGTGCCGGCGCGGCGAGACCCACAGGTCGGCGAGGATTTCGCGGATCCGGCCGCTCGGCCGGAACTCCACCGGCAGCCGGGCGTCCGGGGTGCGCAGCACGAACGCCGCCGCCCCGGCGAGCACGATCGCGGCGCAGACCGCGTAGCCGAGCGGCAGCCCGGCGAGGTCGAGCATCACCACGACCACCACCGCGCCGAGCACGGTGCCGAGCATCTGCGCGATGCCGACGAGACCGCCGACCTGCGCGCGCTGCCCGACCGGAACCCGGTCGGCGATGCCGGACATCAGCGTCGCGAGCATGCCGTTGAGCCCGGCCTGCACGAGGCACCAGCCGATCGTCATCACGACGACGTTCGGGGCCTCGGCCAGCACCAGCAGCCCGGCCGCGCCGATCGCGCCGCCCGCGATCGTCCACGGATGCCGCCGGCCGAACCGCGAGCAGGTGCGGTCCGAGAGCAGCCCGATCGCCGGGTTCGCGACGAGCGCGACGGCCGCGCCGATCCCGGTCACGATGCCGAAGACGGTTTCCTTGTGCGCGGCGTCGAGCAGTTCGGCCTGCTGCGGCAGCAGCACCTGAATCGGCGCGTAAACGCCCAGCCAGAGCGCGATGTTCGCGAGGAACAGCAGCGTCATCCACCCGGCGCGGACGCGCTTGACCGGTTCGGCGAAGACTTCCGGGACAGCAGCGGCGGTGTCACTCATGGCGGACCAGCTTCCGGTACCAGGCGAAGGAATCCTTGGGCGTGCGGCGTTGCGTCTCGTAGTCCACGTGCACCAGCCCGAAGCGCGGCGCGTAACCCTTGGACCATTCGAAGTTGTCCAGCAGCGACCAGACGAAGTATCCGCGCACGTCGACGCCGGCATCCATCGCTTCGCGCAGCGCACGCAGGTGGCTGTCGAGGAAGTCGATGCGCTCGGGGTCGGGCACGGTGCCGTCGGCGGCCGGTTCGTCGGCGAAACTGCAGCCGTTCTCGGTGATCTGGATCGGCGGCAGGTGCTCGCGGTAGCGCTCGTGGAAGGACACCAGCAGCTCGCGCAACGCCTGCGGGACGATCGGCGAATCGTTGGTGGTCATCGGATAACCCTCGATCGGGCGCAGTTCGAACGGCAGCGGGTTGCCCTCGCCGGGAGCCGTCACGCCTTGGGGTTCGTAGTAGTTGACGCCGTAGAAATCGAGCGGCTGCGCGATCGTGGCCAGGTCGTCGGCGAAGTTCTCCGGCAGATGCGGGTGCACCTGTTCGGGGTAGCTGCCGAGCAGCACCGGGTCGGCGAAGGTGCGGTTGATCAACGCGTCGAGCCAGTCGGCGGCTTCGCGGTCGGCGGGGGTGTCGTGCTCCGGCCAGATCGGCGAGTGGTTGTTCGCGGTGCCGATGCCGGTCGCGCCCGCCGCGCGCAGCGCCTGTACGGCCAGGCCGTGCGCGAGGTTCTGGTGATGCGCCGTGGGGAGCGCGTCGAGCAGGAGGAACTCGCCGGGCGCGTACTCGCCGATGCCGTAACCGTAGATCGACATGACCATCGGCTCGTTGAGCGGAATCCAGAGTTTCGCCCGATCGGCGAAATGCTCCCCCACGATCGTGGCGTATTCGGCGAAGCGGAAGGCGGTGTCGCGGGAGCGCCAGCCGCCCGCGTCCTCGATGGCCTGCGGCGTGTCCCAGTGGTACAGCGTGATCGCCGGGGCGATTCCGGCGGCACAGACCTCGTCGATCAGCTTGTCGTAGAAGGCAAGTCCCTCCGCGTTGGGCTTGCCGGCGCCGTCCGGCTGGATCCGCGGCCACGCGACGGACATCCGGTACGCGCCGACGCCGAGTTCCGCCATCAGGGCGATGTCCTCGGAGTAGCGGTGATAGTGGTCAGCCGCTACCTTGGCGTCCTCGCCCCGGGCGATCTTGCCTTGCGCGGCGGTGAACGTGTCCCAGATGGACGGTCCGCGGCCGCCTTCGGCCGTCGCCCCCTCGATCTGGAACGCCGAGGTCGAGACACCCCACAGGAAGTCGGGCGGGAAGGTCGGATGGTCCACGTCGAGCACCCCTTGCCTCCGGACACCCTTCCGGGTGAACGTGAAAAGTTCTCATATGTTAGGTCGTCACTCGTCTCGGGGGAAGCCCTCCGGGGCGCTAAAGTCCCAGATCAGATGAGTGAATCGCGAGAGACTCCGAGGAACGACGTGGCCGAGACCCAGGCTGAACCCACTCCGCTGCGGCGAAAGCCGGTTCAGCAACGCAGCGCCCGGCGGGTGGAACAGATGCTGGACGCGAGCGCCGTGCTCATCGACGAGCTGGGCTACGACGCGCTCACCACCACGCTCATCGCCAAACGCGCGGGCGTCGCGGTCGGCTCGCTGTACCAGTTCTTCCCGGACAAACGCGCGGTCGTGCAGGCGCTGACGCAGCGGAACCTGGAACGGTTCGTCGCCGCGGTGAACGAGCGGCTGCAGGAGCTGAGCCCCGAGCACTGGTGGAACATCGTCGACTCGGTGCTCGACATCTACCTGCGGATGCACCGCGAGGTGCCGGGGTTCTCGAAGGTCCACTTCGGAGACGTCATCGACGTCCGGCTGCTGGCCGACGACCGCGACAACAACTCGGTCATCGCGGATTCCCTGGTCGAAATCCTGCGCGGGCACGTCGACCGGCCCGCCGACGAACTCCGGTTCGCCATCGCGATCGCCAACGAGGTGGCGGACGCGCTGCTGAAACTCGCCTTCCGCCGCGACCCGAACGGGGACGAGCGGATCGTCGCCGAGGCCAAGGACGTGGTGAAGGGGTACCTGGCCAGCAAATTCGGCGACTGAGCCGAGGTGCGGGAGGAGAACCCGGAGGGAATCTGATTCCTTCCGGGTTCCCCCTCCCGGACTTCAGCCGAAGTTGTGGCCTTCGCCGCGATAAGTGGGCACTGTTCGCTCGATCTGGCTGCCGCGGACGAGGTGGTAGGCCAGGAACCGTTCGGCCAGTTCGCCGGCCTTCGCGTGCCGCAGCCAGACCCGGTCGCCGAGCCGCAGCGTGCGCGCGGCCTCGCCGGTCACCGGGGTCTGCACTTCGCCGGCGCCTTCGAAACCCAGCAGGCGCAAGCCTTCCGGCAGGTACGGCGACGGTTCGCGAGACGGACCGGTCGGGCCGGAGGCGATGTATCCGCCGGAGTACAGCGTCGCGACGTTCTTCGCCGGACGGCGCACCACCGGCAGCGCGAACAACGCGGCCGGGCGGGGCTGGAAGTGCGAATAGCCGTCGAACAGCGTCGGCGCGAGCAGCCCGGAACCGGCGGCGATCTCGGTGACCACGTCTTCCGCGCCGGTGGTCTCGATGCTTCCGGTGCCGCCGCCGTTGACGAACTCCAGGTCAGCGACCTCGCGCACGGCCCGCACCGCGGCGCCTCGGCGACGGGTGAGTTCAGCCGCGGAACGGCGTTGCATCCAGCCGGTCACCCGGTTTCGCAAGCCGGTGCCGGCGGCGTCGCCGAGCCCGGCGATCTGGCCTTCGTACGCCATCATCCCGACCAGCCGGAACCCCGGCCGCGTCACGATCCGCCGGGCGAGCGCGGCTGCTTGCGCTGGCTTGAACACCGGCGAACGCCGGGTGCCGACGTGCACGCCGGGCAGCGGACGCCAGGACGCGTCGAGTTCTAGGCACACGCGGATATCCGGGTGGTCGTGCCCGAGCGCGGCGTCGACAAGGTCGAGGTGCTCGGTCGAATCGACCATGATCGTGATCGCCGCGCGGGCGCGTTCGCTCGCCGCCAGCCGGCGCAGCGCGTCGTGGTCGGCGGTCGGGTACGCGACCACGATGTCGGCGGAAGTGCCCAGCTCAGCGTGCCAAACGGCCTCGGCGAGCGAGTAGCACATCAGGCCTTCGAAGCCGTCTCGCGCGAGCACTCGCTCCAGCAGCGCACGGCAGCGCACGGACTTGCTGACCACTCGGATCGGCTTGCCCGCGGCGCGGCGCAGCAGGTCGTCGGCGTTCGCGTCGAAGGCGTCCAGGTCGACGATCGCGAGCGGCGGATCGAGGTCCTTCGTCGCGAGGTCGTACCCGTGCGCTGAAATGGTCACGCCCTCACGGTACGACAACAACGCTTGAAACGCGAATACTATTCACTTACGGTTTCGGCATCTATCGTGGGAACCTTCCAGCGAAGAACAGGTGCCGCAATGACGTGGAGCAACTGGGCCGGAACGGCCAAGGCCACCCCGCAACGGGTGCACCGGCCGCGCAGCGCGGCCGAGATCGCCGAGGTCGTGCACGGGATCTCCGAAGCAGGGCACCGCGTCCGCGCGTGGGGCAGCGGGCATTCGTTCACCGCGATCGCCGCCGCCGATTCCGACGCGCTCGACCTCGCCGCGTGGACCGGCATCGAACGCGCCGACCTCGAAACGCAGCAGGTCACCGTCCGTTCCGGCACCACTCTGCGTGCTCTCAACGCCGCCCTCGACGCGCTCGGGCTCGCCATGACGAACCTCGGCGACATCGACGCACAGACCATCGCCGGCGCGATTTCCACCGGCACGCACGGCACCGGCGCGCGCTTCGGCGGAATCGCGACCCAGGTCGTCGCACTGGAGCTCGTGCTCGCGGACGGTTCAGTGGTCCGCTGCTCGGCGGACGAACGTCCGGAACTGTTCCACGCCGCTCGCGTCGGCCTCGGCGCACTGGGCGTGATCAGCACCGTGACGCTGCAATGCGAACCGTCCTTTGTGCTCTCCGCGCAAGAACGCCCGGAGCCGCTGGAGCAGGTCCTCGACGGGTTCGACGACAACGCGGCGAAGAACGACCACTTCGAGTTCTACTGGTTCCCCTACGGCAGCAAGGCGTTGGTGAAGCGCAACAACCGCCTGCCGCTGGACGCCGAGCGGAAACCGCTGTCCCGCCTGCGCCAGTTCGTGGACTACGAACTCACCGAGAACGTCGCGTTCGGCGGTTTGTGCCGGCTCGGCCGCGCGGTGCCGAAACTGGTGCGGCCGCTCGGCGCGTTCGCGTCGCAGGTTTCGTCGCCGCGCGAGTACAGCGACCTCTCGCACCGGGTTTTCGTGACCCATCGCGGCGTGCGGTTCGTGGAATCGGAGTACGCGGTCCCGCGCGAGTCGGTCCTCGACGTGCTGGCCGAACTGCGGACAGTGGTGCCGCGGCTGAAAGACCCGGTGGCGTTCCCGGTCGAGGTGCGCGTGGCCGCGGCGGACGACATCTGGCTGTCCACCGCCTACGGCCGCGATTCCGCGTATATCGCGATCCACCAGTTCCTCGGCATGCCTTATCGCGAGTACTTCGCCGCGTTCGAGGCCATCGCGGGACAGGTCGGCGGGCGGCCGCACTGGGGCAAGATGCACGACCTCGACGCGTCCGTGCTGCGCACCCGGTACCCGCACTTCGACGATTTCGTGCGGATCCGCAAGGAGTGCGACCCGGCCGGGACCTTCGCGAACACCTATCTCGACCGGGTCCTCGGCACCGCGTGATCAGTTCGGTTCGAACAGCGAGCTGACCGACTCTCCATTGTGGATTCGCCGCATCGCCTCGGCCAGCGCCGGAGCGATGGACAGGATCCGCAGTTTCTCCGTGCGTTCCTCGACCGGCACCGGCACGGTGTTCGTGCAGACGATCTCCAGCACGTCCTCCTGGCCGCCGATCCGCTTGAGCGCGCCGTCGGCGAACAGCCCGTGCGTGCAGGCCACCCGGATCGACCGCGCACCCATCTCCCGCAGCCGGTCGAGCAGCTCCAGCACTGTGCTGCCTCGGGCGATCTCGTCGTCCAGCACGATGATGTCGCGTCCGGCGATCTCGCCGATCACCGACGTGATCTCGACGCGGTCGTCGGCGAACCGCTGTTTCGCGCCCGCCGCGACCTTCGTGCCCAGCAGCCGGGCGAAATGCGCGGCTTCCTTCGCGTTGCCCAGATCCGGCGACACGACCGTGGTTTCCGAAAGGTCGTACTGCCGGAAGTACCGCGCCAGCTCGTGCAGCGCGTGCAGATGGTCGACCGGCACGCTGAAGAACCCGTGCACCTGCGGCGAGTGCAGGGTCATGGTGAGCACGCGGTTCGCGCCCGCGGTGACCATCAGATCGGCGACCAGCCGGCCGCCGATGGAGATCCGCGGCGCGTCCTTTTTGTCCGAGCGCGCGTAGGAATAGTGCGGCATCACGGCGGTGGTGCGCGCGGCCGAGGCGCCGCGGGCCGCGTCGAGCATCAGCAGCAGTTCGACGAGGTTTTCCTGCACCGGTTTGACCAGCGGCTGGATCAGGAAGACGTCCCGCTCGCGGCAGTTGGCCTGGAGCTGGACTTGGAGACAGTCGTTGGCGAACCGGTCGATCTGCACCGGAAGCAGCGGAACGCCCAGGTTGGCGCAGATTTCCTCGGCGAGCTCGGGGTGCGCGCTGCCGCTGAAGACCGCGATGTCGCGCATCAGATCCGAGACAGCGCGTCGGCGATGGAATCGTCGCCGGAGATCAGCTCCAGCGTCCGCCGGGCGGTCGCCGGGGAGTCGAGCAGTGCCAGCAGCACCGCGGCGACGTCCTCGCGCGGGACCTCCGCGCGTCCGGTCTTCTCGGCGATTTTCACCCGGCCGGTGCCGGAATCGTTGGTCAGACGGCCGGGACGCAGGATCGTCCAGTCGAGGTCGCGGCCCTTGAGGTCGTCCTCGGCCGCGCGCTTGGCCCGCAGGTAGGCGGTGAAAACCGGGTCGAGGCCGGGAGCGTCCGGGTTGTCCGCGCCCATCGAGCCGACCTGGATGAACCGGCGGACGCCCGCCCGCTGCGCGGCGTCGGCGAAGAGCACGGCCGCGGCGCGGTCGACAGTGTCCTTGCGTGCCTCGCCGCTGCCCGGACCGGCCCCGGCGGAGAACACCGCGGCGTCCGCGCCCTCGAGCACCTTGGCGACCGCGTCCACATCGGACTTTTCGAGGTCGAGCACGACAGTCTCGGCACCGACCGCGGTCAGGTCGGCCTCGTGGCTGGGGTTGCGCACGATGCCGACCGGCGCGTCGTGCCGCTGCGCCAGCAGCTTTTCCAGGTGCAGGGCGATCTGGCCGTGTCCGCCGGCAATGACGACTCGCATAACCCGACTCTATCGCCGCGCGCGGCCCGACGCCGGTGCTTCAGTCCGCCTCGGCGGGGACTGGAACGTCGGCGTCCTGGCGCAGCAGCAGGTCGTAGGCCATCTCGTTGACCCAGCGCGACACCGGGTCCTCCTGCAGCAGCACCCGGTCGTGGTGGGTGTCGAGGTCGAGGTCCGCGGTGGCGTACGGGTCGGCGGTGACGACCGCGAGGCCGTAGGCGCGGGCGCGCGGCAGGCAGTTCGTCACGTAGTCATCAGTCAGCACGGCAGGCGATGGAAGAACCATCGCGGCCTCGCCGTAGCGCGAAAAGGGCACCGCGGAGGCCATCGCGGTCCGCCAGTGCCGGGCGACCGCGAGGACGCCGATGATCTCGGCGGCCGGCGCGGGTGCGGTCGCGGCCAGCTCTGGCCAGGTCCAGGTGTCGACGAGGGCGCGATCGGCGACGGGACCGACACCCATCGCGATCCGCTCCGCGTGCACGTCGGTCTTGAGCTTCGCGACGATGCTGACCTTGCGGCCGAGCAGAGTCGTCGCGGGCAGCACGACGCCGTTCCAGCCCAGCAGGGCCGCGGCCTTGCGCGCCAGCTCGTCGACGCTCGCGGGGAGCTCGATCGGCGGCAGCACCCGGCTCGCTGTCGCCCGGCTGCGCTTCGCACCGCCGGCGACCGTCGAGCGCTCGGTGTTCTGTGGGGTAGCCGCCACGAGTCCGCCTCCTTCAAGCACCTGTTCCCGAGTACCGGCGGGAAAACCGGTACATGAACTGAGTACCAGGGCAAAGTCGCGAGGTCTCCGGGTTGCCCGCCCGCGTGCGATCGGCGGCGCTCAGCGGTCGGTGACCGGTCGGTAGGCGGTCGTTCGACTTCAGTCCGACCGTGCGGCCAACCGAGTGAGACGGGGTTGAGTGGTGGGCACGGAGCGCGTTCCCCGGGTGTCGCGCCGCCTCGCGCGGGGCAGGGCAAGCAGCGCAGCCGCTTACTCCGATCGGCCTAATCAAGCCGGTTCCACTGTGGACTTCCGCTGGTCACGGCCGTCACCCGGATGGCGGGTGAGCTTCGCCGCAGCGAGGGTTCGCGTCTCCGGTTTAGGGTTACCCGTCGGTCAAGTACCCGCCGGGAGGACCAGGATGCGCTCGCCGAAGGACTTCTTCGCCCCGCTCGCCGTCGGAGCGCCGCAGCCGCCGAGGCAGATCCCGGTGCGGCCGTCGCGCATGATCCACTTTTTCGACCCGGGCAACGAGAAGATGGCCGCGAAGGTCCCTGACCTGGCGAAGAAGACCGACGTGCTGCTCGGCAACCTCGAGGACGCGGTCCGCGCGGACCGCAAGGAAGCCGCGCGCGCCGGACTGGTGTCGATCGCGAAGGCGACGGATTTCGGCCGCACGCAGCTGTGGACGCGCGTGAACAGCCTCGACTCGCCGTGGGTGCTCGACGACCTGATCACGCTGGTCACCGAGATCGGCGACAAGCTCGACGTGATCATGGTCCCGAAGGTCGAAGGCGCGCAGGACATTCACTACGTCGACCGGTTGCTGGCCCAGCTGGAGGCGCGGGCCGGGCTGACGAAACCGCTGCTGGTGCACGCGATCCTGGAAACGGCGAGCGGCGTGGCGAACGTCGAGGAGATCGCTGGCGCGTCGCCGCGCATGCAGGGCATCTCGCTGGGCCCGGCCGACCTGGCCGCGAGCCGCCGGATGAAGACGACCCGCGTCGGCGGCGGCCACCCGGGTTACCTGGTGCGCACCGACCCGGTCGGCGAGGACCTCACCGAAGGCCGGACGACGTATCAGCAGGACCTGTGGCACTACACGGTCGCGCGGATGGTCGACGCGTGTGCGATGAACGGAATCCTGCCGTACTACGGCCCGTTCGGGGACATCCGCGACGTGGTGGCGTGCGAGGACCAGTTCCGCAACGCGTTCCTGCTCGGCTGCGTCGGCGCGTGGAGCCTGCACCCGGTGCAGATCGACATCGCGAAGAAGGTTTTCTCGCCCGCCCCCGAAGATGTCGCCTGGGCCCGCCGCGTGATCGCCGAGATGGGCGACGGCACCGGCGCGGTGATGATCGACGGGAAAATGCAGGACGACGCCTCGGTCAAGCAGTGCCGGGTGGTCGTGGAACTGGCTGACGAACTGGCGGCGACCGACCCCGAACTGGCCGCCGCGTACGACGCCGCGACGAAGGAGATCCAGTCATGACCGAACTCCGCCCGCGGCGGTCGGTGCTGTACATGCCCGGCGCGAACGAACGCGCGCTGGAGAAGGCGAAGACGCTTCCGGCGGACGCGCTGATCCTGGACCTGGAAGACGCCGTCGCTCCGGACGCGAAGGAAGCCGCGCGAGAGCGGGTCTGCGCTGCGGTTTCTTCGTATGGCGCGAAGGAAGTGACGATCCGGGTCAACGGCCTGGACACCGAATGGCACGACGCCGACCTGCGCGCCGCTGCCGCCGCCGGTCCCGCCGCGGTGGTGGTGCCGAAGGTGAACTCGGCGGCTGAGGTGCACAACATCGAGCGCGCCCTGGAACTCGGCGGCGCACCGGAGCACACGAAGATCTGGGCGATGGTCGAGACGCCGATCGCGATGCTGCACGCCGAGGAGATCGCGGCGGCTTCGGAGCGGTTGACCGTGCTGGTGATGGGCACGAACGACCTGGCGAAGGAATTGCACGCGGAGTTCGTGCCGGGCCGGGGCCCACTGCTGGGCGGGCTTTCGCTGTGCCTGCTGGCCGCGCGCGCGACCGGGAAGGTGATCCTGGACGGGGTCTACAACGACGTCAAGGACGCGGCCGGCTTCGAGGCGGAATGCTTGCAGGGACGGCAGTACGGGTTCGACGGGAAGACGTTGATCCACCCCTCGCAGGTGGAGCCGTGCAACCGGATCTTCGCGCCCTCGGAGGAGGAAATCGACCGGTCGCGGCGGATCATCGCGGCGTTCGAGGAAGCTTCGGCCGAGGGACGCGGGGTGGTGACCGTGGACGGGCGGATGATCGAGAACCTGCATGTCGAAAACGCCCGGCGAGTGCTGGCGTTGGCGGAGGCGATCGGGGCGCAGTGACGCGGGCGGCGGTTCCGCTCAGGGCGAGGCGAGCCGCTCAAGCAACTACCCCCCCGTTACCTTTTTCGTAGCTCCTGATCAAGGAGTTCGTGGTCGCCAGGCCCGGCATGAC
>NZ_ASXG01000126.1 GCF_000411975.1 Amycolatopsis orientalis DSM 43388
GGCCTGCCGTCGGGACCGAGCGGGCGGCCGTCCGGCCCCACCCGCGGCCCGCCGGGCGCGGCCGCGCCGCCGCCGCCCGCCGGCGTGCCCTTGACCGACCGCGAATACTGGGTCGTGGGCAGCTTCGGCGGCTCGGCGAACCGCGGCGTCGCCACCGCGCCGCCGATCGTCTGGTCGTACCGCGTCATGATCTGCGCGGCCTGTTCCCGGGCGGCCTGCTGGTCGTTGTAGGTCTTCATGGCCGAGGAGTAGGCCACGACGTACGCGGCCGGATCCTTGATCGTCATCAGGACCCGGTTGGCGTCCTGCGCCGAGAACTTCACCGGCGGGTTGGCCTGCATCGCCTTCTGCGTCTCGTTGAGCGCCTGCGAATGGACCTCCTGCTGGCGCCCGGTCAGCGTCGCGCCCTGCGCCGTGGCGCCGAGCCATTTGCCGACGTTGGCCAGGTGCACCCGCGCCGCGTCGCCGCCGGAGCCCTTCCAGTCCGAGGTGCTCGCGTTGATCGCGTCGCCGAGGTTCTTCTGGTGCGCCGCCAGCTCGTTGCCGATGCGCACCCACTCCTCCGACGACTCGGCCACCGCGGCCGGGTCCGCGTCCGAGGTGATGGCCTCGACCATCTGCTCGTGCGTCGCGTTCTTCCAGTCGGTGTGCGGCGCCGCTCCCGGGTCGCGCATCCGCAGGTCCTCGCCCAGATGCTTCTTCGACTCGTCCAGGTTCCGCTCGTACATCTTCTGGATCAGCTGGTCGCGCAGCTTCCCCTGGACGTTCGGGAGCAGCCACCCGTTGAAGATCGCGTCGACCTTCGCCGTCGCGTCCTCGCGCAGCTGGTCGCCCGAGGCCACGTCGTCCGGGCGCACCGGCCCGATGTAGTACTTCGACGAGGGGTCCAGCGTCGGGTTGTAGAGCTCCTTGTTCGACGGGTCGTAGTCCGTCGAGCTCGGATCGGAGACGGACTCGGCGGTCGGCTTCGGCTTGTCGGCCACTGGTCTCCCCTTCAGCCCTGGTTCTCGGCGGTGCTGCGGATGCGCTCGAACGTCTCGGCCGAGCTGTGCTCCCGCTCCTTGTAGTTCTTCTTCGCGAGCTTGATCGCCTCGACGTAGGTCGGGAACTCGTCGCGCGCCGCCTGCAGCTGGGTGAGCAGGCCCTGCGCGTCGCGCGCGGTCTCGGCCATGTGCTTGCTGACGAACTGCCCGGCCGGGCTCTTCGACATCGCCGGGGCCACGCCGACCTTCTCCAGCGCGTTCCAGCGCGCCTGCAGCGCGTCGACCACGCCTTCGAGCGCGGCGATCATCTTGTCGCCGGTGCTGTCGTCCACCGCGAACGATCCGCGCTCGGCCAGCGTTTTCAGCTGCCGCGCGGGAAGCAGGTCGGCCCGCGGCGCGGTCGCCGCCCTCGCTTCCGTCATCGCCATCGGTGCCTCGTCGGTCATCGGGACCTCGTTCTCCTCGTGAACTGTCGCCGCCTGCGGGGAAATGCTCAGTAAACCTCGGAAACCGCCTGCTGCACGGCCCGGACGAGATCGCGGTGCCCGGCGGGCCGGTATTCCGCGGTCAGGTCCCCGGCCTCGCCGACGGCGGAT
This sequence comes from Amycolatopsis orientalis DSM 43388, assembly GCF_000411975.1. Classification (GTDB taxonomy): domain Bacteria; phylum Actinomycetota; class Actinomycetes; order Mycobacteriales; family Pseudonocardiaceae; genus Amycolatopsis; species Amycolatopsis orientalis_D. The sequence goes on from NZ_ASXG01000126.1 coordinate 1,580, forward strand.
GTGATCAGGTAGCGGCCGTCGGCCGTGTCGAGCCAGCCGATCGGAGACCCGGCGCGCCGCTCGCCGTGCCGGCCCCAGCCGCTCGCGACGAGGTGCCCGCCGCCGAGCCGCGGCTGCGCCAGCACGCGCTCGAGCACCTCGACCCCGCCGGGAGCGAGGCGGGAGACCCGCGGGTCCGGGCGGCGCGGCTGCACGCGCCCGCTGACCTCGATCATCCCGAACGCGTCGGTCTCTTCCTCGTCCTCGGCCGCCTCGGCCAGCCGGCGCGCGGTCATCGCGGACACCTCGCGCTCGGCCGCCTGGCGGACGGTGTGCGCGCCGGTGCTGGCCGGGCGCGCGCGGGGCAGCACCCCGGCGATCACCTCGACGAACTCCTCGTCGTCGAAAAGGGAGAACAGCAGTTCGTCGGTCTTCGGGTCCTGGGTGATCCCGAGCGCCTGCCTGCCGTCGCTGAGCGCGACGACCGCGATGTCCGCGCCGAGTCCGTCGATCCCGCTGACCGCGACCGACACCCGGGGCTTCGCGAGCAGCTCGAAGGCGGTCCGCACGTACGGGTTCAGCTCGTCGCCGGTCGAGAGCCTGCGCTCCTCGATCGCGTCGTTCACGATCTTCGCCACCCGCACGTACCGGTCCGGCTCGGCGGGCACGGAGCCGATCCGCAGCGGGAACCGGCGGACGTTCCCGCCGGTCGCCTCCCCGATCACCAAAGCTTCGACGACGTCGAGAACGAACTCGAACCTGTCCGCCATCCCGAGGGCATCCTTCCCACAGCCGGGTCGGGCACGGCCGCCGCGGCGACCGGGAAGGGACGCCGAATTGCGTTGCCGTGCCTGGGATTCGCAATGGGGAAAGACTATCAGTCCGGCAGCGGCCGGTGATCACCAAGGGGACGGCTGCCCCAATGTACCGAGGGCCGTGTCCGAAGAGACACGACCTGCGGTTTCGCCGTGCGCGCCGCTTGACGCGCGGCGCGGAAGCGGCGGAAATTCCTTGATGAGAGAAAGTCGGCACAAGGCCGCCGCGGATCGCGGCGGCCCTTGGCCGTGCCCGGTTTTACCGAGTTGTTCTTCTGCTCTTCGCCGTCGTTTCGCCGGTTCGTTGCTCCACAGTGGACACGACGTCAGGAGACGCCGCGTGCCCGCTCGATGTCCGGCGAGCGGTACATCCGCTCCGGGATGCGCGCGAGCGTCGATTCGTGCACCTGCGGCCCGAGCCCGTACAGCTTCTGGAAGCTCATGATCAGCGGCCGCCAGGCGTCCGGGTCGATGTGGTCGTCGACGCCCGGCAGACGGATGTCGTCGTGCACGAACACCCGCTGCACGCGCACTTCCAGGCCCACGATGCCGCCGCGCTGCGCCTCGTCGTCCTCGGCGAACGGGTGCACGGATTCGAGCACCGCTTCCATCGCGACCGGGCACTCGGCGACCCGCGGCGGCGCGACCGTCTCGGACGGCACCGGCGTGAGCCCGGCGCGGCCGAACTTGTCCGCGACGTGGAAGTAGCCGCGTTCTTCCTTGCGCGGCGGCACCGGATCGGACCCGGTGGTCAGCGCCAGCCGGTCCACCGCGGCGGCCATCGCCGACGACGGGAGGTTCAGCACGCATTCTCGCGTGCGCAGGAGGTTTTGCGTGGTCTTCGAGCGAGCGCCGAGGCCGAGCATCGCGCGCCAGCCGAGCCAGAAGGCCGACGACATCGGGGCCAGGTTGGCCGAACCGTCCTCATTGGACGTCGAGAGCAGCACCACCGGGGTGCCGAAGTAGAGAATGCCGGGCTCGATCGCCGTGTGCGCGGGAAAAGTCGTGTTCACACCGCTCAGTCTGGCCACCGCGGAGGGGGCGTCGCTGGCGGAAATCGGCCATCGCTTTCCCGGTGCCGAAAGCCGTGAAGGACTCCTTGCGGGAATCGGATTCCCGCAAGGAGTCCTTCACGGACGGCTAGGCGATGCCGGCCGCGGCGAGGGCGCGTCCGGTGAGGACCCGGGCCAGGTGCTTCCGGTACTCGGCCGTGGCGTGCGGTTCTTCCGGCGGCGAAGTGTCCTCCGCGGCCAGCTTCGCCGCCTCCGCCGCGGTGGCCCCGTCGGCCAGCGCGCGTTCGGTGGCCGAGGCTCGCAGCGGGGTGCCGCCCATGTTGATCAGGCCGACCGAACGCCCGGTGACCGCGACACCCACGATCGCCCAGTCGATGGCCCGGCGGGTGAACTTCTCGAATCCCCAGCCGAGCCCGGCCTGGCTCGGCAGCCGGATCTCGGTGAGCAGTTCGTCCGGCTCCAGCGGCGTGGTGAACGGCCCGAGGAAGAACTCCGCGGCCGGGATCCGCCGCTCTCCGTTCGGCCCGCGCGCGACGAGCGTGCCGTCCGCCGCCAGGACCGCCGCGGGCAGGTCGGCCGCGGAGTCGGCGTGCACCAGCGAACCGCCGATCGTCCCGCGATGGCGCACCTGCGGGTCGCCGACCGAGCCGGACACGTGCGCGAGCAGCGGCGCGTGCTCGGCGAGCACCGGGTCGTGCTCGAGGTCGTGGTACCGCGACAGCGCCCCGATCACCACCTCGTCGCCCTCGGTCCGGACGAATTTCAGCTCCCGCAGCGGCGCGATGTCCACCACGACCTCCGGCGCGGCGAACCGGAGTTTCATCAGCGGCAGCAGGGAATGCCCGCCCGCGAGGAGCTTCGCGTCCTCGCCGTGCTCGGCCAGCAGTGCGAGCGCCTCGTCCACAGTGGACGCTCGCCGGTAGGCGAATCCGGCCGGGATCACCGCGCCACCTCCTGCCCGGACGCGTCGAGCACGGCGCTGACGATGTTGTGGTACCCGGTGCAGCGGCAGAGGTTGCCCTCCAGCCCGGCGCGGGCCTCCTCGCGCGTCGGCTTCGGGTTTTCCTTCAGCAGCGACACGGTCGCCATCATCATGCCGGGCGTGCAGAAGCCGCACTGCAGGCCGTGCTGCTCGCGGAACGCGCGCTGCACCGGGTGCAGGCCTTCGTCCGTGGCCAGACCCTCCACAGTGGTCACTTCGTGCCCGTCCGCCTGCGCGGCCAGCACCGTGCAGGATTTCACCGATTCGCCGTCGAGCAGCACCGTGCACGCCCCGCAGGACGTGGTGTCGCAGCCGATGTTCGTGCCGGTGAGGCCCGCGGTGTCCCGCAGGTAGTGCACGAGCAGGGTGCGGTCCGGCACCTCGTGCGCCACCGTCTTCCCGTTCACCTCGATCGAGACCCGCACGTCAGTTCGCCTTCCTAGCGTCGTTCAGGGCCGTCCACACCCGCAGCGGGGTGGTCGGCATGTCCAGGTGCCGCACGCCGAGGTGGGCGAGCGCGTCGACCACCGCGTTGTGCACCGCGGGCGTCGACCCGATCGTCGCCGCCTCGCCGATCCCCTTGACTCCCAGCAGGTTCCGGTTCGTCGGCGTTTCCATGTCCACCAGTTCGAAATCGGGCAGCTCGGGCGCGGTGACGAACGAGTAGTCGGCCAGCGTCGCGGTGGTCGGGTTGCCGTCCGCGTCGTAGCTCATCACCTCGAGCAGCGCCTGCGCGATGCCCTGGCCGAGTCCGCCGTGCCGCTGGCCGCGGAAGGTCAGCGGGTTCACGATCGGCCCGGCGTCGTCGAGCGCGACCAGCCGGCGCACCTGCACCTTGCCCGTTTCGGTGTCGACCTCGACGACCGCGAGGTGCGCGCCGAACGGGAACGTCGGCGCGCCGTCGCCGAACCAGACGTCGGCGGTGAACCCGTCCGCCTCGGCGGCGACGCGGGCCCAGTCGAGCGTCGTGCTGGACGGCGCGCCGCGGACCTGCCAGACGCCGCGTTCGACGTCCAGCTCCAGGTCGTCCGGCGCGGCTTCGAGCAGTTCCGCCGCGACCTCGCGGGCCTGCGCCACGACCTCCTCGGCCGCCCGCCGGATCGCCGAACCGCCGAGCTGCAGCGAGCGCGAGCCGAAGGTGCCGACAGCGCGCGGGACCTCGTCGGTGTCGCCGTGCCGGACGGTGATCTTGTCTATCGGCACGCCCAGCTGGTCCGACAGCAGCATCGCCAGCGACGTCGCCAGCCCCTGGCCGTGCGGGGAACTGCCGGTCCACGCGGTGACCGTGCCGTCCGGGTGCACGTCGACCCGGCCGCTTTCGCCCGCCGCGTCGCCGCCGGTGATCTCCACGTAGGCCGCGATGCCGAGCCCCAGCGACACCGGATCGCCGGCTTCGCGGCGCTTCTTCTGTTCCTCGCGCAGCTGCGCGTATCCCGCCGCGTCGAGCACCTTGTCGAGCGCCGCCGCGTACTCGCCGGTGTCGTACGATCCGCCGGTCGGGGTCTGGTAAGGGAATTCTTCCGGACGGATGAAGTTGACCCGCCGGACGTCGGCCGGGTCCATCCCGATTTCCGCGGCGAACAGGTCGATCGCGCGCTCGACCGCGGCCGTCGCTTCCGGACGGCCCGCGCCGCGGTAAGCCGCGATCGGCGTCGTCGTGGTGACCACGCCGCGGCTGCGCGTCTGGACCACCGGGAACCGGTAGACGCCGGGCGCCATCAACTCGGTGAGCGTCGGCAGGAACAGCGCCCGCGGGTACGCGCCGGTGTCCTGGAGGACGTCGAGCCGGTAGGCCAGCACGGTTCCGTCGCGCTTTCCGCCGATGGTGACGGTGTTGCGCTGCGCGCGGCCGTGCGTCATCGCGGTCAGGTTCTCGCTGCGCGACTCGGCCCAGCGCACCGCCCGGCCGGCGCGTTTCGCCGCCCAGGCGAGCAGCACCGCCTCCGGGTCCGCGCCGATCTTCGCGCCGAACCCGCCGCCGACGTCCGGCGTGATCACCCGCACCAGGTCCTCGCCGATCCCGAGCCCGCCGGCCACGGTGCTGCGGCCGATCTGCGCGTTCTGCGTGGAAAGCCACAGGGTGACCCGGCCGTCCTCGCCCCACGCGACGGCCGCCCCGCGCGGCTCGACCGGAGCCGGGGCCACGCGCTGGTTGAGGATTTCCTCCGTGACGACGACTTCGCAGTCGGCGAAGACGGAGTCGTCGAAGCCCTCCGGGCCGTGCGCGTGGACCACGTTCGTGCCGAGGTCCGGGAACACCAGCGTCTCCTCGGCGAGCGCGGCGTCGAAGTCCGCGACCGCGTCCAGCGGGTCGTAGTCCACATCGACCAGTTCGGCCGCGTCGGCGAGCTGGTACCGCTCCTCGGTGAGCACGAGCGCCACCGGCTCCCCGACGTACCGCACGACGTCCTTCGCCAGGAACGGCTCGGCGACCGGCCCGGCCTTGCCCGGTTCGAGATCGAGATCGGCCGCGGTGAAGACGCCGACCACGCCCGGCGCGGTGCGCGCTTCGTCCACGTCGACGCCGACGATCCGCGCGTGCGCGATCGGGCTGCGCACGAAGACCGCGTGCACGGCGCCGGCCAGCGCTTCTTCCTTGAGGTCGTCGACGTACGTTCCGCCCGCGGTGATCAGCTTCTCGTCTTCGACGCGCACCACCCGGGTGCCGACAATGCTCATCTGTCCTCCTGCTCGGGTACCCCGCCGACTATGCCCGCATGTGCCGCCCCGCGTCAGCCCGAACAGGCGTGCCGAGCCGAAAAATAGCGCACGGGCCGGCGGGGGGCTGACTGCGTTCGCTGATCAGCGGGCGGCGGGCAGCTTCCGGCCAGGGCTTCGTCGCGCCTGTGTTTCACACTGGGATTAGCTCTTCGAACCAAGCCCGGAGCGACTTCAGCGTGCCCGCGACGCTCTGGCCTGCGAGGTGCTCCAGATACTCCTTGCGCAGCGGGAGCTGTCCCCGGCGTTCACTGCTCTCCGGCGGCAGGAACTGCTCCCCGGCCCACCGGACCTCGGCGAACGTGTTGAAAATGCCCCTCTCGTCCAGCCGTAACGGGAAGCGCATCGCGCCGGCCACCTGCGTGAAATCTCTCAGCTGGTGGATCGATCGGGTCTTCCAGCCACTTGTCATGTGCGCGCTGGAGCAGGCGGAGCGCCTTGTTGGCGGTGGCGTAGTCGAATCCAGCCGGCTGAGTCATTCCGCGGCTCCCTCCGCACTGACCCCGGAGTCGCCCGGACACCCGCGCGTTACCGCGCCGCCTCAACCCGAATAAGCCTGCCACCCCAACACCACCGCCAACACAAGCCCGCCCAGTCCGATCGCGATCCGCAGCGGCGTCGCGGGCAGGTAGCGGACCAGGACCGAACCCAGCCACGAGCCGGCGATCGAGCCGAGGCACACCGCGATCGCCGCGGGCCAGAAGACCTTTCCGGTGAACGCGAAGACCAGCGCGGCGATCAGGTTCGCGGTGCCGGTCGCGATGTTCTTCGCCGCGTTCGTGCGGGCCAGCGCCTGGCTCCACACCGTGGTCAGCAGCGCGAGCATCAGCACGCCGGCTGCCGCCCCGAAATACCCGCCGTAGACGCCGACCAGGAAGGCCGCGATCCCGGTGAGCGGGCCGATTCCGCGGTGCTCGCCGTGTTCGGCCATCCTTCGCAGCTTCGGACCGGCCATCAGCACGATCGACGCGCCGCCGATCAGCCAAGGCACCACGACGGTGAACGCGTCCGGCGAGCTGACCAGCAGCACGAGCCCGCCGCACGCTCCGCCGGCCGTGGTGATCAGGCACAACGGCAGCAACCGCCGGCCTTGTCCCTTCAGCTCCGGACGCGCGCCGCCCGCCGCTCCGGCCGTCGTGCCGAGCATCGCGACCGTGTTGGTCATGTTCGCGGTCACCGGCGGCAGTCCGGCGGCCAGCAGCGCCGGGTACGACACCAGCGACGCCAGGCCCGCGGTCGCGCCGGTCAGCCCGGCGCCGACCCCGGCCAGCACGAGCAGCAGGAGTCCGCCGAGGCCGATGATCACGTTGTCATCTCAACACGTCGCTCCCGGCGCGCTCCGGCCGGGCCGAAGTCCCGCGGCGGAATGTATAGGGCGTTATACAGAATTGTCCGAAACCGGACGGGATCGGCCGGAAAGGTTGCCCGGGCGAGCGGCCGCCGCAGAGAATCCGCGCTGACAAGGTTGTCAACGTCGGGAGGACGCGGGATGGACGGGTTCACCCGGCGGCAAGCGCTCGGTCTCGCCGGCGCGGGGGCCGTCGTCCTCCTGGCCTCGGGAACCGCGCGAGCGGCGTCGCGGCCCGCTCCGGATCCGGTCGCCGCGACCTACCTGCGCGTCCTCCTCCGGCACACCCGCTGGGCCGAGCAGCAGTACGACCAGGCCGCCGGCAGCTATCCCGCCCGCGACTTCACCTTCGCGGTCGTCCTCGGCAACGCACTCCTCCTGACCCGCGACGGCTACGACGCCGCCGTCGCCGGAGTCGACCGCGAGACCCTTCGCGCGCACACCCTCGCCACCATCAAGCACTTCGCCGCTTCGAACCGGCTCACCGGCGGCACCGAATGGGGCCGGACACTGTTCTTCGACACCACGTTCCAGTCCTACTTCCAGCTCGCCGCCCGTCTCTTGTGGACAGAGCTGGACGCGGCGACGCAACGGAACGTCGAGCGCATCGCGACGGAACAGGCCGCGTACACGACCAGCCTCGGCACCGGCAACGACCCCGCCTCGGGCGACTGGACGCCCAACGGCCTGCACGGCGGCTACGTCGGCGACACGAAGCTCGAAGAGATGGGCGTCTACGCGCAATCGCTCGCCCCCGCGCTCGCCTGGGCTCCGCACGATCCGCGCGCGCCGGATTGGCGCGCGACCTTCGGTTCCTGGAGCCGCAACGAAGGCGGGCTGCCCGCGGCGGACCTGGCGAATCCCCGGCTCGTCGACGGGCAACCGATCAGCGGCAACACCGCGACCAACCTGTACGACACCTTCCTCGTCGAGAACCACGGCTCGTTCGGCCCGCACTACCAGGAAGAACTCTGGCGCACGTCCGGCCGCAACGCGATGCACTTCCTCGCCGCGGGCGTCCCGCTGCCCGAGGTGCTCACCGCCCAGCCCAACGGCGAACTGCTGTGGCGCACCATGCTCCTGATGACCAGCGACGCCGGCGAACCGCTGATGCCGATGGTCGCCGACCGCGAACACCTCTACGGCCGCGACGTCCTCCCGCTCGCCTTCCGCGCCCAGGTGCTCGGCGACCGCCACGCCGCCTACGCCGAGGCCCAGCTCGCCGCGCGGCTGGAGCCGTACCAGGCGTACCCGCCGGTCGACCGGATCACGAAGTTCTCCGGCGAACCGAAGTACGAACCGGAAGCCCGCGCCGAACTCGCCATCAGCTACCTGCTGCACGAATGGCGCGCCGAGCACGGCGGCCCGATCAGCGCGGTGCGCAAGGAAGAATTCGACGCCCACGCCGCTCGCGCCGCCGACTTCGGCACGGGCCCGGGCCTGCTGGCCCACCGCTCCCCCGGCGCATGGGCCGCGACCGTCACCAAGCCCGGCTTCGTGAAGTTCGCCTGGCAACCGAACCACGACGACTGGCTGTTCATGCTCGGCGGTACCAACCCGATGCTGCTGCCCGCCACGAACCTCCCCGTGCGCGAACGCCACGCCACGACGTACCGCAAGGTCCGCGACGGATTCGACGGCACCTTCGGCGTCCTGCGGTTCGACACCGGCTACGCCGCGCTTGCCACCCTTCCCACCGGCACCGCGATCTACGCCAGCACTGGTGTTGCTTCGGACGAAGGCGTGCTCAACGTCTACAACCTCGCCATGCCAGGCGTTCCCGGCCTCGACGGCGACCGCACGTACACCGCCGCCGAGGGATCAGTGACACTCCCGGCGCAGTCGGAGCCGACCGGTGCGCGCACGGACGACTTGACCTTCCCACCGGTGACCGCGCGGCACGTGCGAATGCTTGGCATACAACCGGATCCGCAGTACGGCTACTCGCTTTGGTCCTTCGAAGTCCACGACGGCACCGGCCCCGACCTGGCACTCGGCGGGATCGCGTCCGCGTCGTCGGCCGCGCCGGGCAAGGAGGCGAAGTACGCCACTGACGGCGATTCCGCCACCCGCTGGGCAGTGTCCACATCGGACCGTCCACGCGCGGACAGCTGGCTGGCCGTCGATCTCGGCGCGCCGCGCCAGTTCGACCGGGTGCGGCTGAGCTGGGAGGCCGCCGCCGGACGGAAGTACCGCATCGAGACCTCGCCCGACGGCGTCAGCTGGACTTCCGTCGCGACCTACCCGGTGCCCGCCTTGCACAGCACCGGCGGCTGGCTGGACCTCGACAGCCGGGCCGGAGTCGTGGTCACCAGCCCGAATCCGCTCACCGTCGCGAACGACCACGTGACACTTTCCGCCGGACCGCCCGCCCCGCTGCTGGCCGAGCTGTACCCCGGCCGGGCGGATCTGCCGAAGCTGACCAGGCGCGCTCGCGCCGCCGCTCCGGGAATCCACGCGAGTGTCACGGACGATTTCCTGGTTCTGGCAAACCTTTCCGACGCCAGCAAGACCGGAACCGCTTCTCTGCCACAGGACCGCACCGCGCTGAAGCTGTACCGGGGCACGCAGGAAGTCACCCCGTCCGGAAGCTCGTTCAGCTACGAACTGGCCGCGGCCGAAGGCCGGATCGAACCGCCGCGCTTCACCATTCGCGGCAGGCTCGGCAGCGCCGTCCCGCCCGGCCTGACCGCCGTGGTGCACGACGCGAGCCGAGTCGACCTGACCGCGCCGCCCGGACTCCTTCCGGCAGTCGTGACCGTGACCCCGGCCGACGGCCGTCCGCGCACCGTCACGCTGCCGCCGCGCCACACCGTCCCAGTCGTCTTCGCCGAAATCCGGCCGTACCCGCTGAATGACCGCGCGCTCGGAGCCGTGACCTTCCCCGCCGAACCGCTGCCGCCCGGCATGACCAGCCCGGACGCCGCCGTCGACGACAACCCGGCGACCGCCTGGCAACCCGGCCCGGGCGGCCGGCTGGTGGCAGACCTGGGCGCACCACTGCAGATCGCGACCGCCGAACTCGCCTGGACAGCGGGCCGAGTACCCGCCACAGTGATCGAGACCAGCACCGACGGCGTCACCTACACCGAAGCGGCCCGCCCCGACCGAAAACGCACCGCCTCTGTCGCCCTCGCGCAGCCGGTCCGGTACCTGGCGGTCCGCACGCTGGACTGGCGACCCGGCGACGCCAACCTCACCCGGTTCACCGCGCGCACACCGCCGAACTAACCGACCGGCCCCCGCACGGCTACGCAAAGCGTGCACCCGACACGCGTCACCACCCAGCCCGCCCAACGCCTCGCCACCCGCACCCTCAACCGGCGACCCAGCGACGCCAACCTCGCCCAGATCACCGCACACCACCGAACTAACCAGCCAACGGCCGCACAGCAATGCACGCGAGCACCGGCACGCGTCACCGCACCCAACTCGCCCGATACCTCGCCACCCGCACCCTCAACCGGCGACCCAGCGACGCCAACCTCACCCGGATCACCGCACACCGCCGAACTAACCAGCCAACGGCCGCACAGCAATGCACGCGAGCACCGGCACGCGTCACCGCACCCAGCCCACCCGATACCTCGCCACCCGCACCCCGAACCGGCGACCCAGCGCCGCCAATCTCACCCGAATCACCGCGCTCAGACCGCCGCGCCAACCGACCAACGCCCGCACAGCAACCCCAAGCGTGCACCGGGCACGCGTCACCGCACCCAACCCGCCCAGCACGCTCGGCGTGCGAGAACGCCTCGCCACCGCCCCCCGGAACCGGTAAACCGCCGACGCCCACCCCAGGATCACCGCACCCACCGAACCACCCGGCCTCCGCACGGCAACGCGAGCGAGCACCCGACACGCATCACCTCACCCAGCCCGCCCAACGCCTCGCCGCCCGCACCCTGAACCGGCGGACCCAACGACGCCGAACCTCACACAGCCGAACTAGCCGGCCAATCGTCGAACGTCAACGCGAGCGTGTGCCCCGTCTGCTCTGCCTTCGCGCGCAGGTACCGGACGTTGTTCTCGTTCGCGAAAACCCCGGTGCGGACCCGTTCGCGGACCGCGATGCCGTGCCGTGCCAGCTGGGCCGCCTTGTCCGGGTTGTTCGACAGCAGGTCCAGTTGCTGAACCCCGAGCACGGTGAGCATTTGCGCGGCGGCGGTGTAGTCCCGGGCGTCCTCGGGCAGGCCGAGCGCGGAATTCGCCGCGTAGGTGTCCAACCCGGAATCCTGCAGCGCGTACGCGTCGAGCTTGTTGTACAGCCCGATTCCGCGGCCCTCCTGGCGCAAGTAGAGCAGGTACCCGCCGGCCTGGGAAATCCGCGCGACCGCCTCCGCCAGCTGCGGGCCGCAGTCGCAGCGCGCAGAGGAGAAAACGTCGCCGGTGAGGCATTCCGAATGCAGCCGCACCAATGGCACCGGACCGGGTTCGCCCAGCACGAAGGCAAGATGCTCGAGCCCGTCGGACAGCCCGGCGAACGTGACCGCCTCGGCGTCGACCGGCGGACCGTCGCCGAACCGCAGCGGAATCCGGACGCGCGTGCGCACCTGTGGAACTGTCGTCATCGGGCGGCTCCTCTCCCCTCGCCTGATTCCGACCCTACCCAGAACCACCGACAAAACCGCGCCGCCGGCGTGCGGCCAAGGTCACGTAGGCTCGCGGGCATGGCCGACCGTCCGGAAGCGTTCGTCCCCGAAACCGATCCCGCCCAGCTCGCCGACCTGCGCGCCCGGCTGCGCGCCACCCGCTGGCCGGACGCGCCGGAAGACGGCTGGGCGTTGGGCGCCGACGTCGGCTACCTGCGCGAACTGATCGCCTACTGGGCGGACGAGTTCGACTGGCCGAAGCAGGAAGCCGCGCTCGCGCGACTGCCCCGGTACCGCGTCCGGCTCGGCGGATCGCGGATCCACTTCGTGCACGCCCGCGCGGTCGCGCCGAGCGGCCCGGCGCTGCCGCTCGTGCTGACCCACGGCTGGCCGGATTCGTTCTGGCGCTACTCGAAAGTCGTCCCGCTGCTCACCGATCCCGGCGCACACGGCGGCGATCCGGCGGACGCGTTCGACGTCATCGTCCCGGACCTCCCCGGCTACGGTTATTCCGACCGCCCTACCGGCCCCGCGCTCGATTCCGTCGCCGTCGCCGGATTGTGGGCCGAGCTGATGACCGTCCTCGGCTACCCGCGCTTCGCCGCGGCGGGCGGCGACATCGGCAGCAGCGTCAGCCGGTTCCTCGCCCTCGACCACCCGGACCGGGTCGTGGCCGTGCACCGGATGGACGCCGGGCTCCCGGCAGTGCTCCCGGACGACCTGACGCCCGAGGAACGCACCTGGCTCCAAGACGTCTCCGCCTGGGGCGCGGCCGAAGGCGCGTATTCCGCGATGCACCGCACCAAACCGCAGACCGCCGCGGTCGGGCTCACCGATTCGCCGGCCGGGCTGGCCGCCTGGATCGTGGAGAAACTCCGCGCGTGGAGCGACTGCGACGGAGACGTCGAACGCGCCTTCACCAAGGACGAGATCCTCACCAACGTCACCATCTACTGGCTGACCGGCACGATCGGCTCAGCCATGCGGATGTACCGCGCCAACGCCGCGATCCCGCCGGAACAGCACGCCCGGCGGGTCGAAGTGCCGTCCGGCTTCTCGCTGTTCCCGGCGGACCTCGCCCGCGCGCCGCGCGCCTGGCTCGACCGGATGGCCAACACCGTCCGGGTCACCGAACCGGAGCGCGGCGGGCACTTCGCGCCGTTCGAGGAACCCGAGCTGTACGCGCGCGAACTCCGCGATTTCTTCCGCCCGTTCCGGGAGCGATAGCGCCTGCGGGCGCCCGGGCCGAACGATCGCCTAGCTCCCCCACGTGGACGGCATCCACCCTTCCTCCCCCGCCCGCGGCAACTCCGGCGACAGCAACGCGAGATCCGGCGGCACCAGCACCGCCGCCGACACCAGTGCCGCCACGAGATCCTCGTCCGCGGAACCGGGCCGGAATCGGGCCCGCACCGAGTCCAGCACCGCCGTCACGACGTCCGCGGTCCACCCGCCGTTCGGGTCCAGAGCCGCCAGCCGCCGCGCGGCCAGTGCGACCGGCACCGGCCGCGGCCGTTCCTCCCGCCGCAGGAACCCGCGCGCGACCATCGCGAGCACGAGCCGTTCGTCCGGCCGCAGCCGCCCGGCCGGGATCGCCGACGGCGTCCCGTCGGCGATCCGGATCTCCAGCACGTGCTCGCGCTCCCCCGAACCGCGCGCGTACACCGGGAGATAGCCGGGCGGCAGCGGAACCGGCGCGGCCCCGGCGAACAGCAGCCGCGACCGCGGCAGCCGGAGCGGCACCTTGCCGGTGGCCCGCACCCACCATCGGCCCGCGTGCCGCTCCAGCACGCCGTGGCGGCGGCTGACCCGGCGGTCGTCCTCGCCGAGCGGCACCGTCACCTCGGCGCTGTTGCGCCCGAACGTGACCGGCCCCCGCGCCGCCGGCGGCACCAGGACTCCCCCCGCGCGTCCCAGGACCGCCAGCGTGCCCGGCGGCGACGCGAACCCGAGCGCGAGGCTCGGGTGTCCCGCGGGCAGTGTCCGCATCGCCTCCCCTGGCACGGACACCCCCTGCGGAGCCGCTGCCGGACCCCGGCCGGGCGGCCGCGACGGCCCGCCGGGGGCGCGGGGCCGGATCCGCCGCGCACCGCGAGTCAAGCAGGAGGGGCCGGGACCCCTCCCGGATCGTCCTCGGGCTCGAGCAGCGCCAGGTCCGGCGGGACCAGGGACGTCGAGAGCAGGAGTTCCTTGATCAGGTTGTCGTTGAGCGCGTTCCCCACCGGCTCGCCGACCTCTTCCCGGGTCAGCCCGGCCACGCCGGCGCGAGCCAGCCGCGCGCGCACGGCGCTCACGAGGTGTTCGACGCGTTTGCTGCTCCAGCGCGCTTCCGGTTTCAGCTCGGACAACTGCTCCGCCACCTGCCGCCACGCGAGCGGCTGCGGATACGGGTCCTGCAGCAGGTACCGCTGCGCCAGCGAAACGAGAACGAGCCGTTCGTCCGGCGTGAGCCGCCACGTCCGCGGCGGTTCGGTCATGTCCTGCGGCCGCGAATCCGGGCGGCGGCCGTCCGCGCCCGCGACGTACACCTCCAGCAAGTGCTCGCGCCCGGCCGAACCGCGCACGAACGCCGCGGTGTAGCCCTCGGCCAGGGGCACCGGTTCGTCGTCCGGGAACAGCAGCCGCGAGCCGGGCAGCCGGATCGGCAGCTTCCCGGTGTTGTGGATCCACCAGGAATCCCGGCGGCGCACCAGGACTCCCTGTTTCCGGCTGACCTTCCGGTCGTCCTCGCCGACGCACACGTGGACGTCGTCGCGGTTGCGGCCGAAGAGCACCTGCCTGCCGTCGCGCGGCGGCATCCGCACGCCGCCGGTGACGGCGAGCGCGAAAATCGTGCCCGGCGGCGAAGGCGGAACGCCGTGCGCGAGGCTTCCGTGGTCCGGGCCCAGTTCTTCCGGCGGGCCGCCGGCGAACGCGGTCATGTCTTCGGCAGCTTTCCGGCCAGCGAACCGGCCAATGTGGACACTGGAGCGCACAGCTGTTCCGAGGGCGGTTTCCCGTGCACCACGACCCGGAGCCGCTCGACCCGCGGATCCCCGTGCGCGTCGGTGTAGGACCGGTAGACGAGGACCGCCTGACAGGTGTTTTCGGCGAAATCGTCGGTCTTGAGATACGCGTCGTGCCCGCCGATCTGCACGAGCTGGCCGGTTGTGCTGTCCGGCGGCTGGTCCCGGTCGAACATGACGGTCACCGAACGATCGCTCGCCGGGCTCGTCCAGTCGCACCACCAGCCGCTGAACCCGCGTTCGATCCGGACCGGCGCGGCGACCCCGGCCGCCGAGGAGACCGCGATCGAGTCCAGCAGCGAACACGCGTCCACGTATGCCAGCGAACCCGCCGGGAACGGCTGCGCCCGCGCCGGAACCCCCGCCGCCGCCATGGCTTTCGTCGCCGAAGCGACCGCGACGTCGGCGGCCCGGCACAGGTCGAGGTTGTAGCCGTCGTCCTGCTTCGCCGTCAGTCGCACCACGAATCGGTCCGGCAGCGGGATCAGCCGTACGCACTGGTCCTTGTCCGACGCGGCGAACACGGTGAACGGCCCGGACTTCGACTGCGTGCCCTCCGGCGGCGAGCCCGGCGGATCCTCCAGTTCCGCCTGGACGTCCGCCTGGAGGTCGCCGCGGTGCAGGAGCACGTCGCAGCGGTTGAAGTTCCCGTAGTCCGCGACCACTTCCGGATCCCCGAACGGCTTCATCGGCGCGGGGTCGACGAGCCGGCACGGGTCCGCGGCGCGCGGGTCGGGACCGATCCCCAGCTTCGCCTGCGCGACCGGGGCGACCGGCGGAGCGGGACTGCGGCCGGCCGGGCGCGTCACGAAATACGTCGTGACCACAACGGCCACCGCCGCGACCGCGACCCCGGCGACCACCAGCCCGCGCCGGGAGCGCCGCCGCTTCGGCGCCTCGACCGGCAGCGCGTCGATCCCCTCGGCCAGCAACTCCGCCGCGGACACCGCGGTCGGCCGTTCGGCGGGTTCTCGCCGCATCAGCAGTTCCAGGGTCGGCGCGAGACCGTCCGCGTGCCGCGCCCGCGGGACCGTCCCCTCCGCGACCCGGCGGATGGTGGCGTATTCGTTGCCGCCGGAGAACGGCGGCGCGCCCTCGACCGCGGCGAAAAGCGTTGCCCCGAGGGAAAACACATCCGACGCCGCGGTGGGCGGATGCCCTTGCGCGACCTCCGGGGCGAGATAGTCCGGTGTGCCGCCGATGAGCGGCGAATCGGTCACCGTCTCGTCCGTGCGCACCGAGCGGGAGATGCCGAAATCGGTGAGCTTCGCGCGGCCGTCCGAGGCGATCAGCACGTTGCCCGGCTTGACGTCGCGGTGCACGATGCCGTGCGCGTGCACCGCGCCGAGCGCCGCCGCGATCTGCACCCCGAGTTCGGCGACCGTGCGCGCGGGCAGCCGTCCTTCCGCGGCGAGGATCTCGGCGAGGCTGCGCGACGGGACGTACTCCATCACCAGCCACAGCTCGTCGCCGTCGGCGGCGACATCGAAGAAGGTCACCACGTTCGGATGCAGCACCCCGGCGGCCAGCCGGGCTTCGCGGCGCAGCGTCCGCCCGCTCACCACGTCGGACAATCGGGCCTGTTTGAGCGCGACCTCGCGGCCGAGCCGGTCGTCGTGCGCCCGCCAGACGACGCCCATGCCGCCGCTGCCGACGCGTTCGAGCAGCCGGTACCGGTCCGCGATCAGCTGGTCCGCGTGCACCGACGCTCCCCTCGGCGTGGTCCGACCCCTGTGAGGTAACTCGCAGTAACGATACTGCATCACGACCGTTCGCAGAAAGCGCCCCGGGGACCCCTCCCGCCGCCCGGCCCTACCTTCGCCGCATCCCCCGTCCGAGCGAAAAGAAGGAGACCCGATGCGCGCCCCGACCCGCACCCTCGCCCTGGCTGTCACCGCCGCGGCGGCGCTCGCCCTCGCGCCGTCCGCGTACGCCGGGTCCCGGCTGCACATCACCGCCGGCGGCACGCCGGACCATCCGCGCGTGTACTCCGGCGGCGGAAGATCCGTTTCCGGCATCGACGTCGACGCCGACTGGGTCGTCGTCGACGGGTTCATCCTCGATCGGCCGTCCGCGCCCGGCGTGGAAATCCGCGGCAATCACGTGACCCTGCAGAACACCAGGATCACCGCGCCGCAAGGCGGAGACGGCGACGGCATCCGGTTCTTCGGCGACTACCTCGCCATCGAGCACAACACGATCAGCCGGACGTCGAACAGCGGCGGCGCGCACGCCGACTGCATGCAGACCTTCTCCAGCGACAGCCCGCCGAGCAATCACGTCCGGATCGAAGGGAACCGCTGCGAGAAAATCGACAACATGTGCCTGATGGCGGAAGGCCCGAACGACGGCGAGGGCGACGGGAAAGGCCACACCACGGATTTCCTGATCAAGGACAACTTTTGCGAGACACTCGTCGCCTCGCAGACGCTGATGTTCGAGGACGTCCAGCAGGCCACCGTCACCGGCAACACCTTCGCGGCCGGTCCGGACCACGCGATCGGCCTGGCCGTCCACTCGACCGGCGCGCACGTCGAAGGCAACCGCGTGGACCCGTCGATCCCATGCGAGGTCGGCATCGACGATTCGTCCCGGAAGGGCTATGCGGGCCCGGAGCCCGCTTGCGCTCCGTGACCTTTGTGGACGGCCCGGCCGACCGCGCACGGTGACCGGAATCGCCGGATTTCGCGCGCGGTTCAGGCACTCGGGTGAATCGCCGGTGACGCGGTTCACCAGGTGACCGGGCGGGTATTTCCTCTCCGACGGCACGCGGGCCGCCGAAGGAGAACTCCATGCTCAGTCACCACGAACGCGTCGAGCTGGACAAGATCGAGCGCTGGTTCGAAACCAGCGACCCGGAGCTGGCCGCTGCCCTGCGCCGCGGCAAACCGGCCCGCTCCGCCGCGCTGCTCACCGCGCTCGCGATCCTGCTGGACGTCGTCGCGTGCGGACTGCTGGCGGCCGGGATCGCCGCGTCGAACCCGGCGCTCGCGGTGTGCTCGCTGTTCGCCGCGGCGGGCGGGGTGGCCGCGCACCTCGCCCGGCGCCGCGACCGCCGGTAACGCCCTTTCCCGGGGCGCTCGGTTCGTGAGCGGCTAGGCCGGTGAGAACCCGGCCAGGCATTCGCGAGGATCTCCGGATGCGCCGCCCGCCCCGCGCATCGCACACTGGTCCGGTGTCCGACTGGGTGCTGCACGTCGATCTCGACCAGTTCATCGCCGCCGTCGAGGTCGCGCGGCGGCCGGAGCTGCGCGGGCGGCCGGTGATCGTCGGCGGGAAGGGCGATCCGGCCGAACGCGCCGTCGTGGCGACCGCGTCGTACGAGGCGCGCCAGTTCGGCGTCGATTCCGGCATGCCGCTGCGGCTGGCCGCGAAACGCTGCCCGGACGCCGTTCTCCTTCCCGTCGACGCCCCGGCGTACCAGGAAGTCTCTGACCGCGTGATGGCCCGGCTGCGGGAATTCCCGGCGGTCGTCGAAGTGCTCGGCTGGGACGAAGCGTTCCTCGGCGCGACCGTCGACGATCCCGAAAAGCTCGCCGCGGAAATCCGGCTCGGCATCGAGGAAGAAACCGGGCTCTCGTCGTCCGTCGGAATCGGCGACAACAAGCTCCGTGCCAAACTCGCCACCGGTTTCGCGAAACCGGCCGGCATTTACCGGCTCACCCAGGAAAACTGGTGGGACGTCATGGCCGAACGCCCCACCGACGCGTTGTGGGGAATCGGCCGGAAAACCGCGAAGAAACTGGCCGAAGCCGGGTACGCCACCGTTCTCGACCTCGCCGCCGCCGACCCGGACGCGCTCGCCGCGCGGTTCGGGCCGAAACTCGGCCCGTGGTACCGCCTGCTGGCCGGCGGCATCGGCGACGCCGAGGTGAGCGCGACCCCGTATGTGGCCCGTTCCCGAAGCAGGGAAACAACATTCCAGCAAGACCTCACCGACTTCGACACCATCGCCCAGGAGACCGCGACGCTCGCCGAACGCGTCGCACAGGACGTCGTCGACGAAGGACGTCCCGCCGCGCGCGTCGCGGTCAAGGTCCGGTTCGCGCCGTTCCTCACCCAGACGCACAGCGTGACGCTCGCAGCACCGTCCTCGGATCCGGCAGTGCTCGCCGCGGCGGCCCGAGACCTGTTGGACCGATTCGCTTTCGGCAAACCGGTGCGGCTGCTCGGCGTCCGCGCGGAGTTCCCGCGCGCTTGACAGGTCCGGACCGGCCTTGCCAAGGTGGGACCCGGCGCGCCCGTCCGGGCGCGGCTCCGGGCCGAGAGGCGCTGCGACGGGGTTTCCCCGCCACGCTCGGCCCGCGGGACTTCGAGCGAAGGGCGCCTCCTGGTTCAGGAGGTGCCGCGTGCCACTGGCGATCCCGGTCCGGTCAGCGCCGACGCGCGAGATGGATCGTGTGGTCGGCGACCAGCTCGACCGGGTCCGGCAAGACCTGCCGAATCCGCTGGAAAGCCTGTTCCCGCACCGAAATCGGCAACATCAGGTACGCGGAAACGGTGGAAAAGAAGCCGATGAGGTCGTCCGCGCCCACCGTCGTCCGCTCCCGCACGACGACTTGCCGGACGTCGGCGAACAACTCGGACTTCTCGAGTTCCGTGCCCGGCCACTGCAGTTCGTCCTCCGGGGGCGTGCCGTCCGGCGAAGGAACGTCCGCGGTCTGCAAGAACGGTGCCTGCGCGTCGTCGATCGCTTTCCGCACCACGGGATCCGCCGGCCGGAGCGGTCCGCCGAACGACGCGAACACCCCGGCCGGAGCGAGCAGCGCGGCGATCCGCGGCCACCGCCCGTCCGGGTCCGTCCAGTGCAGCGCCGCGGCCGAGTACACCAGCCCGTACTGCCGGTCCGGCCGCAGGTCCTCCAGCGCGCCGCGGCGCGTCTCGACCTCGGCGGGCAGGTGCTTGCGCAGTTCGGCGAGCATCGCCGGATCCGGATCGGTCGCGGTGACCGCGATCCCCCGCCCCGCGAACAGCCGGGTCGCTTTCCCTGTCCCGGCCCCGATTTCGAGGGCGCCGGCCACCGGCGCGCCCGCGTAGTCCAGCACCCGCTCGGCTAGTTCGGCGGGATATCCCGGACGGTACCGCTCGTACGCCTCCGCTACCGCTCCAAAACTCAACGCGCGCTCTGCCATGCCCGCCATTCTGGCCTGCTCGCCGCCGCGCGCGCCTCCCCTTTTCCGGGCGTCCGGAAGACGCCCGCGCTCCACTCTGCCCGAAAACCCGGAAAGGAACGGAAAATGTCGCCCACCCTGCGTACCGTCGACGCGGTGGAGTTCGCGGTCGCCGACCTGTCGCTCGCCGCGGCCGGACGCATGCAGCTCGACCTCGCCGAGCACGAAATGCCCGGCCTGATGGCGCTGCGCCGCGAGTTCGCGGATTCCCAGCCGCTCAAGGGCGCGCGCATCGCGGGTTCGCTGCACATGACCGTGCAGACCGCGGTGCTGATCGAAACGCTCGTCGCGCTCGGCGCCCAGGTGCGCTGGGTGTCCTGCAACATCTTCTCCACCCAGGACGAGGCGGCCGCGGCCGTCGTCGTCGGCCCGGACGGGACCCCGGAGCGCCCCGAGGGCACCGCGGTATTCGCGTGGAAAGGCGAAACCCTCGACGAATACTGGTGGTGCACCGACCAGCTGTTCCGTTTCCCAGGCGGCGAACCGCCGAACATGATCCTGGACGACGGCGGCGACGCCACTCTCCTCGTCCACAAGGGAGCGGAATTCGAGAAGGCCGGCGCGGTGCCCGCCGCGAGCGAGGACGACCCGGAGGACTACCGGATCCTGCTGCGCACCCTCGCGGCCAGCCTCGCCGAGGACCCGCAGCGGTTCACCCGGATCGCGGCTGCGATGCGCGGGGTCACCGAGGAGACCACGGCCGGCGTGAACCGGCTGTACCAGCTCGCGGCCGCCGGCGAACTGCTGTTCCCGGCGATGAACGTCAACGATTCGGTCACCAAGTCGAAGTTCGACAACAAGTACGGGATCCGGCATTCGCTCCCGGACGGCCTCAATCGCGGCACGGACGTGATGATCGGCGGCAAGTACGCCGTCGTGTGCGGGTACGGCGACGTCGGCAAGGGCGCGGTCGAGGCGCTGCGCGGACAGGGCGCGCGTGTCGCGGTGACTGAGATCGACCCGATCTGCGCGCTGCAGGCCGCGATGGACGGGCTGGACGTGGTCGAACTCGACGACGTAGTGGAGCGCGCCGACCTTTTCCTCACCACCACCGGGAACTTCGGCATCATCTCGGCCGCGCAGATGGCGCGGATGAAGCACCAGGCGATCGTCGCGAACGTCGGCCACTTCGACAACGAGATCGACATGGCCGGGCTGGCGAAAGTCCCGGGGATCGTCAAGACCGAGGTGAAACCGCAGGTGCACACGTGGCGTTTCCCGGACGGGCACGCGATCATCGTGCTTTCCGAGGGCAGGCTGATGAACCTCGGCAACGCGACCGGGCACCCGTCGTTCGTGATGTCCGCGTCGTTCGCGAACCAGGTGCTCGCGCAGATCGAGCTGTTCAGCAAGCCGGGCGGCTACGACAACGACGTGTACCGGCTGCCGAAGCAGCTGGACGAAAAGGTCGCGCGGCTGCACCTGGACGCGCTCGGCGTCCGGCTGACGAAGCTCAGCAAGGAACAAGCCGAGTATCTCGGCGTGGACGTGGACGGGCCGTACAAACTGGACCATTACCGCTATTGACGAACGGTCCGGCGCCGCCGGCGAGAAGGGGTCCTCCGGCTCCGAGGGGGAGGGAGAGCCGAAGGACCCCCGGTAATGTTAGCACACTGCCAAGCAGCTTGTATACGGCCGGCTACCCGATCGGGTTGCGGCGTCCCGGCGGCGCGGCGTGGCGGCCGGATCGCCGCCGAAGGTCAGGAAGCCTGCCGCAGCAGGGATTTCTCCGCTTCGGCGCAGGTGCACCCGGAGTCGACGGTGTGGCAGTCGATGATCAGGCCGTGCCGGACCCGGTCCAGGTCGACGCAGGACGGGTCGGTGCATTCGGCGAACCCGCGGTCCGGGTGGACCACCAGGGTGCCGTGACAGTGGTCGATGCCGCTCGTGCAGAACGCGCACTCCATGCTCAGCCGCCTTCCGCTCAGGTATTCGAGTCCCCGGCCCCGGTGCTCCGCGGCCGGACTCCTCCTTGGTACCACTGGAATTCTCGCGGTCGCAGAATACCCGGCGGCGTGTCGGCCCCACGGACCGGTGAAGTACGCCGCACTCGCTCACCCGGCGTGACAATCGGCATTTTCCGGACGGCAGCGTGAAATTTCCCTGTTCCGCGCCGCGGAACACCCGCCCGCGCTCGCTCAGGCGCTCTTCGGCCGCCGAGCGCGCGCGGCTGGTTTCTTCTCCGCGGCTTTGCCTTCTTTTTTCGTCTCCTTGGCGGTCCCGCGGGTTTTCTTCGCCGCCGACACGCTCGCTTCGAGCGCCGCCATCAGGTCGACGACCTCGGCCTTCTCCCCCTGCTTCGGCGCGCCGACCGTCTGCCCGCCGCCCGCCTTCGCCTCGATCATCGCTTCGAGCGCTTCCCGGTAGGAGTCCGAGTATTTCTCCGGCTCGAACACCGGCTCGGACAGCGAGTCGATCAGCGATCCGGCCATGGTCACCTCCTGCGGGCGGACCTGCGGCGGATCCTCGTGCAGGAACGGGAAATCCGGGACCCGGACCTCGTCGGCCCACAGCATTGTGGTCATCACGAGGACGTCGTCGACGACGCGCAGCAGCGCCAGGCTCTCCCGCTGGCGCACCGCGACCTTCGCGATCGCCACGTGGCTCGCCTTCTGCAGCGCGTCGCGCAGCACCACGTACGGCTTCACCGCGTTCTTCTGCGGTTCCAGGTAGTAGGTGCGGTCGAACCGGATCGGGTCGATCGACTCCAGCGGCACGAATTCGAGCACGTCGATCGAATGCTGGGTGGGCAGCGGCAGTTCGGCGAGGTCGGCGTCGGTGATCACGACCATCTCGCCGTCGGGCAGCTCGTACCCCTTGGCGATGTCGGAGTACGGCACCTCTTCGCCGTCGATCGAGCAGAACCGCTTGTACTGGATCCGCCCGCCGTCGGCGGCGTGCACCTGGCGCAGCGACACGTTCTTGTTCTCGGTCGCCGCGTACAGCTGGATCGGGATGCTGACCAGCCCGAAGGACACCGAGCCCTTCCACATCGACCGCATGCCGCGCACCTCCGCCGAGTTCGCCGGTACGTATTCACGCTCGGTGACCACCGTAGCCGCGATCGTCCGAATCCGACAGTCCGCGCACGTAGGGGGCCTGCCCGCGGCCACTGCGAGTGCGCGGGTGCCGGATACCGCACGGGCGCTCGATCGGCTCGGCCCGGTCGGTGCCGGGCAACCAACGGCTTCGCGCCGTCGACCAGGGCGGACGTCCGCGCTCGGCTCAGCTCGGAGTGCCCGGGAAATGCGGGTTCTCGATCACCCCGACCAGGTTCCCGTCCGGGGTACGCACCAGCGCGGTCCGGATTCCGCCGCCGAAGTCGGTCACCGTCGCGCGTTCGGTCGCGCCCTCCCCGACCAGCTTCGCCAGCGCGGTCTCCACGTCGGGCACTCCCCAGTACGTCACCGGCCCGTCGCCGTTCTCCGCGCGGCCGTTCGGGTCGAGCGCCAGTTCGTAGCCGTGGACGCAGTACCCGACATCGAACGGTTCGTCGAAGTACGGCGGCACCCCGAGCACCCGGGTCCACCACGCCTTGGCCGCGGCCAGGTCGTCCACCGGATACACGATCGTGCGCAATCCGTCGAACATGTGTTCATCCTGGCATAGACTGGACTTACGAGAACGAAACTTTTCGCGGTCCGCATAATTTTTCGCAACACGCAACTTTCGCTGCTACTCTCGGTCCGGTGACCTCCACCGCGCCCCTGGGCCTCCGCGAGCGCAAGAAACGAGCCGCGCGGAGGGCGCTCGCCGAAGCCGCGCTGCGGATCGCGCTCGAGCGGGGCCTCGACCAGCTGCGCGTGGAAGACATCGCGAACGAGGTGGGCGTGTCCCCGCGCACCTTCAACAACTACTTTTCCAGCAAGGAGGAAGCTGTCTGCGCCTTCATCGTCGACCGGCAGGAGCGCGTGCGCGAAGCGCTCCTGGCGAGGCCCGCTGACGAGCCGCTGTGGGACGCGGTCGTCAACGCCTCGCTCAGCCGGTTCGCCGAGGACGACCGCCCGAACCGCGAGGACGTGCGGCGGGTGCGCGCAATGATGCGGGACGGCGGGCTGTTCGCCGAGATGCTGCGCGCGTACGCCACCGTCGAGCGCGTGCTGGCCGACGCCATCGCCGAGCGGGCGGGCGAGCACGCAAATCCGTTGCACGCCCGGCTGATGGCGAGCATTGTGCAGAACGCTTCGCGCATCGCCTTCGAGACCTGGCTCAATTCGGACTCCGACGACGAAGAGTTCGTATCGGCCTTCACCGGCCTCCTCCGGGAGGCCGCCGCCGGGATGCCGGCACTGGCCGCGCCCGGCGCGGCCCGCTAGACCCGAACCGACGCCATTCACTTCTTTGGGGGAGAGCCCGACCGTGCTGGTCAAACTGTTGCGCAGCTACCTGCGCCCGTACCGGGCCGCTTTGTGGCTCGTCGTCGCGCTGCAACTGGTGCAGACGATCGCCGCGCTGTACCTGCCCACGCTCAACGCCGACATCATCGACGGCGGCCTGGTCAAGGGCGACACCGGCTACATCCTGAAGATCGGCGGCGTGATGCTGCTGGTCACGCTGGTGCAGATCGCCGGGTCGATCGGGGCCGTCTACCACGGCTCCCGCGTTTCCGCGGCCGTCGGCCGCGACATCCGCGCCGGCGTCTTCCATCGCGTGCAGGATTTCTCCGCCCGCGAGATCGGCAGATTCGGCACGCCGTCGCTGATCACCCGCACCACCAACGACGTCCAGCAGATCCAGCTGCTCGCCGGGCTCACCTTCACGCTGATGGTGTCCGCGCCGATCATGTGCGTCGGCGGCATCGTCCTCGCGCTGCAGCAGGACGTTCCGCTGTCCGCGCTGCTCGTGGTCATCGTGCCGGTGCTGGGCGTCGCGATCGGCCTCATCGTGATGCGGATGCGCCCGGCGTTCCGGCTCATGCAGAAGCGGCTCGACCGGATCAACCAGGTGCTGCGCGAGCAGATCATGGGCATCCGGGTGATCCGCGCGTTCGTGCGCGACCAGCACGAGCGCGAGCGCTTCGGCCGCGCCAACGACGAGCTGTTCACCGTTTCGCTGCGGGTCGGCAGGCTGATCGCGCTGATGTTCCCCACCGTGATGCTGGTGGTGAACGTGTCGAGCGTCGCCGTGCTGTGGTTCGGCGGGCAGCGCGTCGACAGCGGAGCGATGCAGATCGGCGCGCTCACCGCGTTCCTGGCCTACCTCCTGCAGATCCTGATGGCGGTCATGATGGCCACCTTCATGTTCATGATGGTGCCGCGCGCGGAGGTCAGCGCCGAGCGGATCACCGAGGTGCTGGACACCGAGTCGAGCGTGCACCCGCCGGAGCGGCCGCTGCCGGCCGGGACCGAGCGCGGGCGCCTCGACCTCGCCGGCGTCGGATTCCGGTACCCCGGCGCGGAAAAGCCGGTGCTGCAGGACGTGTCGCTGCTCGCCCGGCCCGGGGAGACCACCGCGATCATCGGCAGCACCGGCAGCGGGAAGACGACGCTGCTCAACCTGATCCCGCGGCTGATGGACGCGACCGAGGGAACTGTGCGGGTGGACGGCGTGGACGTGCGCCAGCTCGACCCGGACGTGCTCTCGTCGGTGGTCGGCATGGTGCCGCAGAAGCCGTACCTGTTCGCCGGGACGGTCGCCAGCAACCTCCGCTACGGCAATCCGGACGCAACGGACGAGGAACTCTGGCACGCGCTGGAAGTCGCGCAGGGCAAGGACTTCGTGGAACGGATGGAACAGGGCCTCGACTCCCCCATCGCCCAGGGCGGCACGAACGTCTCGGGCGGGCAGCGGCAGCGGCTGGCGATCGCGCGGATGCTGGTGCACCGGCCGGAGATCTACCTGTTCGACGACTCGTTCAGCGCGCTCGACTACGCCACCGACGCCGCGCTGCGCCGCGCGCTCGCCGAGGAAACCCGCGACGCGACCGTCGTCATCGTCGCGCAGCGGGTCAGCACGATCCGCGGCGCGGACCGGATCATCGTGCTCGACGACGGCCGCGTCGTCGGCACCGGAACCCACCACGAGCTGATGGACGCCAACGAAACGTACCGGGAAATCGTGCTTTCGCAGCTGACCGAGCAGGAGGCGGCGTGAGCGAGGAAACGAGAACCGCCGTCGCGCCCGGCGCCGACGAACCGGCCGCCGCCGCTCGCGACAAGACCCGGCCGCAGCCCACCGCGGGTCCCGGCCGGATGATGGCCGCCGGCATGCCCGCCGAGAAAGCGCTCGACTTCAAGGGTTCGCTGCTGCGGCTGCTCCGGTTGCTGCGCCCGCAACGGGCGGCGCTGGCCGGGGTGCTGGTGCTCGGGGCGATCGGCGTCACGCTGACCGTGCTCGGGCCGAAGGTGCTGGCCCGGGCGACCGACCTGATCTTCGCCGGCGTGATCAGCAAGAACCTGCCGCCGGGTGCGACCAAGGACCAGGTGATCGAGGGCCTGCGGGCGCGCGGGCAGACCACGCTGGCCGACATGTTCACCAGCGTCGATCTGCGGCCCGGCCACGGCGTCGATTTCACCGCGGTCGGCCAGGTGCTGATGATCGTGCTGGCGCTGTATGTCTTCGCGGCGTTCCTGGGTGTCATCCAGGCGCGGCTCACCACGAATCTCGTGCAGGGCGCGGTGTTCCGGCTGCGCCAGGACGTCGAGGCGAAGTTCGCGCGGCTGCCGCTGCGCTATTTCGACCGCCAGCCGCGCGGCGAGGTGCTGAGCCGCGTCACCAACGACATCGACAACCTGGCGCAGTCGCTGCAGCAGACGTTGTCGCAGATCGTCACATCGCTGTTCACCGTGCTCGGCGTGCTGGTGATGATGTTCGTGATCTCGCCGCTGCTGGGCGTGATCGTGCTGCTGACGGTGCCGCTGTCGGTGTTCGTCGCGGCCAAGATCGGCAAACGCGCGCAGCCGCAGTTCATCCGGCAGTGGGGGACGACCGGCAAGCTCAACGCGCACATCGAGGAGATGTACTCGGGCCACTCGCTGGTGCACGTCTTCGGCCGCCGCAAGGAGGCCGAGGAGGTCTTCCGGCAGCAGAACGAGGCGCTGTACGAGGCGAGCTTCAAGGCGGCCTTCATCTCCGGCACGATCCAGCCGGGGATGATGTTCATCGGCAACCTGAGCTACGTGCTGGTCGCGGTCGTCGGCGCGCTGCGGGTCGCCTCGGGCAGCCTGACCCTGGGCGACGTGCAGGCGTTCATCCAGTACTCGCGCCAGTTCAGCCAGCCGGTCACGCAGATCGCGAGCATGGCGAACCTGCTGCAGTCCGGCGTCGCCTCGGCCGAGCGGGTGTTCGCGCTGCTGGACGCCAAGGAGCAGGAACCGGAGCCGGAGCACCCGCGGCGCCCGGAGGTCGTGCGCGGCCAGGTCGAGTTCGAGCACGTGTCGTTCCGCTACCTCGAGGACACGCCGCTGATCGAAGACCTGTCGCTGTCGGTCGAACCGGGCCACACCGTCGCGATCGTCGGCCCGACCGGCGCGGGGAAAACGACGCTGGTCAACCTCCTGATGCGGTTCTACGAAATCGACGGCGGCCGGATCACCTTGGACGGCGTCGACATCAAGGCGATGGACCGCGAAGAACTGCGCTCGAAGACGGGCATGGTCCTGCAGGACGCGTGGCTGTTCGGAGGAACGATCGCGGAAAACATCGCGTACGGCGCGGACAACGTCACCCGCGAACAGGTCGTCGAAGCCGCGAAGGCAACCTACGTGGACCGCTTCGTCCGCACCCTCCCGGACGGCTACGACACAGTCCTGGACGACGAGGGCGGCACCGTCAGCACCGGCGAGAAACAGCTGATCACCGTCGCCCGGGCGTTCCTGGCCAAGCCCGCGATCCTCATCCTGGACGAGGCCACCAGCTCGGTCGACACCCGCACCGAGGTGCTGATCCAGCACGCCATGAACTCCCTGCGCACCGGCCGCACGAGCTTCGTGATCGCCCACCGCCTCTCCACCATCCGGGACGCGGACGTCATCCTGGTGATGGAAAACGGCAACATCGTGGAACAAGGAAACCACGAAACGCTCATCAACGCCGGCGGCGCCTACTCCCGCCTGTACGCCGCCCAATTCGCGGAAGCCATGGCAGAAACGGAATAACCCACCAAGAACACCCTGAGGGAATCTGATTCCCTCAGGGCTTCCCTCACGCGCGAAAGACCGCAGCCAGCACACCCAACAATCGAGGCACCCAGCCCCCGCCCCGCACCCCGATACGAAGCCTCCCTGCGGTTCGGGGGTGCTTGACAAGGCACGCTTTCCCGCCTTGACAAGCACCCCCGAACCGTCAGCACAATCAGGCTTCGGGGTGCCCCACGCACGCCGGAGGGCGCAATGTCGCCGCCAGGCGACGAGCCGCCCCCGCCATCAAGGCCGAGGAATATTCCGCAAATTAGACTTAGCCAACTCCAGCATCTTCCCCACTCCCCCACTCAACACAGTCTTACTGGCCGCCAACGCAAACCCCTTAACCTGCGCCGCAGTAATATTAGGCGGAATAGACAACGCATTAGGATCGGTAACCACATCCAGCACCGCCGGCCCGTCATGCGCCAAAATATCCCGGATCCCGTCCCGAACCTCCCCAGGCTTCTCCACCCGCCGCGCATGCAACCCGGCCGCCCGCGCGATCCCCGCGAAATCGACCTGATCGTGGTCGGTGCCGAACTCCGGCAGCCCGTCCACGAGCATCTCCAGCTTCACCATCCCGAGCGACGAGTTGTTGAACACCACCGCCTTGACCGGCAGGGAATGCGTCTTGAGCGTCAGCAGCTCCCCCATCAGCATCGCCAGCCCGCCGTCCCCGCACATCGCCACTACCTGCCGCCCGGGAGCGGCGGCCTGCGCCCCGATCGCGTGCGGCAACGCGTTGGCCATGCTCCCGTGCACGAACGACCCGAGGATCCGCCGTCGCCCGTTGGGCGTGACATACCGGGCAGCCCACACGTTGCACATCCCAGTGTCCACAGTGAACACCGCGTCGTCGGAAGCTTCCTCGTCCAGCACATCCGCCACATACTCCGGATGCAGCGGAATATGCTTGGACACCTCGTTCGTGTAAGCGTCGACCACGCGCTGCAGCCCGCGTTCGTGCTTGCGCAGCATCGCATGCAGGAACGACCGATCGCCGCGTTCGCGCAGCCGCGGCAGCACCGCCCGGATCGTGGCCCCGACGTCGCCCTGCACGCCGAATTCCAGCACCGACCGCCGTCCCATCCGAGCCGGGTCGATGTCCACCTGCACGGTGTTGCGCTGCGGCAGGAAGTTGTCGTACGGGAAGTCCGTGCCCAGCAGCAGCACGAGGTCGGCCTCGTGCATGGCGTCGTAGCAGGCGCCGTATCCGAGCAGCCCGCTCATCCCGACGTCGAACGGGTTGTCGTACTGCACGAACTCCTTGCCCCGCAACGAATGCCCGACCGGAGCCCCGACCGCCTCGGCGAGCGCGAGCACCTCGTCGTGCGCGTCCCGGCACCCCGCGCCGGCCATGATCATCACCTTTTCGGCCCGGTCGATCCGGTCGGCGAGGCGAGCGATGTCCGCTTCGGCGGGCACCACCGCGGGCGGGCTGCCCAGCGACGCGGACTCCCCGGTCGCGTGCGCGGCGGGTTCGTGCGACACGTCCCCGGGCAGCACCAGCACGGCAGCCCCGCGCCGCCCGACCGCGTTCTGCACCGCGATCCGCGCGAGCCGCGGCATCTGCTCCGGCGAACTCACCATCTCGCAGTAGTGCGAGCACTCGGCGAACAGCTGCTGCGGATGCGTCTCCTGGAAGAACCCGGTGCCGATCTGCGTCGACGGGATGTGCGAGGCGATCGCGAGCACCGGCGCGCCGGAGCGGTGCGCGTCGTAAACCCCTTGCAGCAGATGCAGGTTTCCCGGTCCGCAGCTGCCCGCGCACACCGCGAGCCGCCCGGTGAGCTGCGCCTCGGCCGCGGCGGCGAACGCGCCGGCCTCCTCGTTGCGCACGTGCACCCAGTCGATCCCGCCCCGCGCCGAACCGCCGGTGCGGCGCACCGCGTCCACCACCGGGTTGAGGCTGTCGCCCACCACCCCGTAGATCCGGTGCACGCCGGATTGCACCAGAACGTCGATCAACTGGTCGGCCACGGTTGCCATGCGTCTGCGTCCCTTCGTGAGAGTCCCTTCGCAGTCTGGCGCCGATCGGGCGAACCGCCACCGCATTGACAAGTATTGTTGTCAATGGCACGGTGATCACGACCGACCCGAGGAGGAACGCCGCAGATGCCACGCGAGTTCGAGGTGCGCAAAGAGGTTCGGCTGCCGGCGGAGCCCGAGGCCGTGTGGAAGGCAGTCGCGTCCGGGCCCGGCATCGATTCGTGGTTCATGGGCAGGCACGAGGTCGACGCCGCGGCGAAGCGGATCCGGTTCCGCCTCGGCGAGATGCGCACCGAGGCGGAGATCACCGCGTGGGATCCCCCGCGGAGGTTCGCCTACCGGGGCGAGGCGGGCGAGGACGGCACGTTCGACGCCATGGAGTTCCTCGTGGAAGCGGCCGAGGGCGGCACGTCGGTGCTGCGGTTCGTGCACCGGGGCTTCGTCCAGGACGGCTGGGACGACGAGTACCACGAGTCGTTCGCGGTCGGCTGGGAGATGTACCTGCACACGCTCGCCGAACTCCTCGCCCACTTCCCCGGCCGCTTCGCGACATACGTGTTCGCGGACGGCCCGGCCTCGTCGGCAAGCCGGGACGCCTGGCCGAAACTGCTGGCCGCGCTCGGCCTGCCCGCGGAGCCGTCAGTCGGCCAGCCGGTCCGATTCGGCGTCGGAGACCGCACGGTAGAAGGCGTCCTCGACTACTCGACCCCGAATTACGCCGGGGTCCGCACCGAGGACGCCCTCTACCGCTTCCACGAACGGTCCCTGCTCGGCATGCCGGTCGCGGTCGGACATCACCTGTTCCGTCCGGACGTCGACGAAACGGCCGAAAGCGCGACGTGGCGCCGTTGGCTCGCCGACGCGCTCGGCTGACGTCAGCGGCGGCGCAGGAGCAACGCCGCGCCGCTGGCCGCGACGACGACCCCGGCGACCACGTTGCCAGTCACCGCACCGGCCGACGGCACGGTTTCGTCGCCGTAGCGGAGCACGAACGGGGACACCGCCGTCCACGCCCCGAGTACCGGAAGCACCCAGGTCAGCGCCTGTGCGCCGGAATCCCGAGCCCGCATGGCGGCGAAGACGACGATCGCGAGCCCGGCGACGGTGTTGCTCACCGCGAGTTCGGCGGCCCCGCCGAAGCGCAGCAGCCAGGGCGCGGCGATCAGGTACAGCCCGGCCAGCACAGCGAGGCCCGCTGCACCCCCGGAGACCGCGGTCTTGCCGGACATCGTGCTGGTGGACATCTGGGATCACCTCAGCAGCTCTCGGTTGCCTTCCCCGGGTACCCAGATTCCGGCCGGGATTCACGCCCCCGCGGCGGCACACGCCTCGCGCAGGCCGCTGCGGACCGGCGCGTCGATCCCGGACACCGCGAAAACCCGCAGCACGAGCGGGCGGGTCGCCACGATCGAGAGCGCCGGCCGGACGCGGCGGGTCTCTTCGAGCGCGCGCAGCCCGGCGCAGCTGAGATATCCGACCCGGGACAGGTCCACCACCAGTTTGCCGCCGGCCCCGGAGGCGGCCGACAACGCGGAGCGGAACCGCCCCACCGACGCGATGTCGATCTCTCCCGCCGCCGTGACCAGCACGATGTCGCCGTCTCTCCGGCTGGTGAGGACGGTGAGACCGGCCGCCCCGCGAGCACCCATTGGCGGAACGGTACGCGTCCGCGCGGCCCGGGCAAACCGGCCCTGCCTCAGGTGGGTGGGGCAGTTCACCGGAATGTCACTGGCGCGCCAGGAGTTTCTCGCGCAGCTCCGGCTGATCGGCAAGACCTTCCCGGACCGTGCGTTCCACGAACGGCCGCAGGTGCTCGTGCGGGGCGAGCGACCACTCGAGCGGGCCGAGCGGCGGTTGCGGGTCGTATTCGATGCCGAACTGCACGAGCCGGGCGGCATCCGTTCCGCTCATCCGCTCGACCAGGTGCAACGCCAGGTCGATGCCCGCCGACACGCCGGCGGCGGTGATCACCGGCCCGGCGTCCGCCCAGCGCCGCCGGACCGGCTTGGCCCCGAACGCGCGCAGCGCCTCCAGGAACGTCCAGTGCGTGGTCGCCTCCCGGCCTTCGAGCAGCCCGGCCCGGCCGAGCAGCAGAGACCCGGTGCACACGGACGTCATCAGCTCGGCGGACGTCGCGGCCCGGCGGAGATATCCGATGAGCGTCTCGTCGCCGAGCGCGCGCAGCGTCGGCGCGGCGCCGCCGGGGACCAGCACCCAGGCCGGGTCCGGCACCTGAGCGAAAGTGTGGCTCGGCGCGATCCGCAGCGGCGTGTCGGTGTCGGTGGTTTCCAGCGTTTCGCCCACCACGGCCACGCGGACCGAGGGGTCGGCCGCCGCGAAGGAGGTGAGCACTTGCAGCGGGCCGACCAGGTCCAGGACTGTCAGGCCGGGGTACACGACGAACGCGAAGGTTTTCTGGGGCATGCCGCCACCGTGGCGGGTTCGCGGGCGGGCCGGGACACGTTTGTCCGAAATCCTGCGAACCTGGTCGTTCCGGCCGGGCGAGCTGCTACGGTGCGGCCATGCCGAGTACCGCCCGGCAGGTCGTGATCCTCGGGTACCCCGACGCCGAACTGCTCGACATCGCCTGCGTCTCCGACGTTTTCGACGCCGCCACCCGGCTCGGCGCGGCCCGGCCGTACGAGGTCCGGCTCGCCAGCGTCGACGGGCGTCCCTTCGCCTGCCAATCCGGGCTCACGCTCACTCCGCACGTGCGGATCGACCAGGTCCGCGGCCCGCTGGACACGTTCGTCGTCTCCGGCGGGCTGGGGCACCACGCCGCCGCCAAGGACGAACGGCTGCTGGCGCACGTGCGGCGGCTGTCGCCGCAAAGCAAGCGCACCGCGTCGGTCTGCACCGGGGCGACCGTGCTCGCCGCCGCCGGGCTGCTGAGCGGTCGTCGCGCGACCACGCACTGGTCGCACGCGGCACGGCTCGCCGAGCAGTATCCGTCGGTGACCGTGGACCCGGTGCCGCTGTTCGTGCGCCACGGCGACGTCTACACCTCCGCGGGCGTCACCAGCGGGCTCGACCTCACGCTCGCCTTCGTCGAGGAGGACCACGGCCCGACGCTCGCCCGCGAGGTCGCCCGGTCGCTGGTCACCTACCTGCAGCGGCCCGGGAACCAGGCGCAGGTCAGCATGTTCCTCGCCGGTCCGCCGCCGGAGCACCGGCAGGTCCGCGACCTCACCGCGTACGTCGCCGAGCACCTCGCCGACGACCTCGGCGTCCACGCGCTGGCGAACCAGGCCGGCATCAGCGCCCGCCAGCTGACCCGGCTTTTCGACGCCCACCTCGGCACCACGCCGGGCAAATACGTGCGGACCGTCCGCGCGGAACACGCCGCCCGGCTGCTGTCCGGCACCGAACTCCCGCTCGCCGCGATCGCGCGACGCTGCGGTTTCGGCTCCACCGAAACGCTCCGGCAAGCGTTTCTGGACCATTTCGACACGCCGCCCTCGGCGTATCGAAGGGTGCACCTGCGTTCTGCGCACGCCTGAACGAAACGCCCGCTTCCTCCCCCACCCGGTACGGGTGAACCGGGCGCCGGGAGGGCAGGATGTCCGCCGTGGCACCGCACGACTACCCCGACCAGGACCCCGACGACATCGGCCCGCCGCCGCGGGTGCCGGGCGAATCCGCGTCCCCGTCCCCCGCCGTGCCGCCGCCCGTCCGGCCGGACGGACCGCGCCGGGTGCGCCGCGCCGAATCCGGACGACCGGCCGCTCCCGAACCGGGGCGGCCCGTTCCGCGCTCCGGCGATTCCGAACGCACCGGCGAACCCGGACGCGCCGCGGGGCGTTCCGGCTACCCCGAACGCACCGGCGAGCCCGGGCGAGCAGCCGGGCGCTCCGGCGAACCGGGCCGGCGAGCCGAGCGGCCCGGAGAAGCCCGCCGTCCGCGAGCCACCGCGCCGCGGCCCCCTCAACCCGGCGCCCCGCGCTCGGCCCAACCGGGCCAGCCGCGGTCCGCCGATCCCCGCGGCGGCGCCCAGTCCGGCGAACCGCGCCTTCCCCGCCGCGCAGGCGACACCCCGCCGCCGGCTGCCCGTCGCCGTCCGCCGGCCCGCCCGCCACAGTCCGAAAAGGACACTCCGCGCCCCGCCGCGGCCGAGGAGACTCCGCCGCCCGCCGGGCACGGCCACGGGCACGGGCACGGCCCGGCCGCCCCGGCGTCGCAGCGAGTCCGCAAACTCCTGATCTGGCTGCTGGCCCCGCTGGCCCTGGCGACCGTCGTCGGCATGATCGTGCTGTACCCGTGGGGCAGTTCGCTGCCGAAAAGCGCGGTACCGCAAGGCACGCCGGTGCAGGCGGCGATCACGACCGCGACGTCCGGCCCGTGCTTGCAGCCCGGCCAGGTGCAGGTCGGCTCGCAGCCGGACCCGAACGCGAAACCCTGCCTCACGGTCGACCTGCAGATGTCCGACGGCCCGGCGGCCGGGAAGCCGGTGCGGCTCACCGTCCCGATCGAGCCGAGCACGCCGAGGTTCACCGCGGGCGACAAGGTCGTGCTCGCCTACAACGGCGGCGATCCGCTCGATCCGCAGTCGTTCACCCTCGTCGATTTCCAGCGCGGCACGCCGCTGGTGCTGCTCGCCGCGCTGTTCGCGATCGCCGTGCTCGTGCTCGGCCGCTGGCAGGGGCTGGCCGCGCTGGTCGCGCTGGTGCTGAGCTTCGTGGTGATCGTGCTGTTCGTGCTGCCCGCGATCCTCGCCGGGGAGAACCCGCTGCTGGTGGCGATCGCCGGGGCGGGCGCGATCATGTTCCTCGCGCTGTATCTGACGCACGGGCTCTCCGCGAGAACCTCGGTCGCCGTGCTGGGAACGCTGGTCAGTCTCGCGCTGATCGGGATCCTGTCGGCGATCTTCTCCGCCGCCGCGTCGCTCACCGGCCTGGACGACAGCACCACGACGCTGATCGCGTCGCTCGGCCACGGCATCGACGCGCGCGGCCTGCTCCTGGCCGGGATCGTGATCGGCGCGCTCGGCGTGCTCGACGACGTGACCATCACCCAGACCAGCGCGGTGTGGGAACTGCGCCGCGCGAACCCCGCGCTCAGCTGGCGCGAGCTGTACCGTTCCGGCCTGCGGATCGGCCGCGACCACGTCGGCTCCGCGGTGAACACGCTGGTGATGGCCTACGCCGGGGCGGCACTGCCGGTGATGCTCTACTCGGCGATCTCCGGCGTCGGCCTCGGTTCGCTGCTCGGCAGCGAGGACATCGCCGGGGAGATCATCCGGACGCTGGCCGGTTCGGTCGGCATCGTCGCGGCCGTGCCGGTGACCACGGTCCTGGCCGCTCTCATCGCCGCGCGCGAGCCGGTTGCGCACCTCATCAGCACCACGAAACCCGCTGAATCACACTAGCCACACCCCGGCTGACCCGGTCGGACGCGGGCGTCGCGGATGAGGTACGAAGACCGCGACCCCGCACCCGAGGAGGGGCTGTGTTCTCAGCCGTCCTGGCCGGACCCCGAGTCACCGTGCACCTGATCCGCCGGCTGTTCGCGTCGGCGCTCGAAGCGGCCGAAACGGTCCCGCGGATCGCCACCGCCCTCGACGAGGTCCGCGCCACCCTGCGCCACCTCGAACGGCTGCTCGCCTACGTCGCCGAAGAACTCCCCGAACTCGCCGACCAGCTGGACCGCATCCGCGCCCGCGTAGACGGCCTCGAAGAACGCCCCCGCGAACCGGCCACCCAAGACTGAGCCCCACTCTCCTCGCCCAGCTCTCTCCCCCCAACCCGACCACCACGCGGGATCGCGCCGGCGTTTGGGCTGAGCGGTGGGACAGGCCGCCAGGCCCCTCCCGCCGCTCAGCCCAAACGCCGGCTTAAAAGCGATCCCGCCGCGGCGGCGGAGCCGACGCCATCAAACACAGCTTGGCGACATTTCCCGCCAACTCAACCCAACATCGCGACGAATCGACTCACCGCTTCCATCGGAAACCGCTGCAGGTACTTCCCGGCCGGAGCCGCCGAAGCCAGCCGGTACAGCGGCCGTTCCGCCACCGCGTCCCCGCGCGCCTCCGCCCGCAACTCCGCCACCAGCAGCTCCGAGAACACGAGCCCGTTCGCTTCGGTGTTGTTCAGCACCGCGTCCGCCAGCCGCCGCAGCTGCAGCGCCCCCAGCTCGCGGCCGCCGGTCCCGGAGAAGACCGCCAGGTCCAGCTTCACCGCCCGCCGCCGGGGCCCGGCGTGCACCAGCAACGCGACCGTCCGGGTCCCGCGCACGTCGCTGATCACCACGTCCAGCCGCGGCGCCCGCAGAAGATCCACGCGCCGGACGCCCCAGGTGCGCACCACCAGCGTCGTGCCCTCCAGCCAGATCCGGCGGCGATAGGCGTAGAGCACCACGTAAAGCAACGGCAGCGCGACGACCGCGGCCACGATCAGCCCGGGCAGCTGCCCGCCGATCAGCCCGGCGATTCCGCCGAACGCCGCGGCCAGGATCAGCACGCCGAAGACGCCCGACCACGCGCGGCGGCGCCGCAGCCTCGGCTCGTCGGCGAACAGCGGCAGGCGTTCCGCCGGTTTCTCGGTCACTGCGCCGCTCCCGGCACGAAGGGGTTGGCGGCGCGCTCGCGGCCGATGGTCGTGGCCGGTCCGTGGCCGGGCAGCACGACGGTGTCGTCGGCGAGCGTGAGCAGTGTGCGCAACGAATTCTCCAGATCGGAGCCGGATCCGCCGGTGCGCCCGACAGATCCGGCGAAGAGCGTGTCCCCGGTGAACACCAGCCTGCCACCCTCGCCGGTCTCGACGGTGAACGCCACCGAACCCGGCGTGTGCCCGGGCAGCGGGAGCACTCCGACGACCAGCCCGGCGGCCTCGAACTCCCCCGGGGCGAGCGGTTCGAACGGCCCGTCGTACCACTCGGCGTCGCCCGGGTGCAGCCGCAGCGGCGCTCCGTGCGCCCGCGACAGCCCGGCGGCGGCGCCGACGTGGTCCGGATGGCCGTGCGTGGCGAGCAGCGCGACCGGCGTCAGCTCGTGCTCCGCCAGCGCTTCGGCCAGCGGCTCGGCGGCTCCCTCGCCCGGGTCGACGACGAGGCACGGACCCCCGGCGGCGGGGGCCAGCAGATAGCAATTCGAGCGCAGCGGACCCGCGGCGAACCCGGCGACGAGCACCGAACCCTCCTCCCCGGAAGCGGCCTTGATCACGACCCGGTGAAGACTAGCCGCCCCTGTACGGAGTCCTCACAGGCTGTGCCCATACACTGCCGCTACCTCAGACGTGTGACTTCGAGCGGAAACTGGAGGGCGGGTGGCGACCAACCAGCA
Source organism: Amycolatopsis orientalis DSM 43388 (assembly GCF_000411975.1). Taxonomy (GTDB): domain Bacteria; phylum Actinomycetota; class Actinomycetes; order Mycobacteriales; family Pseudonocardiaceae; genus Amycolatopsis; species Amycolatopsis orientalis_D. The sequence continues at coordinate 38,591 of NZ_ASXG01000126.1, forward strand.
GCGCCGTGAAGCCGCGAAGCGCAAACTCGAGCGGCAGCTCGTGCGCCGGGCGGAACAGGCGAAGCGACGCAAGATCGTGGGCGCTGGAGTGGTCGGCGGTGTGGTCCTCATCGTCGCCGGTCTCGTGGTGTGGATCGTGAACAGCGGCGGCAGCGGCGACCAGCAGGCCGCGACGCCGCCGTCGAGTTCCGCGCCGCCGGTCCCGAGCGTCACGAACATCCCCACCGAGCGCACCGCGCTCCCCAAGCGTCCCAAGGCGCTGCCGAACCCGACGACGTGCTCGTACCCGGCCGATCCCAGCGGCAAGCCGCCGTCGGGCAAGAAGGCCACCGCGCCGGACGGCAAGAACGTGTCGTCGTCGGGGACGGTGAACATCACGATGAAGACCACCCAGGGCGACATCCCGATGACGCTCGACCGCTCGCTCGCGCCGTGCACCGTGCAGGCGTTCGAGAGCCTCGCGAAGCAGGGCTTCTTCACCGACACGATCTGCCACCGCCTCGGCGTCACCGACCTGCAGATGCTGCAGTGCGGCGACCCGGACGCCAAGGGCGACGTGATGACCGACGGCCGCGGCGGCCCCGGTTTCACCGTGCCGGACGAGTTCATCGACACCGCGAAGTACGGCCGCGGCATCCTCGCGATGGCCAACACCGGCCAGCCGAACAGCGGCGGCAGCCAGTTCTTCATGGTCTACGGCAACGCGCCGCTGCCGCCGCAGTACACGATCTTCGGCAGCATCTCCGACGACGGTCTGAAGGTGCTCGACAAGATCGCGAAGAACGGCATCGGCGCGGTCGGCCAGGACGGGTCGACCGGCGAGCCCAAGCAGCAGGTCAAGTTCACCGCGGTCACGGTTTCCTGAGTTGACCACGCGAGTCGAGATCGGCGGCGCCGCTGCGGGCGCCGCCGATCTCGCCGCCGCGGCCACCAGCTACGGCCATTTCACCGCGATGCAGGTCCGCGACGGGCGCGTGCGCGGCCTCCGCTACCACCTGGACCGGCTCGCGGCGAGCACCCGCGAAGTGTTCGGCAGCGAGCTGGACACCGATCTGGTCCGCCGTTACGTCCGGCGGCTCGTCGCCGGGCAAGGCGACCTGTCGGTGCGGGTGATCATTTTCTCCCGCTCTTCGCCGCACGACCCGGTGATGACGCCCGAAATCCTGGTGCGCACCGCTCCGCCCGCCTACCCGGTCGGCACACCGATGCGGCTGCGCTCCGTTGCGTACCAACGGGATCTGCCGTACGTGAAGCATTTCGGCGGCTTCGGCCTCACGCACCATTCGCGCGCGGCGGTCCTCGCCGGTTACGACGACGCGGTCTTCCTCGCCGCCGACGGCCGGATCAGCGAGGCGACGATCTGGAACGTCGGCTTCCTGCGCGACGGGACGATCGTGTGGCCGGACGCCCCGGTGCTGCCCGGGATCACGTACCTGGTGCTCAAGGCACAGCTGCGCGCGGCCGGGGTGCCGCAGGAGACTCGTCCGGTGTATCCGGCGGAACTGCCGGACTTCGACGCGATGTTCCTGACCAACTCCGCGACGATCGGCCGTCCGGTCGTCGCGGTCGACGACGTGCCGCTGCGCGCCTCGCCCGCCGCGACGGAGATGCTGACCACGGCTTACGAAGCCGCGCCCTGGGACGAGATCTGACGCGGGCCTCAAGGCCTGCGGTGCTCCACCCAGACGTTGGGCTCGACGTAGACCGCCGAGTCCTGCGCCACCGACACCAGCACCGGGCTGAGCGCACCTTCCACGAGCACCGGCCCGTCGGCGTCGAACGGCAGCCCGGTCCACTCCCGCCACTGCGCGAGCGTGCCGGGGATGGTCATCGACACCGGGCATACCTTTACGATCCGCCCGCCCGCGCGCGCATGCACTCGCAGCCACGCGTCGTACGGCAGGCCGTCGTCGCGCACCCGGAAGGCGTACTCGCTCATCGGAGTCTCGGGTTCGTCTGCCTTCTGCGACGGCCGCACCGGCGCGTAGAGCACGGCATGACCGAGCCGGAAAGCGTTGTCCCGCAGCGCATTCACCATTGCCGACGCGAGGCCGGTGCCCTGCCGTTCCTTGCGGACGACGATCTCCAGCGCGGTCGCCGCGTTGCGGTCGCGGCCGGCCAGCCGGTCGGCGTGCTGCCACCGGATCACCTCGTCCCACCCGCTGTCGGGCAGTTCCTCTCGTCCGGGGCCGCCGAACGCGAACGGCGCCGAGTAGGCCTTGGCGACCGGCTCGTCGCCGTCGGTCGCGAGCAGCACGTAGTCGGCGACGGGGTCGAGTTCGCCGTAGTACAGGCGCCCGGTCGGGTTGTGCTGCATGAAGACCGGCCACGACCGGTCGAAGTCGGCGTGGTCGACCGTCCGGAAGAGCTCCGGCTCCTGGCTGCGGCGATGGATTTTCAGCGGCACAGACGTCAGTCTCGCCGGACCGTCAATCGGTTATCGCCGGTCAGCGGTAGGTGAACTTCGGCGCGCGCCGGTTCAGGAACGCGTCCACGCCCTCCGCGTAGTCCTCCCCGTGCAGCGCGGCGAGCCGGATCTCCTCCACTTCGTCGTCGGTCTTCTCCTGCCCCGCGACGATCTTCTCGATGATCCGGTTCATCCCGCGGACGGAGGCCTGCGAGCGCCCGCACAGCGTCTCGGCGAACCGGGCCGTCGCGGCTTCCAGGTCCGCGGCCGGGAAGACGTCGTTGACCAGCCCGATCTCGCGCGCCCGGGCCGCGTCGACGAGCTCGCCGGACAGCAGGAAGTACTTGGCGTGCGCCGGGCCGACCAGCGACACCAGCTGCCGCGTCGAGGCGAAGTGGTAGACGATGCCGAGTTTGGCCGGGGTGATGCCGAAGCGCGCGTCGCCGGCGGCGAAGCGGAAATCGCAGGCGACCGAGAGCTGGCAGCCGCCGCCGATGCAGTTGCCCTGGACCATCGCGACCGTCGGCTTGCGCATCGCGGTCAGCGCGGCGACCGCGCGGTCCACGGCCTCGTCGTACTTCGCGGCGGCTTCGGCGGTCGAGCGCAGCTCGCGGAACTCGCCGATGTCCGCGCCCGCGGAGAAGTGCCGGCCGGCCCCGGTCAGCACGAGCACCTTCAGCTCGGGATCGGCCTCGACCTCGGCCGCCACGCCCGGGATCGCCGCCCACATGCCGTGGGTGATCGCGTTCATCTTCTCCGGGCGCGAGAACGTCAGCCGGGCCACGGCGCCTTCGCGGGTGAACTCGAGTCCGTCCGTCATGCCCAGCACCCTAATGCGCGCCCGCCGTGCTCCCGTTGTGGGACAGCTCACCGGCCTAGCCGGACAGCCGCGCCGTCAGCTCGCCCCGGCTGCGCACGCCGACCTTGCCGAACACCGATTTCAGGTGGTCCTGCACCGTGTTCGCGGAGATCCCCAGCCGCGCCGCGATGTCCGAAGTAGACAGTCCGGAGAGGACTTCCCGGCAGACCTCGCGTTCGCGCGCGGTCAGCCGGTAGGCGGCGAGCAGCACGTCCCGCAGTTCCCCGCCGGAGGCGCGCCGGATCGTCACGGCGATCTCCCGGGCGTCGTCGTCGAAGACCAATCGGCTGGCCTGCAACACGATCCAGCCGCCGCGCGCGTCCCGGACCCGGGCGCGGAACGTCCCGCTCGCCGCCGACTGCGCCCCGGCCGCAACGGCGCGCAGCAGGACCGCGAACCGGCCGTCGGCGATCGAGTCCAATTCGGACTCCCACGCGCCCGCCCCCTCGGTCGCCCCGCGCCGGCGGCCGTCCGCACCGACCACGACGATCGCCGGTTCCGCCGCCGGCGCCGCGCCCCGGGTCAGCGCGGCCAGCCGGGTGGCCGCCGCCAAGGTCGGCCCGATCGAGGTCAGGAACTCCGCCTCGCGGTCGCTGAACTCGCCGCGGCGCACGAGACCCGCCGCGGCCCAGCAAACGCCGTCCGCGCGGAACCCGACCCGCAGTTCGCTCTCCAGCCCGAGCGGCCGCCACACCCGCGCCCACCGGCCGCTGCGCTCGCGTTCGCGGCGCGGCAGGTCGGAAAGCCGCGCCACCGGCACCGGACGCCGGGCTAGCTGCGCGAAGGTGTGCGGCTCCGCGCCGTCGTACTCGTACGTCGCGAGCAGCGGCTCGTACTCCCCCGGGATCCGGGCCCGGCCGCTGGTCATCGAGCTGATCACGGCGGTGTCCGGATCCAGCGACGCCCAGCAGGTCAGCTCCGCGGGCACGATCCGGTCGACCAGTTCGATCGCCGCCGTGTGCAGTTCCGCGACGCCGCAGCCGGCCGTGGCGAGAGCCGCCAGCTCCCGCCGCACGCTCCGCGCCCGGCCTTCCCACACCCGAGGAAGTATGCGCGTGCCTTTCCCGCGCCGGTATCCCTGATTTCCGGGATAGTCCCGGGCCCGCGGCGTTTCTACCTTCGGCGCCATGACCATTCATCTCAGCCCCGCGGGCACCGGCCCGGAACTGGACACGAAAGACGCGATCGCGACGGTGAAAGCGTCCGCCGCGGACACCGGCGGCTACGAGCTGTTCGAGATCGACGCCGCCCGCGGCCCCGCCGTCCCGCCGCACACCGACCCGTGGACGAAGGGCTTCTACGTCCTGTGCGGCCGGCTGACCGTCTGCCTCGACGGCGAACTCCACGACCTCGGCCCAGGTTCCTTCGTGCACATCCCGGCGGGCACTCCCAACACCTTCACCGTGCACACGCCGCACGCGAAATTCCTCGTGCTCACCCCGGACGACGCGATGGGCCGGTTCTTCCGCGAAATCGACGCGACCGTCCCGGCCGATGCCCGGTGGCCGGACGCGGTGCCGCTGCTCGGCGACCTCGCCGCCCGGCACGGGGTCTCGTTCGAGGAGCCAGCGTCGTGAACGCCGTCGCGCAGATCCTCGCCGGGATCGCCGTTCTGGTGCACCTGCTGGCCTTCGCGTGGGAGGTCCTGCTGTTCGAGCGTCCGCGCGTGCACGCGGGCATTTTCCGGATCCCCGCCGAGGACCTGCCCGCCACGCGGCTCTGGTCGTTCAACGTCGGCTGGTACAACCTGTTCCTCGCCGCCGGACCGGTGACCGGCCTGGTGCTGCTGCACACCGGCGGCACCGCGGCCGGACGCGTGCTCGTGCTCTACAGCTGCGCGTTCATGACGCTCGCCGGGGTCGCGCTGGGCGTGTCCGACCTGCTCGCGCTGAGCCGCCCGCGCGGCGCGGGCCGTGCCGGGGCGCTCGCCCAGGCACTCCCGCCGCTGGCCGCGCTGGTCGCGACGGCGTTCTGAACTACGAAGCCGAGGTCACCCGGTACACGTCGTACACGCCCTCGACCCCGCGCACGACCTTCAGCACGTGCCCGAGGTGCTTCGGATCGCCCATCTCGAACGAGAACCGGCTCACCGCCACCCGGTCCCGCGACGTCGTCACCGACGCCGACAAGATGTTGACCTTCTCGTCCGCCAGCACCTTCGTGACGTCGGACAGCAGCCGGTGCCGGTCGAGCGCCTCGACCTGGATCGCCACCAGGAACACCGAGGACGACGACGGCGCCCACTCCACCTCGACCAGCCGCTCCGGCTGGGTCCGCAGGTCGTCGGCGTTCGTGCAGTCCGTCCGGTGCACGCTCACGCCGCCGCCGCGCGTCACGAAGCCGAGGATCTCGTCGCCCGGCACCGGCGTGCAGCAGCGCGCCAGTTTCGCCCAGACGTCGCTCGCGCCCTTGACGATGACGCCGACGTCGTTCGAGCCGCGGCGGCGCGTGACCGTGGACGGCGTGGCCCGCTCGGCCAGCTCCTCCTCGGCCTCCTCGACGCCGCCGATCAGCGCGACCAGCCGCTGCACCACGTGCTTCGCGCTGGTGTGGCCCTCGCCGACAGCCGCGTACAGCGAGGAAATGTCGCCGTGCCGCAGTTCGGTGGCGACCGAGCCCATCGACTCCGCCGACACGAGCCGCTGGATCGGCAGCCCGACCTTGCGGATTTCCTTGGTGATCGCTTCCTTGCCCGCGTCGATCGCCTCGTCGCGGCGCTCCTTCGCGAACCACTGCCGGATCTTCGCGCGCGCCTTCGGCGAACCGGCGAACTGCAGCCAGTCGCGGCTCGGCCCGGCGCTTTCCGCCTTGGACGTGAAGATCTCGACGACCTCGCCGTTTTCGAGCTTCCGCTCGAGCGCGACCAGCCGGCCGTTCACGCGGGCGCCGATGCAGCGGTGGCCGACCTCGGTGTGCACCGCGTACGCGAAGTCCACCGGCGTCGAATCCGCGGGCAGCGTGATCACGTCGCCCTTCGGCGTGAACACGAAGATCTCGCGCGCGGCCAGTTCGTAGCGCAGCGATTCGAGGAAGTCGCCCGGGTCCGCGGCCTCGCGCTGCCAGTCGAGCAGCTGCCGCATCCACGCGATCTCGTCCAGCTCCATCGCGTTGTTGCTGGCGTGCGTGCCCTTGGTTTCCTTGTACCGCCAGTGCGCGGCGATGCCGTACTCGGCGGTGCGGTGCATGTCGTAGGTGCGGATCTGCACCTCGAGCGGCTTGCCGTCCGGCCCGATCACCGTGGTGTGCAGCGACTGGTACACGCCGAACCGCGGCTGCGCGATGTAGTCCTTGAACCGGCCCGGAACCGGCTGCCACAGCGCGTGCACCACGCCCATCGCCGCGTAGCAGTCGCGCACGTCCTCGACCAGGATCCGCACGCCGACCAGGTCGTGGATGTCGTCCAGGTCGCGACCGCGGACGATCATCTTCTGGTGGATCGAGTAGTAGTGCTTCGGGCGGCCCTCGACCTTCGCGGTGATCCGCGACGACACCAGGTTGTTCGTCAGGTCCGCGATCACCTTGCGCAGATAGGTGTCGCGCGAGGGCGCGCGGTCGGCGACCAGCCGCACGATCTCGTCGTACTTCTTCGGCTGCAGGATCGCGAACGCGAGGTCTTCCAGCTCCCACTTCACCGTGGCCATGCCGAGCCGGTGCGCCAGCGGAGCCAGCACCTCGAGCGTCTCGCGGGCCTTGCGGGCCTGCTTTTCCGGCGGCAGGAAACGCATCGTGCGCATGTTGTGCAGCCGGTCGGCGAGCTTGATGACCAGGACGCGCGGGTCCTTCGCCATCGCGATCACCATCTTGCGGATCGTCTCCGCCTCGGCCGAGGTGCCGAGCTTGACCTTGTCCAGCTTCGTGACGCCGTCGACCAGCTCGCCGACCTTGTCGCCGAAATCGGCCTTCAGCTGGTCCAGGGAGTAGCCGGTGTCCTCCACCGTGTCGTGCAGCAGCGCCGCGACGAGGGTGGTGGTGTCCATGCCCAGCTCGGCCAGGATGGTGGCGACCGCGAGCGGGTGGGTGATGTACGGATCGCCGGACTTCCGCCGCTGGTCGCGGTGGAGTTCTTCGGCCACGTCGTAGGCGCGCTGCAGCTGGCCCAGGTCGGCGTTCGGGTGCAGCTCGCGGTGGATGACCGCGAGGGGTTCGAGGACCTGCTTGACCGGGGCGGCGCGCTGGGCGGTGATGCGGCGCGCCAGGCGCGCGCGGACGCGGCGGGTCGCGGAGGGGCTGGGCGCGGCTCCGTTGGCCCGGACCCCGGCGTCGGCGGCGGTGGTACCGCCCTTGACGGGGGTGGCACCGCCTTTGGCGGGGGTAGTGGCGTCGAGCTCTTGGCTCACCCGCACCTCCAGCTGCTCGTGCGGCCTCGAACCTTCAGGGTAACCGGTTGGTCTTTTGGCTGGGTTGGTGACGTGGGGTTGCGGTGTGTTGTCTGCGGCTCGTCGCCTGGCGGCGACATTGCCTCCGGGGGTGGCGCGGGGCACCCCGAAGCCTGAGTGTGCTGACGGTCGGTGGGTGCTTGTCAAGGCGGGAAAGATGCCTTGACAAGCACCCACCGACCGCAGAGAAGGCTTCGTATCGGGGTGCAGGGCGGGGGCTGGCTGCCTCGAACCGTTGGGTGCATCGGCGGCGGTTTGCGGCTGGGGTGCCTGGTGGCTGGTCGTGAGGGGGACCCTGAGGGAATCTGATTCCCTCAGGGTTCCCCCTCACGGACGATCAGGCGGTGCGGAGGGCGTGGACTGTGCGGCCGTCCAGGGCGGAGCGGCCGCTGAGGGCGGCCAGTTCCAGCACTACCGAAACGCCGGTCACTGTCGCGCCCGCGTCTTCGAGGAGTTTCGCGGTCGCGGCGACGGTGCCTCCGGTGGCCAGGACGTCGTCCAGGATCGCGATTCGCTGGCCTGGGTTGACTACGCCTGCGGGGAGTTCGACGCTCGCGGTGCCGTATTCCAGGGAGTAGTCCACGCGGCCGGCGACCTTGGGGAGCTTGCCTGGTTTCCGGACCAGCACCACCCCCATGCCGCGCGCGTAGCCGACCGCCGCGGCCAGGAGGAAGCCGCGGGCCTCGACTCCGGCGACCAGGTCGGTCGCCGGGTCGAGGGTTTCCGCCAGGGCGTCGGCGACCGCGGCGAAGCCGGGGCCGTCGGCGAACAGCGGGCTGAGATCGCGGAACAGGACGCCGGGTTCCGGGAAGTCCGGGACCTCGGCGATCAGGTCCAGTGCCTCGTCGAGCTTCATCGCGGTCAGCGCTTCTTCTTCCCCGACGGACGCTGCTTCGGGTGCCGCGCCGGGACCCCGGCCGCGGCCGCCATCGCCTTTTCCTTGCGGAGTTCGGCGGCCAGCTGCTCTTCGTCATTGGCGTCGAAGTCGTCGTCGGTGGCTTCGCGCTTCGCGGCCTTCGCCCGGCGGGCCGCCACGCGCTCGGCCTGCTGGCGGTACTTCGGGTCGCGCATCTTGAAGTCGACCAGCAGCGGCGTCGCCAGCGCGACCGACGACAGGACGCCGACCAAGGTGCCGGTCAGCTGCACCAGCGCCAGGTCCTGCAGCGTGCCCGAGCCCAGCAGCAGGTAGCCGACGATCAGCAGGCCCAGGATCGGCAGCAGCGCGATGAACGCGGTGTTGAACGACCGCATCAGCGTCTGGTTCAGCGCCAGGTTCGCGGCCTCCGCGTACGTGCGCCGCGACAGGCCGAGCAGGCCGCGGGTGTTCTCCCGGACCTTGTCGAACACCACCACGGTGTCATACAGCGAGAACCCGAGGATCGTCAGCAGGCCGATCACCGTCGCGGGCGTGACCTCGAAGCCCACGAGCGAGTACACGCCCGCGGTCACCACGATGTCGTGCAGCAGCGAGATCAGCGCCGCGAACGCCATCCGGGTGTCGAAGTAGATCGCCAGGAAGACCACGACGGCGACCAGGAACACCGCGAGCGCGATCAGGGCCTGGCGCGAGATCTCGTCGCCCCACGACGCGCTCACCGCGCTGTCGCTGATCGCCTGCTCGCTCGACTTGCCGTTGCTGCCGATCGGGCCCAGGTCCTCGAAGATCTGCTTCTTGACCTTCGCCACCTGGTCCGCGGTGAGCGTCTCGGAGCGGGTCTGGATGGTCGACGCGTTGCCGGTGCCGACCGTCTGCGTCTCCGCGGGGGCCTCGCCGAGCGCGGTGTTGAACGACTTGATCACCTGGTCCTGGGTGATCTGGCCGTGTGTGCCGTGCGCGGGCAGCTGGATCTGCGTGCCGCCCTCGAACTCGATGCCCACGTTGAAGCCGCGGAAGATCATCGAGCCGATGCACACCAGCAGCAGCAGCGCGAAGAAGACGTACCAGCGCTTGCGCGCGCCGACGATGTCGACCGCGCCGGTGCCGACGTAAAGCCGGTGGAAGAAGCTTTCCTTCTTGCCGGGTTCGGCCGCGGTGCTGGCGGTGCCGTTCGAGCCTTCGGGGCTGTCCGACGGGACGCCTGCGGTTTCGTCGCTCACGTCAGGCCTCCTTCACGTTCGCGCGACGGCCGGGAGCGGGGCGCGTGGACTTGCGCTGCGAGCCGAGCTTCTGGACCGCGCCGAGGCCGAGATTCCGGGGATTGGACAGGAACTTCGACTTCGAGGTCGACACCATCGCCACGAGCGGATGCGTGACCAGGTAGACGACCACCAGGTCGAGCACCGTCGACATGCCGAGGGTGAACGCGAAGCCCTGCACGTCGCCGACCGCGATGATGTACAGGATCGCAGCGGCGAGGAAGCTGACCGCGTCCGAGGCCAGGATCGTGCGCCGCGCCCGCGCCCAGCCGCGCGGCACCGCGGACCGGAAGGTCCGGCCCTCCCGGATCTCGTCCTTCAAGCGTTCGAAGTAGATGACGAACGAGTCCGCCGTGATGCCGATCGCGATGATCAGGCCGGCCACGCCCGCGAGGTCGAGCGTGTACCCGATCCAGCGGCCGAGCAGCACCAGCACCGCGTACACGAGCAGGCCGGACAGCACCAGCGACCAGATCGTGAGGATGCCGAGCAGCCGGTAGTAGAACAGGCAGTAGACGAACACGACGGCGAGGCCGATCGCGCCGGCGATCAGGCCGGCCTGCAGCGACGCGTAGCCGAGCGTCGCGGACACCGTGGTGGCGTCCGACGAATCGAACGACAGCGGCAGCGAACCGTACTTGAGGATGTCCGCCAGGTTCTTCGCGTCGGTCTGGGTGAACTTGCCGGTGATCTGCGTGTTGCCGCCGAGGATGGCGTTCTGCACGGTCGGCGCGGACACCACGTCGGTGTCGAGCACGAACGCCGCCTGCTTGCCGACGTTGGCCGACGTGAAGTCGCCCCAGGTCTTGCCGCCCGCGCTCTTGAAGCTCAGGTCGACGATCCACTGGCCGCGCTGCTGGTCGTAGCCGGAGTTGGCGTTCGCGATCTCGGTGCCGGGGATGATCTCCGGCCCGAGGACGTACTTGGTGGCGTCCTTGTCGCCGCAGGTGACCAGCGGCTGGTTCGGCAGGTCGTTGCCCTCCAGCGGGTCCGCGACGTTCGGCGCGCAGGTGAGCGCGGCGAGCGCCTTCTGCTGCGCGGCCTGCGCGGCGGCGGTCTCCTGCTGGTTCTTCGGGTCCTTCGGCATCAGCGCGGGAGCCTGGCGCACGGCGCGGGCTTCCTCGATCGGGTTCTTGCCCGCGTTCTGGCCGCCGGCCGGGGCCGAGGGGGTCGGGCTCGGCGGCTGCTGCGCCGGGGCGCCCGCCGCTCCCCCGCCGCCGGCGGGCTTGCTCGGCGCGGTCGCCGGGACGCTCGGGGCTCCGGAAGCGGGAGCCGACGGCGGCGCGGCCGGGGTGTTCGGGACCGAGGTGATCACCTCGCGGATCCCGAGCTTGGCGGTCCGGCCCAGGTTCTTCGCCTCGTCGCCCTGCTCGCCCGGCACGGTGATCACGATGTTGTTGCCGTCGAGCACCACCTCGGTGCCGCCGACGCCGATCCCGTTGACGCGGGTCTCGATGATCTGGCGCGCCTGGTTCAGCGAATCGCGGGTGGGCTGGCCCCCGTCGGGCGTGCGCGCGGTGAGCGTGACCCGGGTGCCGCCCTGCAGGTCGATGCCGAGTTTCGGCGTCGCTTTGCCGCTGCCGGTGAAGAACACCAAGGCGTACAGCACGACCACGATCAGGGCGAAGAAGGCGAGATAGCGTCCCGGGCGGAGATGCCCGGCCGATGGTGCCACTGTGCTTCGGTCTCCTCGAACTGGCACGGACTGGATGGACCCCAAGTGGTTCGGGTGCGCGAGCCGGAAGGGGGTCCCCCGGACGCGGCTGGGCGTGAACTATGACGGCGGACACGCACGCAGCACCGAGACAGTACTCGGTGCTGCGTGAGCCCGGCGTTCGCCCGTACCGACTTTCGTCGGCTGTGGGCGGATCACTGCCCGGTGAAGCGCGGAGGCTACTTCTTCCCGTGCTCGAGCGGGGGCGCCACCTGCGCACCGGAGGTCTGCTTCTCCTCGGCGGAGATCGACTCCTGGGCCGGGGCCTCCGAAGAAGACGCCGCCGGGGCCGACTCGACGCCCGCGACCTCGGTCTCGGCCGAGTCCTCGTTCTCCTCGCCCTCGACGACCGGCTCGACCTTCTCGCGCACCGCGAGCCGCAGCCAGGTGGTGACGACGCCCGGCGCGATCTCGATGTCGATCGTGGTGTCGCTGCTCGTGTCGGCGACCGTGCCGTACAGGCCCGACGTGGTCATCACGCGGTCGCCCGGGGCGATGCTGTTCTGCATCTCCTGCTGAGCCGCCTGCTGCTTCTTCTGCTTGCGGGTGCCCATGACGAGCGGCACGGCCACCACGAGCAGCAGCAGCAACGGCAGCAGTAACTGGTTCATGACTCTCCTCGACGGACGCCTCTCTCGGCTGCCCGCGTCCGGTTTCGACGGATGTGCTGTGTTCGAGTGTGCCAGGTACCGGCGGAAACGCCACCACCCGGGCCGCTGTCCGCCCTTGTCAGGCCTGGTCGAACAGCGTGGGACCGCCCTGCTCGGACCGTCCCGCCTCCGGGGGCGGCACGAGCCCGAGGTGCTGCCACGCGGCCGCGGTCGCGACCCGGCCGCGCGGAGTGCGGGCGAGCATACCGGCCCGGACCAGGTAGGGCTCGCACACCTCCTCGACCGTCGTGGCCTCCTCGCCGACGGCGACCGCGAGCGTCGAAATGCCCACCGGTCCCCCGCCGAACGAGCGGGTCAGCGCGCCGAGCACGGCCCGGTCCAGCCGGTCCAGGCCCAGCTCGTCGACGTCGTAGACCTTGAGCGCGGCCTGCGCGACCTCCAGGGTCACCTTGCCGTCGGCGCGCACCTCGGCGTAGTCGCGGACCCGCCGCAGCAGCCGGTTGGCGATGCGCGGGGTGCCGCGCGACCGGCCGGCGATCTCGGCGCAGCCGTCCCGGTCGATCTCGATGCCGAGGATCGTCGCGGCGCGGCGGACGACCAGTTCCAGTTCGGCCGCGGAGTAGAACTCCATCTGCCCGGTGAAGCCGAACCGGTCGCGCAGCGGCCCGGTCAGCGCTCCGGACCGGGTGGTGGCCCCGACCAGGGTGAACGGCGCGATCTCCAGCGGGATGCTGGTCGCCCCCGGGCCCTTGCCGACGACGACGTCGACCCGGAAGTCCTCCATCGCGAGGTACAGCATTTCCTCGGCGGGCCGGGCGATCCGGTGGATCTCGTCGATGAACAGGACGTCGCCGGGCGCGAGGTTGGACAGCATCGCGGCCAGGTCGCCGGCGCGTTCCAGGGCGGGCCCGGAGGTGATCCGGATGGCCGCGCCCAGTTCGGCGGCGACGATCATCGCCATGCTCGTCTTGCCGAGGCCGGGCGGGCCGGACAGCAGCACGTGGTCCGGCGGCACGTCGCGCCGCCGGGCGCTCTCCAGCACCAGCTCCAGCTGCTCGCGGACGCGTTCCTGGCCGACGAACTCGTCGAGTTTGCGCGGCCGCAGCGACGTTTCCAGGTCGCGCTCGCCGGTCTGCGCGAGCGCGGACAGCGTTTCGTCGCCCGGCTCGTACCCGCCGGTGTCGAACTCGGTCACTTCGTGGTTCATCGGCGGCTACCGCTTGCGGCCCAGCAGCGCCAGCGCCGAGCGCAGCACCGACGACGTGGTGTGCCCTTCGCCTTCGGACAGCACCCGGTCCACCGCCTGTTCGGCCTGCTTGGCCGGGAAGCCCAGCCCGGCCAGCGCTTCCACGACCTCGCCGCGCAGCGCGCCGGGCGCGGCCACCACCGGGGCGTCGCTTGCCCCGCCGAGCGCGGTGACCTTGTCGCGCAGTTCGAGGCTGAGCCGCTCGGCCCCCTTGCGGCCGATGCCGGGCACCTGGGTGAGCACGGTGATGTTGCCTTCGACCAGCGCCGCGCGGAGCTTGTCCGGCTCCAGCACGGCCAGGGTCGCCAGCGCGAGCCGCGGCCCGATCCCGGACACCGTCTGGAGCAGGCCGAACAGCTCGCGCGCGTCCTCCTCGGCGAACCCGAAGAGGGTCAGCGAGTCCTCGCGCACGACCAGCGCGGTGTGCAGCCGCGTCTGCTCGCCGCGGCGCAGCGTGGCCAGCGTCGCCGGGGTGGCCTGCACGGCGAGGCCGACGCCGCCGACCTCGACCACCACGTGGTCGAGCCCGACGGACAGCACTTCGCCGCGTACCGAGGAGATCATCGTCGTGCTCCTGTTTCGTTCTGCTTCGTGGTGGTTCCGGCCGCCTTGGCCGCGGCCGCCAGCCGGGCCTTGTGGGCGCGGACCAGTTCCGCCGCGCGGGCCTCGGCCTCGGCGAGCCGGATCCGCATCGGCTCGCGCCACAGGTGGCAGATGGCGAGCGCGAGCGCGTCGGCCGCGTCCGCCGGATGCGGTTTGACCTCGAGCCCGAGCAGCCGCATCACCATTGTGGTGACCTGTGCTTTGTCCGCGCGGCCGGACCCGGTGACGGCGGCCTTGACCTCGCTGGGCGTGTGGAAGACGACCGGCAGCCCGCGCCGCGCCGCCGCCAGCGCGACGACCCCGCCCGCCTGCGCGGTGCCCATCGCGGTGCGGACGTTGTGCTGGGCGAACACCCGCTCGACGGCCACCGCTTCCGGCCGGTACCGGTCGAGCCAGCGCTCCACCTCGTCGGCGACGCCGAGCAGCCGCTGCGCGAGCTCCTGGTCGGCGGGCGTGCGCACGACCCCGACCGCGACCGGGCGCACCGACCGGCCCTTGCCGCCGTCGACCACGCCGAGGCCGCACCTGGTCAGACCGGGGTCGACCCCGAGCACCCGCACCGTTTCTCCTCCGCCCGCGCGAACATCCGTTCGACGTGCAGGCTAACGGTCGCGACGCGCCGTCCGGCGGACGGACACGCCTTAACGGCGGCCGGCGTGGACGGCCGTCCCGCTTCGCGAGCAGGATGGAGGCATGCCGGGACCGGAGGACTTCGTCGCGCACCTGGGCCTGGAGCCGCTGCCGGCGGAGGGCGGCCGGTTCGCGCGGAGCTGGCGCGCGGACGAGGGTTCGGCGATCTATTACCTGCTCACCGCGCCGGAGATCTCCGCGCCGCACCGCCTCGACCGGGTCGAGGTGTTCGTGCACCACGCCGGTGCGCCCGCCCGGATGCTCTTGCTGCGTCCCGACGGCGAGGTGACGCGCCCGGTGCTGGGCAGCGACGTGGCCGCCGGACAGCGCCCGCAGGTGGTCGTGCCCGCCGGAACGTGGCAGGCGACGGTGCCGCTGGGCGCGTGGAGCCTGCTCGGCACCGTGGTGGTGCCGCCTTACACCGACGACTGCGTGGAGTTCGCGGACCCGGCGACGCTGGCCGCGCGGTTTCCGGACGCCGCCGCCGATCTGGCCGCGCTAGGCCCCGGTTAGCCGGGTCAGGGGCCGTCGACGCCGGGCGTCCAGCTCTCCGGGTCGCCGCTCTCGGTAAGCACCGGCTGCCATTCGGCGAAGCCCTCGGGCGCGTCGGCGTGCCACGGGAAGTGCCCGTCCGGCGTCGCGACGATCATCTGCAGCGCCGGGAAGTCGCCGTCCGGGTAGACGAGGAACGCGGACCCGAAGTACTCCGGGTAGTGCCCTTTCGCGACGCGTTCGAAGACCACCGGCGCACCGTCGAAGAAATCCTCGTAGCGCTTGCCGACCTCGAAGATCTCGCCGTTGGCGGAACGGTCGACGTACGCGTCGAGCAGCACCGGGGCCATGTGGTCGGGCAGCCCGATCACGACGGCCTCCGGCACGTTGTGCAACGCCCACGCGCACGCGGTGAAGCAGTAGCCGGCCCCTTGGTCGTCGGCGGGCACGGCGATGACCGCGTTGCCCCGTTCCCGTGCCTGGGTTTCGATCCAGGCGATGAGGCTCTGCTCTTGCTCGGTGAGGGCGGAGGTCGTCACGGCGGACATTCTGCCCCACCCGCGCGCTCGAGCCCAGTCCCCGCGCCGGTCATTTTTCCCGCCGCCCCAAGGATTTTCCCGGTTTCCCTTGTGCGGCAAGGGGAAACGCGGACGAAAAAGGCCGCGCCCCGGAGCGCCGGGACGCGGCCGTGTCGCGCGATTGGATCAGTCCACTGCGGCCATGACCTCGTCGGACACGCGGAATCCGGCACCGCGCGCAGACGTCGCCGATCCCACCGCCGAAATCAGTCCACCGCGGCCATGACCTCGTCGGAGACGTGGAATCCGCCACCGCGCGTAGACGTTGCCGATCCCACCGCCGAAATCAGTCCACTGCGGCCATGACCTCGTCGGACACGTCGAAGTTGGCGTAGACGTTCTGCACGTCGTCGCAGTCCTCGAGCGCGTCGATCAGCTTGAAGACCTTTTTCGCGCCCTCGACGTCGAGCGGCACGCTCACCGACGGGAGGAAGGTCAGCTCGGCGGATTCGTACTCGAACCCGGCCTCCTGCAGCGCCTTGCGCACCGGGACGAGGTCGGTGCCCTCGCAGACGATCTCGAAGTTGTCGTCGAGGTCGTTGACCTCCTCGGCCCCCGCGTCGAGGACGGCCATCAGGACGTCGTCCTCGGTCGCGTCCGCCTTGGGCATGAGCACGACGCCCTTGCGGTTGAACATGTACGCGACCGAACCCGGGTCGGCGAGCGAGCCGTTGTTGCGCGTGAGCGCGGTGCGGACCTCCATCGCGGCGCGGTTCTTGTTGTCGGTGAGGCACTCGATCAGCACCGCGACGCCGTTGGGGCCGTAGCCCTCGTACGTGATGGTCTGCCAGTCGGCGCCGCCCGCCTCCTCGCCGGCGCCGCGCTTGCGCGCGCGCTCGATGTTGTCCTGCGGGACGGAGTTCTTCTTCGCCTTCTGGATGGCGTCGTACAGCGTGGGGTTGCCGTCCGGGTCCCCCCCGCCGGTCCCGGTGCGGGCGGCGACCTCGATGTTCTTGATCAGCCGCGCGAAGAGCTTGCCCCGCTTGGCGTCGAGGTTCGCCTTCTTGTGCTTCGTCGTGGCCCACTTGGAGTGGCCGCTCATCTTTCCTCCATCTGTTCCCGCGGCCGCGTGCCTCCCGGCGCGGCCGCCGCAATCCTTGCTCAGGCTTTCCGCACGAGCTCGACGAACAGCCGGTGCACGCGCTCGTCCCGGGTGATCTCCGGGTGGAACGCCGTGGCCACCACCGCCCCCTGCCGGACGGCGACGATCCTATCCGCCCTCGGCCCGTCGGGCGGGTCGTCCGGGTCGGGCACGGTGGCCAGCACCTCGACGCCGTCTCCGGCCTTCTCGACCCACGGGGCCCGGATGAACACCGCGTGCAGCGGCCCGCCGCCCACGCCGGCGAACGGGAGGTCGGCCTCGAAGGAGTCGACCTGCCTGCCGAACGCGTTGCGCCGCACGACCACGTCGAGCCCGCCGAGCTGCTGCTGGTCCGGGCGCCCGTCGAGCACCTGGCGGGCCAGCAGGATCATCCCGGCGCACGAGCCGAACGCCGGCAGGCCGCCGGCGATCCGCTCGCGCAGCGGTTCGAGCAGCTCGAAGGTCTCGAGCAGCCGCGACATCGTGGTGGACTCCCCGCCGGGCAGCACCAGGCCGTCCACTTCGGACAGCTCGGAGGGGCGGCGCACCGGAACCGCGCGAGCCCCCGCGCTCTCCAGCATCGCGACGTGCTCGCGCACGGCGCCTTGCAGGGCGAGCACGCCGACCGCCGGCCGTGCTCCCGTAGCTGTCGCCACCAAACCTCCCGTGAGACGTTCACTCCAGCTTAGGGGGACCGTCCGGAACGCAACCGGGCAGGTCAGGCGGGCAGCGCCGGGGTGCCCGCCCACCCCGGGAGCGCTCCGGCGGCCGGTCGCGAGCCGGCGTGAAGTGGACTGCTGAAATCTGTCGCCAGTGGCCACCTCAAAGGTGATCTCCACCGGTACCGGACCGGCTCCGGTGCTTCGGGCCGGTCCCGTCTGCCATGGTAGGCCGATGCGGAAGACCCAGGTCAACGCTTCCCTCCCGAAAAGTGACCCAACGCAAGCAGAGCGATCAGCGCCGGAAGTGGCCTTCCGAGATAGCCGCGAAATGGCCTGCCTCAGCGGTCCACCGTCGTCTTACGCTGGAAGAGAAGACCACTTCCGCTCCCCCGAGAAAGGCCCGCAAGGTGTCGCAGCAGCAGAACGCCGAACCCCAGACCGTCACCGGCACCGCGAAGGTGAAGCGCGGCATGGCGGAGATGCTCAAGGGCGGCGTGATCATGGACGTCGTGACCGCCGAGCAGGCGAAGATCGCCGAGGACGCCGGCGCGGTCGCCGTTATGGCGCTGGAGCGCGTCCCCGCGGACATCCGCGCCCAGGGCGGCGTCGCGCGGATGAGCGACCCGGACCTGATCGACGGCATCATCGAGGCCGTCTCCATCCCGGTCATGGCCAAGGCGCGGATCGGGCACTTCGTCGAGGCCCAGGTGCTGCAGTCGCTCGGCGTCGACTACATCGACGAGTCCGAGGTGCTCACCCCCGCCGACTACGCGAACCACATCGACAAGTGGGCGTTCACCGTGCCGTTCGTGTGCGGCGCGACCAATCTGGGCGAAGCCCTGCGCCGGATCACCGAGGGCGCGGCGATGATCCGCTCGAAGGGCGAGGCGGGCACCGGCGACGTCTCGAACGCGACCACGCACATGCGCAAGATCCGCGCCGAGATCCGCCGCCTGCAGTCCCTGCCGGAGGACGAGCTGTTCGTCGCGGCCAAGGAGCTGCAGGCCCCGTACGAGCTCGTCCGCGAGGTGGCCGAAGCGGGCAAGCTGCCGGTCGTCCTCTTCACCGCGGGCGGCATCGCCACCCCGGCCGACGCGGCGATGATGATGCAGCTGGGCGCCGAGGGCGTGTTCGTGGGTTCGGGCATCTTCAAGTCCGGCAACCCGGCGCAGCGCGCGGAGGCGATCGTGAAGGCGACCACCTTCCACGACGACCCGGACGTGCTGGCGAAGGTGTCGCGCGGGCTGGGCGAAGCGATGGTCGGGATCAACGTCGAAGACGTCCCGGAACCGCACCGGCTCGCCGAGCGGGGCTGGTGACCGCTCGGCCTGAGGCAGTTTCCGACGCGAACGGCGAGGGCATCGTCCCTCGCCGTTCGCGTGCGGCCGGCCCATTCGCCAGGTGCGCTCAAACGGCGCTTTTCACCCGGAATTCCTTCGCCGATCTTCCGCCGGAAAAGCACCAGATCGCGATCACCGGGTCGCAGATCGCGCAGCCCAGCGACGAGGTGTGCGCGAACGGGAGGATCGGCGCGCCCTTGAGGTGGTGCAGCACGTCCAGGGTCGTGTGCAGCAGCCAGGCGACGCCGATGAACGCCCAGGATTTCAGGCCGCGGTCGGCGCAGTAGGTCACCGCGGCGGTGAAAGCCAGCTCCCAGGGCCCGAACGCGCCGCTGCTCAGGTAGGCGGCTCCGGCGCCCGCGACCATGACCGCGTTGAGGCGGCGGCGGTGCGGCTCGGCGATGAAGGAGTTGAGCACGCAGTAGGCAATGCCGATGAGGATGGCGGAAACAACGATCACAGCGGAACGCTATGGTCGCCGGCCTCGTCGCGGAACCGGCCGGAGAGACAGGTTCCGCCGGGATCTTGCCACCTTTATTCTCCCTCCGGCACATGCCGTGCCTGCCATTGCCCGGGGCGGATGCCGGTCTGGTGCCGGAAGAACGCCGAGAAGTTCGACGGGTCGGGGAATCCCAGCCGCTCCCCGCAGCGGGCCGCGCTGAGCCGGTCGTGTGCGAGGAGTCGCTTGGCCTCCAGCACCAGGCGTTCGGACAGGTAGTCCTTGCCGGTGCGGCCGGTCGCCGCTTGGACGCTGCGCGTCAGGGTCCGCGAGGAATAGCCGAGTTTGCGCGCGTAGTGGGCGACGTCGTGGTGGCCGCGGAAATCCTCCTCCACCGCGGCGCGGAATCGGTGAAAAAGACGGTGTCCGGTGTCGACGCCGGATGGCGGAGCGAGTCGCAACAGCAACGCGGACAGCACCAGGCCGAGCAGATCGCCGGTGTGCGCGTCCGGCGCGCCAGTCTCACTGCGGAGATGCGCGAGCGCGGCAGTGATCAGCGGCCACTGCTCGGCGTCGGCGGTCCAGCACGCCGACGCACTCGGGCCGGCCGCCAGTTCACGCCCGCCGGCGACCGGCGCGGTGGGCACGAACAGCACCAGATCTCCGGCTAGGTCGCCGAGGTCGTCCCAGCGGTGCACGACGCCGGGCCGGATCCACACCACGCTTCGAGCGGCCAGCGGACAGTCGGCGAAGTCGGCGGAAACGCTGCCGTGTCCGCGTCGGACCACCCCGAGGACGTGGAAGTCGGCCCGTTCGGTCGTTCCGCTGTTCAGCCGCCGCAGCTTGGCGAAGGACATCATCTCGACCGGCGCACTCCGCGGCGGCTGATAGGTGAGCTGACGAATTCGGGGCACGTTATCCATTTTTCACCATGCCCGGTCCCTCCTCAGCAATGCGCCCGCGCACCCCGCCCGGTTGACTCGATGCTGCGAAATCGACCGAGACAAGGACATCCCTATGACCACGAGCACCTCGCTCCAGCTTCCCCGCTACGACTACCGTCCGGGCAACGGTCCAGTGCTGGTCTTTCTTCACTACTGGGGCGGCTCGGCGCGCACCTGGCAGCCGGTGCTCGACCGGCTGCCGCGGCGTGCCGCATTGACCGTCGATCTGCGCGGGTGGGGACGCTCGCGCGACCTGCCCGGCCCCTACACCCTCGAGCAGCTCGCGCACGACACCCGTGCGGTGCTCGCCCATGCCAGGGTGAGCGAATACGTCCTGGTCGGGCATTCGATGGGCGGCAAGGTGGCGCAGCTGGTGGCCGCGGCGCGTCCCGCAGGGCTCGCTGGCCTCGTCCTCGTCGCACCGGGACCGGCCAAGCCCGCCGCGGCGGTGACCCCCGAGTACCAGGAAGCGTTGTCGCACGCCTACGACTCCGACGAGTCGACCGCAGCCGCCCGCGACACGGTTCTCACCGCCGCCCCGCTGAGCGAGACACTGAAAGCACAGATCGCGGAAGACTCCCGTGCCAGCAACGAAGAAGCCCGGCTCGTCTGGCCACGGCAAGGAATCGCCGCGGACATCAGCGACGCGGCGCGCGCCATCGACGTTCCCGTCCTGGTCGTCGCGGGCGAGCACGACCGAGTGGAGCCGCCCGAGGTGCTGCGCAGCAACCTGCTGCCGTACCTGGCCAACGCGAGCCTGACCGTCCTCCCCGGCTGCGGCCATCTCGTGCCGCTGGAAGCGCCGGACGCACTCGCTCAGGTGCTCCGGCGACACGCTCGTGCGCGTGGCCGGGCCTACCTCCACAATGGACAAACGGCACCCCTACCGCACCCCCTGAACGACGGGAACGTGCGGTATCATCTCGGTTACCAACGGTAACGTCGGGCGCATGAAAATCGGACTTAACATCGGCTATTGGGGCGCCGGCAACGACTCGACAAACCTCGAACTGGCCCGGGAGGCCGACCGGCTCGGGTTTTCGGTCGTGTGGGTGGCCGAGGCGTACGGTTCGGACGCCGCGACGGTGCTCGGCTGGCTCGCCGCGCGCACCGAGCGCATCGACCTCGGCAGCGCGATCCTGCAGATCCCGGCCCGCCGCCCGACGATGACCGCGATGACCGCCGCGACGCTGGACAATCTGTCCGGCGGCAGATTCCGGCTCGGGCTCGGCGTTTCCGGTCCGCAGGTGTCCGAAGGCTGCTACGGCGTCCCGTTCGGGAAACCGGTGCAGCGCACCCGGGAATACGTCGACATCGTCGGCAAAGCGCTGCGCTGCGAACGGGTCCGGCACCACAGCACGCACTTCCAGCTCCCGCTGCCCGGCGGCCCGGGCAAGGCGCTGCCGCTCGCCGTGCCGCCCGTGCGCGAGCACATCCCGCTCTATCTCGCTTCCCTGGGCCCGAAAAACCTGGAACTCACCGGCGAAATCGCCGACGGCTGGCTCGGCCTGTTCTTCTCCCCCGAGCACGGCCGGGAATCCCTGGACCGGATCCGCGCCGGCCGCGCGAAAATCGGCGCCACGCTCGACGGATTCGACGTGGTGACCACCGCCCCGCTGGCCGTCGGCGACGACTGGCGCTCGGCGGCCGACCACGCCCGCCCCTACGTCGCCGGATTCGTCGGCGGAGCGGGCAGCCGCAAGCAGAACTTCTACCGAGACCTCGTGGCCCGCATGGGTTACGCGTCCGCCGCGGACGAAATCCGCGACCGGTACCTGACCATGGACTACGCCGGGGCGATGGCCGCGATCCCGGCGGAATTCCTGGACGCGACGTCGCTGCTCGGCCCGAAGGACCGGATCGCCGACCGGATGCGCGCCCTGGCCGAAGCCGGGGTCACCACGCTCGCGCTCTCGCCCACGCATCCGGAACCGGAGGCCAGCAAGGCCGCGTTGCGCGTGGCGGCCGAAGCCCTCGACGCGTCCGGGGTCGGTGACTGACCCCATGGTCGAGTTCGAGAGGACAGTCCACAATAGACTGTGAGGTGTTTGGTTCCCGCCGCCGCGGTCGGCCAGGTCGCGCTCAGTCCGTCCGGCCCGGCGGCAGACGACCCCGAGTTCGCCAAAGCACTGATCAGGTCACCAACCTTTCAGGACACGATCCAGCGCGGCCCGGCCCAACGATCCCCAATGCGATTTGCCGCCGGGCAGGCCCTTCTCTCCGTTCTGTCCCATGAGGATCAGGAAAAGGCACTTCATCGCGGCCAGCCCGCGGGCGCGCCGGATCGCCGATTCGTCCGCGCGTGCGTAGCTTTCGAAGAACCGCGCGGCTGTGCCCGCCGGCAGCAACACCCAGGCGGCGGCGAGGTCCCACGCCGGATCCCCGGCGAACAGGTCGCCGAAGTCCACGACCCCCGCGAGGGTTCCTTCTGAGACAACGACATTCGCCGGATGGAGGTCGCCGTGCACCCACACCGGCGGACCCTTCCACCCGCGGGCCGCGACAGCGTCTTCCTATACCGCTCGGGTTTCGCTCGCGATGTCGTCGAGAGCGACCGCCTCGAGGAATTGTTCGAAGCCGCCAGTGCACTCCTTCGGATGGGCACCACGATCCGGCGAGATCGGCGCGTCGGCGGGGGCCTCGGCGTGAAGGGCTCGGAGGAAGCCCGCCAGCGTGTCGGCCGCGTGGGTGCCGCGGCTGATCGTGCCGTGGTCGAGCGGTTCGCCGGCGACCCAGGTCATCACGGTCCAGTGCTTCGGGAAACGCTTGGACGGTTCCCCCAACCGCACCGGAACCGGCACCGGGAGCGGCAGGTGCGGGGCCAGGACCGGCAGCCACCGCCGTTCCTTGAACTGGAGCCGCGGCGTGGGGTCCCTGCGCTGCATGCGGACAGCCAGTTCGTCCCCGAGACGCCACATCTGGTTGCCCCAGCCGCCCGCGACCTCGCGGATCGGCAGACCGGCCAGGTCCGGATGCTGGTCCCGGAGCAGGTCGCGGACCAGGTCCGCGGTGATCGCGATCTCCGGGCCGGTCATGGGGGCGACAGTACCGAGACGGCCGTCGAGGCGGTGGCCGCCCTTCCAGACAGGCCAAAATTATCTCGACTCGCTGCTTGACACAATCTCCAGCCCGCGCTATAGAAATTTCTAGACGCGAGAACTGACCTGGGTGCCGGAACACGTAGCCGGGGAGTGATCGACGATGCCGGACGCCATCGGCCGCACGGACGCGACCGCCCGCGAATTCGCGGAGCTGGTCTGCGCGGACGCGGCCTGGCTGCGCGCCGAGTTCGAGGCGATCATGGCCGCCGGGTTCGGTCCGGAGCCGGTGCTCCCTCCGTTGCCCGGCAACGGTTCCCGCCCGCCGAATCCCGGAGGCGTCCCCGCCGGCCGGCAAACACCCGCGAGCGTGTGGCGGACGTGGCCGCCGGAACGCCGGGACCGTTCCCCGCCGGTGCGAAGCACGAACCGGAAATCCGCGCCCTCGCCTGGGAGGTGATAGTGGACGCGGCCAGCCGGGAGGCCTGCCACGACGCTTGGCCGAAGCGGCTCGCACAGCCCCGGCATCGCGTCTCGTGACGTGGTCTCGCGGCCACCCGGCAGCACTGGCCCGCACCATAGATCGTCAGCACGGTTGCTTTCACCCGAACTGGTTCCGGCCCCGCCGCAGCGTCCGGCGGGGCCGGATCTCCGCGAAGAGGGATTCGGAGCGAGTCGTCAGCAGAGCAGAGGGGACTAGCGAGCGCCCGCCCCGGCCGCGGGCACGAGGGAAGGAGAAAGGGAGGCGCATGGTCATGTTGATGCGAACTGACCCGTTCCGGGAGCTCGATCGGCTGACCCAGCAGTTCTTCGGCGGCAACGGCACCACGACCCGTCCGGCGGTGATGCCGATGGACGCCTACCGGTCCGGCAACGACTACGTGGTGCAATTCGACCTGCCCGGCGTCGCGCCGGAGTCGATCGACCTGGACGTCGAGCGCAACGTGCTGACCGTGAAGGCCGAGCGCAGGCCCGACTACGGCGAGGACGCGGAAGTCCAGGTTTCCGAGCGGCCGCGCGGGGTGTTCTCCCGGCAGCTGTTCCTCGGCGACACCCTCGACGCCGACCACATCAAAGCCGACTACGACGCGGGCGTCCTCACCCTGCGGGTGCCGATCGCCGAACAGGCCAAGCCACGCAAGATCGCCATCGGCAGCAGCGGCGAAGCCAAGCAGATCCGCTCCTGACCGTCCCGATGCCGGCCCCGTTCCGCAGCGAGCGGGGCCACGGCTTCCAGCGGGAGGTCCCCGCGCGGGCAAAAGCACCGCCCTGACCGCCGCTACCCCCGCGCGACCGCTGTGCCGGAATCGCGGTTCCCGGCTCGCTAACCGGTCGGCAAGCTCTCGCCGCTGCTCCCCCTCGGCCGCTGTCCGTCCACTCGCGACCTCGCCGACGTCCTAACCCGGCCCAGTCCGATGTGGACAGTTCGGGCGAGCACGGACTAGGGGCACCTCCGGTCGGCGGTAGCGCGCCGGTCCCCGGCTCCGTCACCCTGGGCAGTCGAGGACGGGAGGCAGCGGGTGAAGGTCGTCATCGTCGGAGCGGGCGTCGGCGGGCTGACCGCGGCCCTGCGGCTGCACCGCGAAGGCATCGAAGCCACGGTGTACGAACAAAGCACCCGGATCGGCGAACTCGGCGTCGGGATCAACGCGTTGCCGCACGCGGTCGAAGAGCTCGCCGCGCTCGGATTGCTCGACCAGCTGGACGAGATCGGGATCCGGACCCGCGAGCTGTTCTACACCCACCGGCTCGGGCAGGTGATCCTGCGCAGGCCGTGCGGGCTCGACGCCGGATTCGCGCTCCCGCAATACTGTCTGCACCGGGGCCGGCTGCAAAGCATGTTGCTGCGAGCCGTCCGGTCCCGGCTCGGGCCCGCAGCGGTGCGGACCGGGCACCGGCTGATCGGGTTCGAGCAGGACTCGCGAGGCGTCCGAGCGCACTTCGCCGATCGGGACAGCGGCGAGCCGGTCACCGTGGCCGGGGACCTTCTGGTGGCCGCCGACGGGATCCACTCGGCCGTCCGGTCCCTGCTCTTCCCGCAGGAAGGACCGCCGCGCTGGAACGGGGTCCAGATGTGGCGCGGCGCGACCGACTGGCCGGAATTCGGCGGCGGCGCTTCGATGATCGTCTCCGGCGGGACGGCGGCCAAACTGGTGCTCTACCCGATCGGGCCGGGCCGGACCGCGGGCACCCGGCTCACCAACTGGGCGGTCTGCGTCCGGACCGGGAAGCCCGGCGACCCTCCCCCGGACCGGCAGGACTGGGCCAAACCCGGCGACCGCGCCGAGCTGGCCCGGCACCTCGGGCGGTTCCGGTGCCCGCAGGTCGACCACGCCGCGCTGGCCGAGGCCACCGAGGAGATCTTCGAGTTCCCGATGTGCGACCGCGACCCGCTGCCCGCCTGGTCGCACGGACGCGTGACGCTGCTCGGCGACGCCGCCCATCCGATGTACCCGATGGGGTCGAACGGCGCCGGCCAGGCGATTCTCGACGCGTCCAGCCTCGCCTCGCAGCTGGCGCGGCACGCCGGCCCCGCCGAGGCGCTGCGCGCGTACGAAACCGACCGGCTGGCGGCCACCAGCGAGATCGTGCTGCGCAACCGCCGGGGCGGCCCGGAAAACGTCATCGACGAGGTCGAGCGGCGCGCACCGAACGGCTTCGACCGCCTCGAGGACGTCATCGACGCGGCGACGCTCGAGGAGATCGTCAGCGGCTACGCGAGGGTTTCCGGGGCGTCCTAGCAGCAGGTGCACCGCGCCTGAGCCGGTTCAGGCGCCTTCCACCGAACCCGGCGGCAGGAAGTCGACGTCGTGCAGTGCCGACACCCGGACCACCTCGGCCGGGTCGGTCAGGTTGTGCAGTTTGTCGAACAGCGTCGCGAGCTTCCCGGCCGGGCTCACCCAGAACAATCCCCGGGTGATGCCCTCGCTGCGGTTGTAATAGGCGTGCGGAAGCCCCTTCGGCATCCGCACGGTGTCGCCGGGGCCCGCGGTCTCCCATTGGCCGTCGAGGTAGAGCGTGAAGACGCCCTCCAGGATGTAAATGTGCTCGTCCTGGGTCGGATGGACATGCGGCGGCACCCCGGTGCCGGGCGGGTCGAGGGTCTCGAAGGCGAAGCTCGACTCGCTCGCCGCCTTCATCGAGTAGGTGTGGCCGAGCACGTTCCAGACCTTGTTCCGCATGCCCTCGCGGGCGGGCGTGATCCCCTTGGGCAGGGGACCGAGCACGATTTCCTCGCCGGTCATCACACCTCCTGGCCGATGGTTTCTCCGCCAGGGACTCTGCGCCATCCGGTCGCGCGTGTACAGCCGCCAGTCCGCCGACCTCGCGGGAACGACCGAGCCAGCGGCAGGAGGTCAGTTGTATTCGGAGATCTCCACGCCGAACGTCCCCGGCTCCAGTGCCTCGAAGATGTGCGGCACGTCCCCGGGGTAGCAGATGTAGTCCCCGGGCAGCATCTCCACCGGATCGTCCATGATGCCGATCCTCGCCCGCCCGGCGCACAGCACGGTGTGCTCCACCACGCCGCTCATGTGCGGGTCCGAGCGCCGCGGGGTGCCGGGTTCCGCGCTGACCAGGTAGATGTCCCGGCGCGCCGCGGACGGACAGGCGGACAGCAGGGTGCACGCGTAGTCGGCGTGTTCGGCGAACACCGTGGGGCCCTTGCCCGCGCGGATCACCTTCACCTCCTGCCGTTCCGGTTCGACCAGCCGGGAGAACGGGACGTCCAGCGCGACGCCCAGCGCCCACAGCGTCTCCACGCTCGGGTTGCCGGAGCCCGATTCCAGCTGGGACAACGTGGATTTCGCCAGCCCGGCGCGCCGGGCGACCTCGGTCAGGGAGAGGCCGGCGCGGGCCCGTTCGCGGCGCAGGGACGCCGCGATGATGTCCAGCGGCGCGCCGGTGCTCTCGTTCGGCATGTGTTCGCTCCATCAGTCTTCGCGTTCGCCTTGACGAACAGGGCCGGACCTGTTCAGCATAGGACACTATGCGTTCGATTTGGCGAACACTCGATCGCGGCCTGGCCCGCGACATCGGTCTCGTGTGCCTGGCCGACGCCCTCGTGGGCGTGTCCTACGGCGCCATCGCGGTGGGCTCCGGCTTCCCGCTGTGGGCGCCGATGCTGCTGTCCCTGCTGGTCTTCGCCGGCGCGTCGCAGTTCATGTTCGTCGGCATCGTCGCCTCGGGCGGCAATCCGCTCGCCGCGGTCGCCGCCGGGCTGCTGGTGAACGCGCGGCACGTGCCCTTCGGGTTCGCGGTCGGCGACGCGCTGGGGCGCGGCCTGCTCGGGCGGCTGGCCGGGAGCCACCTGATGATCGACGAATCGGTGGCGTTCGCGCTGGCCCAGCGCGACGCGGACCGGAGGCGGGCGGCGTACTGGGCGTGCGGCGCCGGGCTGTTCGTGTGCTGGAACCTCGGCGTCGTGGTCGGCGCGTTCGCCGGCGCCGCGATCAGCGACACCGACGCGTTCGGCCTGGACGCGGCCTTCCCGGCGGTGCTGCTGGCGCTGGTGCTGCCGTCGCTGAAGGACCGGGCCTCGCGGCTGCCGGTGCTGATCGGCGTGGTGGTCGCGCTCGCCGCCACTCCCCTGCTCCCGGCCGGGCTGCCGGTGCTGCTCGCACTGGTCGGCGTGGTCGCCGGCGCGGCGGCGAAAGAGCCGAAGTCGCTGGAAGGAGCGCACTGATGGACGGCGCGGACCTGATCATCGCGACCCTCGTGCTGGCGGCCGGGACGTTCGCGTTCCGGCTGGCCGGACCGATGCTGCGGACGAAAGTGCGGCTGTCCCCACGGGCCGAACGGCTGATGACGCTGTCGGCGGTGGTGCTGCTCGCCGCGCTGGTCGCGACCAGCGCGCTGACTCAGGGGCACGAATTCGCCGGGATCGCCCGGCCGGCCGGAGTGCTGGTCGGCGGCGTGCTCGCATGGCGGAAGGCGCCGTTCGTGGCGGTCGTGATCGCCGCCGCGGCGACCGCTGCTCTGCTCCGGCTCGCCGGGGTGCCGTAAATAGTTCCCGGGAATTGCGCCGCATCTTTCGCGGACTGAATTCGCGGCAAAAGAAACCCGCCCGGCAAGCGATAATGCCGCGGGAGGGAGAGACGAGTGCTCGCCTCCCCCTCCCGCCGGCGGGAAATCAGTTTCGGTTCATCGCGCGGAAACCGCCCGCGAACTGACCGCGCCGCACGTCGGTTCGTCCGGCTGCGCGGACACGCTCACCGCGTCCCAGGCCGCCTTGACCGTGTTGAATTCGGTGCAACCGTTCGGGAAAAGGTTCTTCGCCGCGGTCAGCGTCCAGGTCCGGTAGCTCTGGTAAGAGCTGGCGCTGGTCTTGAGCAGCATCGCGTTGTAGAAGATCTTCACCGCGGTCTGCACGCCGAGCCCGGCGACCGTGGAGTTGTTGCAGGTCGGGCTGGCCGGCTGGCCGTTGGCCGGGTTCGTCCCCTCGGCGAGGAGGTAGAACCAGTGGTTGCCGGGGCCGGCCGCGGCGTGCACCTCGGTGCCCGGGATCGAGTCGTCGTAGCAGTTCGCGTGGCCGAGCTGGGACGGGTCGTACATGTTGCGGATCGGCCCGCTGCCGGTGAGGTTCACCTGGTTGCCGACGAGGAAGTCCGGCACCGCGTAGGGCGCGGGCTCGTTGGCGAACCATTCCGACGATGCCCCGAAGACGTCCGCGACGAATTCCTGGGTGCCGCCGCCGGACATGCTGCCCGGCGTGTGGTCGTCGATGCCGTGGCCGAACTCGTGCCCGATCACGTCGAGCGAGCCGATCCACTGGCCCGCGGTGTTGTTCCCGACCTGGACCTGGGTGCCGTCGTAGTAGGCGTTCTGCTCGTTGAGCCCGACGCGGATCGGCCAGGCGCCGCCGTTGCCGTCGAAGCTGTTGCGGCCCAGCCATTGCGACAGCATCTTGTTCTCCTGCTGGATGCCGTAGAGGGCGTCGGCGCAGCCGGTTTCCTTGTCGGTCTCGTCGCCGTTGCCCCAGCTGTCGCTGGACTTGGTGAAGGTCTGCTGGGTGGCGGCGTCCTGGCAGCTGAGGTTCGCGATGGCCGGGTCGGTCATCGAATAGCCGCCCGCGCCGTCCGAGGACGTGTCGAGGTGCAGCGGCTCCGGGCCGTTCCACACGCCCTGCGCGTCGCCGTAGGCCACGTGTTCCTGGGTGTGCAGCACCTTGCCGGTCATCGCGTCGACGACGACGTCGAGCTTGCTGGGCCCTTCCGCGTTCCGCCCGGTCACGCGGGTCGTCCACGCGAGTTTCGGCGTTCCGAGCGCATACGTGGCCAGCGTCGCGGGCTGCACAGTGTCCACAGTGGGCACTTGGGTGCGGGCGATCGCTTCGGCTTGCTTCGCGGACAGCTTCGGCGACGTGCTGGGCAGATCGATCGCGGCGGTCTGCGCGACCGACGTGGCGAGGACCTGGCCGGCAGAGTTCGTGGCCACGACGAAGTCGCCGCCGATCACCGGCAGGCCCCGGTAGGTGCGGTCGTAGGGCACGTACTTCAAGCCGTTGGTCGACGAGATCACCTTGTGCTGCTGGAAAACGTCGTCCTTGCCGGCGTGCAGCGCGGCGGGCCGGGACGCCACCAGCGCCTGCGCGGCGCTGGCCGCCATGGCCTCGGCGGCCTGCGGACTCTGCGGTTCGAGCGGTTGCGCGTGGGCGGCGGTGGCCGTGGTGACGGCCCCGGCCAGCACCCCGGCTGCGAGCAGCACGAGCGGTCGGCGCGATTTCATCGGCGGTGTTCTCCTCCGGACAGGCCGGATCAGGCCCGGGGGTGGGGGCCGGATTCGGAGGTGGAATGGGATCGAACCCCGCCAAGAGTCGGGTTTTTCCCAACTCCGGACAACCGACGAAGGTCGTTAAGTTATCAACTTCGGCGCATCGGTCCGCATTTCCGGCGCTCGATTCCCGGGATTCCTCTTTCGCCCAAGAATCACCGTCCGCCCACTCCGGCAGGAGCCCGGCTTTCCGGATGAATCCGGCGGTGAACGGCCCAGGAATTCCTTTGTGGACAGTCGGTGCCGGGTGGCGTCCACAATGGAATCGGGCGTCCCGGGCGTCGCGGGCGGCCGGTCAGCGAACGGCTGGTCCCGGGCCTCCCGCCTTGCTTCCCGGCGGGTCGCGGGTGTGTGATCGGAGACACAGTTCTTCCATCCGCGTCGCTGAGGAGGCCGTCATGGCCGACAAGCAGAACAGGAGTGCCGACCCCGGGGCCGCCGTCGCTGTGGACGACCCCGCCAAGGTGCGCAACGTCGTCCTGGTCGGGCCCTCCGGGTCCGGGAAGACCACGCTCACCGAGGCACTGCTCGCCGCGTCCGGCACGGTGCCGCGCGCCGGCTCCGTCGTGGAGGGCACCACGGTGTGCGACCACGACCCGGCAGCGGTGCGCCAGCAGCGCTCGGTCGGGCTTTCCGTCGCCCCGGTGCTGCACGCCGGGCACAAAATCAACCTCATCGACACCCCGGGGTACGCCGATTTCGTGGGCGAGCTGCGCGCCGGGCTGCGGGCCGCGGACGCCGCGCTGTTCGTCGTCTGCGCCGCCGAGGGCGTGGACGCCGCCACCATCGCGGTGTGGGAGGAATGCGCGTCGGTGGGCATGCCGCGCGCCGTCGTGGTGTCCCGGCTCGACCACCACCGCGCCGACCCGCTCGCCGAGATCGCCGCCTGCCAGGCCGCCTTCGGCGCGGGCGTGCTGCCGCTGTACCTCCCGGTGCCGGACGGCCTGGTCGGGCTCGTCACCCAGCGCCGCTACGACTATTCCGCCGGCTATCCGCCGCGCGTGAGCGACCCGGACCCGGGCGGGTCCCAGGAGTTCGCCGACGCCCGCAACGAGCTGATCGAGGGCATCATCGCCGAGAGCGAGGACGAGACGCTGATGGACCGCTACCTCGGCGGCGAGGAGATCGCCGAGGACGTGCTGATCGCCGACCTCGAGACGGCCGTCGCGCGCGGGTCGTTCCACCCGGTCATCCCGGTGTGCGCGACCAGCGGGATCGGGCTCGCCGAGGTGCTCGACGGCATCGTGCGGGCCTTCCCCTCGCCGCTGGAGCACACTCCGCCCGGGGTGACCAGCCCTGACGGCGCCGAGCACGCCGCGTTGTCCGCCGATCCGGACGGACCGCTCGCCGCCGAGGTCGTGCGCACCGCTGTGGACTCGTACGTGGGACGAGTTTCGCTCGTCCGGGTGTTTTCCGGGACGCTCCGGCCGGAGAACCCGGTGCATGTGTCCGGCCACGGGCTCGCCGAACGGGGCCACGAAGACCACGACGCCGACGAACGCGTCGCCCACCTGTACTCGCCGCTCGGGTCGAACCTGCGCGAGGTGCCGTTCTGCGTCGCGGGCGATCTGTGCGCGCTCACCAAAGTGGGGTCCGCGGAAACCGGCGACACGGTGTCTTCGCCGGATGATCCGCTGTTGATCAAACCGTGGCGGATGCCCGAACCGCTGCTGCCGGTCGCGGTGGTCGCGAAGTCCCGCAGCGACGAGGACACGTTGTCCCGCAACCTTTCCCGGCTCGTCGCGGGCGATCCGACCCTGCGGCTGGAACGCAATGCCGAGACCGGGCAGCTCGTGCTGTGGTGCATGGGCGAGGCGCACGCGGAGGTCGTCCTCTCGCGGCTGCGCGCGGGCGGGGCGGACGTCGGCACCGAGCCGGTGCGGATCAGCCTGCGCTCCACGTTCGCGAAACCCGCGCGCGGGCATGGCCGGCATGTGAAGCAGTCCGGCGGGCACGGGCAGTTCGCGGTGTGCGACATCGAGGTCGAGCCGCTGCCCCGCGGCGCCGGGTTCGAGTTCGTGGACAAGGTCGTCGGCGGCGCGGTGCCGCACCAGTTCATCCCGAGCGTCGAGAAGGGTGTGCGAGCGCAGCTGGAGCGCGGCGTCCAGGACGGCTACCCGGTGGTGGACGTGCGCGTGACGCTGACCGACGGGAAGGCGCACAGCGTCGACTCGTCGGACGCGGCCTTCCAGACCGCCGGCGCGCTGGCCCTGCGCGAAGCCGCCGCGGCCAGCCGGATCTTGCTGCTGGAACCGCTGGACACGGTCGAGGTGAGCCTGCCGGACGAACACCTCGGCACCGTGCTGGGCGACCTGTCGTCCCGCCGGGGCCGGGTGCTGGGCACGGAATCCGGCGAGGGCGGGCGCACGGTGGTGCACGCCGAGGTGCCCGCGGCGGAACTGCTGCGGTACGCGGTGGATCTGCGGTCGCTCACCTCGGGGACGGCCACGTTCACCCGGCGGCACGCCCGGTTCGAGCCGATGCCGGAGGGGGCGGCGGTCCCTTCGTGAGTGTTCGCGCCGGTTAGAACCGGCACCGCCACTCACGACGGCCCAGACGCTCAGGACCGAGCTGACGGCAGCGGTGCAGCGAAGCTGGTGGCTCGTGAGTGCCTAGGCCGGTTCTAACCGGCCTAGGCACTCACGAGTCAGAACTCGAAGCCGCCCGGTCGCCCGTTCCGGTCCGCCACCAGTCCGGCCAGCGTCGCCACCGCGATTTCCGCCGGGGTGCGCGAGCCGATGTTCAGCCCGACCGGCCGGTGCACCCGGGCGATGTCCGGTTCCGGCACGCCCAGCGCGCGCAGCGCTTCCACGTGCGGGCCCGGATGCCGCGGGTTGCCCAGCACGCCCACCCACCGCGTCGGCGTCGCCAGTGCGGCTTGCAGGACCGTCCCGAGCTCCGGGCGGTGATGGTCGGTCACGACGACGTCCGCGTCCGGACCTGGCGAGGGCGGGGTCGTGCGGACCTCGACGCCCTCGGGAGCGTCGCTGGCCCGTGCCTCGTCCGGTTCGAACAGCACGGCTCGATAGCCCAGATCGGTCGCGTAGCGCAGGAGGTACTTGGCCACCGGCGAGGCGAACACGGCCACCAGGGTGCGTTCGGCGGGCGGCTCTTCGACCTCGCCGTGCGCGACGGCGCAGGCATCGGGTTCGGTCGTCATGCGCCTCAGTCTGCCTCAGAGGTCCGGCTCGGCGAATTCGAAGTACTCCGGCAGCGGCGCGGTCCCGGCGAGCTTGAAGTACCGGACCTTCCGCCGCCGCCGCAGCGCCAGCGTGTCCCGCACCGCGTCGTTGTGCACCCGGCGCGCGATCACGACCCGGTGCTCGGCGTCAGTCAGTTCCTCGACCAGCGCTTCGGGCAGCCGGGACCGGTCGATCCGCGCCAGGACCAGCGTCAGTTCGTTCTCCGCGGCCTCGCGGTCCGGGCGCGCGGCAGCCTCGGCCCGCGCGGCCGCGGCGTGCAGTTCGGCTCCGTCGGGCAGAACCGCGGCGACCGCCCGGGCGACCACGGCTCGGCGGGCCAGGGCGGCTTCCAGGGCGGCCCAGCCCGCGTCGGTCCGGACGTGCAGGCGGTCGAGCCGGTTCGCGGTCGCGACCAGGAACAGCCCGCCGAGCACCACGATCGCGGCCGCCGCCCCGAGCAGCCACCCGAGCACCGTCACGCCAGCTCCCGCTCCCCCGCGGCGACCAGCCGGGGGTCCGCCGCGATCGCCGTCTCGTACACCCGCAGCACCTGCGTGACCACGACTCCCCAGTCGTACGCCGTGACCCGTTCGCCCGCGGCGGCCGCGAGCGACGCCCGGCGCGCCGGGTCGCCCAGCAGTTCGCGCAGGCCGTCGGCGAGGGAGGCCGGGTCGCCGGTCGCGTGCAGCATTCCGGCGTGGCCGTCGTCGAGCACGCGGCGGAACGAGTCGAGGCCGCTCGCGAGCACCGGAGTGCCCGCGGCCATCGCCTCGGTGAGGATCATCCCGAAGCTCTCGCCCCCGGTGTTGGGCGCGCAGTAGACGTCCACGCTGCGCAGCGCCCGCGCCTTCGTCTCGTCGTCGACCTGGCCCAGCAGCTCGATGTGCGGCCACAGCCGCGGCCCGGCCATCCGCCGCAGCTGGTCCGGCTCGCCGCGGCCGACCACGAGCAGCCGCAGGTCCTCGAACTCCGGCAGCAGCCGCCGCGCGGCCTCCAGCAGCACGTCCATGCCCTTGCGCGGTTCGGTGAACCGCCCGACGAACCCGATCGTGCCGCCCGCGCGCGGATAGCCGTCGAGCGGGGTGGCCCGGGAGAAGAACTCGACGTCGACCCCGTTCGGGATCTCGACCGCGTCGCCGCCCGCGTGCTCCACCTGCACCCGCCGGGCCAGCGCCGACACCGCGATGCGCGCGGTGATCTTCTCCAGCAGCGGACGCAGCACCGGCTGGAACGCCGCCAGCGTCCGCGAACGCGTCGTCGCGGTGTGGAAAGTGGCCACGATCGGGCCGTCCGCGACCTTCAGCGCCAGCAGCGACAGGCTCGGCGCGGCCGGTTCGTGCAGGTGCAGCACGTCGAAGCCGTTGTCCCGGATCCATCGCCGCACCCGGGCGTAGGAAACCGGCCCGAACTGCAGCCGCGCGACCGAGCCGTTGTACGGGATGCCCAGCGCTTTGCCCGCCGGGTGCACGAAATCCGGCAGC
The DNA here is from genome assembly GCF_000411975.1 of Amycolatopsis orientalis DSM 43388. Lineage (GTDB taxonomy): Bacteria > Actinomycetota > Actinomycetes > Mycobacteriales > Pseudonocardiaceae > Amycolatopsis > Amycolatopsis orientalis_D. The sequence continues at coordinate 73,181 of NZ_ASXG01000126.1, forward strand.
TGGGCGTCCTCGTCCGCCGGGGCCAGCACCGACACCCGGTGCCCCCGTTCGAGCAGCGCCTTCGCCAGGTCGATCACGTGCCCCTGGACCCCGCCCGGGACGTCGAACGAGTACGGGCACACGATCCCGATCTTCAACCCGCGCGCCACCCGGGTCAGCTCGCTTCTTCCAGCGCCGTCGCCGCCGCATCGGCGGGCCAGAACGGCTGCAGCATGTGCCAGTCGGCTGGATGCGCGGCGATGTCGCCGGCGAACACGTCGGCCAGCGCCTGCGTCGCCGCGGGCACCTCGGCCCGCTGCGTGACGCGGATGCGCGGGTGGATCCGGATCTCCCAGCCGTCCTCGGTGAACCAGCAGCCGGTCGGCAGCAGCGCGGCCCCGGTGGTGGCGGCGAGCCGCGCCGGTCCGGGCGGCAGGTGCGTCTGCTCGCCGAAGAAGCCCACCGGGATCCCGGACGACGTCAGGTCCCGGTCCCCCAGCAGGACCACCACCTTGTTCTCGCGCAGCCGCCGCAGCAGCAGCCGCATCGCCGCGCTGTCGCCGGTCAGCGGCACGATCTCGAACCCGAGCGACTCCCGGAACGACACGAACCGGCGGTACAGGGACTCGGGCTTGAGCCGCTCCGCGACGGTGGTGAAAGTGCCCGCGTAACTGGCGAGCCAGACTCCCGCGATGTCCCAGTTCCCGCTGTGCGGCAGCGTCATCACCGCGCCGTTGCCCTCGGCGAGCGCCGCGTCGATGTTCTCCGCGCCGGTCACCGTCACCTGCTTCGCGACCGCCGCGTGGTCCATCGCCGGGAGCCGGAAAGTCTCGAACCAGTACCGCGCGTACGACCGCATCGCGCGCCGGACGAGCTCGTCCAGCTCCGCCTCCCCGGCCTGCGGCACGACGCGGGCGAGGTTGGCGCGCAGCTGCCGCACTCCTCCGCCGCCGCGCCGGGCGGCCATGTCGGCGCCGAAGGCGAAAGTCGCCGACCCGAACGACTCCGGCAGCCGGCGGACGAAGCGCCAGCCCGCCGCGTAGCCGAACTCGCCGAGCCGCTGGGACAGTGTGCTCACGGTTGCGCCCCGCCCGCCGAGGAGTCGGCCTGTTTCGCGGCCGCCCGCGCCGCGCTGGCCACCGCCGCCGCCCGCTGCAGCAGCGTGATCACCGAAAGCACGGCGAGCAGCCACAGCGTGATCTCGACGGTGTAGGGCACGCCGAGGCCGTGCAGCCCGGTGCCGACGAGGGCGATGATGAGCCGCTCCGCGCGTTCCACCAGCCCGCCGTCGGCTTCGAGGCCGGACGCTTCGGCGCGGGCCTTCACGTAGGAAATGACCTGGGCCAGCACGAGGCAGATCAGCGCGGCGGCCGCGGCCCGGTTGTTGTGGTCCTGCACGAAGCACCACCACGCGATCGCGGCGAACAGCGCGCCGTCGACCAGCCGGTCGCAGGTCGCGTCGAGCACCGCGCCGAAGGGGGTGCCGTACCCGCGGGCGCGGGCCATCGCGCCGTCGAGCAGGTCGAGCATGGCGAAGCCCCACACGGTGAACGTGCCCCACAGCAGCAGGCCCTGCGGGAAGAACGCCAGCGCGCACGCGACGGCGCCCGCGGTGCCGAGCACGGTCATCGCGTTCGGGGTCAGTCCGGCGCGGACCAGGGCGGCGCCGATCGGGTCCGTCACGCGGGAGACCGAGGCACGGGCGAAAATGTTGAGCATCTTCCTCGTCTGTGCACCTGATTCGGGGGCGGGTGGGCGACGAAAGCCTATCGACCCCGCCGTCCGAACCGGACCCGCCCGCCCGCGACCCGCCGGAACGTCAGCCGGATTTCGGCAGTTCGACGACCGGCACGGCGAATTCCGCGTCCTCCTCGGCCTCGCGGACGGCCTGGCACTTGGGCCGCAGCCCGGCCAGGATCGCCTCGGAAATCTCGCCCAGCTGGCGCACCTGCTCGTCGGTCAGCTGGTCGAACAGCGTCTCCCGGACGGCCTCGACGTGTCCCGGGGCCGCCGCCTTCAACGCGTCGAACCCGGCGTCGGTGAGCACCGCCCACGACCCGCGTTTGTCCGTGGGGCACGACTCGCGCCGGACCCAGCCCTTCGCCTCGAGCCGCGCCACCGCGTGCGACAGCCGGCTGCGCGACGATCCGCGCACGGACGCCAGCTCGCTCATCCGCAGCCGCCGTCCGTCCGCTTCGGACAGCGCGACGAGCACCTCGTAGTACGTGTGCGGCATGCCCGAATCGTGCTGCAGCTGTCCTTCGAGATGTGCCTGCAGCAGCGAGCTGGCCTGGGCGTAGGCGCGCCAGACCCGCTGCTCGTCGTCGGTCAGCCAGCGTGGTTCGGACATATCGTCATCATACGCTGGTTGAGCACTCAATTACTGCCGCGCGACAGGCCTCACCACGCGTCCGCGAGCAGGTCGCGGGTTTCGCCGAGCAGCTGCGGCAGCACCTTCGTGTGCCCGATCACCGGCATGAAGTTCGCGTCGCCGCCCCAGCGCGGCACCAGGTGCTGGTGCAGGTGCGCGGCGATGCCCGCCCCGGCGATCACGCCCTGGTTCATCCCGATGTTGAACCCGTGCGCCGCCGACACCGCCCGGATCACGCCCATCGCGTGCTGGGTGAACTCGGCCAGCTCGCGCGTCTCCTCGACGGTCAGGTCCGGATAGTCCGCGACGTGCCGGTACGGGACGACCATCAAATGCCCCGGGTTGTACGGGTACAGGTTCAGCACCGCGAACACGGTTTCGCCGCGGGCGACGATCAGCGCGCGCTTGTCGTCGCCGAGACCGGGCAGGCGGCAGAACGGGCAGCCGTCGGACTCCTCGCCCTCGGGCTTGTCCTGGCCGCGGATGTAGGCCATCCGGTGCGGGGTCCACAGCCGCTGCAGCGCGTCCGGGACCCCGACCCCGTCCTGTTCGACGAGTTCCGGCTCGGTCACTTCAGGATCTTCTCCACGGCCTCGGCCGAGGGCGACGCGTTCTCCCGGCGGGCGACCCATTCGGCGATCGCCTCGACCGCCTGGTCCACCGGGACGCCGTTGATCTGGCCGCCGTCGCGGAACCGGAACGACACCGCACCCGCCTCCGCGTCCTTCGCGCCGGCCAGCAGCAGGAACGGCACCTTCTGCGTGGTGTGCGTGCGGATCTTCTTCTGCATCCGGTCGTCGCTCGCGTCGACCTCGACGCGGATTCCCTTGGCGCGCAAGGCGTTCTCCACGCCGCGCAGGTACTCGACCTGGTCGGCGGTGATCGGGATGGCGACCGCCTGCACCGGCGACAGCCACGCCGGGAACGCGCCCGCGTAGTGCTCGGTCAGCACGCCGAAGAACCGCTCGATCGACCCGAACAGCGCGCGGTGGATCATGATCGGCCGCTGGCGGCTGCCGTCGGGCGCGGTGTACTCGAGGCCGAACCGCTTGTTCTGGTTGAAGTCGAGCTGGATGGTCGACATCTGCCAGGTGCGGCCGATGGCGTCCTTCGCCTGCACCGAGATCTTCGGGCCGTAGAAGGCCGCGCCGCCCGGGTCCGGGACCAGTTCGAGACCGGAGTCGACGGCGGCCTGGCGCAGCGTCTCGGTGGCCTCCTCCCATTCCCAGTCCTCGCCGATGAACTTGTCCGAGTCCCCGCGCGTGGACAGTTCGAGGTAGAAGTCGGACAGGCCGTAGTCGGCCAGCAGATCCAGCACGAACTTGAGCAGCGACCGCAGCTCGCCCGGCATCTGCTCCTTGGTGCAGTAGATGTGCGAATCGTCCATCGTCAGGCCGCGCACGCGGGTGAGGCCGTGCACGACGCCGGACTTCTCGTAGCGGTAGACGGTGCCGAATTCGAACAGCCGCAGCGGCAGTTCGCGGTAGGACCGCCCGCGCGAGCGGAAGATCAGGTTGTGCATCGGGCAGTTCATGGCCTTGAGGTAGTAGTCCTCTTCCTCGAACTGCACCGGCGGGAACATGGTGTCCGCGTAGTACGGCAGGTGCCCGGAGGTGTGGAACAGGTCGCCCTTGGAGATGTGCGGCGTGTTCACGAACTCGTAGCCGGCTTCCTCGTGCCGGCGGCGCGAGTAGTTCTCCAGCTCGCGGCGGATGATGCCGCCCTTGGGGTGGAACACCGGCAGGCCGGAGCCGATCTCCTCGGGGAAGGAGAACAGGTCCAGTTCCGCGCCGAGCTTGCGGTGGTCGCGGCGCTCGGCCTCGGCGAGGCGCTCGAGGTGCGCGTCCTGCGCCTCGGCCGATTCCCACGCGGTGCCGTAGATCCGCTGCAGCTGCGGGTTTTTCTCGTTGCCGCGCCAGTACGCGGCGGCGACCCGGGTGAGCTTGAAGGCCGGGATGAACTTGGTGGTGGGCACGTGCGGGCCGCGGCAGAGGTCGCTCCACACGCGCTCCTTGGTGCGCGGGTCGAGGTTGTCGTAGATGGTCAGCTCGCCGCCACCGACCTCCATCACCTCGGTGGTGTCCACATCGGACTTGATGTCCACCAGTTCGAGCTTGAACGGCTCGTCCTTCAGCTCTTCCTTGGCTTCGTCGGTGGAGGCGAAGACGCGGCGGGAGAACTGCTGCGCGCCCTTGACGATCTGCTTCATCCGCTTCTCGAGCTTCTGCAGATCCTCGGGCGTGAACGGCTTTTCGACGGCGAAGTCGTAGTAGAAGCCGTCGCGCACCGGCGGGCCGATGCCGAGCTTGGCGTCCGGGAATTCCTGCTGCACGGCCTGGGCGAGCACGTGCGCGGCGGAGTGCCGGATCACGCTGCGGCCGTCCTCGGTGTTCGCCGCGACGGCCTCGACCTGGGCCTCGGCCTCGGGAGCCCACGCCAGGTCGCGCAGCTTCCCGTCGGCGTCGCGGACGACGACGATCGTGTCCGGGCCCTTGGTGGGCAGCCCGGCTTCGCGCACCGCGGCGCCCGCCGTAGTGCCCGCCGGCACCACCACGCGCGGGGCGGGTACGGCGGCAGCTGACGACGGTTGGGACACGATCGGACTCCTTTTGCGGATGTGGCTGAAACGGCTTCCGCTGATGCTAGTCGGCGGCGGGATCGCCGATTCGACCGCCGTCAGCCAACCCTGCCCCGGACACGCCGAAAGGCCGCCCCGGGCGTGCGGGGCGGCTTCTCGGCGGCGCGGCAGGGGTCAGAGGGTCTCGACGACCTGGTCGAAGTCGAGCCGCGGCAGGCGGTCGAACCACGGGTTCTCGCCCGGCTTGCCGACGTTCACCACAACGAGCGAACGCCAGCTGTTGCCGGAGAAGAACTCCTTGTCCACGCCCGCGGCGTCGAAGCCGGTCATCGGGCCCGCGGCCAGTCCGGCGGCGCGCACGCCGATGATGAAGTAGCCGACCTGCAGCAGCGAGTTCAGCTTGGAGAACTCGACGCGGCCGGACTCGTCGGCGAAGTTGTCCTTCACGCCCGGGTTGTGCGGGAAGACCTGCGGGATGTTCTCGTGGAAGTCGACGTCCGCGGCCAGGATCACGGTCAGCGGAGCGGCCTCGGTCTTGGCGCGGTTGCCCTCGAACAGGTGCGGCAGCAGGCGCTGCTTGGCTTCGTCGCTGCGGATGACCAGCGCGCGCAGCGGCTGGGTGTTCATCGAGGTCGGGGCCCACTTGACGAGGTCGTAGATGGCGCGGACCTGCTCGTCGGTCACCGGCTCCGAGCTGAAGCTGTTGGCCGTGCGGGCCTCGCGGAACAGCAGGTCCTGCACCTCGGCGGGCACCTGCAGCTGCTCGGACTCTGCGAAAGTAGTCATCGGATCCCTCGTTCCTTCCCGTGCTGTCGCCTACGCCCGGCACCAACATGGTTGAACGCTTGACTATTTCGCTCGCCGCCCGGTTGTGACTCAGCGCACGAGGACGGCCGCCGGGCCCTCGCGGGACCGGCGGCCGTGGGCGGAACGATCTTCGCAGGTCAGTAGGCGCCTTGCCCGGCGAGCACGGCCCGGAAGGTCTTCCAGAGGATCACCAGGTCCAGTGCCAGCGACCAGTCCTCGACGTAGCGCAGGTCGAGGCGGATGCTCTCGTCCCACGACAGGTCGCTGCGCCCGCTCACCTGCCACAGCCCGGTCAGCCCGGGTTTCACCAGCAGCCTGCGGCGCGCGGCCGGAGCGTACGTCGCGGTCTCTTCCGGCAGCGGCGGCCGGGGCCCGACCAACGACATCCGGCCGGCGAGGACGTTGAACAGCTGCGGCAGTTCGTCGAGCGAGTACCGGCGCAGCAGGCCGCCGACCTTGGTGACCCGCGGGTCCTTCTTCATCTTGAACAGCGGCCCCGCGCCTTCGTTCGCGTCCTCCAGGTCGCGCCGGATCAGGTGCGCGTTGACGACCATGGTGCGGAATTTGAGCATGGTGAACGCTTCGCCGTCCTTGCCGATGCGCCGCTGCCGGTAGACCACCGGACCGCGGTCCCCCGCCTTCACCGCGACCGCGATCGCCAGCAACAGCGGCGAGAACAGCGCGAGCAGCAACGCCGCGCCGCACCGGTCGACGACCTCCTTGACCAGGCGGCGTCCGCCGGTGAACGCGGGCGCGGTGACGCGCAGCAGGGGCATGCCCAGCACTCCGCTGACGTTCAGCCGCGGCCCGGCGACCTCCATCAGCACCGGCGCGACGACCATTTCCGACGACGTGCCTTCGAGATCCCAGGCGAGCCGCTGCAGCCGCTCGGGATTCCAGTACTGGTCGGCCGTGATGGCGACGACGCGGTATCCGCCGCGGCGGACGTGCCGGGACAGCTCTTCGAGCCGCCCGACGACCGGCACCCCGTCGATCTCCCCGGTTCCGGTGGACGTGCACACCGCCTCGACCCGCCAGCCGACGTGCGCTTCGGTCCGGGTCCGCTTGATCAGGTCCGCGACCGTTTCCGCGCTGCCCGCCGCCATCACCGGCAGCAGGCACAGCCCGCGCCGCCGTTTCCGGTGCAGAATCTGGCGAAGGGCGTACCGCTGGGGAAACAGCACCAATGCGACGGCCGGCACTACGAAAAACACCCAAGGCTGCACTTCGAGCGCGCCGAACAGCAGTCCGCCGAATGCGACCAAGACCGCCGCGGTGATCAGCGCGCGGCCCAGCGTGCGGTATTCCTCGGGACCCTCCCCCAGCACCCGCGGGCTCCACGCCCGGCTGACCGGAAGGGCGCAGAGGATCGCGAACGCGGTGCCGAACGCGTGCATGTCGTGCGGGGCGAGCCGGTCGATGACGAACGCGCTGATCGCGATCACCACGCAGGCCGCGACGAGATCCGAAGCGATCACCGTCCGGCGGTAACGTTTTTCCCACTCGGCGGGGTGCGTTTTCGGCGGATCCCCCTCCGCCGGGCACACCGTGGCCGGGTCGAGGCTCTCGTCGGCGCGACCGGGCGGCGCGGCCGCCACGTCGACCGGCGGTGCGGGGACCGCCTGAAGGTCGACCCGCGGCAGCGAAACGCCGTCCGCGGGCCAGGGCGGCACCGGTTCTTCCATCAGTCCTCCCGCGCTGCGCAAGCTCCCCGGACCTGATCGCCGCCGGCACGCTGAGTCAGAACTGGTGATCACAATGTGTGATCACCGCGGCGGTCCGACCCGCGTCACCGAAGGTGTGACACTCGCCAAGGTATCGGGTGCTCAGCGAGCGTTGTTACAGAGATTTTCCAGCCACGGCCTGCGGGTCTTCTCTGTCAGGAAGCACCCGGAAGATAACGGGGAGGTCACGACGGGTCACGCTGACTCGGCAACGGAAATTACCCGCAGTAGTCAAGTTTCCCACTACCTACCCCGAACGGCCCAGCAGACCCGCAGCCGGATCAGCTCCCCCGCACGGGTCACCGGCGGGGCCCGCGCCCGCCCAACCGCCGTTCGGGCGCCAGCGCTCCGCCGACTCGCCGATTTCCCTTGCCCACCGCGCGATCCACGGCGGAATGCGCGGGTCGTCCGGCCTCCGGCCATCTGTCTGGTCTGAACCATGCGAACCGCCTTCCGCCAGGCCCCCGCCGCACATTTCTCGCGGACTACCGCCGTGTCCGCTTCGCAATCAGGTCCACAGTGGAGCAATCCCGCTTCACGCTGTCGGCGGGGCCGCGGCCGTCGCGTTCAACGCGGTCACCACTGCTTGCTCCTCGAAGGCGAAATGCGCCTCCAGTTCACTGGCGAGCCGTTCCAGCTCGGTCCGCAGCCGCACCGGGTCGGATTCGCCGGGAACGAAGCCGTCGACCAGTTCCCGGATCGACTCCTGCAGCCGCGCCACCTCCTGGTGCTGCCCGGAGAGCTGCTGCAGCACCGGCGCGAGCGCGGGGAACTGCCCGGCCAGCGCCGGGAATACCGCCGAATCCTCGCCGGTGTGATGCCGCCGCAACGCGGCGCAGAAGCCGAGGCAGTGGGCGCGCATTTCCTGTGCCAGATCCGGTTTCGGCCAGACGAGCGCGGTCGCGCTGCCGTCGGCCAAGCGGTCCGCCTGGTCGCGCAATGCCCGCAACTCGTCGCGAAACCACTGGTGCACTTCGACGAGCCAATCCCCCATGCCTTTGCCGCGTTTGTCGATCCGATGCAAGACGACCACCGGAATCTCGCGCGTCGCCCTCGCTTGGTATTCGCCGTAACCCGGAGCTTCCGCCACCACGCGCGCGAAAAGCTTCTCGTACTCGGCTCCTCGCGGAATGGCCGCCATCGCGGGATAAGTCTCGTCGCCGGTCTCGACGGTCACCCGCGGATTCCGCCGGATGTTGTGGTACCAAGCCGGATTGCGATCCGCCCCGTTCGCCGACGCGACCACCACTCCGTTGCCGTCGATCTCCAGGAAACCGAGAATGACCTCCCGGCTCCGGCCGGTCCTCGCGCCGGTAGTGGTCAGCACGGCCAGCGGCCAGCCCTCGAACCTGCCGCCCAGCGCGCCGCCGTTCGCCCGGAACTCGGCGATCAGCCGGCGCTGAAAATCGTTGCTCACACAATTCCTTTCGGTTTTCGCGGAAAGGAGGCGTCGAGCACAGGATGGGACGCGAAAAGACCCCGCAGGCACAGGCATGGCGCAGCGATCCGGTCTTCGGATCCGCGGAACTGCGAGAGACGGAGAGCCCGATCTCTGTGCTGGCTGGTTAGCCGCTACCTCCATGCGTAGGCCCATCCGGGGCGCACGGCCAAGTTAGCACAGCCGCTGATCTCGTGCGGCTGAATTCTTTCGCGGAGCCGCTCTCATGGACATGCCGAACGAGGTGCGACGACCGCCGTCGTTGTCTCGGCAGCAGTCGGGGCGGTTCTGGGGTGTAGCAGCGCGGTGTTCCCAGCGCGCGGAAAGTCGAAGCGTGAGCCTGGCTGGCCGCCCACCTCGCCGCGACGGCGCAGCGCGGCTGGTCTCCGGCGCGTACCCGCACGTCCGGAGGTTCGTGCAGCCAGGCCGCCGAGGACACGGCGCAGGAGGCGATGAGCGTCCCGTTCCGGACTCGCGGAAACGCCGATGGCCTGCCGACGAAGATCGTCGGCAGGCCATCGGCGAAGTGCTGGTGGGCGATACTGGGATCGAACCAGTGACCTCTTCGGTGTGAACGAAGCGCTCTCCCGCTGAGCTAATCGCCCGCTCGCGGTGCTGCATCAGCCTACCCCACGACTTTCGGGGGCCTGCAAACGGGTGGTTTGCTCCGACTACAGCGCGTCTGCCTGCGAATACGGTACGGATAACCCCGAGCTAACCAAGGCCTTGCCCGGGCGGGGGCGCGTGCGGCCGTCCGCGACATCCGTGCGACGGTGCTATCGCACGGCGGCCGAACCGCGCAAGATGTACTGGTGGCTCCCCACCGGGCGCCCGCTGAAGGCTGCGCGGCACGGACGGCGACGGACCGGACGGACCTCGGGGCAGACGGTCTCGAACGGGTGATCTCGAGCGCACCCGCGACGGATCGCGGCCCTTGGTGCGTCTCACCGTTGTCCTCGGTCGTCCGGGCCGGGAAGGGAGACGAAGGGTAGGACGATGCGCAACGATCACGTGACGCTCCGCTCGACGGCGGTCTTCGACCTGCTGGCGCCGCGGACCCCGGCGGTTCCGGTGAAGGTGGAGCTGCGCTACGACACCCGCGACCCCTATGCCGTCGTCGCCGCCTTCCGCACCGGGCGGGCCGGCTGGGTCGAATGGGTCTACGCGCGCGACCTGCTCGCCGACGGCCTGCTCGCCGACGCCGGCGACGGGGACGTCCGCATCCGGCCTTCGGTGGAGGACCCGGAGTCGGTCCTGATCGAGCTGAACTCGCCGTCCGGGCACGCCATGTTCGAGGCGTCCGCGCAGGAGCTGGCCGATTTCCTGGACCGCACGTACGACGTCGTGCTGCCGGGCAACGAGCACCTGTGGGTCGACGTCGACGACGCGCTCACCCACCTGATCCCGAACGATCTGGCCTGATCACCGGCTCGCGGGCGGGCCAACAACCCCCCGGTGCCAACGCGGTTGCCGGGGTCCGATATGGTTTCTTCACACCACGGCGACGGGGTGCGAGCCGGAATCGCGAGATTCCCGGCGCCGCCTCGCAGCCACGGTAGTGCGGACGTAGCGCAGCTGGTAGCGCATCACCTTGCCAAGGTGAGGGTCGCGGGTTCGAATCCCGTCGTCCGCTCGGAGGGCTTCAGCCCCATGCGGTGGAGTGGCCGAGAGGCGAGGCAACGGCCTGCAAAGCCGTGTACACGGGTTCGAATCCCGTCTCCACCTCGCGCGATTAGCTCAGCGGGAGAGCGCTTCCCTGACACGGAAGAGGTCACTGGTTCAATCCCAGTATCGCGCACCATCGCGTTCCGGAAGCCCTGCTTCTCTTCGGAGAGGCAGGGCTTTCGTCGTTCGCTCCCCACGCCCGGCGGCGGGTGATCGACAGCGCGCGCCTCGGTCACCGCGCTCGCGTCAACCACTCCGCGACGTCGGCCACCACCGCCGCGTCGACGTGCTGCGGTCGTCGGTAACTGTCCGGAGCAGACGGACCGGTCCTGGGGAAGAACAGATGGTCGTCCGCCGGATAGACGCGGACGTGGACCTCCGGCCGTCCGGCCAGCCCGCTCCGCCACCGGCTGAGGTCGTCCTCGACGGTGACCTGGCAGTCCCGGCCGCCCTGCCCGAGAAACATCGGCAGCCCCAGCCCCGCGGCAGTCGCGACGGGGTCGTACTCGCGCAGCTCCAGCCAGTACGACCCGGGATAGCCGAACAGCAGCCCCTCCCCCGGCGTCGACGGCGACAACCCCGGATCAGCCACCGCTTCGGCCTGCCGGGCGATCGGCTCGACGAGTGCCTCGACTTTGGCGTCCAGGGCAGCGAGATGCCGGACCACGCGAACAGCGGCCTGGTGCATCGGCTCGGCATCAGCCGCCAGAAGGACCAGCCCCGCGACCGACGGCTCGGCGGCCGCCACCAGCGGCGCGACCTTCCCGCCCATGCTGTGCCCGGCGACGAACACCCGCGAAGCATCGACGCTTTTTTGCGCCTGCAGGAGACGGACCGCGGCGGCGGCATGCGGCACGTACTCCGCGGACATCGTGAAGCCGGGCGCGGTCGCCAGCTCGGGATGGGCGTACGTCACCTTGTCGAACCGTGCCACCGCGATGCCCCGGGAAGCCAAGCCCCACGCGAGATCCTTGAGCGGTTTGTTCGGCCCGGCCGTCTCGTCCCGGTCGAAAATTCCGCCGCCGCTGAGCAGGACCGCACCCGGCCACGGTCCCTCCCCACGCGGCACGCTCAGCGTTCCCGGCACCGGATGGGGTTCCGCGGAAAGCACGACGTCCTGTTCAACGAACGCAGATTCGTCCGCATAGGACGGTCTGCTCCACGTCGCGGCGGACGCAAACCGAAGCCCCGCAACGATTCCGGCCGCATCGACGGACAACACGACAACGAATTCCCCACGCGCGCAGACCACCGGCACCTGCACCCGCGTCAGCCCGGGACCCGCTGGCTCCGTGACCGGTGCCCCGAGCGCGCTCACCGAACCGTGCTCGCCAGTCTGCGCGCGCCACGCCGTTTCCAGCGCCGCTCCGGACACCGCCCTCCGCAACTCCGGTGAGAACCGTGTCTCCGCCTCCCGAAACCGCCGCTCCCGCAGCTGCTCGACGACCGCCACCGCCCGTTCGCTCGGATTCATCCCAGCCCCCATCATTCTCAAGTTATGCGAACGGTAGCACTCTATGAGAACATTCGGGGGTGGACGTCTTGACTCTCCTGGGACATCCGGTACGGCTGCGGATCGTGCACGCGCTGCGCGGCGATCGGACGCTCACTACCGCACAGCTTGGCGCGCTGCTCCCGGATGTTTCGAAGGCGACGGTCTACCGGCACGTCGAAGTCCTGGCCGACGGCGGCATCCTCGAGGTAGCCGACGAACAACGCGTGCGCGGCGCGGTCGAGCGCACCTACCGGCTGCGCAAGGAACGCGCTTCGATCGGCCAGGACGCGATCGCCCAGCTGACCCCGGAGGACCACCGGCGCGGGTTCGCCGCCGCGACCGCCGCGCTGGTCGCCGAATTCGACGCTTATCTCAGCCGGGACGAGGCGGATCCGGTCGAGGACCTCGTCGGCTACCGGCAGCACGCCGTCTGGCTGGACCGCGACGAACTGCTCGCGATGATCGACGGCATGCGGCAAGCGATCGCGCCGATGCTCGCGAACGGGCCCGCGCCGGGGCGCAGGCGCTACCTGCTCAGCCCGGTCCTTTTCCCCAGCGAAGACTGAAAACCCCCGCCCAGCCGGAGCCGGACGGGGGTTTCGGCGAATCGCTCAGGACAGCGCGCGCAGCCGCGGCAGCACGTCCTCGGCGAACTGGCCCAGGTAGCGCTCCTGGTCGTGGCCGGGGCCGTGGAAGACCAGGTGGTTCAGGCCCGCGTCGAGGTACGGCTTGATCTGCGCGACCGCCTCGTCCGGGTCCGAGGCCACGATCCACCGCTTCGCCACCTGCTCGATCGGCAGCTCGTCGGCCAGCCGCTCCATCTCCTCCGCCGACGACACCGAGTGCTTCTGCTCCGCGCTCAACGACAGCGGCGCCCAGAACCGGGTGTTCGCCAGCGCCTGCTCCGGATCCCGGTCGTAGGACATCTTGATCTCGATCATCCGGTCCACGTTCGACGCGTCGCGCTCGGCCGCGGCCGCGCCCTCGGCCATCGCCGGCATCAGCTTCTCGGTGTAGAGGTCCATGCCCTTGCCGGACGTGCAGATCATCCCGTCGCCCGCGCGCCCCGCGTACTTCGCCACCACCGGACCGCCGGCGGCGATGTACACCGGCACCGGACGGTCGGGCCGGTCATAGATCTTCGCGTTGACCAGCTGGTAGTAGTCGCCCTCGAAGTCGACGCTGTCCTTGCTCCACAGCTCGCGCATCAGCCGCACCGACTCGCGCAGCCGCGCGAACCGCTCCTTGAACTCCGGCCATTCCCGGCCCGACACCGCGATCTCGTTCAACGCCTCGCCGGTGCCCGCCCCCAGGATCACCCGGTCGCCGGACAGCAGCGCCATCGTCGCGAACGCCTGCGCGATCACCGCCGGGTTGTACCGGAACGTCGGCGTCAGCACGCTGGTCCCGATCAGCACCCGGCTGGTCCGCTCCGCGACCGCCGGCATCCACGCCAACGCCCACGGCGCGTGGCCGCCCTCGTGCCGCCACGGCAGGAAATGGTCCGACACCCACACCGAGTCCAGCCCCAGCTCCTCGGCCCGCACCGCGAACTCCACCAGCTCGCGAGGCCCGAACTGTTCCGCCGACGCCTTGTACCCGACCTTCAGCTCCACGATCGCCCTTCCCCGTCCGCATGAACCACGCAGGATTCCGTGGCACCGTCAACCGTACCCGGATGGGCCTGGCGGAGGCGGGTGTGCTGTCGATCACTTACGGCTACTGCGTGGCCTTCATGAGCGCTGATGGCCCTGCCTGTTCTTCGCGCGGGAGGGCTGCTCGGGAGTCGTTGCGGGACTGCGCGGAATCCGCTTGCCTGACCGGGAAACCGGTGGATCGCGGCGTCCAGTTCGGACAGACCGGTCTATCGGGTCAGCGACGTGCGGTCGGAGCACCGGCAACGTAGGCGCGACCCGCACCGCTGCCTGCTCAGGCCCCGCCCGGTTCCCCCGGACGAAGCTCCCCGCGCGGCGCGGTGCGGGTCGGCGAAGACAAGGCCTGGCGCGCGAATCCGCCGGACGCGCCGGGCTACCGCGCCGCGAGGTCCGGGAGGTCGTCGAACTCCACGACCTGGCGGACCTCGACCTCGATCTCGTCGAACAGCTCCGCGTACTGGCGCGCGTACTCGACCGCCTGGGCCCGGTTCTCGGCGTTGACGAGGGCGAACCCGCCGATGACCTCCTTGGCCTCGGTGAACGGGCCGTCCGTCGCCACCGGGGTCGCGCCGCGGGGTTTGCGGACGATCGCGCCCTTCTCCGACGGGTGCACGCCTTCGGCGGTGATCAGGATGCCGCGTTCGGTCCAGTCCTGGATGAACGCGCCCATTTTCTCCATGAACTCGGGGCTCGGGTTCCAGGCCTCGGGGGCGTTCTCGTCGAGCCGGTGCATCATCAGGAAACGCATTGACCGCTCCTCGGTGTCGGGGCTGGTTCCGTCCAGCCGGCACATCCTCGTCGAACGGCCCCGCCCGGAATCGACACGCCCTTCAGCACCGATGCGAAGGAGACCTTCTCGGCCGGGCCGCCCACGCCGCGCCCGCCGCCGCCAGCGTCGCGGCCACGCCCGCGATCGGACTGTCCAGCAGCATGAGCCCGGCGAGGAACGCAGTGCCGGCGAGGAGAAGCAGCGCCATGCGGAGCGCGGGTGCCCAGGCGACGACGAAATCCGCGGCCCGGGACGTCCAAGACTCGCGGGTGTCGGGTTTGCGATGCCGGCCGCGCTGGCGACGAGCCAAGACGCGGTGCGCGGCGGCGACCATCTCGTCCCGGGTCGCCACGCGCCGGGGCGGACGAGAGAAGGGATCCCAGTCGACGACGACTCGGACTCGGGCGGGGCGATCGGGGTCTGTTTGGTGGGCGGATTGCGCTGGCTGCGCTTCGGTGGTGGGGGTCGGGTGGGCGGTCGCCGGGTTGCTGGCACCCGGCCTCGTTGCCGCCGAGCCGTTTCCGGCCTGGCTCGATTTCGCTGCTTTGCTCGCGACCGGGCCGGATTTCGCCGCGCCCCTTGCGGCCGGGGCGGAGTCCGTTGCGAGCGGGCCTTCTTTCGCCGAATCGCTCGCGACCGGACCGATCTTTGCCGCGCCCCTTGCGAGCGGAGCGGAGTCCGTAGCGAGCCGGCCTTCTTTCGCCGAACTGCTCGCGACCGGACCGATCTTCGCCACGCCCCTTGCGAGCGGAGCGGAGTCCGTAACGTGCGGGCCTTCCTTAGCCGAACCACTCGCAACCGCATCGGTTCTCGCCACGCCCCCTGCGACCGGAGCCGAGCCCGGAGCGCGCGAGCCTTCCTCCGCCGAACCACTCGCAACAGGGCCGGTTTCCGCCGCGACCCTAGCGACCGAAGCGGAATCCGTAGCGGGCGAGTCTTCTTTCGCCGAATCGCTCGCGACCGACGTTTCTTCCGCCGAGCAGCTTACGGCCGAGCCCGTGTCCGCCGAGTCCGCGGCGACCGCGCCCGCCTCCGCCGAATCGCATCCGGTGGAACCCGCCTCTGCCGAGACCTCTGCAACCGGGCTCGTCTCCCCCGATTCGCACTCGGCCAAGCTGCGTTCCGCCGAATCCTCTTCGACTGCGCCTGCCGAGCCGGACCCTGCCAAGTCCGTTTCCGCCGAAAGCCAGGCAACCGGGCTTGCCTCCGGCAAATCGCGATCGGTCAAGCTTGCGTCCGGCGAGTTGCTCGCGGCCACTTTGCCCAGCTGGGCGCGCTCGGCAGCAGCCGAGTCGGATTCGGTCGCGGTGCTCGCACTGGCGTCGGCACTCGCGGTGGCCGCATCGCCGGGCCGGGCAGGGCCGGACTGCGCGTCCGCGCCGCCCAAGCGCGATTCCCCGGCAGGTCCGGGCAGCCCCTCGGGGTGCGGCGCATCGCGGGGCGGCATCGCTTCCCCGGCAGGCTCCGAGTCACGGCGGCGGCTCGGCCGATTCGGGTGCGGCTCCCGGACCAGCACCACGCCCTCCTCCGGTTCGGGCGGCTCGCCGGTCTGGCGCGGCTGCCCGGTGCGGCGCGGCTGGTCGGGGAGGCAGGGAACCACCGTCATGAGGTCGTCATCCCTTTCTCCTCCGGCCGGCGGACCGGTTCCGACGGCTGTCCGGCACCCGGCCCTCGTGCGGCGCGGGTCCCGGATGGGCTCATCCTGGCGAAGACGGTGCGTTACCAGCCAGTTCTACTGGCAGTGTCGCGGTGAACGGTCGCCCAGCGTCGCCCAACGGTTCGAGTGACGGTTTTAGCTACTCTTCGCGGTCGCCATTTCGGCCTCCGGCGGCGAGGCACGCACCGACTTGTCCAGACCTCTTGCCGGGTCTGCGAACTGCAGAGAACCGGCGCTGCCACGGGAATATGCACGTTCATTCGCACAGTCGCCAGACGGAGAATCTCGCGCTCGCCGACGCCCGCCGACCGGCAGTGATACACAGAGTGTCACTGCGAGTCGAGTCATTGAGCAATCAACCGTCACCCACATGAGTGACACGGAGAGTGATCGACGCGGCAGCGCGACGACCGATCGACTGACCCGAACGGATGCATCCGCGCTAGGCGAGACGTACGCACAGCGGCGGCCAGGGCAGTTCCACCCTTGCCGTTCGGAGATCAGACCGGCTAGCGTCCAATAGGTAAGC
The DNA here is from genome assembly GCF_000411975.1 of Amycolatopsis orientalis DSM 43388. Classification (GTDB taxonomy): domain Bacteria; phylum Actinomycetota; class Actinomycetes; order Mycobacteriales; family Pseudonocardiaceae; genus Amycolatopsis; species Amycolatopsis orientalis_D. The sequence continues at coordinate 89,848 of NZ_ASXG01000126.1, forward strand.
CTTACCTAACTGGAACAGGACCACCATGCCGACTCTCCCCCAGCGCCGCACGCCCGGCAGCAGACGGCTGCTCCGGGCGTCCGTGCTGCGCGCCGAACGGACCTCCACGCATTTCGTGACCCTGACCGTCGGCGGGGAGGGTCTCGAGGATTTCGCGCCGCTCGGGTTCGATCAATGGTGCCGGTTGTTCTTCCCCCGCGAGGGACAGCGCGAGCTGCGGCTTCCCACCGCTTCGAGCAACCGTTGGCTCGCTCAGCACCTGCTCATGAGCAGCGCGTCCCGGCCCTGGGTACGGAATTACACAGTCCGGGCGGCACGGCCCGGCGAGGTGGACATCGCGTTCGCGGTGCACCGCGACGGCGGGCCCGCGTCCAAGTTCGCGGAGAACGCGCGGCCGGGCGACGAGGTCGGGATCCTCGACGAGGGGATCACTTATCTGCCGCCGGCGGGCGGGCACCAGCTGCTTCTCGCCGACGAAAGCGCGGTTCCGGCCGCGCTCGCGATCCTGGAGTCGTCCCCGCATTTCCGCGGCACCGTCTTGCTGGAGGTCGGGGCGCGCGACGACATCCAGCCGATTGACGCGCCGCTCGGAGCCGACGTCCAGTGGCTGGTCCGCGAGGACGACCGGCTGCCCGGACGGCTCGCGCTCGACGTCCTCGGCCAGCTTGATCTTTCCGATCCGCCCGGTTACGCGTGGGTCGCCGGGGAAAGCGGGCTGGCGACCGGCGCGCGGCGGTTTCTCAACCGGGAGCGCGGGGTGCCGAAGCAGGCGATCGCGTTCCAGGGGTATTGGAAACACGATCGCGCCTCGCTGGGGTGACCGCCTCAGAACAGCCGTCCGGCGTCGTCGGCGGGTGGTTCTTCCAACTGCAGCAGGAACCGTTTCCGGTCGACGCCGCCCGCGTATCCGGTGAGACCGCCGCTGCTGCCGACGACCCGGTGGCAGGGCACGACGATGCTCAGCGGATTCCAGCCGTTCGCGTTGCCAACCGCCTGTGCCGCGCCGGGTTCGCCCAGTTCGACGGCCAGGTCGCGGTAGGTGCGCGTCTCGCCGTAGGGAATGCGGGTGAGCAGCTGCCACACGCGGCGTTCGAACTCGGAGCCGCGCAGGTCCAGTTCGAGCTCGAAGGCCTTCCGCTGACCGGAGAAGTACTCGTCGAGCTGCCGGGTCGCGTCGGCGAATCCGTCGTCGGCGCGCGGGCCGAAGTCCGGGAAGCGCGGGGTCCGGCTGTGGCCGTCGAAGTAGACGGCGACCAGTGCGCTGCCGTCGGCGACCAGGGTGAGGTCGCCGACCGGGGACGCCACGACGGTGTGCCGGAAAGCCATCTTCTCCTCCGTGATCGGTGCCACGGAACGGTATCCGGCCGGGCCGCGCGTGAGAGCATCGCCGTCCATGGACGACGGTTTCGCCGACATCCCGACCACGACGCTCGCCGACCTGCTCGGCCGCGGCCAGGTGCTCGACCACGGCGTGCGGCCCCTGTGGGGCCCGGTGCCGCGAATCGCCGGGCCTGCGTACCCGGTGCGCTGCCCGCCGGGGACAACCTGATGCTGCACGCGGCCATCCATCGCGCGCCGGCGGGAGCGGTGATCGTCGCGGAATCCGGCGACGTCGATTACGCGCTGGCGGGCGGCAACGTCTGCGCCACCGCTCAGCGCCGCGGCATCGCGGGTTTCGTCCTGGACGGCGTGATCCGCGATCTGCAGGAGGTTCGCGAGGCGCGCTTCCCGGTCTTCGCGCGGGGCGTGATCCCGATTCCCGGCACCAAGGCCGCGGTGACGCCGTTGGGCGAGCCCGCGCGCTGCGGCGGGGTGACGGTGCATCCCGGGGACATCGTCGTGGCGGACGAGGAAGGCGTGGTCGTGGTGCCGGGGGCCGACGCGGCGCAGGTGCTGGCGGACGCGCGGGCGAAGCTGGCCAAGGAGGAGGCGCAGACGCTCGACGAGTGGGCGGAGGCGCACCGGGCGAAGGTGGACGCGGCGCTGGAGGCGGGCGGGTTCCGCGGCTGAGCGGCACGGAGTGGTCAGCGCGCCTCGCGAGACTACCGGCGGTGAGCCGCAGTACTCGGCGGGCAAGGGCTTCGCGCGGCAGCTCGCTGCTCCACCGCGCTCGGGTTTCGCAACCGCGGCTAGCGGCGGCGCGAGCACGCCAGGAACCCCGCGGCCGAAGCTGACGGCGGGCGCGAGCAGGCGACTTCGGAGAACCCGGCGGGCAAACGGCGTCGCACGCCCCTTCGGCGGGCACGGGTCTCAGCAGCGCACCAGGCTTCGCAACCGGGCCTAGCGGGCGGCGAGCGGACGCGATTCCGCCGGGAACCTCTCGGCCGAAGCTGACGGCGGGCACGAGCACAGAGAACCCGGCTGGCGAAGCGCTCGCCTCGATCGGCGGCCTGACCAGGCACTAGGACCGGAAACCTCCGCGGACCACCGGCTCCGAGCCGACGGGGCGAACCACCGGATCGCCCGTCCCCGACCGGTTCACTCCGGCCGGACTGTCCACAACGGACCCGCCGCCGCCAGTTCGGGGCCGGGTTCCGATTCGGGCGGGAGGGGTTCGGGGTCGGGCAGCGGGCGGTCCGGTCCCGGGGTCACCGGGTCGGGTTCCACCGGGCCGGGCGGGACGGGCTCCGGCGGGGCGGGCGGCGCGGTCGAGCGGGGGCGCGGCATCGCGGGCTCCTTTCTCTCCCTGATGGGCTACCGCACACCGGCGGCGGCGAAACATCCGCCCCGCCCGCGCGAGGTCGGCTAGGGTCGAAGGCGAAGCCGACGACCGAGAAGAGGCGAGACGATGAGCGCGGACCAGCCTGGCGAGCAGCAGCCGCTCGACGCGGAGATCGTGGAGAGCCCCGGCACGCCGCCCGCCGATCTTCCCGAACCCGACTACGCGGACAACGGGGCCCCGTCGTTCGACTTCGTGCGGGACCGGATCGAGAAGCGCTACACCACCTCGGTCGGCGCGCAGGAACTCGCCGGGATCGGCGGGCCGGAGGATCTGCGGTCGCTGGACAAGAAGATCGCCGACCGGAAGGAAGCGGCGAAGGACAAGCTGGCCGAGATCCGCCGGTCGATGGGCAAGGAGTAGCCCCCTGTTCCATCCGGGGCGGGCAACGGACGGACCGAGCTGGCGCGCGAAGACTCGGCGAGCCCGGAGGCACCGCGGTACCGGCACAGCTCGGACGAGCCGTCCGCGGCGCCTGCGGGCCGGCGAACGGCCCGACCGTCCACAATAGACTCCACCGGCCGATTTCCGTGGCCCGGCATACGCTCGTTCTGGTTGAATCGCCCGTATGGCAACCACCGTGCGCCTTCCCGGCCTGGTGCTCACCGAGCACGAGTTCTCCGTCCCCCTCGACCACTCCCGCCCCGAAGGCGCGAAGATCACCGTCTTCGCGAGGGAGGTCGCCGACCCGGACGGGCTCGACCGGCCGTTTCTCGTCTATCTCCAAGGCGGCCCGGGCCACGAGGCGCCGCGGCCGTCGCGGGGCGCGCCGAGCTGGCTGCCGCGGGCGTTGCGGGAGTACCGGGTCCTGATGCTCGACCAGCGCGGCACCGGGCGTTCCACCCCGGTCGGCACGCTGCCGGGCACGCCGGCCGAGCAGGCCGAACACCTCAGCCACTTCCGCGCGGACGCGATCGTGCGCGACGCGGAGTTCGTGCGGCGGCGGCTGGGCGTCGAGAAGTGGAGCGTGCTCGGCCAGTCGTTCGGCGGGTTTTGCGCGCTCGCCTACCTTTCCCGGCATCCCGAGGGCCTGGCCGAAGCCTTCTTCACCGGCGGGCTCCCGCCGGTCGGGCGGCATCCGGACGACGTCTACACCGCGACGTTCGCCAACCTGCTCGAGCGCAACCGCCAGTACTACCGCCGCTACCCCGGCGATCGTGCCCGCGTCGAAGCGCTGCTGCCGCTGCTCGACGACGGGGCCGTGGTCCTGCCGGACGGCAGCCCGCTCACCGCGCGGTTGTTCCAGCAGCTCGGTTGCCTCCTCGGTGCCAGCGGCGGCGAGGAAGCGCTGCACTACCTGCTGGAACGCGACCCGAAGTCCCCGGCATTCGCGCACGACGTCTTCAGCTCGCTGCCGTTCACCGGGCGCAATCCGCTGTATTCGGTCATCCACGAATCGTCCTATTCCGACGGGTTCGCCACCCGCTGGTCCGCCGAGCGCGTGCTGCCGGACGATTTCCGCACCGACCGGACGCTCTTCACCGGCGAGCACGTCTTCCCTTGGCTCTTCGACGACCTCCACAGCCTCCGGCCGATGAAGGACACCGCGGAACTGCTTGCCGCGCACGAATGGCCACGGCTGTACGACGCCGACGTGCTGCGCGAGTGCACGGTCCCGGCGGCGGCCGCGATCTACGCCGACGACATGTACGTCGAGCGGGTGTTCTCCGAGGAAACCGCGCGGTTGATCCCGACGCTGCGGCCGTGGATCACGAACGAGTACGAGCACAACGGCCTGCGCGCGTCGGGCGAGCACGTGCTCGGGCGGTTGATCGACCTCGTGCGCGGTCGCGTCTGACCTCAAGCGACCGTGACGCCGCCGTCGGCGGAATCGGTGGAAAGCGTCAGGTCCTGCCAGGCGTCGAAGTCGGCCTGGACGCGCTGGCGTCCGGCGGTGACCAAGCGCAGCGCGTCCGAGCCGAGCAGCAGGTGCACCGGCGGGTTTTCCTCGTCGAGCAGGCGGAGGAGCGCGTCGCCCGCGCGGCCGGGGTCGCCGATGCCCTGGCCGGCCAGGGCTTGGCGGCGCGTCCGGATCGGGTCGAACAGGGCGTCGTAGTCGGCGATCCGGCGCGGGGCGCGGACCAGCGACCGGCCCGCCCAGTCGGTTTTGAACGCGCCGGGAGCCACCGCGGTCACCCGGACGCCGAACTGCGCGACCTCCTGGGCGAGGGTGTCGGTGATGCCTTCCAAGGCGTGCTTGCTGCCCTCGTAGAACGCCAGCCCGGGGAACGTGGTGTGCCCGCCCATCGAGGTGATGACGAAGATCTGGCCGTCGCGCCGTTCGCGCATCGCGGGCAGGACCGCCTTGATCGTCGCGACCGTGCCGAAGACGTTGACCTCGAACTGGCGGCGCACGTCGGCCATCGACGACTCCTCGAAAGTGCCTTCGAGTCCGTACCCGGCGTTGGCCACCAGCACGTCGAGCCGGCCCAGTTCCTCCTCGGCTGCCCGCACCGCGGGCTCGATCCGGTCGGCTTCGGCCAGGTCGAGGACGAAGGCCCGGGCGCGTTCCGGGTCCAGCGCCGCGAAATCGGCCGCGTGTGCTTCGGTGCGCACGGTGCCCGCGACCTCGTGCCCGGCGGCGAGCGCTCGCTGGGCGACGGCCCGTCCGAGGCCGGTGCTGACGCCGGTGATCAGGAATTTCTTGTGCATCGCGGAAGGTCCTTTCGGGGAAGTCGGGCAGGACTGCATGGACCTCGCCGGTACGGCGGGGCCCGAGGTGGAATGGAAGGTCAGGACTCGGCGGAACGCGCCGGTTCACGGCCCCAGCTGGCGAGCAGCCGCAACCGTTCCTGAGAGGGCGAACCGGCGGGCGCGCTGTAGACGACCATCGACTGGCCCGGATCGGCGACCGAGGTGAAGATCTCGTACTGCAGGTCCAGCTCGCCGGCGACCGGATGCCGCAGCCGTTTCAGGCCGGTGCTGCGTTCCTGGACGCGGTGTTCCGACCACCACGCCGGGAACTCGGGCGAACGCAGCATCAGCTCGCCGATCAGGTTGGCGATGTGCTGGTTCCGCGGCTGGGCGGCGGCCGCCAGCCGCAACCCGTGCACGTAGTCGCGGGCGACGCGTTCCCAGTCCCGCCACACGAGGCGGGCCCGGGGATCGAGCAGCGTCCAGCGCGCCATGCTGCGTTCGCGCCGCGGCAGCTCCGCGACAGCGGGAAACAGCAAGGCCCACAACGCGTTTCCGCCGACGACCGTGAGATTCCGGTCGCTGACGAACGCCGATGCCAGCTCCATCGAGTCCAGCACCTGCCGAAGCGCCGGACGCAGCCGCGACGAGTGCTCGGCCCGGTCCAGGCGTTCGGCCGTGGCGCCGGCGAGAGCGAACAGATGCCGCCGTTCGATGTCGTCGAACCGCAGCGCGTCGCACAGGGCGTGCAGCACCTGCTCGGACGGCTGCCGGGCCCGGCCTTGCTCCAGCCGGGTGTAGTACTCGGCGCTCACCCCGGCCAGCTGCGCGACCTCGCTGCGCCGCAGGCCGGCGACCCGCCGTCCGCCGCCGGCTCCGGCCGGAAGGCCGAGGTCGTCCGGCGTCAACCCGCCGCGGCGGGCCCGCAGGAAATCGCCCAGGTCGTTCGTGCTCATGCCTCGAGTCTGCCTGCCGCGCCTTCGCTTCCCAAGGCCGTAGCTGGCCCTGCCAGTACTACTCAGGCGACCGGGCGAGGATCACCGCCCGGGCAGCGAGGTGCAGGGCCAGCCGTTCGTCCGGCCGGGACAGGTCGACGTGCAGCAGCTGCTCGATCCGGCTGATCCGCGCCGCGACGGTGTTCCGGTGGATCCCCAGCACGGTCGCGGTTTCGGCGAGCGAAGACTCGGCGTCGAGGTAAGCCGCGAGGGTGCGGATCAGGTCCCCGGGCGCAGGGACCAGCGGGGCGAGCAACGCGCGCGCGGCGGGTTCGAAGGTGTCGGTGCGGGTCCATTCCAGCAGCAGCTGGGCCATGCCGAGCTGGTCGACGTGCAGGAAATGCCCGGTCTCCGGACGGGTCGCGGCGAGCCGGGCGGCGTCGGCGGCTTCGGCGACTGTCGCGGCGAGACCGTCGGCATGCGGACGGCCGACGCCCAGGTGCGCGTCGAGCGTGCGGCGCAGGCTGCGATGCACGGCGCGCAACCGTGCGGAGAGCGCCCGCACTCGCTCGGCGGTCGGTTCCTGGTCGAAGGTGACCCAGCCGGTCCAGCCCTCGCCGTGTTCGACGGTCACCGCGTCGATCGACTCCGCGCGCAGCGCGCGCACGACTTCCTGGGTACGGGAGACGGTGTCGACGTCCGCCGGAACTCCGATGCGCAGGCCGATGTGCCAGCCGCCGAGCCGCCAGCCCGCGTCGGCCGCGCGACGGCGAAGGTCGGCGCCTGGTTCGGTGTCTTGGCGCAGCAGATCGCCCAGCAGAGCGGAGCGGGAACGAGCGTCGCGTTCCAGTTCCAGGCGATGGGCCAGCAGCCAGCGCTGTACGGCGCCGGCGGCGACGGCCAGGGTCGCGGCGACGACGTCCGCGCGCGGAGCTTTCGCCCCGGTCAGCGCGGCGGCGAGCCAGACCGACGGGTGCGGCAGGACCGCGGGATGCGCGAGCAGGACACCGTCCGGAAGCGCGACGCGTTGCGGGACCGGCTCGTGCACTCGCACGCGGCCCGCCTCGGCGAGCTCTCCGGCGAGCACCTCGCCGCGGTCGTCGAGCACGGCGACGGGAGCGTCCAGCAGCCGCCGCAGCACGGTCACGATTTCTTCCGGCGGACGCAACCGCTCCCCCAGCGCCCGGTGCGCGGCGAGCACGGCGTCGGCGCGGTCGAGGTCCGGAGCGGCCAGCGCGAGCCGAGCGTCCACGAGCAGATCGAGCGGATCGGCGGACGTGACCAGCAGCGGCACCGACAGCCGTTCGGCCAGAAGCCGGGACGCGGCAAGCGGTTCCGCGCCGGGGAGCAGAACGCCGGCGGCTCGGGCGTCGGCGCACCGGCGCAGGAGCGCGTCGATCTGCCAGTCGGAGCCGAGCGGGCGGACGACCACCACCAGCTCGCCGGGAGCGGGCGCGCCGGAGGCGTCCAGCGCGGCCGTGACTGTCTTCAGCGGACGGTCCAAACCGGACTCGCCGGAGCACACCCGGACCGCTCCCGCCCACGAGGGCAGCGCGAGCAGCTGGCGGAGAATCATCGCGCCACCACCGGATCGCAGTCGATTCCGTACGCGCGCGGTTCCAGCAGCGGGCGCCGGCGCGGATCAGTCCAGAACGGGGACGCGGCGAGGCAGACGACGTCCACCTCCACCCCGGCGCGGATCGCGTCGCACTGCAGCGGGACGCCGGTGCGGCGGTCGAGCACCGACAGCACGTCCGGAGTGGACGCCACCGGCAGCCCGTCCCGCAGCGCCAGCAGGTACTCGTTCTCCATTTCCAGCCGCAGCAACGCACCGTCGCGATGGTCGGTCAGGGTCGCCGAGCCGCGGCCGAAGCCGGGGTGGCCGTGCTGTCCGGGGCCGACGTGCCGGGACACCTCCAGCACCCGGCCGCGGGCGAGCACCCGGCCGTCGAGGGCGGTCTCCAGCGCGGCGAGGTCCGGGCTCTCCCCCGCGGCGAGCACCCGGGAGCCGAGGGCGAGCGCCTCGCTCGTCGTGTCCAGGACGGCGTGGTCGGCCAGTTCGCCGGCCGGGATCGGGGAAAGCGCGATCGCCGCCCACCCGCCGGAGCTGGACAGGAAGGCGCGGACCCCGTTCTCGACCACGGAGTCGGCCGCGGCGGCCAGCACCACCACCCGGCCGCCGGGTTCGGCCATCGCCGCCGGAGCGACGCCGCGGCCGGTCGCGGCGACCGAGAACTGGTCGAGCCGCGGCAGCCCGCGCCCGGAGAGATCCGCGTCCGCATAGGCCAGCCCCAGCTCCTGGGCGACGACCAGCGGAAGCAAGCCGTTGAGACCGCCGATCTCGATGGTCATCAGCGCCTGCGCGCGCTGCCCGGTCCAGCGCTCGATCGCCGCGATCGCCGACGCGAACTCGTCGCCGCTGGGCAGCTTTTCGGCGAACGCGGCGGTCGCGCCGACGATCCCGGTCGGCACCACGAGAGTGTCCGGCGCCAGGTCGGCGATCCGGTGCACGACCGGTTCGCGCCCGGATTCGGTCAGCCGCCGCAGCAGCACCGCCGCGGTGACCGTGTCCCCGCCCCCGCCGGACCCGAGCAGCGCGACGCCGCGTTCGAGTGCCGGCACGTCCGCGGCGGTGATGCGCATGGCTGGTCAGCGTATCAGCGGAAGCTGTAGCCGCCGTCCGGATAGAGCGTCGAGCCGGTGGTGTAGGTGCTGGTGAACAGGTACAGCACGGCATCGGCCACTTCGGACTCCCGGCCGACGCGGTGCAGCAGCGTGTCCGCGCGGTACTGCGCGAAACTCGCCTCCCGCGCGGCGGCCGGACGCCCGGCCCACAGGTTCCCGTCGATCGTGCCCGGCGACACGACGTTCACCCGGACCGGGGCCAGTTCCACCGCGAGCCCGCGGCCGAGGCCCTCGATCGCCGCGTTGCACGCGATGTACGCCGGGGCCGCGGCGGGCGGGCGCACGCTCGCGACGCCGGACATCAGCACCACCGAAGCGTCGTCCGACAGTTTCGGCGCGGCGTGTCTCACCGCGTGGTACTGGCCCCAGAACTTCGTGACGAACGGGCTTTCCGCCTCCTCGTCGCTCAGCTCCCGCATCGGGCCGACGGTGTAGGACGCGGCCGGGGTGAACAGGTGGTCGACCCGCTCCAGCGCGCCGAAGAACTCCGCCAGCGACGCCTGGTCGGTGGTGTCCACCGCCTGCCAGGTCGCGGTCGGGCCCAGTTCCGCCGCGGCGGCCCGGAGCTTGTCGCCGGTCCGGCCGCCGAGGTGGACCAGGGCGCCCGCCGCCGTCGCGCGCCGCGCCACCTCCAGCCCGATCCCGGAACCGCCGCCGAGCACCACGACCGTCCGGCCCTCGAGCGAACTCACGAGACCACCTCCACGGGGACGAATTCGTGCGCCAGCCCGAACGCCGCCGGGCCGAACGTGGCCAGCGCTTCCGGGGTGCGCATCAGCGCCGGCGTCGAGATCCCGACCACGGTGACCCGCTGGCCGTAGCGCAGCGTTTCGGTGGTGATCGGTTCGGCGGATTCCGCCTCCAGCACGCAGATCAGGTCCGGCACGAGGCAACGGACCGCTCCGTCGACGAGGGCGACCAGGTTTTCGTTCTGGAACTGGATTTCCAGCTTGTGTTCGCCGTCGAAAGACACCGCCGCGGCGCGTCCGCGAGCGAATCCTTCTTCGGTCCGCCGTTCCACATCGGACACTTTGCCGCGGAACAACACACGGAGATGCGAGTACAACGTGTCGCTGAGCGCGGTCGCCAACGCGGCCACCGGATCGGCATTCTCTTCACGGGCAAGGCGAATCGCGCGCCCGACGCTCAATGCGAGCGAGAGCGTCCGCGGCACGGCGGTGCGTTTCACGTCCGCGCCGCGCATCGAATACTCGGCGATGTGCGCGACGCCACCGAGCCGGATGGTAACCCCGCGCGCGAGCCATTCCATCCGCCGGTTGTCGGCCCCGGTGTCGATCACCGTGGTCTCGCCACGCTCCCCGGCGATCCCCATCGGCGAACCGGGGACGCCGTACACGCCGAAGGTCTCCATCTGCAGTTCCGGGAACGCGCGGCCCATGCCGTCCGCGTCGACGACCGGCAGCCCCAGCCGCGCGCCGACGACCAGCGGGATCATCGAGTTGATCCCGCCGCATTCGATCGGCATCGTCGCGCCGGCCTTCGCGCCGAGGTGCTTTTCCAGCGCCCGCAAGGCGAGTTCGGGTTCGGCGCCGTTCGGGAGCTTCTCGTGCACGACGGTCGGCGCGCCCATTTGCGCGGTCGGGATCACCAAGGCGTCGTCGTCGAGGTCGTCCGGGTCCAGCACCGTGACGGGTCCGTGCTCGCGGATCGCCTCGCGCACCAGCAGCCGTCCGACGTACGGATCGCCGCCGCCCCCGGTGCCGAGGACGGCCGCGCCGCGCGCGAGGTCCTCGAGGTGCTCTTCGGTCAGAGTCCAGCTCATCCGGCGACCCCGATCGGGTCGAGGTCGTAGCCGAAGTAGCGCGGACCAGCCAGCGCGATGCCTTCCGGGGTGTGCCAGCGCGGATCCGCCGGGGCCGCGATCACCGTCACCCGCTGGCCGTAGCGCAGGCCCTCGGTGGTCACGGCCTCGCCGGACTCGCGGTCGAGGGTGCAGATGAGGTCCGGCACCGAAGCGCACACCTCGCCGTCCACCTCGGCCACCAGGTGCTCGTTCTGGAAGCGCAGCAGCATTTCCGCCCCGGTGTCACCGTCCATTCCAGACAGCCGGGCCTCGCCGCGAGCGAACCCGGTGACGGTGCGGCGGGCGACGTCCACGACCTTGCCGCTGAACAGCGTCCGGCCGCTCAACCGCGCCACGACGCGCTCCACCGGGTTCTCGTGCTCCTCGCGGGCCTGCCGCACGAGCGCGCCGAGTTCCGCGCACAGGGTCAGCGTGCCGGGCACCATCGACTCGCGGGCCTGCGCGCCGGACATCGCGTAGTTGCTGATCATCGCCGAGCAGCCCATGTCGACGGTCGCCGACCGGGCCAGCCGCTCCGCCCAGTGATTGTCCACAGTGTCCAGTACGCCGCGGTTGCCCTTCTCGTCCGCGATGGACATCGGCGTCGCGCGAATCCCGTACAGGGTCGGCAACACCATCTGCAGTTCCGGGAACGCGCGGCCCATGCCGTCCGCGTCCACCAGCGGCAGGCCCAGCTGCGCCGCCGCGACGACCGGGATCAGCGAGTTCACGCCGCCCGCTTCGGCGCAGGCGATGTGCGTGAGTTCCTTGCCCAGGTAGGCGGCCAGCGTCCGGGCGGCGAGGCCGACCTGTTCGGCGGACGGCAGCTTCTCGACCATCACGGTCGGCGCGCCCATCATCGCGACCGGGAGCACCACGGCGTCGTCGTCCAATTCGGACAGTTTCACCAGCGGCACCGAACCGTGCTCGCGGACCGCGGAATGCGCCAGCAGGCGGCCGATGTACGGGTCTCCCCCGCCGCCGGTGCCGAGGATCGCCGCGCCGCGCGCGATGTCGTCCAGGTCCTCCGCAGTGATCTCGGATTTGCCCTCTGCCATGGTGTCACGCCCCCAGCTGCAGGTCGCCGACCGCCTTGACCCGGATCCGGGTGGCGTTGCCGGGCAGGTACGGGATCGGCACCTCGTCGAAGTCGACGATGCCGACCGACGCCGGGCTCGCCCCGGCGGCCACCGCGCGGTCGACCGCCTCCTGCTTCGCCTCGTCCACCACCGCTTCGCGACGGCCGGGCTCGATCACGTACACCCGGTCGACCTCGCCGCCGATCTGCGCGATCGCCGCGCCGATCGCGTTGGCCACCGCGTAGTGGTCCGGTCGGCGGACCTCGCCGGAACCGGCCAGCTCGTCCGGCAGCAGCACCGAACCGCCGCCGACCGCGACCACCGGAAGCGGCTCGGACGACGTGCGCATCCGGTCCACCACGTCGGACACGTCCGCCGCGATCCGGTCCAGCGCGGCCTTGACGAAGTCCCGGTCGAGGTGCGCGACCAGCGCCGGGTCGCCGATCTCGGCCCGTCCCGCGGCGACCGCGATGTCCGTTGCGGTCAAGGTGTCTCCGCCGAACACGAGCGCCTTCGAGGTCAGCTCGTAACCGACGGAATCCGGTCCGACGGTCACGCCGGCCGCGTCGCCGCGGACCCGGCTGCCGCCGCCGATGCCGATCGAAAGGACGTCCGGCATCCGGAAGTTCGTGCGGATCCCGGCCACGCTCACGTCCGTGGTCGCCTCCCGCGGGAATCCCTGGCGCAGCACGCCGACATCGCTCGTGGTGCCGCCGACGTCGACCACCGCGCAAGTGTCCAAACCGGACAGCACCGCGGCGCCGCGCATCGAGTTGGTCGGGCCGGACGCGAAGGTCGCCACCGGGTAGCGGCGGGCGAAGTCGACGTCCATCAGGGTGCCGTCGTTCTGGCTCAGGTACAGCGGCGCGGTGATGCCCGCACCGGTCACCGATGCGGCCAGCCCGTCCACGATGTGCGCCGCCAGCTCGCGCAGCGCGGCATTGATGACAGTCGCGTTTTCCCGCTCCAGCAAGCCGATCCGCCCGATCTCGTGGGACAACGAGATCGCGACGTCCGGCAGCTGGGAGGCGATGATCTCCGCCGCCCGGGCCTCGAACTCCGCGTTCACCGGCGAGAACACCGACGTGATCGCGACGCTGCGGACGCCGGCCGCGCCCATGTCGTCGGCGGCCTTGCGCAGTTCGCTCTCGTCCAGTTCGGCGATGTGCCGCCCGTCGAACTCGTGGCCGCCGTGGACCAGGTAGCTGCGCCCGGACACCGCGTCGACCAGCCGCTGCGGCCAGTCGACCATCGGCGGCAGCGACGCGCCGGCGGGCAGGCTGAGCCGCACCGCGGCGGTCGGGGCCAGCCGGTGCGCCTCGACGAGCGCGTTGATGAAGTGCGTGGTGCCGATCATCACCGCCCGCACCGTGGCCGGGTCGAACGCCCGCTGCCGCTGCAGCCCGTCGATGGCAGCGACGATGCCCGAGGTGACGTCCTCGGTCGTGCTGGTCTTGATCGAGGCGAGCACCTCGCGGCCGTCCAGCAGGACCGCGTCGGTGTTGGTGCCGCCGACGTCGATGCCGATGCGCACGGAGAAAGCTCCTTCCAGGTCGGGGAATCAGGCGGCCGGGGCGGGTTCGGCGTCCGCGGTGGCACTCTTGCCGACCCCGCGGACCAGGCCGAGCTTCCCGGCGGCCACGTACAGAACGAATGCGACGACGAGCGAGTTGATGCTGGGCAGGCCCCAGTCCACGAACTCGCCGAAGAGCGCGGCGGCGATCCAGACGACGATCGTCGCGGGCACCCACACCGGGGCGTCGGTGGGCACCGCGCCGCGGGCCCGCGCCTCCTCCAGCTCGCCGCGCCACTGCTTCACCACGAAGTACTCGGCCACCATGATCCCGGCGATGGGCGGGAACGCGACCCCGAGCACGGTCAGGAAATCGGTGAACTTCGACAGGATCCCGGCCGCGGCGAGGACGCTGCCCACCACGCCGAGCACCGCGGTGACCAGGCCGCGGTGCGCCCGCTTCCCGGACACGGTGCCGATGAAGTTCACGACGCCGAGCCCGGACGAGTACAGGTTCCAGTCGTTGATCTTCATCGTGCCCGCGATGACGATCAGCAGCCCGACCCAGCCGACCGACGACGTGACGATCGTGGTGATCTGCGCCGTGCCGACCGCGTGCGCGAGCAGCACGCCGGCCAGGCCGATCACGTACTCGCCGAGCGTGACGCCGACGAGTGTCTGCTTCACGACGTCGCCGGTGGTGCGGTTGAACCGGGTCATGTCCGGCGTGATCACCGCGCCGACGATGAAGCCGCCCGCGACCAGCGTCGTGCCCTGCAGCAGGCTGAGGTGCGGGCCGGGCGGCGCGGACGCCACGAGCGCGCCGAGGTCGTGCCGGGTCAGCTCGGACACCACCGACCAGCCGACCAGGATCAGGAACGCGGGCACCATCAGGTACGCAGTCCACGCCATCGAGTGGAAGCCGCGCACCACGATCGCGGTCACCACCAGGCCGAACACGAGTGCCCAGCCCCATTCCGGCAGGCCGCCGACCAGCGCGGCGAGGCCCTGCGCGGACACCGCGGACTGGATGCCGAACCAGCCGATCAGGCTGATCCCGATGGCCAGCCCGATGAGCGCGGAACCGCCGCGGCCGAAGCCGGTCCAGCGCGCGATCATCGAGGTGGCGAGGCCCTCGCGGACGCCGATGACGCCGACGAGGACGGTGATCAGTTCGAGGATGACCGAGCCGAACGTGAACGCCAGGACGGCGTTCCAGAAGCTCATCCCGAAGCCGATCGTGGCGCCGAGGAGGAACTGCGACAGCGCGGAAACCTGGCCGAACCGCTGCACAGCGACCGACCACCACGAGTAACGGGCGGAATCGGGCACCCTGGTCAGCGCGTAATCGTCGACACCGACAGCCGAGGCCATGGCGACCTCCTAATCCGGGAGGGGAACGGTTCCCAGCACCGTAAGCAGCGGCTTCGGCGAGGTCACCGTGCGATCCGCACAGCCGGAGCAGCTCGGCTGTGCAGATCGCACCCTTACCCGACCAAAGCGTGGACAGCCTCGTACGCGAACGCCGCCGCGCCGACGCCCGCGGCGACGCTGACGACCACGTTCGCGGCCGCGGCGAAGTACGCCTGGCGCTCGACCAGCCGGACGGTTTCGTAGCTGAACGTGCTGTACGTCGTCAGCGCCCCGCAGAATCCGGTGCCGAGCAGCGAGTAGACCGCCGCTGGCAGCGCGGTCCCGGCGCCGGCGAGCCCGCCGAGCAGGACACAGCCGATCAGGTTGACGGTGAACGTGCCCCACGGGAACAGGCTCTGGTGCCGGGACTGGACGGCCCGGTCGGTCAGGTACCGCATCGGCGCTCCGACCGCGGCTCCGAGGAAGACGAGGAGGACGGTCATCAGACGGCCGCCTCCACCGGAACGAGCTTGCGGGTGATCGCGTGCCCCAGCAGAACGGCGAGCAGCGCGGCGGCGAGCGTGCCGCCGAGGTAGGCGAAGGCGAGCGGTACGGTGTCCGGCCGGAGCAGGTTGCGCGCTTCGACCGCGTACGTGGAGAACGTGGTGAAGCCGCCGAGGACGCCGACGCCCAGGAACGGCCGCACCAGCCGGTGCGCCGACCACGCCTCGGTGACCAGCACCATCAGCACGCCGATGAGGAAGCAGCCGGCGACATTCGTCCAGAAGGTCGCCCACGGGAAGCCGCCGGGCGCGGCGGGAAGAGCCTGGGCGAGGCCGTAGCGGGCCAGCGCGCCGAGCCCGCCGCCGAGCGCGATCACCCCGAGCACCGAGACGTGGTGCCGGACGAGTTCGCGTTGCTGCACGGGATCCCGGAGGTCGACATCCGGGTCGAGAGGTTCTTCGGGCACAGTCTTCTCCTACTCCACGGGCGTGGCTCACCGTTCGAGTAGGGACTGTTGGCGGCGCGAGCCGCGGTTGTCCGGGCGATGCCCGGAGCGGCGAGCCCCACCGCCGCGCGTACGCGAGCCTACCTGATCAGTTCCCGGCCTCCCGCAACGCGGTCAGCGCCGGACCGAACATAGTGGACTTGATCGCGCCGAGCGTGCTGCGGTCCTTTCCGGCCAGCGGGGCGACTCGATCCACCGCCGCCGCTTGGAGATCTTCCAGCGCGGCGGTCTCGTCGACCAGGCCGAGCGCTTTCGCTTGCGCACCGCCGAACCGGCTGCCGGTGGTCATCGACGCGACCGCGGCGGCCGGGGTGAGCTTCGCCTGGACGAGTGCGGCCATGCCCGGGGTGAACGGGAGGTTGAGATCGGCCTCGGGGAAGCAGAAGTAGCCCCGGTCCTCGCGCATGACCCGGAAATCGTGGGCCATCGCGAGCATCGCGCCGCCGCCGAAGGCGTGCCCGTTGACCGCGGCGACGGTCGGGACCGGCAGCGCGAGCACGCGCGCGAAGAGTTCGTGGATGCTCGTGACGTACTTGCCGGCGTCATCGGGGTGGCTGGTGAGCCAATCGAGGTCGAGGCCGTTGGAATAGCACTTGCCGCTGCCGATCGTGACGAGCGCGGCGGGTTCCTTTCCCGCGGTGACCGTGTCGAGATGCGTGTGGACTTCTTCCAGCCACGTTGGGGCGAAACGGTTTTCGTCGGCCCCGAAGTCGAGCACGTGGACCGGGCCGGTGGTGGTAAGGGTGGGCATTTCAGTCCTTTCTGGACTTTTTCGGCGGTTCGAGGGCGAGAATGGCGCGGACCGCCGCGGCCAGCCTCGCGCGGCTTTCCGCGCTGGCCGGCCCGGTGGCGAGTTCGCGGCGCAGCAGGGCGGTCGGGAGGTCCACGACGCAGGCGGTGATCACCTCGACGGCCTGCCCGTCGCCGCGGTTCCAGAGCTGCCGGGCGAGCCGGACGAGGAGGCGGACCAGGCGTTTGTCCAAGGCGTACAAGGCTTCCGCGAGTTCTTCGGGCAACTGCGGGCCCAGGACTCGCTTCGCCGGGACGGCGATCATCATCCGCGCGGCGTCCGGCCGGGCGTCGGCCACCACGGCCGGGGTGCAGGCCGCCGCGACCACCGCTTCGACCGGGTCGGACGCTTCGTCGGCGAGCCGCTCTTGTTCGTCGAGGAAGAAGGTAGCGGCACGGAGCCAGGTCTGGCCGATCACGGCGGGGAGGTTGGCGAAGGCGTGGTAGATCGTGCTGTTCGGGACGCCCGCCTCCTGGGCGAGCTTCCGGACGGTGAGCGCCTCGGGGCCGTGGTCGGCGATGAGGCGCTCGGCGACGTCGAGGATCAGCTCGGGATCGTGGATCCGGGGGCGGGGCATGGTTCGGATAGTAATGGAGCGGGTGCTCCAAAACCAGGGCGGGGTGATGTGCGGCTCAGGAATGGTGAGTGCTGGTGCGGTGAGAACCGGGTACCTGCGCACGCGGGCCGGGCGGCGGAACCGCTGCGCGGCATCGACTGCCGCCGCGGAACCGGTCTCGCCGGGACGCGGGCTATCACGCGGCCGACAGGTGTTCCGGGCGAGCGTTCACTGCCGGAGCTTTGCCCGCTTCGGGGGCCATCCCGCTGGCGCGCCCGAGGCGCCCTGCGACGGAACTGGCCCGCCGCCCGCGCGCAGCGGCAAACCCGCCCGTCGCGAACGAAAGCGTCCGCGCCTCGCACGGACCGGAGCAACTCAGCCCGCGACACAGCGGCGGTCCCGTCCGTCGCGGACGAAGGCCTCCGCGCCTCGCACTGACCGGCGCAGCTCAGCCCGCGTCACAGCCGCAATCACGCCCGCCGCGAACGAAGCCTTCACGTCCCGCCAGGACCGGCGCGTCAGTCCGCGATGTACAGGCAGTCCCGCCCGTCGCGGGCCGGGGCGTCCGGGTCGTCCAGCCAGCGGCCGCCCGCGGCCAGGTAGCGGAAGCGCAGCCGCGAGCCCGCCGGGACCTCCACCGCGGCCGAGCGCGTGCCGTTCGAGCGTTTGCGCAGTTCGTGACGACCGGGCTGCCAGTCGTTGAAGTCGCCGACCACGCTCACCGGGCCGGGCGGGGTGTCGAGCGGCAGGACGAACGTCACCCGGCGAGCCCCGGAACCGGTGCTCCGGCTGGTCTTGATCACGGCTTTCCCTTTCCCGTTCCCGCGAAATCGGTCGATCTGAATCGTTCCACGACCGCGGCCGGAAACCCGGACGCGGACCGTGCCGCGTCCGGGTGAAAACCGGGGTCAGGTGGTGGAAACGTCGTCCAGTTGCTCGGCCGCCGGGCGCACCGGGAACAGGTCGCCGCCGGGCGGAACCGGGATGCGGCCGACCGCGGCGCGGGCTTTCCGGTCCCCGGCGTCAGCGGCGGCGTGCACGCTGTCGAGAGCGGCGTACTGGATGAAGTGGATGTCCGGCAGCGGCCACGGCGCCGCGCCGGTGGCCGCCGGGAGCAGGTGGTCGACGGCGGCGAAAATGCTGCCGCCCTGCGGATTCCGGTACGACCACAGGTCGACGCCCAGGTGCCGGCCCAGCTGCGCGAGCCGGGTCAGGGCGACCAGGTTGAACGTGTGGTAGTGGTACGTCCGCGTGCGAGTCGACTCCTCGGGCTGACCGCCGTCCGCGGCGATCTGGTGGTCGATCCGGCCCCGGCCGGAGTCGCGGACGATCCGGCGGGCGAGGTCGCGCTGGCCGACGTAGCTCGCGGTCGCGGCGGTGAGCAGGTCGTAGAAGGTGCCGTGGTTGTTGGTCGCCTTGGCCTCGTCGGCGCCGTTCTTGCTGGTGCGCAACCAGGTCAGGAAGTCGGCCGACCAGCCGCGGAACGCCTGGCCGTCGGCCTTCGTCCAGCCGGGCGCGCCCGCGTCGAGGATCCGGGCGGCGTCGAGGACCTGGGTGAAGGTGTAGGAGAACTCGATGATGCCGATCCCCCGCCCGTCGGTCTTGCACGGGATGCCCTGCGCGAAGTTCAGGTTCGGGTTCATTTTCGTTGCCGCGTCGAGGAACCAGGTGCGCAGGTCGAGCGCGGCGCGCTGGGCGTACTCGGCTTTGCCGGTGTAGAACCAGGCGAGCGAAAGCTGGTAGATCGAGTTGAACGCGACCAGCCGCGCGGCCTTGTCCGGCACGTTCTTCATCTCGGGGTTGACCTGGCCGTCGCGGTCGACGTACGGGCAGCCCTGCGGATTTTCCGGCGTTTTCGGCCGGCTGGGCCAGTAGTACGGGGCGAGGCTCAAGTAGTCGTGCTTGTCGCCGCTCGGCGGGACGCGCTCCTTGTCGACGACCGTCCACGGGCCCTTGGTCAACGCGTCGTCGGCCTGCTTGAGCAGGTTCGACAGCGACGTGCGCAGGGTCGGATTCCCGGCCCTCAGGCCGATTTTGTTGGCGGCGAGCCGCACACCGTCGAGCACCACGGTGTCCGGCACGCAGACGAACGAACAGGACTTCGGCGCGGGGGCGGCGGTCGCCGCTCCGGCAGTGGTCGCGAGCAGGCCCGCGACCGTCGCGAGAACCGCCGCGAGACGACGCGGGCGGGAAGACCGGGAAGGAGGCAGCACCGCAACTCCGTTCAAGAATATGAATACTCCACAGATATGTGAACCGAGATTGAATAACCGAACTCGCGGGGCGTCGTCAAGAGGAGGTCAGGCGAAACGGCCGCGCCGGACCGGGTTCCGGAGGGTGCCGATGCCCTCGATCATGATGGTGACCTAGTCGTCTGCCTCGAGCGTGACGTCCGGGCCGGGAACAGCGGATGTACCGGTGGCCAGGACGGCGCCGCGCGGGAAAACGTCGCCGCGGTAGAGCCACGCGACCAGATCCGCGAGG
Source organism: Amycolatopsis orientalis DSM 43388 (assembly GCF_000411975.1). Taxonomy (GTDB): domain Bacteria; phylum Actinomycetota; class Actinomycetes; order Mycobacteriales; family Pseudonocardiaceae; genus Amycolatopsis; species Amycolatopsis orientalis_D. The sequence goes on from NZ_ASXG01000126.1 coordinate 109,409, forward strand.
CGCCGGCGCAGCCGCTCGGTGGACGTCTCCCCTGCCCAAAGCAGTTCGCCGGCGCGACGGATCGCCACGGTGATGCCGAGCGTGTACGGGTCCGGGATCTCTTGCGCGGGCACGATCCACGGCCCGGCCGCGCACGAACCGCGGTACATCTTCGCCTGCGGCAGGTACAGCGGGTTCTCGCCTTCGATGCTGCGGGAACTCACGTCGTTGACGATCGTGTAGCCGACGATCTCCGCGTGCGCGTTGCACACCAACGCCAATTCGGGTTCCGGAACGTCCCAAGTGGAGTCCTCGCGCACGCCGATCGGCTCGCCCGGCCCGCGCACGCGATGGCCGATGCTCTTGAAGAACAGCTCCGGCCGCTCTGCCTCGTAGACGCGAGCGTAGACGTCGGCGTCGCCGCTCTCTTCCATCCGCGCCTCGCGCGACACCTCGTAGGTGACCCCGGCGGCCCACACCTCGGTGTCGTCGTCGACCGGAGCTCGCAGCTCGGCCGGTGCTCCGGGCGTCAGCTCGATCGCCAGTGCTTCGGCGGAATCCTCCGCGGGCAGGGCGAGCAGGGAGCCGAGCGTGATGCCGGTTGGCAGCGCCCCGGTGGACTGGCCGTCGGTGACCTGCCAGCCCGCGGCGGTCTTCACCAGGCGGCGCATCAGTGCGAATCCCTCGGCACGGCGGACCCGCGGGCGCCGTGCAGGAAATCGAAGTCCGCGCCGAGATGCGCCTGGGTGACGTGCTCGCGGTAGAGCCAGGTGTATCCGCTGCGGTACGGGCTTTCCGGCGGCGTCCAGGCTTCGCGGCGGGCGGCGAGTTCGTCGTCGGGCACGTGCAGGGTCAGCTGGCGCGCCGGGGTGTCGAGCGTGATCCGGTCTCCGGTGCGGACGAGCGCGAGCGGGCCGCCGACCGCCGATTCCGGGCTCACGTGCAGCACGACGGTCCCGTACCCGGTGCCGGACATCCGGCCGTCGCAGATCCGCACCACGTCGGTGATGCCCTGTTCGAGCAGCTTCTTCGGCACCGGGACGTTCGCCACCTCCGGCATCCCCGGGTAGCCCTTCGGGCCCGCGCCGCGGATGACCAGGATCGTGTCCGCGGTGACGGGCAGGTCCGGGTCGTCGGCGACGCGGTGGTAGTCCTCCGCGGCGTCGAAGACCAGTGCCGGACCGGTGTGCGTGAGCAGTTCCGGCGAAGCGGCCGACTGCTTCAGCACCGCGCCTTCGGGAGCGAGATTCCCGGTGAGCACCGCGGTTCCGGTGCCGGGCGGCTGGAACGGCGCCTCGACGGTCGTGATCACCTCGTCGTTCCAGCACTGCGCGGGTTCCCACGGCTTGCCGGCGACCGTGCGGACGTCGGTGTGCAGGAGTCCGGCATCCGCGAGCCGGGACAAGACCACGGGAACTCCGCCCGCGTAACAGAAATCCTCCATCAGGAACCGGCCCGAGGGCATCAGGTCGACCAGCGTGGGCACCGCTCGGCCGAGCTCGTCGAAGTCGCTCATCGCGAGCGGGACGCCGACACGCCCGGCCAGCGCGAGCAGGTGCACGATCGCGTTGGTGGACCCGCCGATCGCCGCGTTGACGCGGACCGCGTTCTCGAACGCCGCGCGGGTCAGGATCGCCGACGGTTTCAGGTCTTCCCGCACCATCGCGACAATGCGCTGCCCGGCGGCCTGCGCGGTCTCGAAGCGGCGCACGTCGACCGCGGGCCAAGTCGCCGAACCGGGCAGCTGCATGCCGAGCGCTTCGGCGAGACAGGCCATCGTCGAGGCGGTGCCCATGGTCATGCAGTGGCCGTTCGAGCGGGCCATGCAGCCTTCGGCGAAGAAGCATTCCTCCTCGGTCATCCGGCCGGCTTTGAGCTCTTCCTCGAACTTCCAGACGTGCGTGCCCGAGCCGACGTCGCCGCCGCGGAACTTGCCGTTGAGCATCGGGCCGCCGGTCACCATCACCGCGGGCAAGTCGACGCTCGCCGCGCCCATGAGCATCGCCGGGGTCGTCTTGTCGCAGCCGGAGAGGAGGACGACGCCGTCCAGCGGGTTGGCGCGGATCAGCTCCTCGACCTCCATCGCCATCAGGTTGCGGTAGAGCATCGCGGTGGGGCGCATGAGCGTTTCGCCGGTCGCCATCGTCGGGAACGCGAGCGGGAAGCCGCCCGCCTGCCAGACGCCGCGCTTGACCGCCTCGGCGACGCGGTCGAGGTGGACGTTGCACGGGGCCAGCTCGGAAGCGCTCACCGCGATCCCGATCACCGGGCGGCCGTCGAACACCTCCGGGCCGAAGCCCTGGGACCGCATCCACGACCGGTGGATCATCCCCGCCCGGCCGGACGCCCCGAACCACGCCGCACTGCGCACCCGCCGCTCCCTTCTCCGGACCCTCCTCGATACCCGATCGGGCGGATCCTGGCAATCGGCTGAGAATTCCGGTGAACCGGACACTCCGCGGGTCCACCGGACGTTGGGGGGTGAGAACGTTGCCGGAGACGCGAGGTGTGCGATGAGCCTGATCGGGACCCTGGTCGGGTACGTCCTGACCGTGTTCATCGTGGTGCTGGTGGTGCGGATGGTCCTGGACTGGACGCGCCTGGTGGCGACCGGGCCCGCGTGGCTGGGCCAGGTCCGCCGGATCACCCACCGCGCGACCGAGCCGGTGATCGCCCCGGTGCGCCGGGTGCTGCCGCCGATCCGCGCCGGAGGGGTCGGCTTCGACCTGGCGTTCACGGTGGTCTTCGTCGCGGCGTTGGTGGTGCGGTCGGTGGCGTTCGCTTTGTGAGCGGCGGCGAGTTCGGGTTCTGGGGAGACCGGGGCGCGAGCTTGTGCGCGGTGGGCCGGGGGTCGGGCTCCGGTGAAGTGACGGCGCGAATGTGCGCGGCGGTGTCTCTCGCGGATGGCCGTGGGTGCGGTCGGTTGGCCGCGGATGGGCGAGCTTGTTCGCGCGGCGACGGTTGATCGGGCTTTGCTGGGCCAGCGGTTGCGGTGCCGTGCGAGTGCTTCAGGCCCCGGTCACGTCAAGTGAGCCTAGATGCGAAACCGCAGTAAGGGGTGGTCGGCCGGTAGATCACCGGTCGATGCGTTGGCGGGTGCGGGCGGCGCAGTGCCGCGGCTGGGAGTCAGCCGGGCTTGCCGGTGGGGACCGGGGAGGGTTCGTCGTCGGGGCGGCCGCGGGTGGTCCAGGAGTCGTAGCTGCGCATGAGGAAGCGGTGGGCGGGGCGTTCGACCAGGCGGGTGAGGGCCCAGCCCAGGACGACGCCGGTGGTGATCATCCCCGCGGTTTGCAGCAGCGGGTCTGCGCCGAGGCCGGACAGCCAGTGCAGGACGAGGTAGCCGATGGCCTGGTGGATCAGGAAGACGCCGTAGGAGACTCCGGCGAACCAGGTGATCGCGCGCTGGGCGAACGACGGGAGGAACCGGTTCCAGTCCGGGCCGGCCGCGGCGAGCGAGATGACCGCGAGGCCGGCTGCGATGCCGAGCGTCGAGCCCCATTCGACATCGATTCCGGCCGGGGTGACGGCCGCGCCGTGCAGGGCGTGCGCGGTGACGCAGAGGACTTCCAGCAGGATGAATTCCGGCGTGGACATGCGTTTCTTCGTCCAGAGCCAGACCGCGACGCCGGCGACGAAGAGGTGCCAGCGGTGGAAGCCGAAACCGTCGACGATGACGCGGTACCACTCGGGCGGACCGGCGATGCGCAGCGGCCACTGCGCGAGCGGGACCAGCAGGGCGGCCCACAGCACGACGCGGAACTTGCGGCCGTGGCCCCAGCTGCCGCGATAGAGCAGCGCGGCGACGGTGAACGCCATGAGCTGGAGGGGAATCGTCCAGTGGGAGCCGTCGAGGAAGGGGAAGTCGGCGGGCTTCCAGTTCCAGAGCATGAGCAGGTTGGCGGCGAGGTCGCCGAACCGCGGGCTGAACCAGCCGGGCGGCGAGAGGTACCGCAGCGCGAAGTAGATCACCACGACCGCGGCGAGAAACGGCGGCAGCAACCGCGCGATCCGCCCCCACCAGTACCGGCCGAGCGACCCGCGCCCGATCGTGACGGCGGCGAAGTACGCGGAGATCACGAGCAGCAGGCTCGCCCCGATCTGATGCGGGAACACGAACCGCCGCGGTCCCAGTTCGGGGTGCACGACGACGCTCATGAAGGTCGCGTGGTACAGCAGCACCAGCACGACGCACCCACCGCGCACGAGGTCCCAGCTGATCCGCCGGTTCCCCGAAGACACGCTTACCGGACGGAACGAGGACACGCGCGTCACCGTAACTGGTGGGCTCCACGAGACGAGGAGGGACCCTGGGGCGTGGCGGACGGGGCTTTTCCGGTACTGGGCACGGGTTCGCGGCCAGTACGCGGGGAGCGCTTGGGGAAAAGCCGTGGTGGCAGCCGGGTTTCAGCTGGGGCGGGTCGCGGGCTGGGCCGGCTGGGTGTTGTGGGTTGCCGCTGCCGGTTCCGGTGGGTGAGAGGTTTTAGGTTGGAGGCATGGAGGATTCGCTCGTCGGGTGTGACGGACGAATGCTTGCTTGGTTCCGGCGGACGGTGAGGTTGCCAGGCCAGGAAGGTGATCCAGGCGCGGCTGAATCGGTCTTGTGAACGGTCGCGCTGCACGGTTCGGCACGATCAGGTAAGGCTGGATGCCGCGCCAGCTCGCTGCCCCTCCTCTGCCGATCGCTGCCGTGCAACGACTATGCGACCCCCCTGGACCGGCTCGGTGGCGGCAGGCGGAGGCGAGGCCAAGAAGCCGGAGCAGCCCCGCCGACCTCAGCCAGCCTGCTTCCAGGCCGCGACCGGCCGGGCTCGAGGCGATCGGTCGCTGCAGCACTGTCTGCCCCTGGCTCTTGAGCGGGCAGGCCGGCCGCGCGCGGATTTCGCTCGCCCCAACATCCGATGCTCGGGCCGAAACTGGCCTTCGCTCCCCCGCCCAGATGCGGCCCGGCTGCCCGGCCCGCCATTCCCGGCCCACATCGACGGACTGTGCCCACCCCGCACTGGCCAGCCGCAACCCGCCAGCAATGGCAGCCGCGCCCCAGCCGACCTTGGCAGCCGTGCCGGGACCGCTTTGTCTCGCGCGGAGCGTGCGCCAGCGCTGCCCCACCCGGCCTGGCTCTGCCGCCCGGCGGGTCCGGGCAGGTCGGCCCGGATCCGCCGGGCTTCAACGCGACCTCTTTCGCGGTCACCGTCCCCGCGGCCCGCCCAGCCAGGCATCTCGACCTCACCAGGCGTGAAGACGACCTCCCTCGCCACCGCCATGCGCGCATCCCGGCCCGCCCCAGCCAGCCCTCACTCGCCAGGCGTGACCGCGACCGCCTCGCCACCCCCGCGCGCCACCTGGCCAGACAGCCGCCATCCCAGGATCGAACGTGCCCCCCTCGCAGCACCGCGCCCGCGGTCCGACCCGGCTCGGCCAGGCAACTCTTACTCGGCGGGCGTGAAGACGACCTCTCCTGCCGCCACCGCACCCGCGGTGGCGGCCTGACCAGCAAGACAGCCCTCACTCGCCCAGCGTGAAGACGGCCTCCCCACCGCCACCGCACCCGCAACCGGCCCGCCCAAACCAGACAGCCCCCCACTCGCCCAGCGCGAAGACGACCCCCCACCGCCACCGCACCCACAACCGACCCGCCCAAACCAGACAGCCCCCCACTCAGCGGGCGTGACCGCGACCTCCCCCCGCCACCACCGCGCCCGCGGTCCGGCTGGCCCAGACAGCCCTCACTCGCCAGCCTTGAAGGCGATCTCCTTCGTCGTCACCGTGCCCGCGATGCGGCCCGGAGCCGATTGATGGGTCCAGTACAGGTTCGTGTGTGCGATGACTTGCGCGGGCGGCGGCGCGCCCCACGCGGTGCGGTCACCCGTTGTGTGGGCGTCGCTCACCAGGGTCGCGTCGTAGCCTCGTGCGAAGGCGCCGTGCAGGGTGGAGCGGATGCAGGCGTCCGTCTCGGCTCCGCTTACCACCAGGCGTCCAACCGCGCGGTCGGCGAGAATCGACTCCAGCGCGGTGTCTTCGAACGAGTCGCCGTAGGACTTGTCCACCACCGGCTCGGCGGGTGCGGGCTTCAGTTCCGGGACCAGCTCCCAGTCCGGGCTGCCCTTCTTCAAATCCTCGTCGTTGTGCTGGACCCACACGACGGGGACCCCGGCCTCCCGGGCTTTGTCCACCAGTTCCGCCACGTTCGCCACGACGCCGTCGCGCTCGTGCGCGTCCGCGACGACGCCGTTTTGCACGTCGACGACCAGCAGTGCGGTGTTCGGCCGGTCCTTCAGAGTGGTCATGAGCTTTCCCTCCAGTCAGGTACCGCTCACGCTAGCCCCCGCCACCGACAAAACCGGTCGAAGTCACTCCGGGCGGAGCGAATCGTGCGGGGAGGACGGGCCGAACTCGGTCTCGAAGCGGGCCAGGAGGCGGGACAGCAGAGCGTTCAGGCTCGCCAGGTCAGCCTCGTTCAGGGCGGAAGAGAACAGGGCCCGCTCTCGTTCGGTGCGTTTCCGGGTCGCGGCGGCCCAGCGGGCGCGGCCTTTGCGGGTCAGGCGGATCGGGCGGCTTCGGCCGTCCGAGGAGGCGGCGACCCGTTCCACCAGGCCCGCGCGCTCCAGGCGGTCGATCCGGACGGTGACGGTTCCGGAGGTGACGCCGAGGCGGTCGCCCAGTTCCTTCGGCGTCAGGACGGCGGCTCGGCCGGAGCGGTGGAGGGCCGACAGGGCTTGCCAATCCCCGGCGCTGAAGCCGTATTCCTCCGCGACGTCGCGCAGCACCTGTTCGAACTGCCGCGACAGCCGCCCGATCCTCTGCCGGGCCGCTTCGACCTGCTCGTGCACGCCGTCCGGCATCACGGCCAGCCATTCCGGCAGGCCCGCCCCCACTGAGTCCAACTGGACACTCCCTCGAAGCTCAAGGTAGTTTGATTTGAGTATCAAGGTACCTGGTCCTGGGGAGGTCCGCATGTCCGGACGCGTCTGGTTCATCACGGGAGCGAGCAGCGGGTTCGGCCGCGTGCTCGCGGAAACCGTGCTGGCGCGCGGGGAAAACGTCGTGGCCACGGCTCGCGACCCGAGAGCGCTCGAAGGGCTGAAGACGTTCACCGCCCGGCTGGACGTCACGGATCCGGCCTCGGTGGACGCGGCGGTGCGCGCGGCGATCGGCGAATTCGGGCGGATCGACGTGCTGGTGAACAACGCCGGGCACGGGCTGGTCGGCGCGCTCGAAGAGCTGACCGACGAGCAGGCGCGGCAGGTGCTCGAGACCAACGTGTTCGGCGTCCTGAACGTCACCCGCGCGGTGCTGCCGCACCTGCGGGCACAGCGCAGCGGGCACATCGTGCAGCTGTCGTCGGTCGGCGGGGTGGTCGGGAATCCGGGGCACGCGCTGTACGCGACGTCGAAGTTCGCGCTGGAAGGGATGTCCGAGGCGCTCGCCGGGGAGGTCGCGCCGCTGGGGATCCGGGTGAGCCTGGTGGAACCCGGGCCGTTCCGGACGGACTTCGCCGGCCGCTCGATGACGTTCTCCGAGCCCATCGACGACTACCGCGACACTCCGGCAGGCGTTGTGCGCCAACGGTTTTCCGCGCAGGACGGCAAGCAGCCGAACGATCCGGCGAAGGCGGCCGAGGCCATCCTCAAGCTGGTCGACACCCCGGACGCGCCGCTGCGGCTGCCGCTCGGCCCCGAGGCGGTCGCCCGGATCCGGGCCAAGCTCGAGCAGCAGCTCGCCGATCTGGCGGCGTGGGAGGAGGTTTCGCTGGACACGCGTTATCCGGACGACTGAGCCGCTCAGCCGCCCGGATGACCCCGGTCAGCCCACCGGGCCTTCGGCGGGCACGACCGTGACGTTGTGCTCCTGACCGCTCTGGTCGACGACGGTCACGCTGAGCTTGTCGCCGGGGTGGTGCTGGTCCATCAGGGTGGTCAGCGCGGTGGGCGAGTCGATCGGCGTGCCGTCCACCGCGGTGATCACGTCCCCGGCGGCCAGGCCGGCCCGCGCGGCCGCGCCGTCGGGGACGACCTGCTGGATCACCACGCCCGAACCGGTTCCGCCCTGCTGTTGCTGCGGCCCGGCGCCGCTGACAGTCACGCCGAGGAACGCGCTCTTTCCGATGTGGACAGTGTCGGACCCGGTGCCGCCGACGATCTGGTGCGCGATGGAGATCGCCTGGTTGATCGGGATCGCGTAGCCCTCGTTCCCGCTGGACCCCTGGGAGTTGTCGCCGGGGAAGCCGTTGCCGAGCCCGCGGCGCCCGCCCCGTCCGCCGCCGTTGAACTGGTATCCGGCCGAGGCCGCGGTGTCCACGCCGACGACCTGGCCCTGCGCGTTCACGAGCGGGCCGCCGGAATCGCCGGACTGGATGTCGGCGTCCACCTGGATCAGGTCCTTCAACTGCTCGGACGAGCTGTTCGATTCGTCGGACGCGGTGATCGACTGGTTCAGCGCGGTCACCCGCCCGGCGGCCGGGACCGGCGCTCCCCCGGCTCCGCCCGCGTTGCCGAGGCCCACGACCGCGTCGCCGACCTTCACCGACGACGAATCGCCGAGCGTTTCCGTCGCCAGCCCGGACGCGCCAGCCAGTTTCAGCACCGCGACGTCGTGGCTGCGGTCGTAGCCGAGCACGGACGCGGCGTACGTCTGGCCGTTGCCGATGTCGGTGACCTTGATGCTGGTCGCGCCCTCGACGACGTGGTTGTTCGTGAGCACCTCGCCGTCCGGGGTGAGCACGATGCCGGTGCCCGCCGCGGCCGCGCCCTGGTAGCCCAGCTCGGTGTTGATGTTGACGATGCCCGCGCTGACCTTCTTCGCGATCGCCTGCGGGTCGAGCGCGGTGTTCGACGGATTGGTCTGGTTGCCGATCGAGCCGAAGTTCTGGTTCCCGGACACGCCGGGCGGCGCGGACGGCGTCCACACGAAATGCCCGACTCCGAGCCCGACGGCGACCGACAGCACGATCGCTCCGACGGTGAGTGCCGCGGTCCGCAACGGGCGCCGGGAACGCTGCGGGTGCGGCGCGGCGAACTGCTGCGTCGGATACGGCTGCGGACCGTACGCGCCGGGCGGCGGAGTGCCCCAGTGCCCCCAGCCCTGCTGGTGCGGCTGCCCCGCTCCCGGCGAGTACGGATGCCCGCCGTAGCCGGGCCGTCCCTGGTCGTGCCCGCCGCGCTCCTGCTCGTTCATGATCCGCTCCTGCGTCTGGTAACCCTCCGCCAGCTCAGGAAACACCCGCTCCCTGAGATTTTCCTTGCCGTCGTCCGTGCGAAACCTGTGTACCCGGGCGATGGCACAGAGAAGCCCCGCCCGGCTCGGGAGAGAACCGGACGGGGCCCGCGGAGACCGCGCCTTCTCCGCGCCGCCGGGGCTCCGGCGGCGAGGGTGGTCAGCTCACGTGCACGTAGTCGACCACCAGCTGTTGCGGGAACTGGGTGCTGCCGTCCGGGTCGCCCGGCCAGTCGCCGCCCACCGCGAGGTTGAGGATCAGGTAGAACGGGTGGTCGTACACCCATTTCTTGCCGTTCAGGTCCGCCGGGGTGCGGGTTTCGTAAGCCTGCCCGTCGACCAGCCAGACGATCTTGTTCGGCGACCAGTCCACCGCGTAGGTGTGGAAGTCGTCGGAGAAGTTCGGGCCGGTGAACGCCGCGCCGATGCCGCCCGCGCCCGAGTAACCGGGACCGTGGATGGTGCCGTGCACGGTGTTCGGCTCCTTGCCGATGTTCTCCATCACGTCGATCTCGCCGTCGTCCGGCCATTGCCCGCCGCCGAGCATCCAGAAGGCCGGCCACATGCCCTGCCCGCGCGGCAGCTTCATCCGGACTTCCACGTGCCCGTACGCCTGGCTGAACTTGCCGGACGTGTTCAGCCGCGCCGAGGTGTACTGGCAGGCGCCGTACCAGCAGGTGTGGCCGGAGTTCTCTTTCTTCGCGGTGATCACGAGGTGGCCCTGGCCGTCGAGCGCGCCGTTCGCCGCGCCCGCGGTGTACCACTGCCGTTCGTGGTTGTTGCCGCTGTTGTCGCCGGTTTCGTAGTTCCACTTGCTCCCGTCGGCGGGCGAGCCGGCCGGGCCGTCGAAGTCGTCGGAGAACCCGGCGGCCGGAGCGGCGTTTCCGGCGGGCGTCAGCGTTACCGCACCGGCCAGGGCGAGCGCGGCGGACAGCGCGAGGAGGCGCCACCGGGAGGTGTGCGTAGACGTCATTGTCATCCCTCAATCACTCGAGGGGCGGCCTGGCGGCGCCACCCCGGGTTTGTTGTGGATGGCAACAAAGTATGCCCACCAGCACCTTCACCGGCAAGACGCTGCGTGGGTCATTTTCCGACCATGGCCGGATGGCGACGCCCGCGAGAGTAATTCCAGGCAAAACCGCATGGCCGGACGGGCAAGCGCCCCGGACCTGCGGCACCGGGTGCACGGCGGCGAGGTCCGTGAGGGCCACCTTCACGGACGCTGATTCCCCCAGGGTTCCCCTCACGACCGCCGCCGTGCGGGAGCGGCGCGAGCCAATCAGTCCTCGGTGGACGGACGGTCCTCCAGCAACCACAGCACCCCGCTCGGCGGCAGCTGCAACACGGCCGACGCCGGCTGTCCGTGCCAGGGCTCCTCGGTCGCCTCCACCGCGCCCAGGTTCCCGACTCCGGAACCGCCGAAGGATTCCGCGTCCGTGTTCAGCACCTCGGTCCAGCGGCCCGCCGACGGGAGGCCGACGCGGTAGTCGTGGTGCGGGATCCCGGCGAAGTTCGCGATGCAGGCCAGCCGCGAGCCGTCCGCGCCCAGGCGCAGGAAGCTCAGCACGTTTCCGGCCGAGTCGTTCGCGTCGATCCAGCGGAAGCCTTCCGGCCGGACGTCGCCGCTGAACAGCGCGGCGGTGTCCCGGTAGATCGCGTTCAGCTGCCGGATCAGCTCGCGCACGCCGCGGTGCAGCGGGGTTTCCAGCAGGTGCCAGTCCAGCGACCGCGACTCCGACCATTCGCGCGGCTGCCCGAATTCGCCGCCCATGAACAGCAGCTGCTTGCCCGGATGCGCCCACATGAACGCCAGCAGCGCGCGCAGCCCGGCCGCCTTGTTCCAGTCGTCGCCGGGCATCCGTTCCCACAGCGAACCCTTGCCGTGCACCACTTCGTCGTGCGACAGCGGCAGGACGAAGTTCTCGCTCCACGCGTACACGAGCGAGAACGTCATCTCGTTGTGGTGGTACGCCCGGTGGATCGGCTCGTGCGACAGGTAGCGGAGCGTGTCGTGCATCCACCCCATGTTCCACTTGAAGCCGAAGCCCAGGCCGCCCAGATGCGTCGGGCGGGTGACGCCCGGCCACGCGGTGGACTCCTCGGCGACCATCACCACGCCCGGGTGCCGCTTGTAGACAGTCGCGTTCAGTTCCTGCAGAAACCTTACCGCGTCGAGGTTTTCCCGGCCGCCGTACTCGTTCGGCAGCCACTCCCCGTCCTTGCGCGAGTAGTCGAGGTACAGCATCGAGGCGACCGCGTCGACGCGCAGGCCGTCGAGGTGGAACTCTTCGAGCCAGAACAGCGCGTTCGCGACGAGGAAGTTGCGCACCTCGTTGCGGCCGAAGTTGAACACGAGCGTGCCCCAGTCCGGCTGCTCGCCGCGGCGCGGGTCCTCGTGCTCGTACAGCGGGCTTCCGTCGAACCGCGCCAGCGCCCAGACGTCGCGCGGGAAATGCGCGGGCACCCAGTCCACCAGGACGCCGATGCCGCGCTGGTGCAGATGGTCGACGAGGTACCGGAAGTCGTCCGGCGAACCGAACCGCGACGTCGGCGCGTAGTACGACGTGACCTGGTAGCCCCACGAGCCGCCGAACGGATGCTCGGCCACCGGCAGGAATTCGACGTGGGTGAAGCCGGTTTCCTCGACGTAGTCGGCCAGCTGGTCGGCCAGTTCGCGGTAGCCGAGCCCGGGCCGCCACGAGCCGAGGTGCACCTCGTACACGCTCATCGGCGCGTCCGCCCAGTCGGTCGCCTCGCGGCGGGCGACCCAGTCGCCGTCGCCCCAGGCGTAGTGCGATTCGGTGACCTTCGACGCGGTCGCGGGCGGCACCTCGGTGGCGAACGCCATCGGGTCCGCCTTCTCGTGCCAGTGCCCGTCCGCGCCGAGGATGCGGAATTTGTAGCAGCTGCCGACCGGAACGCCGGGCACGAACAGCTCCCAGACGCCGGACGACCCGAGCGAGCGCATCGGGTGGCCGCGGCCCTCCCAGGCGTTGAAGTCGCCGATCACCCGCACGCCGCGCGCGGTCGGGGCCCACACCGCGAAGGACACGCCTTCGACGACGCCGTTCGGGGTGTCGTACCGGCGCACGTGCGCGCCGAGCACGTCCCACAGCCGCTCGTGCCGTCCTTCCCCGATGAGGTGCTGGTCCAGCTCCCCCACCGTCGGCAGCCAGCGGTACGGGTCGTCGGCGACGACGGTGTGGTTGTCGTAGCCGACTTCGATCCGGTAGTCGCCGGGGTGTTCCGGCAGCGTCGCGGCGAACAGCGCGTCCGCCACGCGTTCCAGCGGGACGCGGCGCTCTCCGGCGACGACCGACACCGTCGTCGCGCCCGGGCGCAGCGCGCGCACGACGATGTCGCCGCCGACGGTGTGCACGCCGAGCACCGAATGCGGGTCGTGGTGCTCGCCGGCCAGCAGCCGGTCGATGTCGCGCGGAGACGGCGCCGCCGAGGGCAGGTCCGCGGGGACAGCGTTCACGGGGTCACTCGCTTCCGTCGGTGCTGCGGGCGATCGCCGCCAGGGGCACGCTCAGCCAGTCCGGCCGGTTCGCGTGCTCGTAGGCGACCTCGTACACCGCTTTGTCCAGTTCGAAGGCGCGGAGCAGGTCCGCGTGGTCCTGCGGGTCGCCGACCGGGCCGCCGGCGCGGGCGTACCCGGTGCAGAACGCGGCGCGGTTGCGCCGGGCCCATTCCATCGCGTGCCGGGTCACGTCCGCGTTCTCCGGCTGCCCGACGAGCCGCTGGTGCGCCGCGTAGTCGAACGACCGGAGCATGCCCGCGACGTCGCGCAGCGGCGAGCGCAGCGCGTGCCGTTCCGCGACCGGGGCGGCCGGTTCGCCCTCGAAGTCCAGCAGCAGCCATCCGTTGACGGTACGCAGCACCTGGCCCAAGTGCAGATCGCCGTGGATGTACTGCAGCTCTATCGACGCCTCGTGCGCGCGCACCGACTCGAACACTTCGCGCAGCGCGGGCGCGTACACCGCCAGCTCCGGGACCGCTTCGGACACCTGATCGAGGCGTTCGGTCATCGCGCGCACCGTGCGGTCCAGCTCGTCGCTGTCCGCGGGTTCGGCGCCGAGCGCGGTCGCCAGGTCCGCGTGCACCTCGGCGACCGCGGCGCCGAGCCGTTCGGCCTCGCCGGCGAAGTCGCCGCCCGCCTCGGCCGCGGGCTGGTCCGGATCCGCCAGCAGGTCGCGCACGCTCGTGGTCGCCATCGCCCAGCCGTCGACCGCGTCCGGCAGGAATTCCTGCAGCATCCCCATCGTCGCGGGTTCGTCGTGCAGTTCGCCGGAGATCGAGCCGACCACCCGCGCGACGTGCTTGCACCCGGCGTCCTGCAGCGCGCGGTGCAGCAGCAGGTCCTTGTTCATGCCCGGGCTCAGCTTGCGGAACAGCTTGAGGATGTACTGCCCGCCGTACACCAGCGAGGTGTTGCTCTGCTCGGAGGTGATCGGCCGCGAGCGCAGCCCGGGTTCGAGCGTCGCGTCCGGCTCCGCCGAGAACCGCAGCGGCCCGACGGACTCGCCGGCCGCCATCCGGTCCAGCAGCCCGGCGGTGAGGTCCGCGTCGCCGCTCGCCTCGTAGAGCCGTTCGCCGATCAGCGCGGCCGACGCGACCTCGGGAATCCCGGACCGGCGGCCGACCAGCAGCTGGTACGGCTCGGTGCGGTCGCCCTGCACCACGTCGACGACCGCGTGCACCAGCAGCGGATCCGGCTCGGCCAGCACGGTGAGGCTCGCCGGGCGGACCTCGTCGACCGGCCGGTCCTTGCCCGCGAACCAGCGCTGCGCGGGCAGCCAGTCCGGCAGCAGGGCCGACAGCGCCCTGGACACCTCGGACAGCTCGGGCAGTTCGGGCGGGGGACCGTGGTGCGACAGCGGACTCACCTCATTCTTCCGGCTCGAGCAGCTGGAACCAGTAGAACCCGTGGCCGGGCAGCGTGAGCAGGTACGGCAGCTCGCCGATGTCCGGGAAGCGCACCCCGCCGGTCAGCTCGACCGGCGTCGCGCCCTGGTGCGCGGACAGGTCCAGTTCCACCGGCTGCGGGAAACGGGACAGATTGTTGGCGCACAGCACGACGTCCTCGCGGCCGTCCGGGCGCAGCCACCGGCGCTGGTAGGCCAGCACGCTCGGGTTCGAGCCGCCGAGGTCGGTGAAATCGCCTTGGCCGAACGCGTGGTGCTGCTTGCGCACCTCGATCATCCGGCGCGTCCAGTTCAGCAGCGACGCCGCGTTGTCGGCCTGCGCCTCGACGTTCAGCGCCTGGTGCCCGTACACCGGGTCCATGATCACCGGCAGGTAGATGCGGCCGGGGTCGCAGGTGGAGAACCCGGCGTTGCGGTCCGGGGTCCACTGCATCGGCGTGCGGACCGCGTCGCGGTCGCCGAGCCAGATGTTGTCCCCCATGCCGATCTCGTCGCCGTAGTACAGGACCGGGGACCCGGGCAGCGACAGCAGCAGCGCGGTGAACAGCTCCTGCTGGTTGCGGTCGTTGTCCAGCAGCGGGGCGAGCCGGCGGCGGATGCCGATGTTCGCCTTCATCCGCGGGTCCTTGGCGTATTCGGAGTACATGTAGTCGCGCTCTTCGTCGCTGACCATCTCGAGCGTCAGCTCGTCGTGGTTGCGCAGGAAGATGCCCCACTGCGTGCCGGACGGGATCTGCGGCGTCTGCAGCAGGATCTCCGAGATCGGGAACCGCGACTCCCGGCGCACCGCCATGAAGATCCGCGGCATCAGCGGGAAGTGGAACGCCATGTGGCACTCGTCGCCGCCGGACTCCGCGTCGCCGAAGTACTCGACCACGTCGGTCGGCCACTGGTTCGCCTCGGCCAGCAGGATCCGGCCGGGGTACTCGTCGTCGACGACCTTCCGGCAGCGCTTGAGGAAATCGTGCGTGCGCGGCAGGTTCTCGCAGTTGGTGCCCTCCTGTTCGAACAGGTAGGGCACGGCGTCGAGGCGGAAGCCGTCGATGCCGATGTCGAGCCAGAACCGCAGCACGTCGATCATCGCGTCCTGCACGGCCGGGTTCTCGTAGTTCAGGTCCGGCTGGTGGGAGAAGAACCGGTGCCAGTAGAACTGGCCGCGCACCGGGTCGTAGGTCCAGTTCGACGTTTCGGTGTCGACGAAGATGATCCGCGCGTCGGCGTAGCGGGAGTCGTCGTCGCTCCACACGTAGTAGTCGCCGTACGGGCCGTCCGGGTCCGAGCGCGAATGCTGGAACCACGGGTGCGCGTCCGAGGTGTGGTTGAGCACCAGGTCGGTGATCACCCGGATGCCGCGGCGGTGCGCCTCGTCGAGCAGGTAGACGAAATCGTCGACGCTGCCGAATTCCGGCAGCACGGCCCGGAAGTCGCTGATGTCGTAGCCGCCGTCGCGCAGCGGCGAGGCGTAGAACGGCGGCAGCCACAGGCAGTCCACCCCGAGCCATTCGAGGTAGTCGAGCCGCCCCGCCAGCCCGCGCAGGTCGCCGGTCCCGTCGCCGTTCGAATCGGCGAACGCGCGCACCAGCACCTCGTAGAACACCGCGCTCTTGAACCATTCCGGGTCCTCCGGCGCCTCGTGCGCGTGCCCGAAATCGTCCGCCTGGGGTTCGACCAGCAGGCCGTCGGCGGTGACCGCCTCCCCCGTGTGCGGCACGTCCGCCAGTCCCGCCGCGGCGCCGGGCCGGCTCTCCTCGTCCATCCGTTCCACCTTGTCGTGAGTTGCCTGTGCTGAAGAGTGGTTATCCCGAACGGAGCCGGGATAACCACGGGCCGGTGCGGCCGCGGCCTCAGGCCGCGAGCCTGCGGCGCAGCGCCACGATGTGCGCCACCGCCCGCCACGGTTCGAGCCGGACGAAGTTCGCCTGGCCCCAGTCCCACGTCTCGCCGGTGACCTCGTCGTGCGCGATGAGCCGCTCGGACCAGTCGAAGCCGAGTGCGGGCAGGTCGAGCCAGAGCGTGCCCTCCTGCCCGTTGTGCGGGTCGAGGTTCACCACCGCGACGACCGTGTCGCCGGTCGCCGGGTCCTGTTTGGAGTAAGCGAGCAGCGCGTCGTTGTCGATGTGGTGGAAGCGCAGCGACCGCATGCCCTGCAGCGCCGGATGCGCGCGCCGGATGGCGTTGAGCCGGGTCAGCCACGGTTCGAGCGAACGGCCTTCGGCGAGCGCGCGGGCGAAATCGCGCGGGCGCAGCTGGTACTTCTCCGAGTCGAGGTACTCCTCGCTGCCCGGCCGCACCGCCTCGGATTCGAACAGCTCGTAGCCGGAATACACGCCCCAGGTCGGCGACATCGTCGCGGCGAGCGCGGCGCGCAGCGCGAACATGCCGGGACCGCCGTGCTGCAGCGATTCGTGCAGGATGTCCGGGGTGTTGACGAACAGGTTCGGGCGGCCGTGGTCCCAGTGCTCGACGAGGTCCGTGCCGAACTCGGTCAGCTCTTCCTTCGTGGTGCGCCAGGTGAAATACGTGTAGCTCTGGGTGAAGCCGAGCTTCGCCAGCCCCCACAGCCGGGCCGGACGGGTGAAGGCCTCGGCGAGGAACAGCACGTCCGGATGCGCGTCCTTCACCGACTGGATCAGCCACGCCCAGAAGTCCGGCGGCTTGGTGTGCGGGTTGTCGACCCGGAAGATCCGCACCCCGTGCGACACCCAGTGCAGCACGACGCGCAGCACCTCGTCGTAGATGCCGCGCGGGTCGTTGTCGAAGTTGACCGGGTAGATGTCCTGGTACTTCTTCGGCGGGTTCTCCGCGTACGCGATCGTGCCGTCCGGGCGGGTGGTGAAGAACTCCGGGTACTTGACCACCCACGGGTGGTCGGGCGCGGCCTGCAGCGCGAGGTCGAGCGCGACCTCGAGGCCGAGTTCCTCCGCGCGCGCCACGAACGCGTCGAAATCCTCGAGCGTGCCCAGCCGCGGGTGGACCGCGTCGTGCCCGCCCTCGTCCGCGCCGATCGCCCACGGCGAGCCGACGTCGTCCGGCGTCGCGTGCAGAGTGTTGTTGGGGCCCTTGCGGTTCACCCGGCCGATGGGGTGGATCGGCGGCAGGTAGACGACGTCGAAGCCCATGCGCGCGACGCGGTCCAGCTCGCGCTCGGCGGTGGCGAAGGTGCCGTGCACCGGGCGGCCCTGGGCGTCGACCCCGCCGGTGGAGCGGGGGAAGAATTCGTACCAGGAACCGAAAGCCGCGCGTTTGCGGTCGACCCACAGCTTCAGCACGCGGCCCTTGGTGATCAGCTCGCGCACCGGGAAGTCGTGCATGAGCTGGCGGACCTCGGGCGAGAGCGCCGGGCCGACGCGCTCGGCGAGATCGCGTTCGTCGTCGCGCAGCGCGGCCGCGGCCCCGGCGAGCAGCGGGCGCTCGGCCCGGCGCTCCGGGCGGCGCGAGACGCGGTCGAGCAGCCGCGCCCCGGTCTCCAGGTCGTTCGCCAGCTCCCCCGGCCCCTGCCCGGCGGCGATCTTCACCTCGACCGCGTGCTCCCAGGTGGCCCACGGATCGCTCCACGCGTCCACCCGGTAGGTCCACATGCCCTCGGCGTCGGGCACGATCACCGCGGCGAAGCGGTCGAGCCCGCGGCCCTGTTCGGCCATCCGCGTCTGGCGCGCGGCGCGGTCGCCGGGACCGCGCCAGGCGACCGTCGCGGCCACCGCGTCGTGGCCCTCCCGCCAGACCGTGGCGGTGACGGGGAAATGTTCGCCTGCAACGGCCTTGGCCGGATACCGGCCGCAGCTGACAATGGGTGCGACGTCGTCGATCCCGAGCCTGCCGGTCATGGCAATGCCCCTTTTTCACGGTGGGTGGGAGGGTGGTCGGAGTGCGCTCGCGCGAGCACGGTCAGTGTGCCTGATTCCTCCAAAGCCGTTGACAGCGGGGCCTTTTTCCGCAATTCCCGCCACCCGGTCGGGCGAAACGCGCCCATTCGGCGGAACTCTCCGACGCATTCCCGTTTCCCGCCCGCAACACGCGCGCCGAATTGCGTTAACAATCGGCGGCGCGTTCCGGTGATTACCCGCGAGTACCGCTACGCAAACCGGCCTGGCTTCGCGGACTCCGCCAGCGGAACCGGCTGACGGTCCGTGAGGGGAACCCTGAGGGAATCAGATTCCCTCAGGGTTCCCCTCACGGACTGCGGTTGTCCAGCAACGTCACCGGCTTCCTACAGTTGCGGGATCTCCACCGTGTCCCGCGGCGCGCGCAGCAACAGCAGCGACCGCGCCTCGACCGTGATCCGGGCCTTCGGCTCGAGCACGCCGGGGCTGGCCGGGGTGCCGTCGGCGGTGCTGGTGTCCAAAGTGGGCTTGAAGGTCTCGCCGTACTCCGGGCCGGGCAGCACGATCTCGGCCGGCTCCGCGCCCGCGTGCAGCACCAGCAGCCACGAGTGGTCGGTGACGAGCGCGCCCTCGCGGTTGCGCGCCTGGCTGTTCGACCCGTCGATCCACATGCAGAGCGTGCGGCGGTCCTCGTCGAACCAGTCGATCTCGTCGAACTCCTCGCCGTCCGGGCGGAACCAGACGAGGTCGGGCTTGCCGGTGACCGTCGTGCGGCCCTCGAAGAACTCCGGCTGCCGCAACGCCGGGCTGTGCGCGCGCAGCCGGACCACGCGGCGGGCGAAGTCGAGCATCGGCTCGGAGGCCTCGGTCGGGGTCCAGTCGATCCACGACGTTTCGTCGTCGAGGCAGTAGGCGTTGTTGTTGCCGTGCTGGGTCCGCCACATCTCGTCGCCCGCGGTGAACATCGGCGTGCCGGTGGACAGCAGCAGCGTCGCGAACAGGTTGCGGGCCTGGCGGGTGCGCAGCGCGACGATCGCCGGGTCGTCGGTCTCGCCCTCCGCGCCGTGGTTCCACGACCGGTTGTCGTTCGTGCCGTCGCGGTTGTCCTCGCCGTTGGCTTCGTTGTGCTTTTCGTTGTAGGACACCAGGTCCCGCAGCGTGAAGCCGTCGTGCGCGGTGACGAAGTTGATCGACTGCCACGGCCGGCGCAGGTTGTGGTCGTACAGATCGGACGAGCCGGACAGCCGGTACGCGAGGTCCCGCACGCCGGTCGCGCCGCGCCAGAAATCACGGACCGTGTCGCGGTAGCGGCCGTTCCACTCGGCCCACTGCGCGCCGAAGTCGCCGACGCGGTAGCCCTCGCCGGTCGCGTCCCACGGTTCGGCGATCAGCTTGCAGCGCGACAGGACCGGGTCGGTGGTGATCGCGGTGAGCATCGTCGACTCGCGGTCGAACATCTCGCCGCGCGGGCGGCCGAGCGTGCTCGCCAGGTCGAAGCGGAACCCGTCGACGCCCATCTCCTGCGTCCAGTACCGCAGCGAATCGGTGACCAGCCGGACGACGGTCGGCGAACCGGCGTCGAGGGTGTTGCCGCAGCCGGTGAGGTCGGCCATGTGGCCGCGGCGGGTGTGCAGGTAGTACGCCGGGGCGTCGAGGCCGCGCAGCGACAGCGTCGGGCCGTCCGGGCCGCCTTCGCAGGTGTGGTTGAACACGACGTCGAGCAGCACCTCGATGCCGGCCGCGTGCAGGGCCGCCACCATCGTGCGGAATTCCTCGACCTCGCGGCCCGGTTCGCTGGCGTACCCGGCGTGCGGCGCGAAGTAGCCCAGCGGCGAGTAGCCCCAGTAGTTGTGCCGCCCGGAACGGATCAGCGCGGGCTCGTCGGCGAACGAGTGCACCGGCAGCAGTTCGACGGTCGTCACGCCGAGCCGGGTCAGGTGCTCGATCGCGACCGGGTGCGCCAGGCCGAGGTACGTGCCGCGCAGCGCCTCCGGGATGAACGGATGCTGCTGGGTGAACCCCTTCACGTGCAGCTCGCAGATCACCGACTCCTCGAACGGCACCTCGGGCTTGACCCCGGTGTCCTGCCCGCCCGGCGAGGTCACGACCGACAGCGGCACCGCGCCCAGCGAGTCCACTGTGGACATCGGACCGCGCTCGGGGTCGCCGGTGAAGCCCTGCGCGGCGTGCAGGCTGACGAGCTTCCCGTCGATCCGGCGCGCGTACGGGTCGACGAGCAGCTTGGCCGGATTGCAGCGGTAGCCGCGGGCCGGGTCGTACGGGCCGTGCACGCGATAGCCGTAGCGCTGCCCGACCGTGACGCCCGGGACGAGGCCGTGCCAGACGCCGAACGTGCGTTCGGTCAGTTCGATCCGCCGCTCGGAACCGTCGTCGCCGACGAGGCACACCTCGACCGCCTCGGCGACCGCGGACGTCACCGCGAACCGGACGCCGCCCGCCTCCGGGTGGGCGCCGAGCGGAAACGGACGTCCGGCGAGGACCTGGTTGTCGGGTGCGGGTCGTTGTGCCATGCGCCGATCTTTTCAAACCCGGGGCGGCGGCGGGCTCCGGCGCTTGGCTGAACTTCCCCGGGCAGGGGTCATGACCTGGGCCGACGGCCGGCCGGGCAGGGGTCGGCGGCCGGGCGTGCCCCGTTGACCTCGGCTTGAGGGTTTGCCGGACAGGTTTTGTCAGTGGTCCCGGGCATGCTGGCCCCATGCGCGCGAGCCGGCTCGTCTCCCTCCTGTTGCTGCTGCAGGCCCGCCAGCCGCGGACGGCGGAGGAACTGGCCGCCCGGCTGGAGGTCTCGCCGCGCACCGTCTACCGCGACATCGAGGCGTTGAGCGCCGCCGGAATCCCGGTGTACGGCGAGCCCGGCCACGACGGCGGATACCGGCTGGTCGACGGGTACCGCACCCAGCTGACCGGCCTGACCAGGCAGGAAGCCGAGGCGCTCTTCCTCACCGGCCTGCCCGCCGCGGCGTCCGGGCTCGGTCTCGGGCCGGTCGCGGCGAACACGGAGCGCAAGCTGCTGGCCGCGCTCCCGGCCGAACTGCGATCCCACGCCGACCGGGTCCGCGAGCGGTTCCATCTGGACGCGGCGTCCTGGTACCACGGCCCGGAAGCCACGCCGCAGCTGCCGACCGTTTCGGACGCGGTGTGGCAGCAGCGTCGCGTCCGGATCCGCTACCAGCGCTGGGCCGCGCCCCACGAAGTGAACCGGACCGTCGAGCCGCACGGGGTGGTGCTGAAGGCCGGGCAGTGGTATCTGGTCGCGCGTTCCGGGGAATTCCGGACTTACCGGGTCGCGCGGATCGTCGAGGCGACGATGCTCGACGAGACCTTCGACCGGGCCGAGGACTTCGATCTGGGCGGGTACTGGCAGTCCTATCTCGACGACTTCGACTCGCGACGACACGAGGGCGAGGCGGTGCTGCGACTGTCACCGGAGGGAATGCGGCTCCTGCCCCAGCTCGCCGAGCCCGCCCTCGCCCGCGCTGCGCAGAGCGGCGTGGTCGAGTCGGATGGCTGGACGCGCGTGGTCGTTCCGGTCGAGCAGCCCGATCAGGCCGTGCACGATCTGCTGCGGCTCGGTCCCTTGGCGGAAGTGGTTGCGCCGCAACAGCTTCGGGACCGGCTGGCCGAGACGCTGAGATCGATGCTCCGCCGCTACCCCGAGGTCAGCGGGTAGCGACCAGGACGAACGACTCCGCGGGCAGAACCGTCTCGGCGGAGCCGACCTCCGGATCGCCCCACGAAGCCAGCACCTCCCCCGTCACCGGAAGCTCCGCCGGCTCCGCGCCGAAGTTGCACGCCAGCCGCAGCGCGCCCCGGTGCAGGAGCAGCCACGAATCGTCCGGCGCGGTTTCCGCGACGACCCGGTCCAGCCGCGGGTCGGTCAGGTCCGGGTGCTCCCGGCGGAGGCGGATCAGCGTCCGATACAGGTCCAGGATCTCTCGGTGGCCCGGTTTGCCCGGTTCCGTCCAGTCGAGCCGGGAGCGGGCGACGGTCGCCGGGTCCATCGGGTCCGGGACGTCCGTTTCGCCCCAGCCGTGCCGGGCGAATTCGCGGCGCCTGCCGGTGCGGACGGCTTCGGCCAGTTCCGGGTCCGGGAAGGACGCGAAGAACTGCCACGGCGTCTTCGCGGCCCACTCCTCCCCCATGAACAGCATCGGCGTGAACGGCGAGCAGAACACCACCGCCGCGCCGCAGGCCAGCAGGCCGGGCGAGACGGTCGCGGACAGCCGGTCGCCGGTCGCGCGGTTGCCGATCTGGTCGTGGTCCTGCAGGTAGGCCAGGAACCGGTGGCCCGGAGCCAGCCGCCGGTCCAGCGGGCGGCCGTGCACGCGCGAGCGGAACGAGGACCAGGTCCCGGCGTGGAAGAACGCCTCCCGCAGGGTCTTGGCCAGCGCGCCGGGCTCGGCGAAATCGGCGTAGTAGCCGGCGGTTTCGCCGGTCAGCCGGACGTGCAGCGCGTGGTGCAGGTCGTCGGACCACTGCGCGTGCAGGCCATAGCCGCCCGCGTCGCGCGAGGTGACGAGCTTCGGGTCGTTCTGGTCGGACTCGGCGATCAAGGTCAGCGGCCGGTTCAGGGCCGCCGACAGCGCGTCGACCTCGGCGGAGAGTTCCTCCAGCAAGTGCACGGCGCGTTTGTCGACCAGCGCGTGCACAGCGTCCAGGCGCAGGCCGTCGAAGTGGAAGTCGCGCAGCCAGCCCAGCGCGTTGTCGATGACGTAGCGGCGGACCTCGTCGGAACCCGGGCCGTCGAGGTTCAGGCCGGCGCCCCAGTCGGTGCGGCCGGCGAAGTACGGACCGAACCGGTCGAGGTAGGCGCCGGACGGGCCGAGATGGTTGTAGACCACGTCCAGCACGACCGCGAGCCCGCGCGCGTGACACGCGTCGACCAGGCGTTTCAGCCCGTCGGGACCGCCGTACAGTTCGTGCGCCGCGCCCCACAGGACGCCGTCGTAGCCCCAGCCCGCGGTGCCGTCGAAGGAATTCACCGGCAGCAGTTCGACGTGCGTGACGCCGAGGTCGACCAGGTGCCCGAGCCGGTCGATGACCGCGTCGAACGTGCCTTCCCCGGTGAAGGTGCCGACGTGCAGTTCGTAGACCACGCCGCCGGGCAGCTGCCGCCCGGTCCACGACTGGTCGGTCCACTCGAAGGCCGAATGGTCGTAGACGCGCGACGCCTCGTGCACGCCGTTCGGCTGGCGGAGCGAGCGCGGATCCGGCAGCGGACGGTCGTCGTCGCCGAGCAGGAAGGCGTAGTCGGCACCGGTGACGTCGGCCTGCCACCACCCGTTCTCGGCGGCGGTCATCTCGTGGTCGGCGCCGTCCACGCGGACGCGGACGCGCTCCACCGAAGGGGCCCATACGCGGAACATCAGGAGTCCTCCCGCACCAGAAGCGCGACCGGGTACTGGTCGAACAACGCCGACGCCGGCGGGGTGTCGCCGACTCCGCGGCCGGTCAGCACGTCGGTCCATTCTCCGGCGCGCAACGGCAGAACGGTGTCGCGCCAGCCGCCTGCCCGCTCCAGCCCCAACGGCAGCCGGGTGACGGCCACGGTCAGGCCCGTGCCGCGTTCGAAGGCCAGAAGATGGTCCGCGGCAACGCCTTCCGCGTGTAATGGCCGATATCCGGTGAAGAGTTCCGGCCGGTCTCGGCGCAGGGTCAGCGCGTGGTGCACCACCAGCAGCTTCGCCGCGCCGGTCTCGTCGATCTCCGGCTGTTCGCCCGCCTGGATGCGTTCGAGCAAGGAGCGCCGGACGGCGTAGTCGACCTCGCGGCGGTTGTCCGGGTCGACCAGCGAGTAGTCCCACAGCTCGGTGCCCTGGTAGACGTCCGGCACGCCGGGGCCGGCCAGCTGCACCAGCTTCTGCCCCAGCGAATTCGCCCAGCCCGCACCTCGTACCCGCCGGACGAACGCCTCGACGTCCGCCGCCAGCTCCGCGTCGCCCAGCACTGCCGACGGCCACTCGGCGACGGCGCGCTCGAACTCCTCGTCGTGGTCCGTCCACGTGGTGCGGAGTTTCGCTTCCTTCGCGGCCTTGTCGAGGTAGTCGCGGAGCCGCTCCGGCGAGATCGGCCACGCGCCCACGAGCGTCTGCCAGGCCAGGAGATTCAGCGCGGGCTCGTCGATCCCGCGCGCGGCCGTCCAGCGGCGGAACGCGACGGCGAACTCGTCCGCGACCTCCGACAGCGCGGCCATCCGCGCCCGGGTGTCCTCGGACCGCTTCGTGTCGTGCGTGGTCAGCGTGGTCATCGTGGCCGGTGCCGCGGCCGCCCGGCCCGCGGCCAGCGTGTGGAATTCCCCGGTGTTCAGCCCGAAGCGGTCCGGGTTTCCGCCGACCTCGTTCAGCGCGGCGAACCGCGTGAACCGGTAGAACGTGGTGTCCTCAGTGCCCTTCGCGACGACCATTCCGGACGTCTGCTGGATCCGCGTCGCCAGCTCGCCGTCCGGCGCGCCGCGCACCTGGCTGTCGAGCGCGTCGAGCGCCGGGGCCAGCTCCGGCCGCCGCTTGCGGGCCCGCTCCACGGCGGTCGCCCAGTGCCCGGCCCCCTCGGGAAGGTACGAACGGTAGACCGGGAACGCGATCATCACCTCGGCCACCGCGGCGCGGGCGGCTTCCGCGTCCACGCCCTGGAGCAGCGCGGCGATCCGGTGCACCTCGGCGACCAGGATGCCGTCGGTCACCAAGCGCCGCGCGCCTTCCTCGACCGCGTGGTAGTCGGTGCGCACACCCTGCTCGGCGGCGAGCCGGGTGAACACCGGCGCGGCGGCCGGGTCGACGAACACGCCGGTGATCTCGCGCAGCGCGTCGTACCCGGTGGTCCCGTCGACCGGCCAGCTCTGCGGCAGCGCCTCGCCCGGGTGCAGGATCTTCTCCGCCACCAGCCACGCCCCGGGCGCGCCCTCGCGGAGCCGCCGGAAGTAGCCGCCGGGGTCGGCGAGCCCGTCCGGATGGTCCACGCGCAGGCCGGTGACGTCGCCGTCGGACACCCAGCGCAGCACCTCGCCGTGCGTTTCGGCGAACACCTCCGGCCGCTCCACGGTGACCGCGGCCAGATTCGTGATGTCGAAGAACCGCCGGTAGTTCAGCTCCCGGT
Source organism: Amycolatopsis orientalis DSM 43388 (assembly GCF_000411975.1). Lineage (GTDB taxonomy): Bacteria > Actinomycetota > Actinomycetes > Mycobacteriales > Pseudonocardiaceae > Amycolatopsis > Amycolatopsis orientalis_D. The sequence goes on from NZ_ASXG01000126.1 coordinate 134,460, forward strand.
TGCCGCGCCGCCAGCCGACCAGCTCGTAGTGCTGGCGCGCGTGCACCTCGGCCGGCGTGCCCTCGCCGGTGCCGGGCGCGATCGGGAACCGGTGGTCGTAGTAGACGAGTTCGTCCCCCTCGACCGTCAGCTCGTCGTTGTCGTCGCCGAGGACCGGCAGCAGCACCCGGCCGCGGCTCCAGTCGATGTCGAAGAACGGCGCGTACGGCGATTCCCGGCCGTTCCGGAGAACGTCCCACCACCACTGGTTCGCCTTCGGCACTTCGACGGACATGTGGTTCGGCACGATGTCCACCACGAATCCGAGCCCGGCGTCCTTCAGCCGCGCCGCCAACGCTTTCCGCGCTTCCTCGCCGCCCAGTTCGCCCCGGGCGCGCGTCGGGTCGGTGACGTCGTAACCGTGCGTGGAGCCAGGCGTCGCGTCGAGCATCGGCGAGCCGTACAGCGCGCCGACGCCCAGCTCGCGCAAGTACTCCACGATCGCCGCAGCGTCCGCGAAGCCGAACTCCGGCCGCAGCTGCACCCGATACGTCGAGGACGGCGTGCTCATTCGCCCTCCTTCGCGGTGCGCTGGAGCACCACGAGCGAACGCGCGGCGAGGGTGAACTTGCCGCCGCCTTCGACCGGTTCGACGTCGCTGTGCCCGACCACTCCGGTGTCGGTGTCCACCACGACTGTCCATTCGCGACCGTAGCCGTTGCCCGGCAGGGTCGTCACGATGTCCTCCCAGTGCGCGTTGAACGCGAGCAGGAACGAATCGTCCTCCACCGGCATCCCGCGCGGGTCGAGGTCCGGGATCCCTTCCCCGTTCAGGAAAATCACCACGGACTTGCCGAACGCGTCGTCCCAGTTCTGCTCGGTCATCTCCTCGCCGGCCGGGGTGAACCAGGCGATGTCGCCCAGCTCCTCGCCCTTGCGCACCGGTTTGCCCTGGAAGAACCGGCGGCGGCGGAACACCGGATGCGCCTTGCGGAACGCGGTGAGCGCGGCGGTGAACTCGATCAGGTCGGCGTTCTCGGCGGCGAGTTCCCAGTCCATCCAGGACAGTTCGGTGTCCTGGCAGTAGGCGTTGTTGTTGCCCTGCTGGGTGCGGCCGAGCTCGTCGCCGTGCAGCAGCATCGGCACGCCTTGCGACAGCAGCAGCGTGGCGAGCAGGTTCCGCCGCTGCTTGGCGCGCAGCGCGAGCACCTCTTCGTCGTCGGTCGGCCCCTCGACGCCGCAGTTCCACGACCGGTTGTCGTCCGCGCCGTCGCGGTTGTCCTCGCCGTTGGCCTCATTGTGCTTTTCGTTGTAGGACACCAGGTCGGCGAGCGTGAAGCCGTCGTGCGCGGTGACGAAGTTGATCGACGCGAACGGGCGGCGGCCGTCGTCCTGGTACAGGTCCGACGACCCGGTGATCCGCGACGCGAACTCGCCGAGGGTGGACGGTTCGCCGCGCCAGAAATCGCGCACGGTGTCGCGGTACTGCCCGTTCCACTCGGTCCACAGCGGCGGGAAGTTGCCGACCTGGTAGCCGCCCGGTCCGACGTCCCACGGTTCGGCGATCAGCTTCACCTGGCTCACGATCGGGTCCTGCTGCACGAGGTCGAAGAACGTGGACAGCCGGTCGACGTCGTAGAACTCGCGGGCCAGCGCCGAGGCGAGGTCGAACCGGAAGCCGTCCACGTGCATCTCGGTCACCCAGTACCGCAGCGAATCCATGATCAGCTGCAGCGTGTGCGGGCTGCGCACGTTGAGCGAGTTCCCGGTGCCGGTGTAGTCCATGTAGTACTGCGGATCGTCCTCGACCAGGCGGTAGTACGCCTCGTTGTCGATGCCGCGCATGGACAGCGTCGGGCCGAGGTGGTTGCCCTCGGCGGTGTGGTTGTAGACGACGTCGAGGATCACCTCGATGCCGGCTTCGTGCAGGGCGCGGACCATGCCCTTGAACTCCTGCACCTGCCCGCCCTGGCCCTGCATCGCGGCGTACCCGTCGTGCGGCGCGAAGTAGCCGATCGTGTTGTAGCCCCAGTAGTTGCGCAGGCCCTTTTCGTCGAGCGCGTGGTCGGTGACGAACTGGTGCACCGGCATCAGCTCCACTGTGGTCACGCCGAGTTTCTGCAGATGCTCGACGATCGCCGGATGCGCCAGCCCGGCGTACGTGCCGCGCAGCCGTTCGGGGACGAACGGGTGCGTCATCGTCATGCCGCGCACGTGCGTCTCGTAAATGACCGTCTCGTGGTACGGCACCCGCGGCGCCCGGTCGTTCGCCCAGTCGAAGAACGGGCTCACCACGAGCGAATACGGCACGTGGCCCGCCGAATCATCCTCGTTGAACTGCTCGGGGTCGTCGAAGCGGTAGCTGAACAGCGCCTCGGACCAGTCGACGCCGCGGGACAGCGCCTTGGCGTACGGGTCGATCAGCAGCTTGCTGGGATTGCAGCGCTGGCCGCGGCTCGGGTCGTACGGCCCGTGCACGCGGAATCCGTAGCGCTGGCCGGGACCGACGCCCAGCAGGTAGCCGTGGTGGACGAAGCCGTCGACTTCTTCCAGCCGCGCGCGGGTTTCGTTGCCCTTCTCGTCGAAGAGGCAGAGATCGACGTGCTCGGCGACCTCGGAGAACAGCGCGAAGTTCGTCCCCACGCCGTCATAGGTGGCGCCGAGCGGGTAGGGCTTTCCGGGCCAGGGCCGCACAGGGCTTCTCCTTGGGCATCGGTTTTCGTTGTCCGGACGGGTTTTCGGGTGTTCAGCGCAACGGGCGGGCCGCGGCGAGCGGGGCGACCGCCGCCCGCACCCGCGGGTCGGCGAAGAACCCGTCGACGGTGACGGGAAGGGGGATGCGCCAGTTAGGGTACTCATCGACGGTGCCCGGCAAATTCGGCTGGCGCCGTTCGCCGACGACATCCGCCGGCGCGGTGAGCACCAGCCGCGACGCCGCCGAGGCGAGCAGCGTGTGCAAGGCGACCACCAAGTCGTCTTCCGGAATTCCTTCGCTGGCAACCAGTTCGAGCAGCGCCCGCCGTTCGTCCGCCGCCTCGGCGTACTCCTGCTCCACCGGCCGGTCGAGCTGGCCGAGCTTCGCGCGGACCCGGACGTGCTCGGCCTCGAGCCAGCCGGAGACAGTCGGCAGGTCGTGCGTCGAAATGCTGGCCATCGCGTCCGGATCCCAGCGGTCCGGGCGGACGAACGGCTTGCCGGGCGCGTCCCAGTCGCGCTGGAACCACAGCACCGCGGAGCTGAGCAGGCCGCGTTCGTGCATGGTTTCGGTGACGGTGTCCTCGACCGTGCCGAGGTCCTCCCCCACCACGACCGCGCCCGCGCGATGCGCCTCCAGCGCGAGCACCCCGAGCATCGCCTCGGCGTCGTACTGCACGTACGTGCCGCGACCGGCGGGTTCGCCCGGCGGGATCCACCACAGCCGCCACATCCCGGCGACGTGGTCCACCCGGATGCCGTCGGCGTGCCGCAACACGCCGCGCACGACGTCGCGGAACGGCGCGTACCCGGCTTCGGCGAGCCGGTCCGGCCGCCACGGCGGCAGGTTCCAGTCCTGCCCCTGCTGGTTGAACGCGTCCGGCGGCGCGCCGACCCGCACCCGCGCGGCGAAGACGTCCCGCAGCGCCCAGGTGTCCGCGCCGCCGGGATGCACCCCGACCGGCAGGTCGTGCACGACACCGACCGGCATGCCCGCGTCGCGCGCGGCGCGGCGGACGCGGTCGAGCTGCTCGTGACAGAGCTGCTGAAGCCAGCCGTGGAACTCGATCCGCTCGGCCAGCTCCTCGCGCGCGGCGGCCACCTCCGCGCTGCCGGGATCGCGCAACGCCTCGGGCCACTCCCGCCAATCGCTGCCGTGCACCTCGGCAAGCGCGCCGAACGCGGCGAAATCGCGCAGGTCGTCGTCCAGTTCGACCGGGTGCGGATGGTGCGGGCGCAGCAGTTCCAGCGCGGCGCGTTTGGCGGTCCACACGGCGTCGTAGTCGATCAGCTCGCCGATCGGATCCGGGGCGAGCGCCCGCACCCGCCGCTGGGTGTCCTCGTCCGCGCGGGCGAATGCCTCGGTGTCGGTCACCCGCAGGTACAGCGGGTTCGCGAAGCGGCGGCTGGACGGCGAATACGGCGACCGCTCGACCGGATGCGCCGGACTGATCGCCTGCACCGGGTTGACGAGCAGCACGCCCGCGCCCAGTTCGGCGGCCGACCGGGAAGCCATCTCGGCGAGGTCGCCGAAATCGCCCATCCCCCACGACTGCTCGGAGTGCAGTGCGTAGAGCTGGAGCATCCAGCCCCACGCGGGCGGCACCGCGGGCAGCCGGTCCGGCACGACGGCCAGGGCGACCCGTTGCTCCTCGGTCACGATCCGGTGCCAGCCGAGCGGAAGGTCCGCCGGAAGGGTGGCGCCGACGTCCCGCGTGGTGCCGTCTTCGAGTTCGACGGTCGCGGCCCGGCCGAGTTCGCGTTCCCGCCCGGCGCGCAGCACGACAGTCGGCGGCAACGCGGCGGACGCGCGGGCCTCGCGCGCCGCGGCCAATTCTCGCTGAATCGCGGGTGGATTGCTGGCGTCGACGTCCAGCTGCGCCAATACGGCGACCACGACGTCGGGGTCGACCTGTACTTCGACTTGGTCGGCGTTTTCGTAGCGGGTGGCGACTCCGTGGGCGGCGGCCAGTTCGGCCAGTTCGGGAGTCACGTTTCGGTCCGGGGAACGGGAATGCGCACCGGCCCAGTGTCCCGGGCGAGGCCGCGCGGCGCCATTCGCCTCGCCGCCGCGGACGGGCGAAGCGGTGACCGGCCGGTCGGGGGGCGTGCCGGCCGGTCACCGCCACACGAAACAAGAGGGAAGGCGTTCCCCGGAATGACGCGCGACCGCCGAGTTCACCCGTTCAGGCGCTATTCGCGATTTCAGCGCGCCGTTTCCAGTCAACCGGGGTAAAGCCGCCCCGAATAGCCACCGATCAGGCTCCGGCCAGGTGCCCGAGCTTCCCGGCGAGCCGGTCGAGCCATGCCTCGACCTCGCCCGGCGATCGGTCCGGGAGGCCGAACACCACCTCGGTCACGCCCACCTCTTCCAGCTTGGCCAAGCCTTCCGGATCCGGACGCGGGCCGAGCGCGATCACCTCCGGCTCTCCCTCGCGCCCCGCCGCCCGCCAGATTTCCCGCAACTGCGCGACTTTCCCGGCGAGGTCGCCCTCGCCCGGCGTGGTGAGCCAGCCGTCGCTGTGCCGCGCGATCCAGCGGAACGTGCGCTCCGTGCCGCCCGCGCCGACGACCACCGGCACCTTGGGCTGCACCGGCTTCGGCCACGCCCAGCTCGGCCCGAACTCCACGAACTCGCCCGAGTAGCTCGCCTCTTCCTCGGTCCACAGCGCGCGCATCGCCTCGAGGTACTCGCGCAGCGCGGTCCGCCGCCGCTTGCCGGGCACGCCGTGGTCGGCGAGTTCGTCGGTGTTCCAGCCGAACCCGACGCCGAGCGTGACCCGGCCGCCGGAGAGATGGTCCAGCGTCGCGACGGTCTTGGCCAGCGTGATCGGGTCGCTTTCCACCGGCAGCGCGACCGCGGTCGCCAGCCGGATCGTCGAGGTCACCGGCACCGCGCTGGCGAGGGCGACCCACGGGTCGAGCGTGCGCAGGTAGCGGTCGTCCGGCAGCGAGGAGTCGCCGGTGCGCGGATGCGGGGCGTCCCGCCGGACCGGGATGTGGGTGTGCTCGGGCACGTAGAACGTCGCGAAGCCGGCCTCTTCCGCGGCCTGCGCGGCCGCCGCCGGGGAGATGCCCCGGTCGCTGGTGAACAGCACGATCCCGTATCTCACCCGGGCGACATTATTAGAACGTGTTTCAGTTCGCAACAGCCTCCCGGCCTGCGGATCGATCCCGCGAAAACCCGGGCTTGACGGCGCCCGTGGGCGGGTACTCCACTGGTACCTGAGCGATCACCGGCCCGTCCTGCCCGAGGAGGGGATCATGCTGCCCCATCGCGACCGCAGCGCCCTGCGGAAGATCGAAGAAGAACTCGCCGCGAGCGACCCCGTGTTCGCCGCGACGCTCAGCCAAGGCGTGCCGCCGGCGGAGACCCGGCGGTGGCAGAAGATCCTTGTCCTCGCCGAGGTCACCACCGCGCTGATGCTCGTCTTCGGCCTGATGGCCGGCGAGACCGGCTGGTTCCTGTGGGGCCTGGTCGCCGCGCCGCTGCTGGTCTGGGTCCACCGGAGCATGCTGCAGCGCGGCCGGGGACGTGCGGCCGACGACCGGCCGTGACCCTCAGCGCCCGGCGGCGCGCTCGAGCAGCGGAGTGAGCCGGTACGGCACCATCTCGCGCATGACGAGCGCGTTGTTGGTGCGCTCGACGCCGGGGATCTCCAGGATTTCCCCGGCGATCCGGTACAGGTCGTCGGCGTCGGTCGCGACCACGTGCACCAGGAGGTCCTGCGCGCCGGTCAGCCCGCGCACCTGCAGCACCTCCGGCACCGCGGCGAGCGCGCGGCCGACCTCGTCCAGCAGCCGCTGGCGCGCTTGCACGGTGACGAACGCGGTGAGCGGGTAGCCGAGCGCGGCCGGGTCGATCCGGTGTTCGGCCGAGCGCAGCGCGTCGCCCTGTTCGAGCCGGGCCAGCCGGGTTTGCACGGTGTTGCGGGACAGGCCGAGTTCGTCGGCGAGCGCGACCGCGGTGGCGCGCGGGGTGCGGCCGAGCGCGAGCAGGATCCGGGCGTCGGTGGCGTCGAGCCGCTGGGTGCTGGGCATGCTGCGCAATCCTCTCCGCACCGGGCGGTGCTGACTTGGGCGTTCTGCGCAATGTTGAACGCGCTTGTTGTGCACCCTACCCAGCTCTGCTGGACTGTCCTGAACTTTCCGCCCAAGAAAGGTCCGATTCGTCGTGAGCAGCGCCGCCCCCGAACGCCTTCCGGACAACGACACGGTGACCGTCCTGCGCGAGGTGCAGGACCGGGTGCTGTGGCTGTCGACCGCGATCATCGACCACGCGAACCGGGTGCGGCCCAACCCGACCGGGCTCAAGGTCGGCGGGCACCAGGCGTCCAGCGCCTCGATGGTGTCGATCATGACCGCGCTGTGGTTCGCCCGGCTGCGCGCGCAGGACCGGGTCTCGGTGAAACCGCACGCCTCCCCCGTGCTGCACGCGATCAACTATTTGCTCGGCGATCTCGACGAGAAGTACCTGACGACGCTGCGCGAGTTCGGCGGCCTGCAGAGCTACCCGTCGCGGTCCAAGGACCCCGACCAGGTCGACTACTCCACCGGTTCGGTCGGCATCGGCGCGACCGCCCCGATCTGGGGCGCGCTGGCGCGGCGCTACGTCGAATCGCACGGCGGCGGCGCGGGCACCGGACGGCAGTACTCGCTGGTGGGCGACGCGGAACTGGACGAGGGCGCGTGCTGGGAGGCGATCCTCGACCCGAACGTGGCCGAACTCGGCGAGGTCGTGTGGATCGTCGACCTGAACCGGCAGTCGCTCGACCGCGTGGTCCCGAACATCGGCGCGACCCGCCTCCAGGGCATGTTCGAGGCCGCCGGCTGGCAGGTGCTGACCGTGAAGTACGGACGCCTGCTGCAGGAACTGTTCGAGCGGCCGGGCGGGCAGGCATTGCGCCGGCGCATCGACGAGATGCCGAACCCGGAGTACCAGCGGCTGCTCCGCTGCACCCCGGCCCAGCTGCGCGAACGCCTGACGACGCCGGAGCTGGCTCCGCTGCTGGAACCCCTCGACGACGAAACGCTGCACGCGGCGATCCGCAACCTCGGCGGCCACGACCTGTCCGCGCTGCTGGACACCTTCGACGCCATCGACGACCACCGGCCGACCGTCGTTTTCGCTTACACCGTCAAGGGGTTCGGCCTCGCCAGCGAAGGACATCCGCAGAACCACTCGTCGCTGCTGACCGCCGAGCAGCTGGGTTCGCTGGCCGAACGCGTCGGGATCTCGCCGGACAATCCGTGGCAGAAGTTCCCCGAAGGCTCCGCGGCCGCGCGGCTGTGCGCGGAGACCGCCGCCCGGCTGGAACGGGAACCCGTTGAGCTGCAACCGGTTCCGGCACTGCCGTCGGACATCGGCCGCACGCCGTCCGGCCGCACCACGACGCAGGCCGCGCTCGGCCGGGCGCTGCTCGACCTGACCCGCGAAGCACCCGAAGCCGCCGAACTCGTGGTGACGCTGTGCCCGGACGTCTCGTCCAGCACGAACCTCGGCGGCTGGGTCAACAAGGTCGGCGTGTGGTCGCCGCAGGAACGCGTCGACTGGTTCGCCGACGACCCGGAGACGATCCTGCACTGGCGCGAGCGGCCCAGCGGACAGCATCTGGAGCTGGGCATCGCCGAGGTGAACCTGGTGAGCGCGCTCGGCGAACTGGGCACGACGTGGTCGCGCTGGGGACATCCGCTGCTGCCGATCGGGGTGCTTTACGACCCCTTCGTGGAGCGCGCGCTGGAACCGTGGTCGTTCGGCATCTACGGCGGCGGACAGTCCATTTTGGTCGGTACGCCGTCCGGGGTGACCCTCGCGCCCGAGGGCGGGGCGCACCAGTCGGTGACGACGCCGTCGGTCGGGCTGGAACAGCCGGGGTGCGTGACGTACGAGCCCGCGTTCGCGTTGGACGTCGAGTGGACGCTGCTGGCGTCTTTGGCACGGCTCGGGCGACCGGACGGAACTTCCGCCTACCTGCGGCTGTCGACTCGCCCGGTGGACCAGAGCCTGGCCGCGGTGCCTTCTGATCCGGCCGCGCGGGAACGGCGCCGCCGCCAGGTCGTCGCGGGCGCGTACCCGATCCGCACCGCCGCGGTCGCCCGCCCGGACGTCACGCTGGTGACGATGGGCGCGATGGTCACCGAGGCGCTGGAAGCCGCCGACCGGCTGGACGCGCTGGGCAAGCATGCCGACGTCGTGTGCGTGACCAGCCCCGGCCTGCTGTTCCGCGCCGTGCAGGCCCGGGCGGGCCAGGACACCGCAGACACGTGGATCCTGGAATCCGCGCTGCCGTCCGAACGGTCCGCGCCGATGGTGACGGTCCTCGACGGGCACCCGCACACGCTGGCGTTCCTGGCGAACGTCCACCGCGTGCGGGCGGCGCATCTGGGCGTGACGCGGTTCGGGCAGTCGGGCGATCTGCGGAGCGTGTACCGGCACCACGGCATCGACACCGACAGCATCATCCAGGCCGCGCTGGACGTGGCGGACTGAGCAGGGACCGGCCGGGACCTCGGCGAGTTCCCGGCCGTTCCTTCAGCCGCCGACGCGGATCAGCGAACGCGCGCCCTCCCCGCGCCGCATCCGGTCGAACGCCTCACTGACCTCCGCCAGCGAAATCCGGTGCGTCACCAGGGTTTCCAGGTCCAGCTCGCCCGCCCGGACCTCGTCGGCGAGAACCGGGATGTCGCGATCGGGGTCGGAAGCGCCGTAGACCGTGCTGGTGAGCGTGCGGGCGAAGTGGAAGATCTCCAGCGGGCTCAGCACGACCTGCTGGTCCTTCCGCCCGACCCCGACCACCGTGCACTGCCCGCCGCGGCGCACCGAACTCCACGCGGTGCGGATCGTCGTCGCCGCGCCGACGCATTCGAAGGCGTGGTCCGCGCCGCGGCCTTCGGTCAGCCCGCGCACCTGTTTGGCGAGTTTGTCGTCGCTCACGAGGAAATCCGTCGCGCCGGCCGCCCGGGCGAGCGCTTCCTTCTCCGGCGACAGGTCGGCCGCGATGATCTGCCCCGCGCCCGCGAGTTTCGCGCCGAGCACCACGCACAACCCGATCCCGCCGAGCCCGAGCACGAGCACGCTCTGTCCTTTTCGGACCTTCGCGGTGTTGCGCACCGCGCCGACCCCGGTGAGCACCGCGCAGCCCATCAACGCGGCCAGGTCGAGCGGCACGCCGCCGGGCAGCGGCACGACGGATCGGCCGGGCAGCACGGTCTCTTCGGCGAACCCGCCGACGCCCAGCAGGACGTTGAGCGGCCCGCCGTCCAGCTCGCCGCGCGGCAGCGTGGTGACGCCCTCGATCGCCGAGCACAACCAGGGCTCCCCGGCCCGGCAGAACCAGCATTCCCGGCACGCCGCGGCCCAGTTGAGCACCACCCGGTCGCCCGGCCGCACGTGCGTGACCTCGCCGCCGACCTCCGCCACCACCCCGGACGCCTCGTGCCCCGGCACGAACGGGTACTGCGGCCGCAGCGTTCCGTCCACCATGGACAGATCGGAATGGCACACTCCGGCGGCCGCGATCCGCACTCGCACGTCCTGCGGCCCGACCGGCGGCAGCACGATGTCGCAGACCTCCGGACGCCCGCCCTGTTCGCGCACGACCACGGCTTTGACCACGGGTTTCTCCTTCGGGCCGGGCTAGAGCTGGATGGATTTGAGTTCGGTGAACTCGTCGAGCGCGGCCCGGCCCATCTCGCGGCCGAGACCGGACTGCTTGTAGCCGCCGAACGGGGCCAGCGGGTTGAAGGCCCCGCCGTTCACGTCGATCTGCCCGGTCCGGACCCTGCGCGCGAAGGCGAGCGCCCGGTCCTGGCTCCCCGACCACACCGCGCCGTGCAGGCCGTAGCGGGAGTTGTTCGCGATCCGCAGCGCGTCTTCCTCGTCGTCGAACGGGATGATCGACAGCACCGGGCCGAAGATTTCTTCCTGCGCGATCGTCGAATCCGGGTCCACGCCGGCGAAAACTGTCGGTGCGACGAAGTAGCCGGTGTCCGCAGGAGCTTCCGCGCCGCCCGTCACCAATGTCGCGCCCTCGGCAATGCCCTTTTCGATGTAACCGCGCACGCGGTCGCGCTGCGCCGCCGAGACGAGCGGGCCGAGTTTCGTCTTCGGATCCAGCGGATCGCCCGTCGTGAACCCTTCGGCGAACGTCTTCGCGAGCGCCACCGCTTCGTCGTGCTTGTCGTGCGGGACGAGCATGCGGGTCCACGCGGTGCAGGTCTGGCCGCCGTTGAGGAACGCGTTGGAGACGCCGACCTTGACCGCCGTCGCCAGGTCCGCGTCGTCGAGGATCACGTTGGCGGACTTGCCGCCCAGCTCCAGCGTGACGCGCTTGACCGTGCGCGCCGCCAGTTCCGCGACCCGCGTTCCGGCGCGCACCGAGCCGGTGAACGACACGACGTCGACCTCCGGATGCGTCGCCAGCGCCTCGCCGACCACCGGGCCGTATCCGGTGACCAGGTTGACCACGCCCGGCGGGAAACCGGCCTCGTGGATCGCGTCGAACAGCTGGTACGCGCTGAGCGGCGCGACCTCGCTCGGCTTCACCACGACCGTGCAGCCCGCCGCCAGCGCCGGCGCGATCTTGCAGGTGATCTGGTGCAGCGGGTAGTTCCACGGCGTGATCGCCGCGACCACGCCCGCCGGTTCGCGCACGATCAGCGAATTGCCGACCTTCTCCTCCGGCTCCTCCTGGCCGAGCAGATCCACGTAGGTCCGCACGTCGGTCTGCGGCAGCGCGGCCTGGATCCGGGTGGCGATCCGCAACGGGGTGCCGACGTCCTTCGCGATCGTCTCGCCGATCTCGTCGGCTCGTTTCGCCAGCCCGTCGACGAGTTTGCGCAGCAGCTCCGCGCGGTCCGCCCGACTGGTCTCGGCCCACGCGGGAAACGCCTCGCGCGCCGCCCGGACCGCCCGGTCGACGTCGGCGGCCGTGCCCTCCGGGATGTGCGCCTGGACCTGCTCGGTGGCCGGGTTTTCCACCGGGATCACGCCTTCGCCGTCCGAACGCACCCATGCGCCGCCGAGGTACAGCACGTCTCGCTCCGCCACCGAGTCTCCTTCGACCTGCGTTGTCTCCCTCGGGGCCGGATTCTATAGAAAACGCCCGGGCTGTCTAGTGCGCGGCGAGCACGCCCTGCGCCGCGAGGAAGTCGACCAGCAGATCCCCGGCCTCGCGGATGTGCGCCGCCATCGCTTCCCGCGCCGCTTCCGGCTCGCGTTCGCGCAACGCGGCGAGCACCCGGTCGTGGTCGTCGCGGGCCAGCAGCGGCCAGCCGGGGATGTCGGCATAGGCGGAAAAGGGCACGTACCGCAGCGTCAGCGAGAGCATCCAGGTGAACTTCGGCGCCGCGGCCGCGTGATTGATCATGCGGTGCAACGCGAAATCGGCCCGCTCGGTCGCGTCGAGATCGCCGTCGCGAACGGTTTTCTCGATCTCGCGCTGCAAGTCGTCCAGCCGGGCCAGCCCCGCCGGATCGAACGTCTCCGCCGCCCGCGCGGCCAGTTCGCCGGACACGTAGGCCTGCATCGCGTAGACGTCCACGACGTCCCGCCGCGTCACCGGGATCACCCGGAATCCCCGCCCGGGCCGGAAATCCACCATGCCCTCGCCCGCGAGCGCCATCAACGCCTCGCGGACCGGGGTCGCGCTGACGCCGAGCCGCTCGGCCAGATGCTCGGTGCGCAGCCGCTCGCCGCCGCGGACCGCGCCGGTGAGGATCAGATCGCGCACCTGCTTGGCGACCCGCGGGCTCAGCCGTTCGCGCGCTTCTCCGGCCACCGTCACGAAAACTCCCCGCCAGCGTTGGGTTTCCCGCCATCGTAGCCGTTCCCCGTCGATGTGACGCCGATCACTTTTCGGGTCCTGGAGAACCTGGGGAGGGGGTCGCGTCGACTACCCGGACGAACCCATGCACGGGTGAACCGCAAAGTGTCCTCAGTGGACACAACGAGGGAGGGAAACGGAATGTCAGCGAAATCTTCGGTTCTGCGCCACGGCCGCCTGGTCGTCGGCACGGCCATCGCCGCGGCCGTCATCGCGGGCGGAACGATCGGAGTGGCCGCCGCGGCGACCGGCGAGCACCCGGCGGCGCCTGCCCCTGCCGCTGCCGCTGTCGCTCAGCCGCCCGCCGAACAGCCGCCGGAAGGCGCCCGGGCCGTCGTGAAGGTCGACCCGAACCCGGCCGCCCCCGGCGGGGACGTCACGATCACCGGCAACTGCGGCGGAGGCAAGGGCCTGAAGAAGGTGATCGGCGGATATCCGGGCCATCAGGTGCTGAAGGACGTCAAGATCGTCGACGCGAACCCGGAAGCCTTCAAGGCAACGGCGAAACTGACGACGAAGATCGGCGACGGAGTGGGTCCGGTGATGGTCGACTGCGACGGAGAGGCAGGCGTGACCCTGCTGGTGACCCACACCCCGGCGGAGGGCCAGTGACGGCGACGCTCCGAGGCACCCGAGTGACCCGGGTCGGTTCGGAGGTGGCGTCGGCTAGATAGGTCGGTGGTCGCGGTTGTCGGGCCACGGTCGCGATTGAGGGCCCACAGTTGCGGTCGTCGGCCCACGATCGCGATCATCCGTCCGCAGTCGGCAGTTGCGGTCGCAGCGGCGGTCGGGAATCGCGGTCGCAGTCGGCACTCGCGGTTGCCGGTTGCGGGCGGCAGTCACCGCCGCCGGTCGCAGTCGCAGTCGGCAGTTGCAGTCGCGGCTGCGAGCGGCAGTCGCCGTCGCCGGTCGCGGTCGGCAACTCCGGTCGGCAACCGCGGTCGGCAACCGCGGTCGCCAATTGCGGTCGGCAACCGCGGTCGCCAATTGCGGTCGGCAACCGCGGTCGCCAATTGCGGGCGGCAGTCACCGCCGCCGATTGCGCTCGCGGTCGGCACTCGCGGTCGCCGGTCGCGCTCGCGGTCGCCGGTCGCCGGTCGCCGTCGGCACGCGCGGTCGCCGGTCGCCCTCGCGGTCGCCCGTCGCGGCCGGCGGTTGCGGCCGCCCGCCCGCAGTTGCGGTCGACAGCCACGGTCGCAGTTGACGGCCGCGGTCGTCCGCCCACGGGTGCGGTCGTCGCCATGCCTGTGGCTGACGGCCCACGGTTGCCGGTCCGGTCGGTGGCCACCGACCGGACCGGTGACAGCCGCCTCCGCACGGAGACGAACCGGGCGCAGCGGGCGACGTTCCGGTATCCGGAAACCTGCTGCCGCGCTCGCCGCCTCCGCCGGGGAGGCGACCGCGTTGGCCGAGCAACCTGCCCGGCCGACGCGGTCGGTCGCGCGAGCGGGTCGAAGCGCTGCGCGGGCCTGGCCGCACGACACCCCACCTGAGGTCGCCCAAACACCGACCCGATCGGCCGCGGTCGGCGTGCGCAGCAGGTCCGGTGACCGGCCAGTCCCCCAGACTGGCCGGTCACGTCCGACGGCCGGACGCGGGTCCGGTGCGCCGGGAAAAGAGCCCGTCACCGCATGGCTCACTCACCCCCGCGAGGGGGGAAACTCCCGGCCGCACCGGCACGAATCCCCTGCTGTGAGCGGATGTGCGAGCGCTGTGAGGTTGCTGTGGATCCGGCCGTACGGGATGCCCGGCGGGCGTCGGCATGGTCATCTTGAAGCGTGAGAGTCAACGTTTCCCGGACCGCGCTGGTCGTCTGCGCGGCGGCGGCGATCGTCGCGACCGGCGGCGCCAACGCCGTCGTCGACACCGCTGACGTCACCGCCTCGACCGGCCAGCCGAGCGGCACGAGCGCCCCCGCCGGGTCGACCGGCGACACGTCGCGCGGCACCGGGACGAACGCCTCATCCGGCAGCACCGGCACGCCAGCCGCCTCGAGCGGCACCACCTCCAGCAACGCTGGAACGAACACCCCCGCCGCCTCGCCCGGTGGCGCTTCCAGCAACACTGGAACGAACGCCCCCGCCGGGACCGCCAGCCCAGCCGTCGGCGCGTTGTTCTCCGGCGGCAACCACTTCTGCTCGGCAAGCGTCGTGCACAGCCCCACCGGCGACCTCCTTCTCACCGCCGCGCACTGCGTCAGCGGCGACGTCTCCGGCATCACCTTCAAACCCGGCTACCACGACGGCATCGCCCCCTACGGCACCTGGCAGGTCACCGCGGCGGTCGTCGCCGACGGGTGGAAATCCTCGTCCGACCAGGACCTCGACTTCGCGTTCCTCAAGGTCGCCCAGCCCGGTTCCGCGAGCCTCGAAAGCCTCACCGGCGCCAACCAGCTCGGCACGAACCAAGGCTTCTCGCACACGATCACCCTCACCGGCTACCCCAACGGCACCGAACAGCCGGTCGTCTGCACCGGCGCCACGACCCAGTCCGACACCTACCAGCAACGCGTCGCCTGCCCCGGCTTCCCGGACGGCACCAGCGGCGGCCCCTGGGTCGTCAACCAGGACCCGAACACCGGAACCGGCACCGTCATCGGCACCATCGGCGGCTACCAGACCGGCGGCGCCACCCCGGACATCTCGTACAGCGCCTACTTCGACGACGACATCGCGCAGCTCTACCGATCCGCCATCAGCTGATCAGCCCGCCGAAACCGCAGCTTCACGCATAAGGTTCGAGCGACGGGGTCAGGAGGGCCGCGATGGGTTCCGGAACGTCGGCGGACGAGTTCGACGAGTGGTACTCGAACATGCGGCGCAGCGCTGCCCTCGACGACATCCACCAGCGGCACCTCGGGCTGCCGCCGCGATTGCTGTCGAGCAGCCTGCTCACCTGGGACGGCATCGCGGAAGTCGTCGAGGCGCTGCGGCTCAAGCCGGAAGCCCGGTTGCTGGATCTGGCATGCGGACGCGGCGGGTACGGCCTCGAGATCGCGTCCCGCACTGGGGCGCGGCTGATCGGCATCGACTTCGCGCCGGAAGCCATCGACCAGGCCCGGCTCCTGACTCGGCAGTTCGGTTCGGTGGCCGCCGAGTTCCGGGTGGGCGAATTCGCCGACACCGGCTTGCCGGACGCATCAGTGGACGCGATCGTGTGCGTCGACGCGATCCAATTCCAGGCGGGCGCCGAAGCGTTCGAGGAGATGCGGCGAGTGCTCCGTCCGGGCGGACGCGTCGCACTGACGACTTGGGATGCCGTTGAGCACGCGGACGAACGCGTGTCCGCACGGATTCGAGCGGTCCATGCCGAAGCCGGCCTCACCGAAGCCGGATTCACGAATGTGGTCGTTCGGGAACGCCCGGAGTGGCGGGCTGCGGAGCGAGCGATGTGGGAAGAAGCCGCGGCGCTCGACCCGGGTGACGATCCCGCGCTGCACTCCCTTCACCGGGAAGGCGTCCAGGTACTGGCCGGCTTCGATCTGAGGCGCAGAATTCTCGCCACTGCGACCGCAGGCAGCTGATGCGCGTGAGCCGGCACCAACCGAATGCCCCCGATCAGCGCGGCGGTGACAAACCTCATCGCCAGAGCGCCGAAACCCCGCTCAGCTCGAACTAGGCGGCGCAGCCGGAGCCTGATGCAGCGAAAGATTCTGCCCCGCCTTGTCGTCCGCGGCCCACGCGCCCGACTCCGCCGTCCACGTCTGACCGGCGAAGCTCACCCGGTCCACGCCCAGCTTCGCCGCGCGGGCGACGAGCCAGCTCGCGATCCGCCAGCCCTCCGCGGAAGGGTGCGCGCCGCTCAACCGTGCCGTGCCCAGTTCAGCGTTCGCGACGGTGACCAGGTTCGCCGGCGGGTTCAGCGTCAGGTTCCGGCAGGTCAGCGCCGCCGGGTACTGGCCGGTCAGCGCACCGGTCAGCGCGGTGGCTTCGTCTTCCCACTGGGCGTACGCGTCGGGGGCGCCGGAACGCTGCACCGCTTGTGCGGCCTCGGTAATCGGAATCGTCTGCCAGTTGTCGAGTTTCGCGAGTTTCTTGTAGAACTCCGTCGCCGAGTAGACCGGGTCCTGGAGCTGATCCGGGGTGCCCCAGCCTTGGCTCGGGCGCTGCTGGAACAGGCCGACCGAATCCCGGTCGCCGCCGCTCAGGTTGCGGAGTTTCGACTCCTGCAGGGCAGTCGCGAGCGCGATCGTGACCGCGTGCGACGGCAGGCCCTGCTTGATCCCGACCGCGGCGATGATCGCGGCGTTGTTCATGGGGTCCGGTTGCAGCGTGTACTGCGGCGCGGAGGCGTCGTTGGGCCCCTTCGGCAGCGCAACGGTGCAGCCGGGGGTCTTCACCTCGTCGCTGCTCGAGAACATGACTACCACGACCACCACGGCCGCGAGAGCCACGACGACCGCGAGGATCGCCGCTCGTACGCCACACCCGCGCACCCGTGCCCGCCCTTCCCGCTGCCCGCTTCAAGTGCACAGTCTGCCCGGGCGGTCGGGCCGCGAGACGCTCGGGTCGGGTCAGCCGGCGTCGGCCGTGCCCAGGAAGATCGGGTTCGACATGGCGACCATCGCGTTCGGCGTGGTCGTCTTCGGGCCGCCCGACGGACGCCGCACCTCGACGCGGACCCAGCGGCTGTAGCGCGGGTACGTCGTCCACGTGACAGTCGCGGCACCGGATTCCGGGACGGTCTCGCTGTGCTCCGGGCCGAGCTGGTCGAGAAACGTCACCGTCGTGCCCGGAACTCCGCGGACGACCGCGCGCACCTCGACCGGCACGCCAGTGCCCGCGACGAGCCGGCCGCCGATGCCCGCGGTGCGGCCCCCGCCGGAGACGGAGAAGTCGAGCTGCACGTCCTTCGATTCGGCGAGCCACGACCGGCCCGCCTTGAGCCCGGCGAGCAGTTCCGCCCGGCCGAGCCGGTCGGCCTGGACGACCGTGTGCGGGAGCGCCACGGTGTGGTCCGGGTTGTGCGCGTCGGAATCGCCGATCGCCGGGATCCACCGGCCGCCGCGCAGGAGGCCGTCCCAGTGCGTGACGCTCGCTTCGTCGTCCGCGGTCCACGGGCCGTTCCAGACCTCGACCAGGTCGGCGATCTCGTACGCGAATTCGTACGTGCAGCCGAAACAGTTCGCGAACGGGTGCGCGGCGGTGACCAGTCCGCCCGCCCGGTGGACCTGGTCGGTGAACCGCCGGAAGTCGCTCGGGTCGGAAGCTCGGTAGCGCCAGTCGATCCAGGTGCCGGCCGGGAGGCCGATCGCCGGCCAGTGCCCGGACCGCGTGGTGACCTCCTCGCCGTTGAGGATCAGCAGGTCGTCGGTGGCGTAGTTGCCCCACACCAGTTGCGAACTGGACGTGTTGTGGTCGGTGGACACGATGAAGTCCAGGCCGGCCGCCCGCGCGTCCGCGACCAGCTGCTCGGGCGTGCGCTTGCCGTCGGAGTAGACGGTGTGCAGGTGCGAGTCGCCGCGGTACCAGGAACGGCCGCGGTCGCGCGCGGGCGCGGTCTCCGGGGCCGGGTTCGGCTGGAACGGCTTCGAGGTGTCCCGGCCGAAGGTCAGCGTGATGTCGACGCGGTAGTTCAGGCCCTGCGGCGCGACCGTGTACGGGCCGAGGATCACGTGCCAGCGGCCGGGCGTGATCGGCCCGGCGAGGTAGCCGGGGGTCGCCTCGGCGGCGCTGATCGAGAACCGGTCGCGGAAGCCGCCGGACCAGCCGCGGAAGCCGCGCCGGGTGCCCAGTTCGTGCCCTTCCGGGCCGAACATGCCGATGTCGCAAGCATTTCCGCGAGTGCCGGCGGGCACCGGCGGCTTGTCGTAGGAGTAAACGACATCGATCTGCTTCACGCCAGGCGGCACCTCGACCGGGAGGTAGTACCAGTCGGGCACGTCCGGGCGGAAGGTGCCGGTGACGGTCTTCGTCTGCTGCCCGGAGCCAGGCGCGGGCGCCGCGAACGAAACGCCCGGCAGCATCGTCATCGCCGCGCCCGCCGCGACGACGCCGCCGGCCCGGAACAGGGTGCGCCGGTTGAGTTCCCCAGTGGACATGACCTACCTCCGCAGCAAAGAAGTCGCGCCGACGCTAACCGCCGGGACCACCCCCTTCAACGACGCTGCGGTGAACACTCGGCGACTCGCCTCGCCCCGCCGGACCCGGCGTGCTCGCCGCCGGGTGCCCGCCGGCTGAGAGCACCGCCGCCCTCGACAGGCCTCCCGTTCATCGGGCCACGGAAAATGCCGCACACCGTCCACGAACGCCCCCACGGCAACGACGACCTCCACCGCTCGCCTGCCGCGCAACCATTGCCCACCAGCCACTCCCAGCAGAGCCGTACACGCTCATCCGCGCCGCCGACCCCCGTCCGACGACACCCGCCGTCCTCAACCAGTCCGACAGCCGTCCCCGTTCACCAGCCATCCGAGGAAAACCCCGCAATGCCGCACGCCGTCCACGAACGCCCCACGGCAACGCCGACCTCCGCCACTCGCCTGCTGCGGATTCACTGCCCACCAGCCACTCCCCAGCAGAGCCGCACTCCCACCATCCGCGGAGCCGCCGACCCCTTCCGATGACACCGCCGTCCTCAACCGGTTCCACAGCCGCCCGTTCACCGGGCAGCCGCGGAAAACCCCGCACACCGTCCACGAAAGCCCCCACGGCAATGCCGACCTCCGCCACTCGCCTCCCGCGGAATGGTTGCGGACCAAATACTCCCGGCCGGGCCGCACCAGACGCCTCAGTCCCCCGCCGCACTCGCCTCCGCGACCCGGTCCAGCCAGTCTTCCATCAGCGCTTCGAACAGCACCGGCTGCTCGAACTGCAGGTTGTGCCCCGCCCGGTCGAGCACCGCGTAGCTCGCCCGCGGATAGTGCCCCAGCAATCCGTACGGCTCGGCGAATCCGGTGGACGCGTCCTGCCGCCCGCACACGATCAGCGCCGGTTTCCGGTACGCCGGACCGCTTTCCGGGTCGGCCGACAGCTTCCAGCCCGGCAGCATCCGCCGCAGCGCGGCCCGGTCGGCGACCGCGAGCCCCGGCGCGACGTCCGTCCGGAACCGCGCCAGCGTCTCCGCGGACTGGACCACCGCCACCTCCCCGTACTCCGCCGCCTCGGCCGGGTCGAGCCCCGCCAGCAGCTCCGGATCGGCGCGCAGCACCTCGTGGTCCGGCACGTCCCGCTCCAGGACCGGCACCGGACGGCCGACCGGGCACACCAGCGCCAGCCCGGCGACCTGCGCGGGCCTCGCCCGCGTCAGCCCTCGCGCCAGGTATCCGCCGTACGACTCGCCGACCAGCAGAAACGGCTCGTCGCCGATCAGATCGTCCACCAGGTCGTCCAACGCCGCGAGGAGGTCGTCCGAGCCGCGCGCGGACCCGGCGGGCGATTCGCCCATCCCGGGCAGGTCCGGGTAGATCCGGCGGTATCCGGGCCGCCGCGCGAAGACCGGTTCGAGACAGCCGGTCATCAGGCGGTGGTCCGGCGTCCAGCCGTGGACGGCCAGCACCGGCGTGCCGGAACCGTGTTCGACGTAATGCATCGTTCCTCCCTGTTCGCCGGCCCCCGTTGTACCGCACGGCACCGACAATTCCGGGAGTCCGGCGGCCGGGAGGAGGGCCGCCGCCCGCCGGGGCGGCGATTTGCGGGAGAATTTCCCGGAAGGTCAGCCGCGGGAGCTGATCAATTCTCTTTCGAGGGCCGGCCGCCCCGGAGCGGGACGGCGCGGAACGCAAGCCAGCAGAAGGAAACCTGCCACGACGCCCAGGAGCACGTGGCCGGTGACGGCGCACAATCCGCACAATGCGGTCCATAGGACGATCTTCATCCACCGAGTGTAGGACCGGAAAGAATCGCCGACGGCGGACTTGGGGAAGACTTAGGGTTCGGTTAAGCGGAATTCCCCGGAAGCAGCAAAACAGAAAGGGTTGCCTTTCCTTTCCAGTCCGGACCCTCCGGTGCGGCGAACGGGCGCCTCCGGCAGGATCGGGGCCGTGCCCACCCCCGGAACCAGCGCGCTCGTCGTCACGCTTCCCGCCGCCGCCGTCCTGCTCGAGACCGCCGCGGCCGTCGACCCCGGACTCGTCCGTCCCGGCCTTCCGCCGCACGTCACGGCGCTGTACCCGTTTCTGCCCGCCGACCGGCTCACCGAGCGGATCGACGCCGACGTCAGCCGGCTCGCCGCGAGCTTCCCGGCGACCGAAGTCCGGCTGACCGACCTGGTCACCGCGCCCGGGTTCGTCGCCGCGGCCGCACCGGCCCTGCAACCCCTCGCCGACGCCGTGTGCGACCGCTGGCCCGATGTGCCCCCGTACGGCGGCCGCTTCGGAGCGCATCCGCCAGCGCATCTGACGATCGCCCTCGGCGGCACCGACGCCCAGCTCGCCGAGGTCGCCGAACGCGCGCGAGCCGCGCTGCCGGTCGCCGCACTGGCGGACACGCTGCACCTCGTCGTGCTCACCGAGCAGGGTTGGCAGCTCCGGCTTTCGGCTCCGCTCGGAACGCCTGCGCGATAGCCCGCAGCCGGGCCACGTCAGCCTCGAACGCGGTCTCCCGATGCGGAGCCGGCGGTTCCGCGGGCTCGTCCGGTGCCGGCGCGGCCGCACTGCGCAACACCTGCGCAGCCGCGCCCGGCGGCACTTCGGGACCGACGCCGGACAGCAGCAACCCGTCGTTGATCTCGCTCATCATCGTCAGCAACCGTTCCCGGCCGGTCCCCGACGCGTCGTCGAGGCGGACGATGTCCGGATACCGCTCCGCCAGGTGCTGCCGGAGCGGCCGCAACACCGCACGCGTCCGCGCGTCGCGCACCGTCCGTCCCAACGCGGGCAGCGCCGGGACCGTCAGCCCCACGACGATCAGCAGCACCGAGATCGCCGGGAAGCCGACCGCGAGCGTGCACCGAACCGTCGAAAACGCGCCCCGGCACAGATTCCGGACCGGATGCTCGGCGGTCAGGTCGCTCAGCAGATCCACGATCTTCCCGACCAGGTAAGCGAAAGCGAACACACAGGCCAGCAGCATGATGCCCAGCCCGGCTCGCAGCGCACCGGCACCCGCGCGCACTGCTCCGGCCGACACCACGGCGATGTCCGCCACCGCGAAGCCGAGGTACAGGGTGTAGACGACGATGTATGCGACCAGTGTCGGGTTCGACCGGTACAGCTCGTCGAAGAGCCCGACGCCCGTCGGAAGCCCGCGCGTCGCGAAGAACGACGCAGTGAGCACGACGAGCGCGACAATCAGCGCCCCGAGCCGCGCGCGCCGTCGACGCTCTGCCACGCCACCGATCTCCGCGACAGTCACTTCAATGCCGTACGCAGCCACCATCGTCGCGAGGTTCGACAGCAGCCGCCCCAGGCTCGGGTACAAGCGGCTCTCGATAGCCTGCGCACTGTCGGCGAGCAAGCACAACGCGATGCCAAGGGCGATCAGGCTGGTCGCGAGCCCCGCACCGGCACCAGTCCGCCGCGCTCGCACCGCGCGCCAGATCCCGACCGCGACGGCGAGCAGGCCGACGCCGAAGAACAGAAGGTCGATCATCCGGGCCCTACCCGAGCAGCGACGCGAAGCGCCGCGCGCGATCCGCTGCCCGGCCGGAAGCGCCGGGCCGCACCTGGGCGCCGTCCTCGGTCGCGGCGCTCATCAGGAACACGGCGATGAGCTCCGCTTCGTACTCGTCGGAATTCGTGGTGACGCGGGTGAGCAGATGCGACAGCAGGTGCGCGCTGAGGTCCGGCGCGAGCGTCGCCGCTTCGGCGTCGGTGAGCACGCACTCGCCGCGATGCTCGCACAGCAGATGGGCGATCTCGTGGGCGATGATGTGGTCCTGGTGCAGCGACGACGTGCCCGCCGCGTACGCGATCAGGTCGAAGTCGTCGTGCCGCTGCCACGCGCCGGAGGGCTGGCCGGGCGCGTAGTCGACCGCGACCAGGTCGATGTCCCGGCCCCGGTGCCGTTCCAGCCGGTCGATCCACGCGTTCATCGACCACGGCCGCGGGGCGGGCACGTGTGCCAGCAGGTCGCGCACCCGGTCGCGGGCGCGCGCTCGCACGGTCGGGTCGATCTCCCCTCCCGAGGCGCTCGGCGGCTGGACCAGCCTGGTGCACCAGGGGGTCCCCGGCGTTCCGGCTGCCGCCAGCATAGCCGCCCGGGTCACTCGGGCTTGCGTCCGCGCCGGGTGCGCTCTCGTCCCTCGGCGTAGCTGCCGAGCTGGTCCATCAGGGCGGATACGGTCCGCCGGTCGCGCTCGGACAGCCGCATCGCCCGCTGCGCCAGCTCGCGGGCCTGGGTGTCGCGCCAGGCGACCACGTCGGCGACCTGCTCGTCGACCCGGTCGGCGACCTCGTCGTCGAAGAAGTAGGTGACCGGCACGCCGAAGAACCGGGCGAGCGCCTGGATGTGCGACCGCTTCGGGTCCCGCCGCGCGCCCACGGCCAGCTGCTGGACGTGCGTGGCCGACATGCGGACGCCGGTGACGTCCGCGACGCCCTGGGCGATCTCGCGGTAGGAGTAGGGCTTGCGGTCCGGCGGGTGCACGGTCGCGATCAGGTGCGCCAGCCGTTCCGCGAAGCTGCGCTCCGGTTCCTGCTCGGCCATGCCGCCCCCACCACCGTTCCGTCTGCGTAACAGGCTTCAGCATAACTGTCCTGAAAACTTGACACCAGCCGTCCCGTTCCGGATACACTCAGCGCGCGCATCGTTTAGAAAACTAAACACCGGGATCCGCGTGCGGTCGCTGGGGGTGCCCGCACGCGGTCCCGCGCTCGCCCGCGCGAGGGACGCACAAGTGGCGCACAGGCTGCGGAGGTAGGTTGTGCGCCATGACACTCCCCCACAGTCCCGAAAGGACACCCGTCGTCGTCACCGGCGGCAGCGGCTTCATCGGCCGCGCTGTCGTGCGCGAGTTCCGCGAGCGCGGCTATCCGGTCACTGTCGTGGACCGCGTGCGCTACGAGACGACGGACGAGGGAGTGCGCGTCGTCGTCGGAGATCTGCGCGACGCCGAAACACGCGAAGCGGCTGTCGAGGCAGGCGTCGGCGGGATCGTGCACCTCGCCGCGCTGACGTCCGTGCTGAAGTCAGTGGAGCTGCCGCGCGACACGTACGCGGAGAACGTCGCTGTCACACAAGAACTTCTCGAACTGTGCCGCGTACGCGAGGTGCCGCGCTTCATTCTCGCTTCCACGAACGCAGTGATCGGCGATGTCGGCACTAACACCATCACGGTCGACCTGCCGACGAAGCCGCTGACGCCCTACGGTGCCACGAAAGCGGCTTGCGAGATGCTGCTGTCCGGCTACGCGGGCGCGTACGGCATCACGACGTGCGCGTTGCGCTTCACCAACGTGTACGGGCCAGGCATGTCGCACAAGGACAGCTTCGTCCCGCGGATGATGCGTGCGGCGTTGAACAATGAAGGCGTGCGGGTGTACGGCACCGGCGAGCAACGTCGCGACCTCGTGCACGTAGACGACGTCGTACGCGCGATCGCGCTCGCGTACGAGAGCGGGTACACCGGCCGCGCGATCGTCGGCGCCGGACATTCGGTGTCAGTGCTGGAAATGGTCGAGACCGTGCGCGCGGTGACCGGGGCCGAGCTGCCGGTGGAGCACGTGCCCGCGCCGGCCGGCGAGATGCCCGCGGTGGTCGTGGACGTCTCGGCGAGCGCGGAAACCATCGGCTACCGCCCGGAAATCCCCCTCGCCGACGGCCTCGCCACGGCCTGGAAGTACTTCTCCGGACTGGACCGGGCCGAGGCGCCGTGACCGGATTCCTCCGCCGCCACGCGTTCCTGCTGGCGCTCCTCGCCGCGGGAACCACGCTGCGGGTGCTGGCCTGGATCGCCTACCGGCCCGCGCTGCTGTACATCGATTCCTTCCGGTACCTGGACAATCTGGGGCCGCTGCGCGCCGACGGGATCAACCCGGTCGGGTACGACCTGCTGCTGCGGCCGCTGCTCGCGGTCGGCGGACTGTCATTCGTCGCCGCGCTGCAGCATCTGGCCGGGCTGGCGATCGCGGTCGGCATCTACGCGCTCGCCCGGCGGCTCGGCGCGCGCAACTGGGTGGGCGCGCTGGCCGCCGCGCCGCTGCTGCTCGACGCCTACCAGGTGCAGATCGAGCAGAACATCATGGCTGAGGTGCTGTTCGAGGCGCTGCTGTTCGGGCTGCTGTGGCTGCTGCTGGCCAAGGGCAAACCGAACTGGCGGCGGATCGCGCTGGCCGGGCTCGTGGTCGGGTTCGGCGTGCTGGTGCGGCTGATCGGCGTCGCGATCGCCGCGCCGTTCCTGCTGTACGTGCTCGCCGCGGGCAGCGCGTGGCGTTCGTGGCGCGGATGGCGCGACGCCGGGATCGGGCTGCTCGGAATCCTTGTCGTGGTGGTGCCGTACGCGGCTCAAGTCAAGGCGGAGACCGGAAAATGGGGGCTGAGCGGGCCGTCGGGCAGCATGCTCTATGGCCGCACCGCCGCGGTCACGGACTGCGCGAAACTCCAGCTCGACCCGGTCGTGCGGCAGTTCTGCCCCACCGAACCGGTCGAGAACCGGCTGGTCGACAACTACACGCACGCCGATCTCGACCCGGCGTGGCCCGGGCCGCTGCCGCCCGGCGCGGACAAGGGCGCGCTGGCGCACGAATTCGCCATGACCGCGCTGAAGGCGCAGTGGCGGGACGTCGCGACGGCGATCCTCGGCGACTTCGGCAAGAGCTTCCAGTTCACCCGCTACACCGCGCCCACCGACGTCCCGATCGACCGGTGGCAGTTCCAGCAGACCTATCCGGAGTTCGCCGATCCCGCCGTGGTCAAGACCGTCACGCAGCAGTACGACGGCACGGATCCGAAGGTCAATGAGCCGATCGCGACGTTCCTGCGCGACTACCAGCTCAACGGCGGGTTCGTGCCGGGCGCGGTGCTCGGGTTCTTCGCGCTGCTCGGCCTGCTGACCGTGCTGCGGCGCAAGAAACCCCGGCATCCGGCGCGCAGCGGCGCGTTGTTCGCGGCCGGCACCGGGTTGTTCCTGCTGTTCGGGTCCGCGGTGTTCGAGTTTTCCTGGCGCTACCAGCTTCCCGCGCTCGTGCTGCTGCCGGTCGCCGGAGCGCTCGGGTTCACCACGCTCACCGTGGCGAGCCGTCGTCGCCTCGGCAGTTATCCGGACGCTGTCGACGAAGGCGCGATCGCGGACTTCCACGACCGGCATCCCGGCGCGAAGCTGTCCGAGCTGACTGTGGTGATCGCGGCGTACAACGAAGCCGGCGGTATCGGCCAGGTGCTGGAGAAGATGCCGGACGAATGCCTCGGGCTGCCAGTAGACGTCCTGGTGGTCGTCGACGGCGGTACGGACAACACTGCGGCCATCGCGGAAGACCATGGCGCGTACGTGTGCGTCGCGCCGACTAACCGCGGCCAGGGCGCCGCGCTGCGCCTCGGGTATCACCTCGCTGCCGAGAACGGCGCGAAGTACATCGTCACCACGGATGGCGACGGTCAGTACGACAACAGCGAAATGGCCGAACTCGTCGCGCCGCTGCTGGATGACACGGCCGATTTCGTAACCGGCTCCCGGCGGCTGGGCCATGAAGAAGCCGACAGCCGGATGCGCTGGGTCGGCGTGCGCGTGTTCGCGTGGCTCGCGTCGGCGCTCACCTGGCGGCGGATCACCGACACATCGTTCGGATTCCGTTCGCTGCGCGCGGAACTCGCGTGCGCGATCCCGCTGAACGAACCGCAGTACCAGTCATCGGAACTGCTGCTAGGCGCGACCGCGCTGGGCGCGCGCGTGCTCGAACGGCCGATGAGCATGCGGCTGCGCAAGGCGGGCAAGAGCAAAAAGGGCGGCAGCGTGGTGTACGGCGCGAACTACGCGCGGGTCATGACAGGGACGTGGTGGCGGGGGTACGTGCTGCGTCGCGGCCGAAAACGAACCGGTCGAGCATCGTGAACTTCGCGACGAACACCAGCGCGTAGCTGAGCACGTACGCCGCGTCGAGCAGCGCGACCCACCAGAAGTGCGGCAGGCGCAGCGGCGCGAGCAGGTGCCCGGTGAGCGTGGTCAGGCCGACCGAGGCGAGGCCGCCGAGCGAGATGACGAGGACGTAGGGCAGCAGCTCGCGCCCCACTTCCGGACGGCCGCGGCGGCCCCACACCCAGCGCCGGGTCAGGAAGAAGTTCAGCACCGCGCCGGCCGCGAACGCGCAGGCGCTGGCCAGCCACGGGGCCCCGTCCGCGGAGAGCACGGCGATCAGCGTGGCCTGGCTGAGCAGCGTGGCGGCGACCGAACTGGCGGCCGCGCGGGCGAACCGGACCAGGCCGCGGCGGCGCGGCTTGGGCGATTCTTCCGTCGTGCGGGGGTTCGCCGGGTTGGTTACCGTCGTCATGTCCCCAGTCTCCCCTCGGGCCGCCGGCTCCGCCGCGCGACCCCCCGGCCCACAGCGGATTCACAGCTGACTGCCAGCCGAACATCAGCGGCGGGCGATTAGGTTCGGATTCGCCCCCGCGACACCGGGCGTCGTGTAGAACGAAAGGCCGTGCCTGTCGCGAAAACGAAAGGAAAGGGTGCTCGGATGCGAGTGCTGGTACTCGGCGGTGACGGTTATCTAGGGTGGCCCACTGCGCTCCACTTGTCGGACAAAGGCCACGAAGTGGCGGTTCTGGACAATTTCGCGCGCCGCCAGTACGACGTCGAGCTCGGCGCCGAGAGCCTCGTCCCGATCGAAGACCTGAGCACCCGCGTCGACGCGTGGCAGGCGGTGTCCGGCAAGCGCATCGAACGCTACGAGGGCGACCTGCTCGACGCGGACTTCCTCTTCGGCGCGGTGCGCGAGTTCCGGCCGTCGGCGATCGTGCACTTCGCCGAGCAGCGGTCCGCGCCGTACTCGATGATCGACCGCGAGCACGCGGTCTACACGCAGCACAACAACGTCGTCGGCAACCTCAACCTGCTGTACGCGATCGCCGAGATCGACCCGGACATCCACCTGGTCAAACTGGGCACGATGGGCGAGTACGGCACCCCGAACATCGACATCGAGGAAGGCTGGCTCGAGGTCGAGCACAACGGCCGCCGCGACCGGATGCTGTACCCGAAGAAGCCGGGCTCGTTCTACCACCTGTCGAAGGTGCACGACTCGCACAACATCGAGTTCGCCTGCCGGATCTGGGACCTGCGCGCGACCGACCTCAACCAGGGCGTCGTGTACGGCCAGCAGACGCCGCAGACCGCGCTCGACCCGCGGCTGGCCACGCGGTTCGACTACGACGCGGTGTTCGGCACGGTGCTCAACCGGTTCGTCATCCAGGCCGTGCTGGGCCAGCCGCTCACGGTGTACGGCAAGGGCGGGCAGACGCGCGGCCTGATCGACATCCGCGACACCGTCGAGTGCATCCGGCTGGCGGTCGAGAATCCGGCCGGACGCGGCGAGTTCCGGGTGTTCAACCAGATGACCGAGAGCATGTCGGTGCGGGAGATCGCCGAACTCGTCGCCGACCGCTTCCCCGGGCCGGTGCAGATCGAGAACCTGGACAATCCGCGGGTCGAGCAGCCGGAGCACTACTACAACGTCAAGCACACCGGGCTGGTCGGGCTGGGCCTGGAGCCGCATCTGCTGTCGGACACGCTGATCGAGTCGATGTTCGACATCGTCGGCGCGAACAAGCACCGGGTCAACGACGAGCGGCTGCGTCCGACGGTCCGCTGGCGCGGAGCGGTCGAAGCCTCCTGATTCCGTTCCCGCCGAAGACACGTCGCGATCAGCGCGGCAGGGTCGGCGCAGCGCGGAAAGCAGCGCGCCGTTCCGCCTCGTCGCGGAAATTGTCGGGGGCGGGTGGGATGCTCTTCGAGTCAGCCCCGGAGGGGACGGAACTGGAAGAGCGGCAAGGCGAACGTGGGGGACGAAGCAGCGGCGCGGTGGAGCCCGGAGCGGGTGCTCGAGCTCGCGCCGGACGCCGCGTCGGCGAAAGCCGGGCGCGGCCAGGCGGCGCCGGCGAAGTGGTCGGGCGCGGGCGCGTCGGGCCGCGCGGTCTGGGGCGCGTGCCAAGGCAGCGGGAAGCGGCCGTACCAGACGGCGGTGGAAACGGCCGGGCCCGCCTTCCGGTGCACCTGCCCGAGCCGGAAGTTCCCCTGCAAGCACGCGCTGGGGCTGTTGCTGCGCTGGGCGGAGGGGCAGCTCCCCCGCGAGGAGGAGCCCGGATGGGTGCACACGTGGCTCGAAGAACGGGCCGCGCGAGCGGAGCGCGCCGAGAAGAAGACGGACGCGCCGAAGGATCTCGAAGCGGCGGCCAAGCGGGCGCGGGAACGGCTCGCGCGTGTCACCGCCGGGGCCGCTGAGTTGCGCGGATGGCTTGCCGACCGGGTGTCGGCCGGGTTCGCGACGTTCGAGCGCGGCGGTGCCGACGAGCTGTACGCGGTGGCCTCGCGGATGGTCGACGCGCAGGCTCCCGGGCTGGCGAACGGCCTGCGCCGGGCGGCGGCTCTGGTGGGCCGGGGCCGGGACTGGCCGGATCGGCTGCTGGCCGAGCTGTCGCTGGTCTACGTGCTCGCGGAGGCGGCGAGCCGGCTGGAGCAGCTGCCTGCCGGGCTCGCCGGCACCGTCCGGACGCGGCTCGGGTTCTCGGTGAGCAACGCGCAGGTGCTGGAGTCCGGCGAGCGGGTGCCGGACCAATGGCTGGTCACCGGCGCGGTCGACGAGGAACAGGACTCGCTGCGCAGCAGGCGCACCTGGCTGCGGGGCAAACGCAGCGGACGGGACGCGCTGGTGCTGTCGTTCGCTCCGCCCGGACGTCCGCTCGACAGTTCGCTGCCGCCGGGGTTCGTCGTCGCGGGAGAGCTGGTGTTCCATCCGGGCGCGGTGCCGTTGCGGGCGGTGTTCGACCATCGCGAGGAAGCCGTGCCAGCGGGATCGGCACCCGTCGGCGGGAGTATCGCTTCGGCGCTCGCCGACCATGCCGCGGCGCTCGCGGCCGATCCTTGGCTGGACCGGTGGCCGGTGTTGCTGAGCGAGCTTCGCCCGGCGCGGCACGGCGAAGGCTGGGCAGTGTCCGATGTGGACGGTGCGGCGCTGCCGCTGGTGTCCTCGGCGGATCCGTGGCCGCTGCTGGCGCTCGCGGCCGAGCGGCCGGTCACGGTGGCCGCCGAGTGGACGACGGCGGGACTGCGTCCGTTGAGCTGCTGGCATCGCGATGGGATGGTGCGGCTGTGACGGCTTGGAACGACCTCGTCAGCACCGTCCTGCTCGGCACCCGGCGCCGGACCCTCGACCCCGCGGGATTACCGCCCGGGGTAAGGGAAATCGCGCACCAGCGCACCGAACCCGCCGACCAAGCGCTCGTCGCCGCGGCGGCGTACACCGGCTACCGGCGCGCCGGGCAGCGACCGCTCGCCGGCCTCGAACCCGAACCGGCCGCGGCGGCGGACACCCGCCCGTTGCTCCCGGCCGGGGCGCGGGCGCGGCTCGTGCACCTGCTTTCGGCCAACCGGCCGGAACTGGTCGAGGAATGGCTCGCCGCGGTGGCGGACAAGGGTTTCCGCGTTCCGGCCGAGCGGCTCCCCGCGCTCGCCGACGCGGCGCGGACACGGGTGTCGCTGCGCGAGCCGCTCGCCACGGTCGCGGGCCCGGCCGGGGCGTGGCTCGGCGAGCGGAACCCGGATTGGGCGTTCCTCGTCGCCGCCGACGACGACACCAGCGACGACGCCTGGCAGTTCGGCACCGCCGCGCGCCGGCAGGCCTGGCTGGAACGCGTGCTCGTGGCCGACCCTGCTCGTGCGCGGGAGGCGCTCGCCGCGGCCTGGGGCAGCGAACCCGCCGACGTCCGGGCGACGTTCCTGTCGTTGCTGGGCGAACACCTCACCGACGAGGACGAGCCGTTCGTCGAAGCCGCGCTCGGCGACCGGGCGGCCGGCGTGCGCGAAATCGCGCTGCGGCTGATCGGCCGGTACCCCGAGTCGGCGTCCGGCGCGCGGATGATCGAACGGCTGCGTTCCTGCGTCACGGTGCGCAGCCGCGCGCTGCGCGCCGACGTCCTGGTCTTCACTCCGCCGGAGCCGGACGACAGCTTGCCCCGCGACGGCATCCGCGTCCCCGCCGGTCCCGGGCACGGCACCGCGCTCCTGCGCGCGCTCATCGCCGCCACTCCCCTGCGGTTCTGGGCCGAGTACGGCACTCCGGGCGAACTGGCCGGGATGCTCGTCGAGGGCCCGCCGTTGAACGCGGTGCGCGAAAGCTGGGCCGTCGCCGCGCTTCGGCAGCGCAACGAGCACTGGGCGCAGGCCCTCGTGGAAGCCGAGCCGGGCGGACGCAGCACCGCCGCGCTCATCGGCGTGCTGTCGCCGGACCACCAGGCCGCCACCGTCGCGAAGCTGACTCGCGGGCTGCCGGTCGAAGCCCTCACCCGGCTGATCCTCGACCTGCCGCAGCCGTGGCCCGCCGCGCTCGGCACGGTGCTGCTCGACTGGGTCGCCGGGCAGCGCGACCACCGGCTGGTCGCGCACGCGGCCGCGCTGATCGCGAAGGCCGTGCCCGTCCCCTGTCTCGGGCACCCGCTGGCCGAAATCCCGCTTCCCGGCGAAGCCGCCCCGTGGCGGCGCGCGGTCGCCGAAACCCTGTCCTTCCGCCGTGAAATGCACAAGGAGCTCGCATGACGTCCCCCGTCCTCCGGCCGCACGCCGAACAGGAATACGCCGGCGAACTGGCCGCTCTCGCCGCGGCCGACGACCGGGCGAAACCGCCGTCGTGGCGGCTTTCGCCGTGGGCGGTGGTCACCTATCTGCTCGGCGGGCAACTCGACGACGGCACCGAGATCAGCCCGAAGTACGTCGGGCCGCGGCGGCTGATCGAGGTCGCGGTCGCCACGCTCGCCACCGACCGCGCGCTGCTGCTGCTCGGCGTCCCGGGCACCGCGAAGACCTGGGTGTCCGAGCATCTGGCGGCGGCCATCAGCGGGGATTCCACGCTGCTCGTCCAAGGCACCGCGGGCACCGCCGAGGAACAGATCCGCTACGGCTGGAACTACGCGCGGCTCATCGCCGAGGGGCCGAGCGACCAGGCGCTGGTCGAAAGCCCGATCCTGCGCGCGATGCGCGACGGCAAGGTCGCCCGGCTCGAGGAGCTCACCCGCGTCCCGGCCGACGTGCAGGACTCGCTGATCACCATCCTGTCCGAGAAGACGCTGCCGATCCCGGAACTGGGCACCGAGGTCCAAGCGCGGCCCGGGTTCACGCTCGTGGCCACGGCGAACAACCGGGACAAGGGCGTCAACGAGCTGTCGAGCGCGCTGCGGCGGCGGTTCAACACCGTCGTCCTCCCGCTGCCGGACACCGCCGAAGCCGAGGTGGACATCGTCCGGCGGCGGGTCAGCCAGCTGGGGGCCGCGCTTTCGCTGCCCGCCGAAGCCGCGGATCTCGCGGAAATCCGCCGCGTGGTCACGGTTTTCCGCGAGCTGCGGGCCGGGCGCACCGAAGACGGCCGTACCGCGGTGAAGACCCCGTCGGGGACGCTGTCCACGGCGGAAGCGATCAGCGTGCTCACCGGCGGTCTGGCGCTGGCCGCGCACTTCGGCGACGGGGTGCTGCGCGCGCAGGACGTCGCGGCCGGGATTCACGGTGCGGTCGTGAAGGATCCGGTGGCCGACAGCGCGATCTGGAGCGAGTACCTGGAGACCGTGGTGCGCGAGCGGGAAGGCTGGGCCGACTTCTACCGGGCGGGCCAGGAGATCGCCGGATGACCACTCATCTCCTCGGGATCCGGCACCACGGTCCCGGTTCGGCGCGGGCGGTCGCCGCCCGGCTCGCCGAGCTGGAACCGGACGTGGTGCTGATCGAGGGACCGCCGGAGGCGGACCAGCTCGTCGACCTCGCCGCGGACGACGACATGCGGCCGCCGGTGGCGCTGCTGGCGTACGCGTCCGACGACGTGTCGCGCGCCGCGTTCTGGCCGTTCGCGGTGTTCAGCCCGGAGTGGCAGGCGTTGCGGTACGCCGCCGCGGCCGGCGTTCCGGTGAAGTTCTGCGATCTCCCGGCTGCGCACCAGTTCGCGCTCGGCGAGGAGCGGACCGCGCCCCGCACCGACCCGCTCGCCGAACTCGCCGCCGCGGGCGGGTACGACGATCCGGAACGCTGGTGGGACGACTTCGTCGAATCCCGCCGGGGCGAGGAATCGCCGTTCGAGGTGATCGCCGAGGCGATGACCGCGCTGCGCGAGGGCGACCGGCCGGACGATCCGCACGAGCAGCGGCGCGAGGCGTACATGCGGAACGTGCTGCGCAAGACGCGGAAAGAAGGCTACGAGCGGATCGCCGTGGTGTGCGGGGCCTGGCACGTGCCCGCGCTGGCCGATCCGCTGCCGCCCGCGTCCAGGGACCAGTCTGTCCTCAAAGGACTTCCGAAGCGAAAGGTCGTGTGCACGTGGGTGCCGTGGACGCACGGCAGGCTCGCGTCGGCCACCGGCTACGGCGCGGGCGTCCGCTCCCCCGGCTGGTACCACCACCTCTTCAGCACCTCCGGAGACGTCACCACCCGGTGGCTCACCGCGGTCGCCGGAGTGCTGCGCGAGGAAGACCTGCCGGTCTCGACCGCGCACGTGATCGAAGCGGTGCGGCTGGCCGACACGTTGGCCGCCCTGCGCGGCCGGTCGTCCGCCGGGCTGGCCGAGGTCGACGCCGCCACTCGCGCGGTGCTGTGCGGAGGCGACGACGTCCAGGCCGACCTGGTCACCCGGCGCTTGGTCGTCGGCGAACTGCTCGGCGAAGTCCCCGACCGCGTCCCGCAGGCTCCGCTGGCCGCCGACCTGGTCGCCACCGCGCGACGGCTCCGGCTCAAACGCGAACCCCAAGCGCGCGAACTGGATCTGGACCTGCGCACCGCCAGCGGCCTGGACCGCTCGCGGCTGCTGCACCGCCTGCAGATCCTCGGCATCCCCTGGGGCGAGCCGGAACTGTCTTCGGTGCGGAACAAAGGCACCTTCCGCGAGACCTGGACCCTGTGCTGGGAACCCGGTTTCGAGGTCGACCTGGTCGCGGCCGCGGTACACGGAACCACTGTGCCCGCGGCCGCCACCGCGGTAGTGCGCGAAACCGTCGCCGAGTCTCCCCCGCTTGCCGACATCACCGCCGCGGTGGAACGCTGCCTCCTCGCCGACTTGGGCGACGCCCTGCCGGAAACGCTCAGCGCCCTGGACACCCGTGCCGCTGCTGACGCGGACGTCGCGCACCTCATGACGGCCCTGCCGCCGCTGGCCCGGGCCACTCGCTACGGCGACGTCCGCGGCACCGACACCGCACAGCTGCAGGAGGTCGCCGACCGGATCCTCACCCGGGTCTGCGCTGGTCTTCCGCCCGCGGTGCACGGCATCGACGAGGAGGCCGCCGCACAGTTCTGCGAACTGGTCGACGACGTCCACGAAGCCACCGACCTCCTCGGCGACGCCGCTCGCGACCGCTGGTTCACCGCCCTGGCCCGGCTGTCCGCCCGCGACGCCCTGCCACCGCTGCTGGCGGGCCGCATCGTGCGGCTGCTGCACGACGCCGACCTGCTCGACAGCGCGGAGGTCGAACTCCGGCTGGGCCGCATGCTCACCCCCGGAATCGCCCCGACCGACGGCGCGGCCTACGTCGAAGGCTTCTTCTCCGGCGGCGCGCTCCTGCTGGTCCACGACGAACGCATGCTGCGCGTCGTCGACACCTGGCTGGCCTCGATCCCGCCCGAGGTCTTCACCGAGGTGCTTCCCTTGCTGCGCCGTACTTTCGGGGCCTTCGCCGGCCCGGAGAAACGCGCCATCGGCGAACGCGCCGCCACGCTGTCCGGCACTCGCCGGGTCGAACCGGCTCTCGCCGAAGACCTGGACGAAATCCGCGCCGCAGCCGCCCTGCCGGTCTTCGCCACCCTCCTGGGAGCCGTCCCGTGACCACCGATCCCGAACGCCTCCGCCGCTGGCGCCTGGTGCTGGGCGGAGATTCCGACGGCACCGGCCACGCACTGTCCGAAGGGGACGCCGGCGTCGACAACGTGCTGGCCGCCCTCTACGACGAACGCCCCAAGAACCCGCGCGGCAGCGGCGACCGAAGCGGCGGCCTGCAAGCCTCCGCACCGCGGGTCGCGCGCTGGCTGGGCGACATCCGGAAGTACTTCCCCGGCTCGGTCGTGCAGGTCATGCAACGCGACGCCGTCGACCGGCTGGGCATCACCCGGATGCTGCTGGAACCGGAACTGCTCAGCGCCGTGGAGCCGGACGTCCACCTGGTCGGAACCCTGTTGTCCCTCAACAATGTCCTGCCGGAAGAGACGAAGGAAACCGCCCGCGCGGTCGTGCGCAAGGTCGTCACCGAACTGGAAGAACGACTGGCCGAACGCACCCGGGCCGCGGTCCGCGGCGCACTGGACCGCGCGGCCCGCACCCAACGCCCCCGAGGCGCGGACATCGACTGGGACCGCACCGTCCGGCGGAACCTGAAACACTACTCCCCCGAACTGAAAACCATTGTGCCCGAACAGCTTTCCGGCTTCGGCCGCCGAGAACACAGCGTCCGGCGGGACGTGATCCTGGCTGTCGACCAGTCCGGCTCGATGGCAGAATCCGTGGTGTACTCCGGCGTTTTCGGCGCGGCCCTCGCCTCGATGCGCGCACTGAGCACGAAATTCGTCGCGTTCGACACCGCGGTAGCGGATTTGTCCGACCACCTGGACGACCCCGTCGACGTCCTCTTCGGCACCCAGCTCGGCGGCGGCACGGACATCAACCGCGCCTTGGCGTACTGCCAAGGACTCGTGGAGCGTCCGGAGCAGACCCTCCTGGTGCTGATCAGCGACC
This sequence comes from Amycolatopsis orientalis DSM 43388, assembly GCF_000411975.1. GTDB lineage: Bacteria > Actinomycetota > Actinomycetes > Mycobacteriales > Pseudonocardiaceae > Amycolatopsis > Amycolatopsis orientalis_D. Next base: position 169,740 of record NZ_ASXG01000126.1, read on the forward strand.
TCTACGAAGGCGGAGTACGAGACGATCTGCTGCGCCGAGTCGCCGACCTGGTGGGCTCCGGGGTGCAGGTGGTCACGCTGCTGGCGCTGTCCGATTCCGGAGCCCCGTTCTACGACCACGACAACGCGGCCGCGCTCAGCGAACTGGGAGTGCCCGCGTTCGCCTGCACACCGGATCTTTTCCCGGATCTGATGGCCGCCGCGCTCCGAAGGGAGGACTTGAGCCGCTGGGCCGCCGCCGCGACGGCGCAATGACCGCCCGTCGCTGAACCCGCACCGCCAGAAAGCCCGGCTCCGGTCCGGCCGGGAATGCCGAATTCCGGGGAAAGCGGACAGCCCGAGGCGGGCGACGGAATCCTGCGAAAAGGAACTGCGCACGAGGAAACGGGACCTCCTCGGTCTCCCGCGGGGACACGTTGTAGCCGCCCCGGATGATGAGGTCTTTGGACCGGTGGACGAGGTAGTACCAGCCGTCCTCGTCCCGGTGCGCGCGGTCGCCGGTGCGCAGCCATCCGTCGCGGATCGCGTCGGAGGTGGCCTCCGGCCGCCCGTGGTATTCCAGGTTCGCGTGGGCGGACCCGGCCTCTCGGCGACCTCAACCTGGTCTAAGCACAAATGGCCCGCCGCCGTCCCTGCTGATCCGGAACACGAAGACCAGCTGGGCAGACCTGAACGACCTTGCCGGGACGGCAACGACTCCCGTCAGGTCAGGAGACCGCCCCGCTCGGGCCGGAAAGGCCCAGAGCGCAACGCCGCGTCCGCACCAGATCGTCCGAGCACGCCAGCCGGGAGAATCTCGACAGCTCCCCGCGCGGCCGCCACGGAAGCCGAACGTCGCCAGGTCAGAAGGTCAAGCGCTGCGCCGCGATTCCGCTCTCCCGAACCGCAGCACCCCGTCGTCCACTCGGCTCAGGCGCAGGTCCGCCGCGTCGAGCAGGTAGTTGTGCCGCATCAGCCACGGGCGGCGGGTTCCCTGGCGCGGCAGGGCCGAGGCGGCGCGGGTCAGGTATCCCGACGTCAGGTTCATGACCGGCCGCCGCCGAGCCGACGGGATCGCGGGCGGGCGCGGCACGCAGGTGTCGAAACCGTTGCGGGACATGTGGTTCAGCACCCGGCACACATAGCGGGCAACGAGATCCGATCGCAGCGTCCAGGAGGCGTTCACGTAGCCGATGCACCACGCCAGGTTCGGCACCCCGCCGAGCAGCATTCCCTTGTACACCAGCTGTTCCGAAGGTTCGACCGCCTCGCCGTCCACGGTCAGCTCGATTCCGCCGAACGCGAGCACCCGCAGGCCGGTCGCGGTGACGATCACGTCCGCGGGCAGGTGCGCGCCCGATTCCAGCGTGATGCCCTCGGGGGTGAACCGGTCGATCCGATCGGTGACGATGCCGGCCTTTCCGCTGCCGAGCGCCTGGAAGAAATCCGCCCCGGGCGTCAGGCAGAGCCGCTGGTCCCAGGGCTGGTACCGGGGCGAGAAGTGCGGATCCACCGGAATCGACGCGGGCAACTGCTTCGCGGCCGCGTCCCGCAGGAACGCCGCCGTGCGTCGCGGCAGCCGGCGGGAGACTTGGTACAGCAACGTCGTCACCAGGATGTTTTTCGCCCGCACCACGTGGTACGCGAGCCGCGAGGGCAGGATTCCGCGCAGGCGGCGGGCGAGCGAGTCCGTCCACGGGCGGGCCAGGACGTAGCTGGGCGAGCGTTGCAGCATGGTCACCGACTTCGCCGTCGCAGCCAGTTCCGGCACCAAGGTCACCGCGGTCGCGCCGCTGCCGATCACGACGACTCGTTTGCCCGACAAATCCAGATCGGACGGCCAGAACTGCGGGTGCACGACCTCGCCGCGGAACGAGTCCCGGCCGGGGAAGTCGACGACGTGGCCGTTCTCGTAGCTGTAGTAGCCGCTGCACAGGTACAGGAAAGAGCAGGTGTGGGTGACGACCTCGCCGTCGCGCGCGGCTTCCACTGTCCAGCGCGCCGAGCCGGACGACCAGGACGCCCGGACCACCCGGTGCCCGAACCGGATGTGCCGGGAAATCCCGTGTTCGGCGGCGGTCTCGCGGAGGTAGTCCAGAATCTCGGCGCCGGACGCGATGGCCTGGTCCTTGCGCCACGGCCGGAACGGGTAGCCGAGCGTGAACATGTCCGAGTCGGAGCGCACGCCCGGGTACCGGAAGAGGTCCCAGGTTCCGCCGATCGTGTCGCGTGCTTCGAGGATCGCGTACGTGCGGTCCGGCGCCTGCTGCTGCAGCCGGCAGGCCGCGCCGATGCCGGAAAGCCCGGCTCCGACGATCAGGACATCGAAATGCGCCACAATTCCTCCCCGGGCGAAGCGGCTCCGCCTCACCTTACGGCCGGAGCAGGTTCAAGTGGGGCCCCGCCGGACCGGGCCGGGAACCACCGGCCCGGCGGGGAAAACCGGGTTCACCGCAGGGAAACCACCTTGGTGGCGCCGAAGGAGCCGTTGAGCGGAACCTCCACCGTGCGCCGCCGCACCGTCACCCGGACGCTGTCCTGCAGCTGCGTCGGGTCGGAGACAGCGAGGCTGTTCCGGCCGAGCGCCACCGAAGCGGGTCCTGAGACTGATACTTCGTCTACGGTACCCGCACTGTAGAAGTTTGCGAGCAGTGTGTTATCCCACAGCCGCAAGGCCTGGACATCGGGCGTATTGGCCCGCACACGCCACGCGAGCGCCGAAGCGACCGTCCCGGCGACCGACGCGCCCGGCAGGACCGCGTACGCGTACTTCGCGTCCACCGGGTTCGTGCCGTGCTCGATCACGAGCTTTTGGTACCGCCGGGTGTTCGGCGTCGTGGTGCCCTTGGTGTTGGCACCGGTGTCGACGTCGCGCCACGCCCCGGTCCGGTCTTCGCGCAATGCGGTGACCTCGGCGTTGTCGAGCAGGACGTACCCGCCGACGTGGTCGAGGTGCAGCCAGCGCGGCCGGTGCAGCGTGCTCGAATCGCCGACCACGCGGGCGTCGGCCAGCAGCGTGCCGCGTCCGTTTTCGCCGAGGTTGCGGTTTTCGACCGTCGTCCGGACCGCCTGCCCGGACGTGTCGGTGATCCCCGCGCCGAGGCAGACGATGCCCGCCGGAGTGAAGAACCACGACTTCTTCGCCGTCAGCGAACCGTCCTCGGAGACGAAATCCATCGCGTACGCGCCGTGCCGGTCGTCCCAGCGCACGCCGCCGACGTGCGCCTTCGTCGTCAATGGCGTGGCCGCCAGCGGTCCCGGCGGACCCGCCTTCGCGGTGGTCCCGGGCAGCAGAGCCGGGTCGACAGTCGGCCAATAGGCGTCCGAGTAGTGGCCTTTCGCGGTGGGAAGGAACAGGTACAGCACCCCGTCGCCGACGTGCCAGCCGTGCAGGTTCATCCCGTTGATCGACTCGTAGCGCGAGATCCGCGCGGAGCCGACGCCGAGCGACGCGGACCAGCCCTCGGTCACGTGCACCATCCGGTCCTGCTGCCCGAAGATCCGGTGCGTCGCGACGATCGGCGCCGGCCGCACGCGTCCGGCGAGCATTTCCTGGGCGAACTCGATGCCCGGCGTCGCGACCAGGTCCGGGCCGGGCGCGAACCGTTCGGGATCGGGGATTTCCAGGAACGGCGCGTACGTGCCCTCCTTGATCCACTTGGCGGCGAGCCCGGACAGCTCGGTCTTCGCCGTCCCGGTCGCCGACCGCGCGAGGACAAGGGTCGCGACCGTCAGCTGGTGTCCGATGTCGTGCGCGGTTTCGCCCTGCCTCGACAGCATCCGTCCGCGCACCGGCTCCATCAGCGCGCCCGCGTACACGAACGGCGCGAACGTGTCGCCGACCAGCGCGTACACCTTCTGCTTCAGCTCGTCCGGCAGCGCGTACTCGGTGCCTTCGGTGACGTGGATCGTCCCGGCGAGCGCGGTCAGCAGGACGATGCCGTAGTGGCCGGGGTACGGGATGGTGTCGTGCTGGATGAAGGAGCCGTCGACGTGGAAGCCGTCGCCCGCCGCGCGGTCCAGCTTCGCCAGGACGCTGGCCGCTCCCCCGCCGGCGACGTCGGTGATCGCGTCGATGCCGGTGCGGATCCACGCGGGGTCGCCGGTCAAGGCGCCGGACACGATCGAGATCAGCGCCTTGTCCGCCCGGTTCGCGCCGGTTTCGACGATCTTCGGATTGTTCGCGCGCAGGTTCGGGTTGCCGACGAACCGCTTGACCGGGCTGACGTAACGGGCCAGTTCGTCGGCGGTCAGCTGGTCGGCGACCGTGACGAGCGTGTGCAGCAGGTAGTACGGCACGCCGATCTCGTAGGTGTACCAGTTGCCGATCTCGCCGACCTGCGGGTTGTACTGGCTGGCGTAGATCAGCTCCAGCGCCTTCTTGATCGCGTCGAGCACCTTCGGGTCGCCGGAAAGCGTGCTGCCCGGGGTTCCCCACTCGACCGCGATCGCCCGCAGCCGCGCGTACATCGACGTCGTGTAGTCGCTGCCCGGGCCGAGCGGCAGGTCAGTCCACAGTGGACCGTTTCCGGACACCGACATGCTGTCGTAGTACGACTTCGCCACCCGGCCGAGGTTCTTCAGCGCGGCCGTGCGTTCCGGCGACGGCCGGTTGATTCCGGTCTGCAGCTCGCGGTACCCCGCCACGATCTTCTTCAGCGGATCAGCGACCGGATCAGCGGCGGGTGCGGCGAAGGCCGGACGAGCCGTGGCGACGAGCGCGGCGGCGATCGCACCGCCACGCAGCGCGGTTCTGCGGTTCACGGGCATGACGGTGCCTCCCAGTGGGGTTGGGTCGCGAGCGGCGATCCCGGTGAGAGCCGGGATCGCCGCTCACGAGGGGGTCTGCTCAGCGCGCTCCGTCGACACGGCGCGGCAGCTGCCACGGGTTCGCTTCCTGCAGGGCTTCCGGGAGCAGCGCGTCCGGGAAGCTCTGCCACGCCACCGGACGCAGAAAGCGTTCGATCGCGGCGGTGCCAACCGACGTCGTGGTCGGGGCGGTCGTCGCCGGGTACGGGCCGCCGTGCTGCTGCGCCCAGCTGACCGTGACGCCGGTCGGCCAGTCGTTCCACAGCAGCCGTCCGGCCAGCCGGGTCAGCGAGGGCAGCAGCGGACGCACGAAGCCGGCATCGCTGTCCTCGCCCTGGACTGTCGCGGTGAGGCCGGGTTCGAGGCTGTCCAGTACCTCGACCAGTTCCGCCTGATCGGAGTAGGTGACGATCAGCGACGCGGGCCCGAAGTGCTCCTCCCGCACCGCCTCGCCGCCGGCCAGGAACTCCTTCGCGGTCGTCGCCAGCAGCGACGGAGTGAACGCGTCGCCCTCCTGCGCGCCTTCGACGATCGGCTCGACGCCCGACACCGCACGCAGGTCCGCCAGCTTCTGCGCGAATCCGGCCGCGATGCGGTCGTTCAGCATTTCCTGCTGCGCCACCGCACCGACCGCCTCGCGCAGCGCGTCGTCCAGCCCGTGACCCTCGGGCAGGAACAGCAGGCCCGGCTTGGTGCAGAACTGGCCCGCGCCGAGGCTGAACGAACCGGCGTAGCCCTTCGCCACCGCCTCGCCGCGCGCGGCGACCGCACCCGGCGTGACGACGACCGGGTTCACGCTGCCCAGCTCGCCGTAGAACGGAATCGGCGTCGGCCGCGAGACCGCGATGTCGAACAGCGCGCGCCCGCCCGGCACGGAACCAGTGAAGGCGGCGGCGGAAATCCGCGGGTCCTTGAGCGCCGTGACGCCCTGTTCGACGCCGTGGATCACCGCGAACGCCCCCTCCGGCGCACCCGCGTCGGTCAGTGCCCGCGCGACGATCTCGCCGGTCCGCGTCGAGAGTTCTTCGTGGCCCGGGTGTGCCTTGAGCACCACCGGACACCCGGCGGCCAGCGCCGAAGCAGTGTCGCCGCCCGCGACGCTGAACGCGAACGGGAAGTTGCTCGCGGCGAACACGAGCACCGGACCGATCGGCACCAGCACGCGCCGCAGGTCCGGCCGGGGGCCCATCGGCCAGTCCGGGTCGGCGTGGTCGACGGTCGCGCCCAGGAACGCGCCGTCCCGCAGGACTTCGCCGAACAGCCGCAGCTGGAACGTCGTGCGCGCGAGCTCGCCTTTCAGCCGCGGCGCGGCCGGAAGGCGGGTTTCCCGGTGCGCCAGCGGAATCAGGTCTTCGGCGGCGGCGTCGAGCGCGTCCGCGGCCGCGGCCAGCCAGCGCGCCCGGTCGGCCGGGGTGCTCTCGGCGAACGGCCGGGCCGCTGCCGCCGCGGCGGCCAGCACGCTCTCCAGTTCGGGGGCGGAAGTTTCGCGGCTCAATGGATCTCCTCGTCAAACAAGTTCAGGGCGCCGAGTGCGCGGGGGCCGCCTGGTTCGGGCGGCGCGTGCCGTTCGCGGAGAGGGCCAGCCGTCAGCACGGCTTCCGGTTCAGTGGCAGAAGCTTCGCAACTCAACGAAACGGCAACCAACCACTCCACCGGCCCACCAGGCACACCCTCACCACAAGACCGAACGGCCAAGTCCAAGGCGGACGTTTCGCAACTCGACCTCCTCCAACAGCTTCAGAACGCCAAGCCCGCAGCGGCAACCAGCCACTCCGCACGCCCGGCCGACACTCCCTCAGCACCGGACCAAGCAGCCGCCGCCAATCCCAGGGCGGACTCGTCGCAGCTCAACAAACCTCCTCCAGCACGTTCAGGACGCCCAGTGCGCGGCGGCAGCCAGTCGGCCCGGGCACGCACTCAGCAGGCGAGCCTCCAGCAAACGGTCGAGCGGACACCGCCGCCGCACCTTCCACATCACTAGCGGACGTTTCACACCTCAACGGTCCTCCTTCAACAGCGTCAGGACGCCGAGTGCGCCGCGGCGGTGGCCGCGTGCAGGTCCGGCCAGCGTGCCGGTCCGGCGAGGCCCAAGTGGTAGAGGTGCAGTTCAGCCGCCCCGGCCTTGGCCAGTTCGCCCACGTACGCCTCGATGTCCGGCACCGCGCTCGCCGCGACCGCCGTGATGTAGCTGCCGATCGCGACCCGTTCCGGCAGCGCTCGGCGGGCGGCCGCGACCGCGTCGACGCTGCCCTGCCCGGGGGCCCAGTTCTGCAGCACCACGGTCTCGGCGTCGTCGGCGGCCGTCGGGGTCAGGCCCGGCAGCGCGCCGGTGACCCACGGGTCGAGCGCACCGTGCAGCACGATCCGTGCACCCGGCTCCAACGCGGCCAGTACCGCAGCCCGCAGCGCGTCGGTCGCCTGCTGCCGTCCGGAGAGCAGTTTTTCCTTCAGTTCAGCCGGAAGTCTATCCTCGGCCACCGACAAATCCGCGGTCGCGATCAGCCGCTGCACCTCGGCGCGCAAGGTCGCCCGGACGTCCGAGGGGTCGAGTCCGGGCCAGCCGTCGGCACAAGCGTCGCAGCAGCAGATCGACAACAGCCGCGCGGTGGCCGGGGCCCACACGCCATCGGTTTTCTCGTGCTGGTGCTGGTGCACTCCGCCGAGCGGGCCGCACGCCTCCAGGATCACCGACGAAAGCTCCAGTCCCGCAACGGATTCCGCGGCCAGCGTCGCCGCGTACTCACGTACCGCGGGCTGCGCCGGGCACAACGCCCACGGGTACGTCTCGTCGAAGCAGTTGCGTACCGCATGCTGCGGAAACGCGGTACCGAGCTGCGAGTTGTGCGTGAGCACGAGCCACCCGGCAGCCGGGATTCCGGCCTCGTTGAGCCGCCGGACCGCATCGCCGCCGCTGTCTTCTGCCGACACCCAGTCCGGCGTCGCGGGGACCAGATCGCGGCCCTGCCAAGCCTCCGCGCGCACCGGCCGGTAGAGCGCGGCGGTTCGCGCGATCACCGACGTCCGCTCGGCCGACCACGGCGTCGCGGCCCGGGCGCTGTGGTAGGCCAGGGCCACCGCGACCTCGTCCACGCCGAGGTCCTGCACCCGCTCGGCGAACGCGGTCTCGCCGAGCACGTCCCACGGATACGCGTATCCGGTCACCTTCACCGGCTCACCACCTCGCCGTGTTCGGCTCGAAGCCGGGCGCGTACTTGCGCATGTACGTCACGTCGTCCCGTTTGGTCAGTCCACATCGGACATAGTCCTCGTGCGCCCTGGCGAGCGCGTCCTGGTCGAGCGTCACTCCGAGCCCGGGCCGGTCCGGCACCGCCACCGCGCCGTCGACGAAATTCAGCACGCCCGGCTCGATCACGTCGGCAGTCTTCCACGGCCAGTGCGTGTCGCAGGCATACGTCAGATGCGGGGTCGCGGCCGCGACGTGCACCATCGCGGCGAGGGAGATGCCGAGGTGGCTGTTGGAGTGCATGGACAGCCCGACGCCGAAGCTTTCGCAGGCCACCGACAGCGCCTGGGTGTCGCGCAGCCCTCCCCAGAAGTGGTGGTCGGACAGCAGAACCCCGATCGCCCGCTGCCGGAAAGCCGGCTCGAGGTCGCCGAAATCGACCACGCACATGTTGGTGGCCAACGGCATGCTCGCCTCGCGCGCGACCTTCGCCATTCCCTCGATGCCCGGCGTCGGGTCTTCGAGGTACTCCAGCACGCCGTCGAGCTCGGCGGCCACGCGGATGCCCGTTTCAGGCGTCCACGCCGCGTTCGGGTCGATCCGCAGCGGATGCCCGGGGAACTCCGAGGCGAGCGCGCGAATGCCCTCGATCTCCTGCTCTGGAGCGAAAACCCCGCCTTTGAGCTTGATCGAGCGGAAGCCGTGCTCGCCGACCATCCGCCGAGCCGAGCCGACCAGCGCTTCCGGCGTGCGGATCTCGCCCCAGCTGTCCTCTTCCCCGCCGAGGTGCGCGCCGTACTTGTAGAACAAGTACGCGGAGAAGTCGACCGCGTCGCGCGCCTTCCCGCCGAGCAGGTCCGCGACCGGACGGCCGAGGAACTGGCCTTGCGCGTCCAGGCAGGCGACCTCGAACAGCGAGTACACGCTGGCGATCGTCTTGCGGATGGAGAACCCGCCGATCAGCCCGTGCTCGTCGGTCAGCACGGTGCCGGCCAGCGCGCGGGAGACGATCCGCTTCAGGCCGGGCAGGTCGAAGATGTCGTGACCGGCCAGTTCCGGCAGCACCTTGCGCACCTCGCCGAGGAACGCCGCGTCGCCGTACGACTCGCCGAGGCCGACCACGCCGTCGTCGCACCTCACCTGCACCACGCTGCGCAACGCGAACGGCTCGTGCACGCCCATCACGTTGAGCAGCGGCGGGTCCGCGAAGGCGACCGGGGTCAGCACCACGTCCCGGATCTTCATCAGAGGCCTTTCAGCACGGCGAAACCGTTTTCGACGACCTTGCCCAGCCGGTCGATCTGCTCCGGCGTCGGCTCGACCAGCGGCGGCCGGACGGTGCCGACCTTGTCGCCGCGCAACCGGGCGGCGGCCTTGACCAGCGACACCGCGAAGCCGGGCGTCTCGTCGCGCAACGCCACCAGCGGCAGGTAGAAGCCGGCGAGCAGCGCGTCCATCGTCGCGTTGTCTTCCTCCGCGAGCGCGCGGTGGAAGCGGTGCGCGATCTCCGGCGCGAAGCAGTGCACCGCCGAGGAATACCGCGCGACGCCCACCGCCGCGTACGCCTTCGCGGACACCTCAGCGGTCGGCAAACCGTTGAAGAACAAGAAATCCGCGGAACGCTGCGTGCCGAGCGCCCGGATCGTGGTGACGATCCGGGTCATCGCTTCGACGTCGCCGTAACCGTCCTTGATCCCGACCACCGACGGGATGTCCAGCAGCTTCGCGGCCGCCGGCGCGGTGAACACGCCGGTGCTGCGGTGGTAGACGATCACCGGCACAGTGGTGTCGCCGACCGCGTAGCGCACGTAGTCGACCAGCCCCTCCTGCGGCCCGGTGACCAGGTACGGCGGAAGCAGCAAGACGCCGTCGGCGTTCCCCGCCTGCGCCGCCGCGACGCCCGCGCGCGCACCGGCCGCGCCGCCGCCCGCACCGACCCACACCGGCACTCGCCCGCCGGCGACCTCGCGTGCCTTGGCCAGCAGCGCGGCGACCTCGTCGACCGACAGCGAGCTGAACTCCCCGGTGCCGCACGCGACGAACAGCGCGCCCGCACCGGCGGCGATGTGGCTCTCCGCGTTTTCCGCGAACCCGTCGAGGTTGAGCTCGAGGTCTTCGGTGAACGGGGTCAGCGGGAACGCCAGCAAGCCGTCCAGCTCGATCTGTGCCATCAGTGTTCGCTCCAATGTTCACATTCTTGAATGGAGTCTGCTATCGTGACCATGTTCACCCACAAGAACGTTGTTCGGGACGCTAATATGGCCGGACTCACAAGTCAACGGCCCGGTTGGAGGACGCGCATGGCGCAGAAGACGGAGCCCGCCACCGCTCCCGCGGAGTCCGCGGGCGTGAAGTCGGCGCGGCGCGCCATCGACCTGATCGAGACGTTCGCCGCGAACGACGTGTGGCTGTCGCTGTCGGATCTCCATGCGCGCACCGGGTTCCCCCGCTCCAGTCTGCACGGACTGCTGCGCACCCTGCTGGACGCGGGCTGGCTGGAGGCCGACGCGAACTCCGCGCGCTACCGGCTCGGCGTGCGCGCGCTGATCTGCGGCACCGCGTACCTCGACCGCGACGCGATCGTGCCCTACGCCACCGAAGCTCTCGAGCGCATCCGCGAGAAGACCGGTTTCACCGCGCATTTCGCCCGTCGCAACGGCACTGAGGTCGTCTACCTCGAGACGCGCGAATCGCAGCACTCCACGCACCTGATCTCGCGCGTCGGCCGCACCCTTCCGGCGCACGCGACCGCGCTGGGCAAGGCCTTGCTCGCCGAGCTGACCCACGAAGAGGTCGAGGCGCTCATGCCCGAGAACCTGGCCGCGCTCACCCCGAACACCATCACCACGCTGGACGCGCTGCACGCCGACCTCGCGCGCACCCGGGAACGCGGGTACGCCGCCGAGAGCGAAGAGGGCACCCTCGGCGTGCGCTGCGTGGCCGCGGTGATCCCGTACCGCATCCCCGGCACCGACGCGATGAGCTGCTCGATGCCGCTGGGCAAGGTCACCGACGCCGACGTCGAACGCGTCGGCGAGCTGCTGGCCGAAACCACCGCCGAGCTCGGCCAGCAGCTGCGCCGGGCCGGAATCCGCTGACCGCCGCCACCGTGTCACCCGCCCGCGGGCTTTCGTGAGAGGAAATCCATGCCAGACCAGCGTGTGCTGATCACCGGATCGGCCGGCGTAGTCGGCGCCCTGATGCGGCCGCGGCTGCGCCGGGAAGGCCGGGTGCTGCGGCTGCTCGACCTCGCCGACCAGGCCCCCGCCGAGGACGGCGAAGCGGTCGAGATCGTGACCGGCTCGGTCACCGACCCGGAGGCGATGGCCGCCGCCTGCGCGGGCGCGGACGCGGTGATCCACCTGGGCGGCCTCAGCCGCGAGGCGTCGTGGAAGGACACCCTCGACGTCAACATCAACGGCACGCACACCGTCCTCGAAGCCGCCCGCGAAGCCGGGATCCGCCGGGTCGTGCTCGCGTCGAGCAACCACGCCGTCGGCTTCCGCCGCAACGACGAGGCGGGCGAGAACGGCCACCCGGCCGACTCGAGCCCCCGGCCGGACACCTATTACGGCGTAAGCAAAGCCGCCATCGAAGCGCTGGGCAGCCTCTATGCGTCGCGCTTCGACATGGACGTGATCGTCATCCGCATCGGATCGTGTTTCGAAACTCCGCTGCCGCTGGGCCCGCGCGGGTTGTCCACCTGGCTGTCGCCGGACGACGGGGCGCGGCTGTTCGAGGCGTGCCTGAGCGCGCCCTCGCCGGGCTACCGGATGATCTGGGGCGTCTCGGACAACACCCGCCGCGTCTACTCGCTCGCCGAGGCCGAGAAGCTGGGCTACCAGTCCCGCGACAACGCCGAGGTCTACGCCGAGCAGCTGGCCGGCAAGCCCGCGCCGGCCGGGGCGGCCGCCGAGTACCTGGGCGGGCCGTTCTGCACCGCGCCGCTGGGAGTGTTCAACCCGCTCTGAGAGGTACCCTCGCCCACGGAGACCCTCGAAGAGGAGGACGGCCGTGGGCGAGCTGGGGCCTGCCGACACGAACGGCATCCTGTCCCTGCCGTGGATCCGCCCGGAACGCACCAGCGCGGGCCTCGGCTGGGACCGGCTCTACCTGTCCAAACAGCGCGAACGGCCGTATCGCGCGGAGTTCGGGCCCGCTCGCACCCACCAGCTGATCCTGCACCTGGCCGGCCCGGTCACCGTCCGCCGCGGCGTCGGGTCGCCCGGCGAGCGCAGCCGGCGCATCCCGGCGGGCGGGCTCTTCCTCCAGCCTTCGCACCAGGAACTGTCGGTGGAACTCGGCGGCGAACTGGACACGCTGCACGTGTACCTGCCGGATTCGGCGGTGCAGGAAGCCGCCGAATCGGACGCGCCGGTCCGGCTGGCCGACGAACTCGGCAGCGTCGACCCGTTGCTGGAACAACTCGTTCTCGCGCTCGACCGCGTCGTGCGGGAGTGGGAGCCGGGCGCTCGCGCGTACGCGGATCAGCTCGGCGCGCTCGTGGCCGCGCAGCTCGCGCGTCAGCACCGCTCCGGGCGGAGCCTTCCGGCGGAGACACGGCCGGTCGAGGCGTTGACGGACCGGCAGTTCGCCCAGGTCCGCGAGCTGATGGACGAACGGCTCGCCGAACCGCTCGGGCTGGCCGAACTGGCCGCGGCGGCCGGGCTGAGCGTCAGCCGGTTCGCGCGGCGGTTCAAGGCGCGCACCGGCCTGCCGCCGCACCGGTATCTGCTGCGGCTGCGGGTGGAGCAGGCCGGACTGTTGCTGCGCACCGGCACCGAACCGATCGCGGACATCGCCGTGCGCTGCGGATTTTCGCATCAGGAACATCTCACCCGCGTTCTGCGCGCCCACCTGGGCACCACGCCCGCCGCGCTTCGCCGGGACGGCTGACGCGCGTTTCGTGCAGCCAGCTCAGCACTTCTGTGCAGGCGCGGGGTCCCCGCCGCCCGGATACTCGACGTACCCGCGTGGAAGGACCGTCGATGTTCACCTACACCGCCAACCCGGCCCGGGTCGTGTTCGGCAGCGGCACGCTCTCCGTCGTCCCCGACGAGGTACAGCGGCTCAACGCGCGCCGGGTGCTGCTGGTGGCCGGGAAGTCCGCCGCCGCGGCCGCCGACCGGACGGCCGAGGCGCTCGGCCCGCTGCTCGCCGCCCGCTTCGGCGAACCCGCCATGCACACTCCGGTCGAGGTCACCGAACGCGCACTCGCCTTGGTCGCCGAACACGACGTCGACTGTGTGGTGGCGATCGGCGGCGGGTCCGCGACCGGGCTGGCCAAGGCGCTCGCGCTGCGCACCGACCTCCCGCAGCTCGTCGTGCCGACCACCTACGCCGGGTCCGAGATGACGCCGGTGGTCGGCGAAACCGAGAACGGCCGAAAGACCACCCAGTCGTCGCCGAGGGTGCTGCCCGAGGTGGTCGTCTACGACGTCGACCTCACCCTCGGCCTGCCCGTGCCGACCTCGCTGACCAGTGGCGTCAACGCGCTGGCGCACGCGGTCGAGGCGCTCTATTCGGCGCAGGCCAACCCGATCGTCGACCAGTTCGCGCTCGAAGCGATCCGGCTCCTGGCCGCCGCGCTGCCCCGGATCGCCGCCGATCCGTCCGATGCGGACGCCCGCACCGACGCGCTGCGGGCCGCCTGGCTGGCCGGTTCCTGCCTCGGCTCGGTCGGGATGGGCCTGCACCACAAGCTGTGCCACACCCTCGGCGGCAGTTTCGGGCTGCCGCACGCGGAAACGCACACGATCGTCCTGCCGCACGCCATGGCGTACAACGCGCCGAACGCCGCCGGCGCGATGCGGCGGATCGCCGAAGCACTCGGTGCGCCGGACGCGCCGACCGCGGTGTTCGACCTCGTCGCCAGCCTGCCAGTGCCGCACTCGCTGGCCGAACTCGGTCTTGCCGAAGGCGATCTCGCCAAGGCCGCCGAACTGGCCACCGCCGCGCCGTATCCGAATCCCCGCGAACTCACCCGCGACGGCATCGAAGACCTGCTGCGGCACGCGTGGTCCGGCACCCGGCCGGCTCCGGCGCGGGGCGCGCCGCCGGATCTGCGCGGGCTCACCCAGGAGGTCGTGGACAGTTTCGCCGGCACGCCGGACCCGAGGCTGCGCGAGCTGCTGACCGAACTCGTCCGCACGCTGCATTCGTACGTCGTGCGCACCGACCTCACGCAGGAGGAGTGGGAGCACGCGATCGGTTTCCTCACCCGCACCGGGCAGATCAGCTCGGACACGCGGCAGGAGTTCATCCTGCTGTCGGACACCCTCGGCGTCTCGAGCGTGGTCGACGTTCTCACGAACTCGCGCACGCCGGACACCACGCCGTCCGCGGTACTCGGCCCGTTCTACGTCGAAGGCCCGCCGGAAACCGAGCAAGGCGCCGATCTCGCCGAGGGACTGCCGGGCACTCCGCTGTGGACGGACGTCCGGGTGACGGAACCGGACGGAACCCCGGTGCCGGACGCGGTCGTGGACGTCTGGCAGTCCAATGAGGACGGTTTCTACGACGTCCAGCTGCCCGACCTGGACGGCCCGGTGCTGCGCGCCCGGTTCCGCACCGACGCCGAGGGCAGGCTGCGGTTCTGGACCATCGTGCCGTCGGCGTACCCGATCCCGGACGACGGTCCGGTCGGCGGAATGCTGGCGGCGACCGGACGGCATCCGTTCCGCGCCCCGCACGTGCACTTCATGATCGCCAAACCCGGCTACCGCACGCTGGTGACCCAGCTGTTCGTCCGCGGCGGCGACTACCTCGACTCGGACACCGTGTTCGGCGTGAAGGACGGCCTGATCGTCGACTTCGCCGAGCAGGCCGGCCCCGCGCCGGACGGGCGCGAACCCTGGCGCCGGCTCGATTTCACCTTCCGCATCTCCCCCGCCTGACTCCCCGGGAACCCACCATGACCAGTTATGACACCGATGTCCTCGTAGTCGGCAGCGGCCCGGCGGGCGGTTCCGCCGCCTTGCTGCTCGCGACGTACGGCGTCCGCACCGTGCTGGCGACCAAGTACGGCTGGATGGCGCACACGCCGCGCGCGCACATCACCAACCAGCGGACCATGGAGGTGCTGCGCGACCTCGGCATCGAAGACCAAGCGCTCGCGCAAGGCACTCCCCCGGAGCTGATGGGCGACACCGTGCTGTGCACGTCGCTCACGGGCGAGGAGATCGGCCGGATCGCCAGCTGGGGCACCGCCGATCGCTCGGCCGCCGAGTACGCGGCGGCGAGCCCGTGTCACATGATCGACCTTCCGCAGACCTACCTCGAGCCGATCCTGGCGACGAACGCCGCCGCGCGCGGGGCGAAACTGCGCCTGGACACGGAATTCCTCGACTTCTCCCAGGACGCCGACGGCGTGACCGCGCGGCTGCGGGACCGGGTTCGCGGCGACGAGTTCACCCTTCGCGCCCGCTACCTGATCGGCGCGGACGGCGCCCGCAGCCGCATCGCCGAACAGGCCGGTCTGCCGATCGACGGCCAGTCCGGCAAGGCGGGCAGCATGAACATCACCTTCACCGCCGACCTGTCCGAATACGTCGCGCACCGGCCGAGCGTGCTGTACTGGGTGATGCGGCCGGGCGCGCATCTCGGCGGCATCGGGATGGGCCTGGTGCGGATGGTCCGGCCGTGGAACGAATGGCTGCTGACCTGGGGCTACGACATCGCGCAGCCCCCGCCCGAAGTGGACGGGGACGAGGCGGCCCGGATCGTGCGGGACCTCGTCGGCGACCCGGATCTCCCGGTGGAGATCACCTCGACGTCCCTGTGGACGGTCAACCACAGCTACGCCACGCAGTACTCGTCCGGCCGCGTCTTCTGCGCCGGCGACGCGGTGCACCGGCACCCGCCGTCCAACGGGCTCGGCTCCAACACCTCGGTCCAGGACGCGTACAACCTGGCGTGGAAACTCGCGATGGTGATCCGCGGCGAGGCGGGCGACGGGCTTCTCGACAGCTACAGCGCCGAGCGCGCCCCGGTCGGGAAGCAGATCGTGGACCGGGCGAACCTGAGCCGCGACCAGTTCGCGCCGATCTTCGCCGCGCTCGGCATCGACGGGGACACCGATGCGGACGGCATCGCCGCCGGTCTCGCCGCCTGCACCGCCGCGACCGAGGAGGGCGCGCTCCGGCGGAAGGAGCTGCGGGCGGCGATCGAGCTGAAGAACTACGAGTTCAACGCGCACGGCGTGGAGATGGATCAACGGTACGTGTCGAACGCTGTGCTTCCGGACGGCGCCGAACCCGCTGCCGACCGGGATCCCGAACTGTTCCACCGCCCCACGACCACGCCGGGCGCGAAACTGCCGCACGTCTGGCTCGTCGGCCCGGACGGGCGTCGGCTGTCCACTTTGGACCTGGTCGGCCGCGGCCGGTGGACTGTCCTCACCGGACTCGCCGGCGGCGCCTGGCGGGACGCCGCCGCGAAAGCCGGTGCGGACCTCGGACTGGACCTGCGGGTCGTGACCATCGGTTCGCCCGAAGCCCGCGACTCCTACGGCGACTGGGCCCGGATCAGCGGCATCGAGGAAGACGGCTGCCTCCTCGTCCGGCCGGACGGCTATCTCGCCTGGCGGCGCGCCACCGCCGGAACTGGACTGCTCGAAACGCTTCGCAGCCTCCTCGACCGCTAGCTCACGGCATCCCCCACGGATCGCTCGCGCTGCCCGGGGCGACCGGCCGGACGGTGAAGTCCGGCCGGTCGCCGCGGCGGCAGACATACGCGTCCTGACCGCGTCCGAGATCGACCTGCACGTCGCCGTTCGCCAACCGCCGCCACCGTCGCGGACGGCCGTGCGCGTCCGTCACCGTCAACTCGCCGTCGATGCCTGGCCGCAGCACACACGGCGCACCGGCCTCGCTGTGCACCTTCAGCCAGCGGGTTTTCCCGCCTTCACGCGATGCGCTCAGCAAGAACGCGCCTTCGGTCCGGAAGTCGCGCAACGCGATGTCGCCCCACGCTTCCGGTACCGCCGGGAACAGCCGGAGCACTCCGCCCCAGCCCTGCACCAGCATGTCCTGCATGGATTTCGCGGCCGACAACGGCGTTTCGATCACCGGACCGGATTCCTTGTACATCGTGTTCGGCTGGATGTACCGCTGCTGGAGTTCACCAAGGTAATACGCCGCCTTCTCGCCGCGGAGCATCTGCGCGGAGATCGACGCGGCACCGGTGAAAGTGTAGCCCTGCAACGCACCCTCGAAGCCGACCCAGTGGTTGAGCGAGGTTTCGATGATTTCGCGGTGCTCCGGTTGTTCCCAGGTGATCTCGTAGAGCGGGTAGATCTGCAGCAAATGCGAGTAATGCCGGTGCGATTTCGCGAACGGCACTCCGGCGCCGATCATGTAGCCGTTCTCGTCGGCTGGGTAGTCGGTGAGCGTGGCGAGCACCTGCTGCCACTTCCCCGCCAGCGGATCCGCGATCCGCAGCTCGCGCGCGGTGTCCAGCAATGTCTTGCAGCCCCAGCGGATCAGCGCGAGGTCGTAGTTGGTGTCCGGAGCGTTGACGCCGTACTCCGGGGAGAACGTCGCCGGAAGATGCAGGCGGCCGTCCGGGCCGGGGGCGAGGAAGTGCAGGTAGTAGTTGATCGCCCTGCGCAGCAACGGGAACAGCGTGTCGCGCAGCAGCTGGCGGTCCATCGTGTGCCGGTAGCTGAGCCAGACGTTGTGCAGCGCCCAGGTGAGGTTGCCGACCTCGGGCGTCGGGGTGTCCTGGCCCGGGATGCCGACCGGATAACCGCTGGTCGCATCGGCGAGGCCGTTGAGCAGCGTCATGTCGGTGGTGCGCGGGATGCCCGCGGAATCGGCCTGGTACGGCTTCGCGACCTGGCTGGTGAGCCGGTCGCGGTACTTGCCGAGCGCGTAGCTGACCGCGTCGAGTTCGAGATGGTTGGAGCCCTGGATGAGCCAGTACTCCAGCTGCACGTTCAGGTTCCACCACGTCGCGGGCCACGGCGTGTTTTCCAGCCATGGTCCGGAAGTGGCCATCACCGGCGCTTCGCGCCGCGCGGCGGACGCGACTTTGTACAGCTGGATCCAGTAGAAACTCTGCAGCCGGGTGTCCGGAATGGACAGAAAGCTGCGCTGGTAGTAGTCGTGCCACCAGCGACGGTGGTCCCAGGTCAGCACGTCCAGCGCGCTCGCTTGCCGCACCGTCCGCAGCGCCCGGACCGCCGAGGTCTTCTCCGGATGCGACCACGCGACCGACGTGTACAACGTCCGCGCGCTGCCCCGGGCGACCTCGCGCCAGGCCGTCACGTGCTCGCCGCCCGCGAGCAGCGGCTGTATCGCGAGATGCGCGTCGCCCGCCTGCCGCAACTGGACCGGCGGGTTCTCGGCATATCCCTCCGGCGGCGGCTTTTTCCACACCGGATCGGCTCGCGGGCTGATCGCCTTCGCCGGATGGAACACCCACTGGAAGCCGCGTTCGCCCTCCGACGGCCGCACCTCGACCGCCAGCAGCGACTGTCCGGTGTGGACGATCGCGCGCAGCTCCAGACTGCCCACCGCGGTGGTGATCGTGCCGGTCAGCTCGGCGTTCCACAGGTCGAGCCGCCAGTCGAGACCGGTGATCGCGCCGACCGGTTCGAGCGTGAAGTACCCGATCGGCAACCGCGCCAGGCCGAACAGCGAGCCGAACTGCGGCCGGTGGTCCTGCACCTGGCTGTGCTGGACGTTGAACCGGACCGCGTTGCGCTCGGGCTCGGCGTAGATGCCGGAGCCGAGGAAACCGTTGCCCAGGAACGGTCCCTCGTACCAGGTCTTCGGCATCCGCCGCCAGCGAAGGTCCGCGCTCGCCAGGAAATCCGCCCAGTCGATGCCGTCCCGGCTCAGCTCCGCGGCGCTCGCCCGCGGCAGCCCAGCCGGGGACAGCCCGGCCGTTCCGGCGGCGATCCCGGCGAGCGCTCCGCCGAGCACTGTCCGGCGCGAGATGTCCATGTCCGCCAACCTCCTCGTTGAAGCCGGTTCTAGTCAGGCAAACCCCAGGCCGGGACGGTGCCGAGCGAGGGAACATCTCGCGGCCCCAAGTCCGGCCGGGCACCGCGCGGGGTGACGATGACCGTGCTGTCTCGCCGCAACTCCAGCGTGATCCGTCGCGGTCCCACCGACCGCCACGGCAACCGTCGGCCCCCTTGATCGCGCACGTCGATGTCGCCGTCGATCCCGTGGTCGAGCACCAGCGGTGCCCCGGCTTCGCTGCGCACCCGCACGAATTCCGTCGCACCATCCCGCCGCGACGCGTCCACCAGGAACGCGCCTTCGGTGCGCAGCCCCGAGATCGACGCGTCCGGCCACTTCGCCGACACCGAAGGGAATGCCTTCACCACTCCCCCGGAACCCTGCAGCACCATGTCCACCACGGACTGTGCCGCGGTGATCGGGCTTTCGATGGCGAAGTTCGCACCCTCGCGGTACATCGTGTTCGCGGTCAGCTCGGTGTCCGCGACGATGTTCCGGTCGAGGAAGAACTTCAAGTACCGCAAGGCTTCCTCGGGCTGGTCCATCACCGAGTTCATCGACGACGCGGCCGCGTAGCTGTAACCGTGCCAGGCCGACTGGTCCGCCGCCCAATGCCGGAAGCTGCGGGTCATGACGTCCCGGTCGCCAGGCCGCTCCCAGTTCCGCTCCCGCAGCGGGTACAGCCAGAGCAAGTGCGAGAAGTGCCGATGCGAATCAGCGAGCCGGACTCCGTCGCCGATCAGCACGCCGTCTGCCGGATCCTCGTGGTACGGAACGAGTTTCGCCGCGATCTCCCGCCACATCGGCACCCGCGGCTCGTTCAGCCGCAGGATCCGCGCGGAGTCCGCCAGCGTCGTCGCGGCCCAGCGGATCAACGACAGGTCATAGGTGCAGTCGGCCGCGTCGGCGTACTCCGGCGACCTCGTGAGCGGCAGGTGCAGCCGCCCGTCCGGACCGGGGAACAGGAAGTGCCGGTAGAAGTTGAGCGCCTTGGCCAACGTCGGATACAGCACGTCGCGCAGCACCCGCTGATCGAGGCTGTGCCGGTAGGTGAGCGAGACATTGTGCAAGCCCCACAACAGGTTCCCGGTCTGGTCTGTTTTGGACGTCGTCCCCGGAACCCCCACCGTCCGGACGCCGCCGGGCCGCAGCCGCCAGTCCCCTGGATGCGAAAGCGCGTAGGTGTCGCCGTCGCGGTACGCGGACGGTACGGACACCTCCAGATTCGCGTGATCGCGGCGGAACGTCTCGGTGACCGCGTCCAGCTCCGGATGGTTGGAGCTGTTCACGATCGGATACGTGACCTGGACGTTGAGGTTCCACCACACCGCCGTCCAGCTGTTGCCGACCTCCGGGAACCACGGCCCCCACTCGGCGGTCACCGGGCCTTCCCGGCGGGTGGCCGAGGCGATCTTGTAGAGCTGGATCCAGTAGAACCGCTGGACCTGTTTGTCCGGCACGGACACGAAACTGCGCTGATGGAAGCTGTTCCACCAGCGGCGATGCCAGGCGAGCAGCAGATCCGGGTTCATCGAGAGCGTCCGGTCGACCAGCGACACGGCGTCGCGGGTATGCGTCGACTGCGGGAACGAATACGCGACCGCCGCAGCGAACAACCGCTTCGACCCGACCCGCTTCTCCCGCCACGCCGTCGTATACCCGCCCCCGGCGAGCAACGGCTGCGCGCAGTACCCGTTGGCCTGCTCGGGTTCCGGATTCGCGGTGTACTCCGGCGGCTTGCGCACCGTCCGCGTCGTGGCCGACACCAGGGGCGCGAAGCTCCAGGACGCGCCGGCCTCGCCCGCGCTCGGGTCGAGCGAGACGAGCAGGACGCCAAGATCGTTGTGCACGACGGCGGAGAACGCGACCTGCCCGCGAGTGGTGGTGATGACGCCGCCGAGTTCGGCGTTGTAGAGATCAAGCGTCCAGTCAACGCCGGTGATCGAGCCCGCGAAGGTGAGCGTGATCGCGCCGATCGGCAGCCGCGACAGCCCGATCCCCGCTTCCCACTGGATGCGCTGGTCCTGGACCTGGGTGTGGCTGAGCATGAACTTGACCACCTGCGGCGCCTGCCCGGCGTAAGCCTGGACACCGAGATAACCGTTGGCCAGAAACGGCGCCTCCTGCCAGTTCTTCGGCACCCGCCGCCAACGCATCCGCGCATCCGCCGCAACATCCCGATGCGGACTGCCCGGCACCGCCACCCCCGGGGGCGCCCCTCGCACCCACAGCCCGCCGAACGCCGCCGCCCCCGCAGCAACCGACCCGGATCGAAGCACCGTCCGCCGCGACACCCCACCCATGCCGTCCCTCCGGATTCATATTACGTTTCGCCCTCACCACCACGAGGCGAGCGGAATATATCCAGACAGAGCAAGCACAAGCCAGAGACGTTCACCCAGAAAGCCGCACAGACATCCGATGACTGGGACAAACACCAACGCATTCAGATACGTGAAGGCCCTAGCAAAGACCCCACCCCTAAAACCGCAGCCGCCGCACCCGAAATTCGAGGCACCCAGCCCCCGCCCCGCAGCCGCTCCACCCAACGATCAAGGCACCCAGCCCCCGCCCCGCAGCCGCCGCACCCAACCATCGAGGCACCCAGCCCACCCAACCGCAGCCGCCGCACCCAACCATCGAGGCACCCAGCCCCCGCCCTGCACCCCGATACGAAGCCTCCCTGCGGGCGGCGGGTGCTTGTCAAGGCACGCTTTCCCGCCTTGACAAGCACCCACCGCCCGTCAGCACAATCAAGCTTCGGGGTGCCCCACACACGCCGGAGGGCGCAATGTCGCCCGCCAGGGCGACGAGCCGCCCACCCAAACTCACAACCCCGGCAGCCCCGGCAACTCAACCCGATCCAGCCAAGCCCCGAAGAACCCGGCCAAAGTCCGCCCAGCATAAGACTCGGCCAGCGACACGAACCCCTCCGTGGTCACCACCCCGTGCCGGTTCTCCACCGCCCAAGCCTTCACCAGCGCGAAAAACGCCGGATCCCCCATCTCCCCGCGCAGCGCATGCAGCGTCAGCCCCCCACGCTTGTACACCCGCTCGTCGAACATCCGCGCCACGCCGGGGTCACCGATAGCCACATCCGCGGGCTTGGCCCGCACCCGCGCGTACCACGCCCGGGCCAACGCCTCCGTCGACTCGCCCCCGGTACGCTCCGACCACAACCACTCGGTGTAAGTGGCGAAGCCCTCGTTGAGCCAAATGTGCTGCCAGTCCGCGACCGTCAGGCTGTTGCCGAACCATTGATGCGCCAGTT
The DNA here is from genome assembly GCF_000411975.1 of Amycolatopsis orientalis DSM 43388. GTDB lineage: Bacteria > Actinomycetota > Actinomycetes > Mycobacteriales > Pseudonocardiaceae > Amycolatopsis > Amycolatopsis orientalis_D. The sequence continues at coordinate 191,952 of NZ_ASXG01000126.1, forward strand.
CGTGCACCACGAGCCGCTCGTGGGTGCGCTTGCCGTCCACGTGGTTGGCCCCGAAGATCGCCATCCCCTGCGCCTCGATCGGGTCGTCGAGGTCGTCGTCGGTCACGACCACCACGTACTCGCCGAACGGATACGGCCCGAACCACTCCTCCAGCGCGTCCATCATCCGGTCCTGGCGGCCGAAGTCCCGCGCGAACGCCCGGCGCAGCCGCGGCGGCACCGCGGCCCGCTGCACGATCCCGCCCGGCCGGTCGACCGCGATCTCCGGAACCCAGGCGCCCTCGGACAATTCGAGGTCTTCGTACCGGCCGATCTGGACGCTCATCAGATACGTCGAGGTCGGCTCGGGCCGCTCGAACACCCATTTCGTCGTGCTCGCCGACTGGTAGCGCGACACGAGATTCCCCGTCGCCGCAACGAGATACGGCGACGACGTGGCCACCGCGAGCCGGTAGGTCGCCTTGTCCGCCGGATGGTCGTTGCACGGGAACCACGACGGTGCGCCCACCGGCTGGCTCGCCACCAGGGCGCCGTCGGTCAGTTCGTCCCAGCCGATGTCGCCCCACCGGCTCGCGATCGGGCGCGGATTGCCCGCGTAGCGGACCTCCACCTGGAACTCGGTCCCGGCCGGCATCGACCGCGCCGGTTTGACCTGCAGCTTCCGCCCGCGCCGCGTGTACTTCGCCGGTTTGCCCTCGACCAGCACGCGCGACACCCGGAACTCGCCGAAGTCGAGCGTCAGCCGGGACAGCGCCTGGGTGGCCTCGCAGGTGAGCACCGCGGTGGCGGACAACCGGTTCGGCCCGATGCGGTAGTCCAGATCGAGGTCGTAGTGCCGGACCCGGTAGCCGCCGTTCCCGTGCTCGGGGAGGTACCCGTCGCCCGAGGTCTCCGCGCCAGGCGCGGCCGCTTTCCCGTTCACCCGCACCGAAACCCGCTTTCGCCCGCCGCCGTGATCCTTTCCAGGATGCGGCGCCGAGACGGGGTCCGCAACGCTCGCGCCCTCACCGCCGCCAGGCCGAGATCGGATTGCCGAGCCAGCGGGTGTCCGCGGGCACCGCGTCGCCGCGCGTCACGAGCGAGCCCGGGCCCACCGTGGTGCGCGCGCCGATGCTCGCGCCCGGCAGCACGATCCCGTGCGGGCCGAGCGTCGCGCCCTCTTCCAGCGTCACCCGCGACATGGTCATGATCCGGTCGTGGAACAGGTGCGTCTGGACCACGCAGCCGCGGTTGATCGTCGCGCCGTCGCCCAGCTCGACGAGGTCCGATTCGGGCAGCCAGTACGTGTCCAGCCAGACGCCGCGGCCGATCTTGACGCCCATCGTGCGCAGCCACGCGGGCAGCAGCGGCGTGCCGCCGAGCGCTCCGATCAGCCACGGCACCGCGAGCGCCTCGACGAACGTGTCGGCCAGCTCGTTGCGCCAGACGAACGAACTCCACAGCGGGTGGTCGATCTCGCGGAACTTGCCGACCAGCAGCCACTTCGCCGCGGTCGCGGTCAGCGCCGCGACGATCCCGGCCGCCAGCAGCACCGGCCCGGCCAGCAGCGCGGCGACCCAGAACCCGCCCCACGACGCCAGCGCCAGCAGCGAAGCCGCGACGCCGACGGTCAGCGCGACCGCGCACATCACCGGCAGGATCCGGCACAGCTCGACCAAGGCCCGCGCCGCCTTCAGGTGCAGCGGCGGCGTGTAGGTGCGGCTGGTGTCGCTCTCCTCCACCGCGCGGCGCACCGGCAGCGGCGGCATGCCCAGGTACGACGAGCCCTTCTTCGCCTTGGCCGGCGTCGAGGACAGCACCCCGACGAGCCCGCGCTTCGGCACCGAACGGCCCGGCGCGGTCATCCCCGAGTTGCCGAGGAACGCCTGCTTGCCGATCCGCGCCGGAGCCGCGTGCAGCCAGCCGTGGCCCAGTTCGTAGGTGGCGACCATGGTGTCGTCGGCCAGGAACGCGCCACTGTCCACTTTGGTCATCTTCGGCAGCGCGAGGACGGTCGACGCCTCGACGTTGCGGCCGACCTTCGCGCCGAGCAGCCGCAGCCACACCGGCGTGAACAGGCTGGCGTACAACGGGAACAGGCCTTCGCGGGCCATCCCCATCAGCCGTTCGGTCGCCCAGACCTGCCACGCGACGCGCCCGTGCACCGGGTGGTAGCCCTCGACCATGCCGACGCCCAGCGCGCGCACTCCGGCCAGCACGAGCAGCGCGTACGTGAGGAAGTAGGCGACGGTCGCGACCGGCACGAACAGCAGCGCCTGTGCCAGCGCGGCACCCAGGCTCGAGGTGCCGGACACCGCGTAGCCAAGCACCGCGACGCCGGGCAGCGCGGCGATCCCGGGCAGCAGCCCGAGGAACACCGAGGTCGCGCCGTACACCGCGGCCCAGAACCGCGAGCGCGGCGGGCGGCTCGACGGCCACTTCAGCGCGTCCTTGGCGTCCGAGCGCACCGCCGGCGAACCGGCCCAGCGCTGGCCGGCCGGGACCGCGCCGCGCACCGTCGAACCGGCGGCGATCTCCGCGCCCTTGCCGATCCGGGCGCCGGGGAACAGCGTGCTGCGCGCGCCGACCCGGGCCTCGGCGCCGATCCGCACCTTGCCGATGTGCACGACGTCGCCGTCGACCCAGTGCCCGGACAGGTCGACCTCGGGCTCCACCGCGGCGCCGCGGCCCAGCTTGAGGAGACCGGTGACCGGCGGCGGCGAATGCAGGTCGACGTCCTTGCCGATGCGCGCGCCCAGCGCCTTCGCGTACGTCGTCATCCACGACGCGCCCGCGACGCTGTCCGCCCCGCTGAACTCGGCCAGCTTCTCGGCGGTCCACAGTCGCAAGTGGACACTCCCGCCGCGCGGGTACGTGCCCGGCCGCACCCCGGCAAGCAGCACGCGCGCGCCGCCCGCGGCGATGGCGATCCGGCCAGCCGGGGTGAACAGCACCAGGTAGGCGAGCACCAGCCACGCCCAGTTCAGCGTCGGCGCCCAGGAAACGCCCAGCAGCGCCAGCACGTTCGAGCAGGCGGCGGCGAGCGTCGTCCAGCGCAGCCCGACGAGACCCATCAGCGGGACCATCAGCAGCGACTGCACCAGCCCGGCGCGGCGCGGCGTCGGCGCGATCTCGCGGCGCTCGGTCTCCTCGCCGCTCAGCGCGTCCAGCTTCGCGGCCAGCGCGCCCAGCTTCGGGTTCTGGTAGATGTCGCTGACCGACACCTCGGGGTGGCGGGTGCGGATGCGCGCGATCAGCTGCGCCGCGGTGAGGCTGCCGCCGCCGTTGGTGAAGAAGTCGGCATTCGCGGTGCTCACCGACACGCCGAGGATTTCGCTCCAGCCCTCGGCGAGCCACGCCTCGGTGGGCGACAGCCCGGCCGCGCTCGCGTCCACAGTGGACAGCGGCCACGGCAGCGCGGCGCGGTCGACCTTGCCGGACGTGCGGGTCGGCAGGTCGTCGATCGTCGCGAGCAGCGGCACCAGCGCGGCCGGAAGCTGCGCGCGCAGCCGGGTCGCGGCGTCGTCGGTGTCGAGGGTCTCGCCGTCCTCGGGCACGACATAGCCGACCAGGACCTGGTTGCCCGCCTTGGTGCGGCGGACGGCGGCGGCCGCGCCGCGCACGCCGGGCAGCGCCTGCAGCGCCGCGTCGACCTCGCCCAGCTCGATCCGGCGGCCGCCGAGCTTGATCTGCTCGTCCATCCGGCCGAGGAACAGCAGGCCTTCCGGCTCCGCGCGGACCATGTCGCCGCTGCGGTAGGCGCGCTCCCAGCCCATCGAAGGCAGCGGCGCGTACTTCTCCGCGTCCTTTTCCGCGTCGAGATACCGGGCCAGCCCGGCGCCGCCGATGACCAGCTCGCCGGTCTCGCCCATCGCGACGGGCTCGCCCGCCTCGTTCACCACGACGAGCTGCCAGCCGACCAGCGGCAGGCCGATCCGCACCGGGCCCTCGCCGGTCATCTGCGCGGCGCAAGCCACGACAGTCGCCTCGGTCGGGCCGTAGGTGTTCCACACTTCGCGGCCTTCGACGGCCACGCGCTCGGCCAGCTCCGGCGGGCAGGCTTCGCCGCCGAAGATGAGCAGCCGCACGTCTTCCAGCGCGTCCGCCGGCCACAGCGCGGCCAGCGTCGGGACCGTCGACACGACGGTGATGCCCTGCGAGACCAGCCACGGGCCGAGGTCGACGCCGGTGCGGACCAGCGCGCGCGGCGCGGGCACCAGGCAGGCGCCGTGCCGCCAGGCCAGCCACATCTCTTCGCAGGAGGCGTCGAACGCGACGCTCAGCCCGGCCAGCACGCGGTCGCCGGGGCCGATCGGCTCGTCGGCCAGGAAAAGCTGTGCTTCGGCGTCCACGAAAGCCGCCGCCGAGGCGTGCGTGACCGCGACGCCCTTCGGCTTGCCGGTGGAGCCGGAGGTGAAGATGATCCACGCGTCGTCGGCCGGGCCGGGCGTGCCGGTGGCGCCGCTCGGCGGGCCGGCGACGGCGATCTGGCCGTCGGTGGCGATCGCCGCGACGCCCGCCTCGCCGAACACCAGCTCGGCGCGCTCGTCGGGGTCGTCCGCGTCGACCGGCACGTACGCCGCGCCGACCGACAGCGTCGCCAGGATCGCGACGTACAGCTCGGCGGTGCCGGAGGAGATCCGGATGCCGACGCGGTCGCCGAGGCCGACGCCGTGCTCGCGCAGCCTGCGGGCGTACGCGTCGATCTCTTCCATCAGCCGGCGGTAGCTCAGCGGGCCGGTGCCGTCGTCGAGCGCGGCGGCGTTCGGGTGCCGCTCCGCGGTCTCGGTGAGGATGTCCAGGAGGGTGCGCTCGGCGACCGGAGCCGCGGTTTCGTACAAAGCGGGCGAGAGCGCGGCCTCGACGGCGAGCGCCAGGGCGTCGGCACTGCCGGAATCGGCGGTCAGCGTCACCGGGCCACCTCGGCGGCCGGGTGCGTTCCAGTATTCCGGAACGACGGGAACACGGTCGAACTCTGGGCGCGCAAGCCCATCACTCACCTTTCGCGAGCGTCATTCGGGCTGGCCATCCGAATGAGGCGCCCGTAGCGACCGTCTACCTTACGCGGCAATGAAGCGAAGGTCGCGTCAGGGTAACGACCGCGTGTCGGACGTCACGGCGCGCAGGCCAGGCAAGGGAATCCCGCGAAATCCGGTTCGCCGGGAATTCCCTTGCCGGGAAAGGAATCAGCGGTTGCGGGCCGCTTTTCCGCCCGCCTTCGGCTTCTGCTTCTTTTCGCGGACGCGCACATTCACCCGGACGGGGCTGCCCGCGAAGCCGAACTGCTCGCGGAATTTCCGCTCGATGAACCGGCGGTACCCGGCCTCGAGGAACCCGGTGGTGAACAGCACCAGCGTCGGCGGCCGGATGCCCGCCTGCGTCGCGAACAGCACCTTCGGCTGCTTGCCGCCGCGCACCGGCGGCGGCGTGGCCGCGATCAGGTCGGACAGCCAGCCGTTGAGCTGCCCGGTCGACACGCGCTGGTCCCACGACGACAGCGCCGTGCGCAGGGCGGGCGCGAGCTTGCGCACCGCGCGCCCGGTGAGCGCGGAGATGTTGACCTTCTCCGCCCACGGCACCCGCACGAGGCCGCGGTCCAGCTCGCGCACCATGGCGTGCCGGCGGTCCTCGTCGACCAGGTCCCATTTGTTGAACGCGAGCACGCACGCGCGGCCGGCCTCGACCACCATCGTCAGCACCCGCAGGTCCTGTTCGGTCAGCGGTTCGGAGGCGTCCAGCAGCACGATCGCGACCTCGGCCGCGTCGATCGCGGTCTTGGTGCGCAGCGAGGCGTAGTACTCCGCGCCGTCGGCGAAGTTGACGCGCTTGCGCAGCCCCGCGGTGTCCACGAACCGCCAGACCTCGCCGTCCAGCTCGACCAGCGAGTCGACCGGGTCGACCGTGGTGCCCGCGACCGAGTCGACCACCGAGCGCTGCTCGCCGGAAAGCCGGTTGAGCAGGCTGGACTTGCCGACGTTCGGCTTGCCGACCAGCGCGACGCGGCGCGGCCCGGCGGTCACCGTGCCGGCTTCGCGCGGCGCCTCGGGCAGCGCGGCCATGATCGAGTCGAGCAGGTCGCCCGAGCTGCGCCCGTGCAGCGCGCTGACCGGGTGCGGTTCGCCGAGGCCCAGCGACCACAGCGACGCGGTGTCGGCCAGCAGCCGGTCGTCGTCCACCTTGTTCGCGGCCAGCAGGACCGGCTTCTTCGAGCGGCGCAGCACGCGCGCGACGGCCTCGTCGGTGGCGGTGGCCCCGACCGTCGCGTCGACCACCAGCAGCACCGCGTCCGCGGTCTGCATGGCCATCTCGGCCTGCTGCGCGACCGAGGCCTGCAGGCCGGTCGCGTCGGGCTCCCAGCCGCCGGTGTCGACGAGCGTGAACCGCCGCCCGGCCCAGAACGCGTCGTAGGCGACGCGGTCGCGCGTCACGCCCGGCACGTCCTGCACGACCGCTTCCCGGCGCCCGAGGATGCGGTTGACCAGCGTGGACTTGCCCACGTTCGGCCGGCCGACCACAGCGAGCACCGGCTGCGCGGCGGCGGCGCGGCCGTCGGCCTCCTCGGCCTCGATCTTCGCGTCGAGCGCGGCGAACTCGGACTCGTCGGCCCACGTTCCGTCGATCTCGCCGAGACCGTCCACCGCGCTGTCGGCGGCGTCAAACCCTGTCATCGTTTCCCACTTCGCCTACGGCGTGGCGAACCCGTGTTCGCCCCGCCAGTCGTCCAAAGCCTGTACGAGCGCCGCGAGCTGCGCACGCAGCTCTTCGGTGCCCTGGTCGAGCCCTTTGCGGCCCGGACCGACCTTCAGCGCGAACGGCTCCCCGAAGAGGAGGTCCACGCGCGGGCGCCACCGCCGTTTCCCGTCGGCGGGCTTGCGCGTCCCGCGGATCGCCACCGGCAGCACCGTGGCGCCCGAAGCGCGCACGAGCCACGCCGCGCCGCGTTCGGCGGCCCCGACGTCGCCCTCGCCGCGGGTGCCTTCCGGGAAGATCCCGACGGCCCCGCCCGCTTTGAGCACGCCGACCGCCGTGGTCAGCGGCGTCCGGTCGATCTCGCCCCGGCGGACCGGGATCTGGCCGATCGCCCGCAGGAGCCGCCCGGCGACGCCCTTGAACAGCTCGGCCTTGGCCAGGAACGCGCTGCGCCGCGGAAGCATTCCGATCAGCAGCTGCGGATCGACGTTCGAGCTGTGGTTCGCGATCACGACGAGCGGCCCGTCGGCGGGCACCCGGTCGCGGCCGTGCACCCGGATCCGGAACGCCGGACGCAGATAATACCGGCCCGCGGCCCGCCCGATGTCGAGCAGGAGCCCGTTCGCCCCCTCGGGAAGGGCGCCGCTCACCGGCTGACCCCGGCCTCGGCGGCAGCCGGTTCGGCCGGGCAGTCGCCGAGCAGCCCGCGCCCGCGGGCGAGTTCGGCCAGCGCGACGATCACCTGGTCGATCGTCAGCTCGGAGGTGTCCACCTGGACCGCGTCCCCGGCCGCGCGCAGCGGCGAGGCGGCGCGGGTGGAGTCGATCCGGTCGCGGCGCTCCACCGATTCCCGGGCGGATTCGACGCTGGACGCGCGGCCGGCCGCGGAGTCCTGGGTGTTCCGCCGCGCGGCGCGGACCTCGGCCGAGGCGGTGAGGTAGACCTTGAGCGGCGCGTCCGGCGCGACGGTGGTGCCGATGTCGCGGCCCTCCACGACGATCCCGCCGTCGTCCTCGACCGCGTCGGCGATCATCCGGCGCTGCCGGGCGACGAGCACCTCGCGCACCTGCGCCACGGCCGACACCGGCGAAACCGCCCCGGTCACCTCGGGGCCGCGGATCTCGGCGGCCACGTCCTCGCCGGCCAGCCGGACGTCCGGCCGCTCCGGGTCGGTGCCCAGCGAGAAGTCGACGTCGTGCGCGAACGCCCCGACCGCGTGCTCGTCGGCGAGGTCGATCCCGGCCCGCAGCGCGGCCAGCGTGACGACGCGGTACATCGCTCCGGTGTCGAGGTAGCGGGCGCTCAGCCGTCCGGCGAGCTTGCGCGCCACCGTGGTCTTGCCGGTTCCCGACGGGCCGTCCAGCGCGACCACCCCACGTAGGGCTCCCGTCACCGATGTTCTCCTCACGCTCGTCCCGCACTCCCGGTCCGGTTCATTCTGCCGGTAGCCGGTCCCGCCGCCTCAGCCGGTGCCCGCCGGGAAGCGGGCCGGCGGCGCGCACCGCCGCCTCAGCGTTCTTTCAGTCGCCGCTAGACAACCTAGCGGCGCTAAGTTAGCGTTGCACTTGTTCCTAGCACTGCTAACTCCGGAGGGTCCCCATGCTGATCGCCGCTTACGTCCTCGCCGCCATCCCCGTCCTCGGGATCATCTACGTCGGGTTCACCTATCTGTTCGCGCCGGCGAAAACCGCCGCCACGTTCGGCCTGCGGGAGATCCCGACCGGCTCGACCGCGTTCTTCGAAATCAAAGGAGACCGCGACCTCGGCACCGGGCTGATCCTCGGCGTCGCGATGCTGGCGGGCAGCGCGCACCTCGTCGGCTGGCTGCTGCTCGCCGCGACCGTGATGCCGGTCTGCGACATGCTGATCATCCTGCGGCACAACGGGAAGAAGGGAATGGCCTACGGCGTGCACGGCGCCACCGCCGCGTTCATGGCCGCCACCTCGGTGCTCTTCCTGCTGGGCTGAACTCCGCGAATCGGACAATGAGTTACCGTGGCGAGCGTGAACGTCGAAGTCACCCCACTTCCCGGAATCGGTGTCCGCAAGGACTTCGCCACCCGCGCGGGACGCCGCATCGGCGTCGTCACCCAGCGGGACGGCAAGATCGAGCTGATCGTCTCCAAATCCGACGATCCGGACGCCTGCCTCGCGTCGCTGCCGCTGACCGCGGACGAGGCGGGCGCGCTCTCGAACCTGCTGGGCGCGCCGCAGCTGGTGGCGCAGCTGAACGAGGAGCACCGCGAGCTGCCCGGGATCAACACGAAGCAGCTGCCGATCACCTCCGACAGCCCGTTCGACGGCCGCTCGCTCGGCGACACCGCGATGCGCACGCGCACCGGCGTCTCGATCGTCGCGGTGATGCGGGCCGGCCAGGTGCACCCGTCGCCGACGCCGGACTTCCTCTTCACCGCCGGCGACCTGCTCGTCGTGGTCGGCACGTCCGAGGGCCTGGAAGCCGCCGCCAAGATCCTCAAGCACGGCTGATGGACCACACCGCACTTTCGCTGATCGAACTCGGCGCGGTCTTCTTCGTGCTCGGCGCGCTGGGCAGGCTCGCCGGCCGGATCGGCCTCTCCCCCATCCCCCTGTACCTGCTCGGCGGCCTGTGCTTCGGCTCCGGCGGCCTGATCCCGCTCGCCGACATCGGCGATTTCGCCCACCTCGCCAGCGAAATCGGCGTGGTGCTGCTGCTCTTGCTGCTGGGCCTGGAGTACTCCGCGGCCGAACTGTTCACCGGCATGCGGCGGTCGTGGACCGCGGGCCTGGTCGACATCGTGCTCAACGCCGCCCCCGGCGCGGCGGTCGCGCTGCTGCTGGGCTGGGGCCCGATCGGCGCGATCGTCATGGCCGGCGTCACCTACATCTCGTCGTCCGGCATCATCGCGAAGGTCCTCGGCGACCTCGGCCGGCTGGGCAACCGGGAGACGCCGGTGGTCCTGTCGATCCTCGTGTTCGAGGACCTGGTGATGGCGCTGTACCTGCCGATCCTGACCGCGATCCTCGGCGGCGTCAGCCTGCTCGGCGGGCTGGAAGCGGTCGGCATCTCGCTGCTGGTGATCACCGTGGTGCTGGTGATCGCGCTCAAGTTCGGCCGCTACGTCTCGGCGCTGGTGGACAGCGACGACCGGGAAGTGTTCCTGCTCAAGATCCTCGGCGCGGCGCTGCTGGTGGCCGGCATCGCGTCGGCGCTGCAGGTGTCCGCTGCGGTCGGGGCGTTCCTGCTCGGCATCGCGGTGTCCGGCTCGACCGCGCACAACGCGACCCGGCTGCTGGAACCGTTGCGGGACTTGTTCGCCGCGATGTTCTTCGTGGTGTTCGGATTGAACACGAACCCGGCGTCGATCCCGCCGGTGCTCGGATGGGCCGCGGTGCTCGCGGTCGTGACGACGCTGACGAAGGTGGCCACCGGATGGTGGGCTGCCCGCCGGCAGAAAATCGGACGGCTCGGCCGCGCCCGGGCCGGGGCGGCGTTGGTCGCGCGGGGCGAGTTTTCGATCGTCATCGCCGGGCTGGCGGTCACCGCCGGCGCGGTGGACGGCGAACTGGCCGCGCTGGCCACGGCTTACGTGCTGCTGATGGCGATCCTCGGTCCGACCGCGGCGCGAGTGGTCGAGCCGATCGCGAAAGCCTTTCAGCGCAAGGCCGCGGCAAAGGAAACCGTCGCCGCCAGCTGACGTCCGTGAGGGGACCCCGAGGGAATCTGATCCCTTCAGGGTTCCCCTCACGGCTTTGTCAGCGGAGGTCGAAGCGCGCGGCAGCCGGAACGTGCGCCAGCGGACCCGCCGGCGCGGATTCGGTCCGCGGACGCGCCGGGACCGTGCCGACCAACGGAATCCGGGCCGACGTCTTGGCCAGGTCGATGGTCAGCTGGGGCGGATTCGCGGGCGCGGTGATGAAACCGTTGTCCGTCCCGCCGATCACCAGGGCCAGCCGGTGCCCGGCCGGGACCAGGTGGTCCGTGCTGGCCAGCCGGAACGTCATCGTGTACGCCTTGCCCGGCGCGAGCCGCGCTTCCCGGCTCAGCGACTGGTAATTCGCCAGGTCCGCCCAGCCGCGGCTGATGATCGTGTAGTCCACCTTCGTCGTGTCCGCGCTGGTCACCTTGTAGCAAGCGCTGTCGCCGTCGGTGCTCGAACCCCAGCACGTGCGGTCCGTGCCGGTGACGATTCCTTCGCCGGATCCCGAGAAATTGCGGATCGTCGCGGGGCCGTAGTCCACCAGCAACGCCGACAGATGCGCGGTCGAGGTGCTCGGCGTGGCCGTCACGGTGATCGACGAGGTGCCCGAAATCTGCACTGGAGCCGTGAGCGCAGCAGTGCTGTAGAGGACACGGTTCGCCGACGTGGCCGAAGGATTCGCCGCCCACTCGTTCTCGCCGGCATTCGGGTTGTCGATGAACGAAGCGCGGCCCTGACCGCCCGAGGTGCCGAGCGTGCCGACGCCAGGCGTGCGACCCGGCTGCGGACGCAAAACCGTCTCCGTCGTCCCCGGAGCCGGGTAGGTGGCTTCGTCGACCCACTGGTCCGGCTGGCGCTCGACGGTCGCCATCGGTTCCTTCTCGATGCCGTTGTCGATGCCCATCAGGTAGTGGTCGAACCACCGGTGCAGGGTGTCGACCCACTCGGCGCGCCGGTAGTCGAACGGGTCGACGTGGCCGGTCTGGGCGAGCCAGATCTTGCGCTGCACGCCCTTCGCGGCGAGCGCGTCCCACCATTGCCCGTAGTTGATCGGCATGACGTTCAGGTCGTTCACGCCGTGCGAAACGAACACGCTGGCGCGCACGTTCTTCGCGTTCGCCACGTAGTCGCGCTCCGCCCACAGCGGCCCGTAGTCGCCGTTCGCGGTCGCGCCCTCGGCGAGTTTCCGGTTCTGCGCCGAGCAATCCTGGCCGCCGTTGCGCCGCTCGACGGTCTGCGCGAGCCCGTCCGGGTTGAAGCCGAACGACACGCCGTCCGAGCGGTAGTAGTCGTACCAGGAGCTGATCGCGGAGATCGGCACGATGGTCTTGAGCCCCTCGACGCCGGTCGAGGCGACGCCGTTGGCGATGGTGCCGTCGTAGGACTTGCCGATCATCCCGACGCCGCCGTCGCTCCAGCCCGCCGACATCTTCGTGCCGCCGGTCTTCGCGGTGTAGCCGGTCGCGCGGCCGTTCAGCCAGTCGACGACCTTCTTCGCCGACTGCACGTCGGAGTTGCCGCCGACGTCCACGCAGCCGGTCGACCGGTTGGTGCCCGCCAAGTCCACCAGCACGACCGCGTACCCGCGGGGCACGAAGTAGTTGTCGTAGAACAGCGGGAAGCCGACCGGGCGGCCCTCGGCGTCGTAGGTCTTGAACTGGGTTTCGTTCCCGCGCCCCACCGAGGAGTAGTACGGGCTGGCGTCCATGATCACCGGGATCTTCTTGCCCGCCTCGGCCGGTTCCCTCGGCCGCACGATGTCCGCGGCGACCCGGTCCGGGACGCCGTCCCCGTCGCCGTCCCGGCCGAGGTCGACCCACACCGTTTCGCGGATCGCCCCGGCGTAGTCGTACTGCGGCTCAGTCGCGGTTCTCGCCGGGGCGGCCGTCGCGGCCGCCGGCGCCACCACTCCCGCGGCCAGCACCGCGGCGGCGCACAGCCCTGTCAGCACACGCATTCCCGTCGCCCTCCAGAGTCTTCGTCGGGTGCCGACAACTCTGGTCGGGGCGCGGGGCCTGGCAGCAGGGCCGAAAGTGGGGAACCGGTCAGAGTCCCACGGTGCGGTACAGCGAGCCGACCTCGCCTCGGTTCAGCCTGCGGATCGTGCCCTGGCGCTGGTTGCCCAACTGCACGTCGCCGACCGCGGTGCGCACCAGCTTGCGCACCGGATGCCCGGTGGCCGCCATCAGCCTGCGCACGATGTGCTTGCGGCCCTCGTGGATCACCAGCTCGACCATGCTCCGGCCGGAATGCATGTCCTTGACCCGGAACTGGTCGACCTTCACGATCCCGTCCGGCAGCTCCCAGCCCGCGCGCAGCTGCTTGCCCAGCCCGCGCGGCACCAGGCCCTCGACCTCCGCGAAGTACGTCTTGAGCACCCGGTACGACGGATGCATCAGCCGGTGCCCGAGGTCGCCGTCGTTGGTCAGCAGCAGCAGGCCCTCGGTGTTCTCGTCCAGCCGCCCGACGTGCACGACGCCCGGGGTCTCCTCCCACCGGCCGCGCAGGTAGTCGCCGACGCACGGGCGGCCCCGGTCGTCGGACATCGTGGAGTGCACGCCCTTGGGCTTGTTGAACGCGAGGTACACGAGGTCGTCGCGGAGGTTGACCCGCGTCCCGTCGACGTGGATCACCGCCGACTCGGGGTGCACGCGGCGGCCCAGCTCGGTGACGACCTCGCCGTCCACCTCCACGCGGCCGGCCGCGATCAGGTCCTCGGCGGCGCGGCGCGAAGCCACGCCGGCCTGCGACAGGACCTTCTGCAGGCGGATGCCGTCGGGGTGCTGCTCAGATGTCATCGATGGTGTCCACTTCGGGTAGCAGCGGAGCGATCGGGGGCAGGTCGTTCAGCGACGACAGCCCCAGTCGCTCCAGGAACAGCTCGGTCGTCACGTACAGCGTGCCCGTGGTCTCCGGGTCGGTGCCCATCTCCTCGATGAGCCCCCGCGCCAGCAGGGTCCGGATCACGCCGTCCACGTTCACCCCGCGCACCGCCGCGACCCGGGCCCGGGTGACCGGCTGCCGGTACGCGATCACGGCGAGGCTCTCCAGCGCGGCTCTGGTCAGCTTCGACCGCTGGCCGTCCAGCAGGAGCTTCTCCACGAACGGGGCGTAGGTGTCCCTAGTGTAGAACCGCCACCCTTCGCCGACGCGCCGCAGGTCGATCCCGCTGGCCCGCTCGGTGAACTTCTGCGCCATCGTCCGCAGCGCGACGGTCACCCGGGCGACCGGCTGGTCCAGCGTCTCGGCGAGGGAATCCTCCGCGATCGGCGAATCCACCACCAGCAGCAGCGCTTCGAGGGCGGCTTCGAGCGCCTCGTCGTCCTCGACGCTGGGCAGCCCGTTGTCCACGGCGACCAAGCCCTCGTCGTCGGACGGCTCGGTTTCCGGCTCGGCTTCGGTTTCCGAAGCGGCTTCCGCGGCTTCCGGCTCGGCGGCGGCAGGTTCCGCGGCCTCAGGCTCGCCTGGCTCCGCGGTTCCGGGCTCCGGCTCGGCCTCGTCGTCCGGCCGCGGCGCGGTTTCCGGGGCCTCGGCGTGTCCGGTCCCCTCGACCGCGGCCTGTTCGGCCTCGACCTGAGCCTCTTCCGCCGGAGCGTCCGGGGTTTCCTCCCGCTCCGGTGCGCGGTCGTCTTCGGTGCTCACCCGTATTCCTCCTCCTCGGCCGCCGCGCGGTCCTGCTCGGCGGCGGCGGACGCCTCGGCCACGCTGCCGCCGGTCCAGCGGACGTGCAGCTCCGCCAACGCCTCCAGCTGGTCGAACTGCACCGCCGATTCGCGGTAGAGCTCCAGCAGCGCGAGGAACCGGGCCACGACCTCCACCGTGTGCTCGCAGTCCGAGGTCAGTTCCTTGAACGTGGCCTGCCCGGCCTCGGCGAGCTTCACCCGCAGCAGCGCGGCGTGCTCGCGCACGGACACCCGTCCCATGTGGATGTGCGCGATCGACACCTGCGGCGGCGGTTTCGGCCGGAACACCGCGACCGCGATCTCCGCGAACCGCTCCGGCGTGACGCCCAGCATCACCTCCGGCAGCAGCCCCAGGTACCGCTCCTCCAGCGCCACCGACCGCGGGTACCGCCGCAGCGCGCCTTCCTCCAGCTCGCCGAACAGCGCGGCCACCTGCTTGTACGCGCGGTACTGCAGCATCCGCGCGAACAGCACGTCGCGGGCTTCCAGCAGGGCCAGGTCGTCCTCGTTCTCGACCTCGGCCGCGGGCAGCAGCCGGGCGGCCTTGAGGTCGAGCAGGGTCGCCGCGATCACCAGGAACTCGGTGGTCTCGTCGAGGTTCCAGTCCGGGCCGAGCGCGCGGGTGTAGGCGATGAAGTCGTCGGTGACCGTGTGCAGGGCGACCTCGGTGACGTCCAGCTGATGCTGCGAGATCAGCTGCAGCAGCAGGTCGAACGGGCCCTCGAAGTTCTGCAGCCGCACCTTGAACTTCGAGGTGCCTTCCTCGGCGGCGGCGTACCCCTCGGGGATGGTGCCGCCGTGCACGGTCTGGTGCTCGGCCGGCGCGGGCTCGGCTTCCCCGGAAGTCTCCGGGGAGTCCGCGGCCGCCGCGCCGTCCGTGCTTTCGGTGCCCTCGGCGCCTTCAGTGCTCTCGGTGCTGTCCGAGACTGCCGCTTCCGGCTCCGGCAGCTCGGCCGATGCCGGTTCGTCCATCAGCCCTCGGTTCCGCCGTCCTCGCCGCTCGCCCGCAATCGCTGCACCAGCACGGACTCCTCGCCGCGCTGGTCGAAGTCGGCGAGCAGCACCGCGACCGCCTCGCGGACCAGCCGGCCCCGGTCGACGACCAGCTCGTGCTTGGCGCGCAGGTTCAGCCGGGCCTGCTCCATCGCGAGCAGTTCCTCGCCGGAGACGTAGACGGTGATCTTCGCGTCGTGCTTGGTGCGCCCGGAGCCGCTGCGCGCGGCGTTGCGGGCCAGCTGCTCGGCCTCGCCGCCCGCGGGCTTCGCGGCGCGCTGCACCGGTTCCGCGGGCGCGGGCACCGCGGGACGGTCGAGCGCGGGGGTGGCCGGGCTGGAGGTGAGGCGGAAAAGCTCCGACGCTCCGGGCAGGGAAGCGCGCCTGCTCACCGAGCGATCACCTCGCGGGCCAGCGCGCGGTAGGCCGCGGCGCCGGCGGACTTGGGGGCCCAGGTCGTGATGGGTTCGCCCGCGACCGTCGTCTCGGGGAACCGCACGGTGCGGTTGATCACCGTGTCGAACACGGTGTCGCCGAATGCCTCCACCACGCGAGCCATGACCTCCTTCGAGTGCAGGGTTCTCGGGTCGTACATCGTGGCGAGAATCCCCGTGATGTCCAGTTTGGGGTTGAGGCGTTCCTGCACCTTCTCGATCGTGTCGATCAGGAGCGCGACGCCTCGCAGACTGAAGAACTCGCACTCCAGGGGGATGATCACACCGTCCGCGGCGGTCAGTGCGTTCACCGTCAACAGGCCGAGCGAGGGCTGGCAGTCGACAAGAACATAGTCGTAGTCGTTCATCACCGGACGAAGGACCCGTAACAACGTGTGCTCGCGCCCTACCTCTGCGACGAGCTGGACCTCCGCCGCGGACAGGTCGATGTTGCTCGGCAGCAGGTCAACGCCGTCGACGCGGGTTTTGCGGAGCACGTCCTCGATCTTGACCGAGCGCTCCATGATGACGTTGTAGACCGTCTGGTCCAGTTCGTGCGGCTGGATGCCGAGCCCGACCGACAGCGCGCCCTGCGGGTCGAAGTCGACCAGCAGCACCCGGCGGCCGCATTCGGCGAGCGCGGCCCCGAGGTTGATCGTGGACGTGGTCTTGCCGACCCCGCCCTTCTGGTTGCACATGGCGAGGACTTTCGCCGGGCCGTGCCGCTCCAGCGGCGGCGGCTCGGGGATCTCGCGCAGCGGGCGCCCGGTCGGCCCGATCCCGCTCTCCGCGCGCTCCTTCGCCCGCATCCGGGCGCGTTCGGCGCGCGTGCGCGGCTGCTGCGGCTCGTCGCCCTCGTGGTCTGCCGGGGTGGCGATCCGCGCGTGCTCGAGGTTCGCCGCGGCCGAACCGGCGGACCCGGCGGCCCCGGCTGGCCCGGCGGACGCTGCCGGGTCCTCCGGCTGGTTCGGGGTCGGTGTCGACATGGCGCGAAAGCTCCTTGTTCGGCGGGGTCTCGCGCAGCCTATGCGGATTTCCGGAGCCCCGGCAAAGCGCCGCGCCGGGCCGCGCGGACCGAGTCACCGCAGCGTGGGAAGGCCCTCGGCCGCGCCGGGCGATCAGCCGAGCGCACGCGGATGCGCGGTGGCGTAGACCTCTCGCAGCGTCGTGACCGTGACGAGCGTGTACACCTGGGTCGTGGTCACCGAGGCGTGGCCGAGGAGTTCCTGCACCACGCGGACGTCCGCGCCGCCTTCGAGCAGGTGGGTGGCGAACGAGTGGCGCAGGGTGTGCGGCGAGACCGCGGCGGTGATCCCGGCCCGCTCGGCGGTGTCCTTGAGCACCTGCCACGCGCTCTGCCGGGAAAGCCGGCTGCCGCGGGCGTTGAGGAAGATCGCCGACGTGCCCCGTCCGTTCGCGGCGAGCGCGGGACGGGCGCGGACCAGGTACGCGTCGAGCGCTTCCAGCGCGGGACGGCCGATCGGCACCAGCCGTTGCTTGCCGCCCTTGCCGTCGAGCAGGACGGTGCGCTCGGTGTCGTCCACGTCGTCCACGTCGAGCCCGACCGCCTCGGAGATCCGGGCGCCGGTCGAGTAGAGCAGCTCCAGCAGCGCGCGGTCGCGCAAGGCGCGTTCGCCGTCCGGCGGCGGAGTGTCGAGCAGCTTGAGGACATCCGCGACCGGCAACGCCTTGGGCAGCCGTTTCGCCGCGGCGGGCGGACGGACGTCGCGCGCGGGGTCGTGTTCGGTGAGCCCGTCGGCGTGCGCGAACTTGTGCAGCCCGCGCACCGCGACGAGCGCCCGCGCGGCCGACGACGCCGCCAGCGGCTGATGCTCTTCGTCGCCCTCGCGCAGTGCGGCGCCGAACGAAGTGACGTGCGCGGGCGTGACCTCGGTCAGCCGCTCGACCCCCGCCGCTTCCAGATGGGCCGCGTAGCGGCGGAGGTCGCGGGAGTAGCTGTCGAGGGTGTTGCGGGCAGTGCCGCGTTCCACGACGAGGTGGTCGAGGTACGTGGCGATCGCGCCCCGCACCTCGACACCCGCATCGTTCACGCCGCCACTCTAGGACGGCGCACCGACAGAACCGGGAAACTCAGCCCTCGGCCAGTCGGCGGGCGAACCGCGTGGGCCGGTCCCGCCACGGCGCGTCGGCGGGGCGGGTCTGGGCCGCCCCAGTCACGACCGCGTGCGCCGACAGCACCCCGGACACCGTCGCGCCGTTGACCAGCTCGCCGGCCAGCGCCATCCGGACCGCCTCGGCGAGCGGGAACTTCCGCACCACCAGGTCGGCCTCCTCCTCGCCGAGCACCTCGCGGTCCACTTCGGACAGATCGCGCGCGAGGAACACGCGCACCACCTCGTCGGTGAACCCGGGCGAGGCCGCGACGTCGACCAGCGTCTCCCAGCTCGCCGCCGAGAGCCCGGCCTCCTCGGCCAGCTCGCGCCGGGCCGCGTCGACCGGGTCCTCCCCCGGCTTGTCGATCAGCCCGGCGGGCAGCTCCCACAGCCGGCGCCCGAGCGGATGCCGGTACTGGTGGACGAGCGTGACGTTGTCCTCGCTGTCCAGCGCCGCGATCACGACCGCGCCGAGGTGTTCGACCACCTCGCGCTTGGCGGTCTGCCCGCCGGGCATCACGACGTCGTCGATCCGCAGGCCGACGACGCGTCCCGCGTGGACGACCGTGCTGCCGGCGACGGAGAACTCGTGCGTGCCGGGCGCGCTCACCGAGCCGCCACGGGCGTCTCGGGCAGTTCGACCGGGAGCCGCTCGGCGACCTTGCGGTCCACGACGGCCTTCACGAACGCGCTGAACAGCGGGTGCGGCCGGGTCGGGCGGCTCTTCAGCTCGGGGTGCGCCTGGGTGCCCACGAAGAACGGGTGCACGTCCGCGGGCAGTTCGACGAACTCGACCAGGCGGTCGTCCGGCGAGGTGCCGGAGAAGACCAGGCCCGCGTCGCCGATCTGCTTGCGGTAGGCGTTGTTCACCTCGTAGCGGTGCCGGTGCCGCTCGGACACCTCGGTCGTGCCGTAGGCCTTGGCCACCTGCGAGCCCGGCTTGAGCTTCGCCGGGTACGCGCCGAGGCGCATCGTGCCGCCCATGTCCCGCTCGCCCGCGACGACGTCGCGCTGGTCGGCCATGGTCGAGATCACCGGGTGCTGGGTGGTCTCGTCGAACTCGGCCGAGTTCGCGCCCTCGATGCCGGCCAGGTTCCGGGCGCTCTCGATGACCATGCACTGCAGGCCGAGGCACAGCCCGAGCAGCGGAACGCCGTGCGTGCGCGCGTAGTGGATCGCGCCGACCTTGCCCTCGATGCCGCGGATGCCGAACCCGCCGGGGATCAGCACACCGTCCACATCGGACAGCACGGAGGCGGCGCCCGATTCGGTCTGCGCGTCGTCCGAGGCGACCCACACGATCTCGACCTTGGCGCGGTGCGCGAACCCGCCCGCGCGCAGCGCCTCGGTGACCGAGAGGTACGCGTCCGGCAGGTCGATGTACTTGCCCACCACCGCGACCCGGACGATCTCGCTCGGGTTGTGCACGCGGTCGAGCAGGTCGCCCCACACCGTCCAGTCGACGTCGCGGAACGGCAGGCCCAGCCGGCGCACCACGTAGGCGTCGAGCGCCTCGCCGTGCAGCACCTTCGGGATGTCGTAGATCGAGCGCGCGTCCGGGCAGGCGATGACCGCCTCGGTGTCGACGTCGCACATCAGGCCGATCTTGCGCTTGAGGTCGTCCGGGATCTCCCGGTCCGCGCGGCACACGAGCGCGTCCGGCTGGATGCCGATGTTGCGCAGCGCGGCCACCGAGTGCTGGGTCGGCTTGGTCTTGAGCTCGCCGGAGGGGGCGAGGTAGGGCACCAGCGACACGTGCAGGAAGAAGCACTGGTCGCGGCCGACGTCGTGGCGCACCTGGCGGCACGCCTCGAGGAACGGCAGCGACTCGATGTCGCCGACCGTGCCGCCGACCTCGGTGATCACCACGTCCGGCGCGACGCCGTTCTCGTCCGGCCCGGCCGCGGCGGTGATCCGCGCCTTGATCTCGTCGGTGATGTGCGGGATCACCTGGACGGTGTCGCCGAGGTACTCGCCGCGGCGCTCCTTGGCGATCACCTCCGAGTACACCTGCCCGGTGGTGACGTTCGCCTTGCCGTCGAGAGAACGGTCGAGGAAGCGCTCGTAGTGCCCGATGTCGAGATCGGTCTCGGCGCCGTCCTCGGTGACGAACACCTCGCCGTGCTGGAACGGGTTCATCGTCCCGGGGTCGACATTGAGGTACGGGTCGAGCTTCTGCATCGTGACGCGGAGCCCGCGTGCGGTGAGGAGCTGTCCGAGGCTGGACGCCGTCAGACCCTTACCCAGAGAGGAGGCGACGCCTCCGGTGACAAAGACATACTTGGTAGCCCGCGACTGAAGTCCCACGGGCCGCCAGCATATCCCACTCCGGGCAGATCGCTCGCCGACGCCTCTTCCCGGCGCGGCGGAATCGGTTCACCCGCCGCGCGCTAGGCTGCGCGGCGTGCCGAACCTCCGCGATGACCACTGGACCGCCCCGGTCGCGGGCGCCTCGCTGGACGCCGCGGTGCGCGTCCCCGGATCGAAGTCGATCACCAACCGGGCCTACGTGCTCGCCGCGCTGGCGAGCGCGCCCACGCGGGTGCGCCATCCGCTCGACTCGCGCGACACCCGGCTGATGCTGGCCGCGCTCGCCTCGCTCGGCGCGCTGTCCGAAGAGACCATCGACGGGTTCCTCGTCCATCCGCTCGGCACCATCGGCGGACGCGGCGACGAGACGACCGTCGCGCTCGGCAACGCCGGGACCGTCGCCCGCTTCACGCCCGCGCTCGCCACGCTCGGCGACGCGTCCGTGCTGTTCGACGGCGACGAGGCGATCCGCCGCCGTCCGATCGGCCCGCTGCTGACCGCGCTGCGCAAGCTCGGCGCGCGGATCGACGACGGCGGACGCGACGCGCCTCCGTTCACCGTGCACGGCACCGGCGGCCTGCGCGGCGGCCGGGTGGACCTCGATTCGTCGGCCTCCAGCCAGTTCCTGTCCGCGCTGCTGCTCGCCGGCCCGGCGTTCGAGCAGGGCGTGACGGTGCGGCTGGTCGGCGGCGCCCCGCCGAGCGAACCGCACATCGCGATGACGCTCGACATGCTGCGCCGGTTCGGGGCCACTGTGGACCGTTCCGGCACGGAATTCCGCGTGGAGCCGGCGAAACTGTCGTGCCCGGAGTACGTCGTGGAGCCGGATCTGTCCACCGCGGCCCCGTTCGTGGCCGCCGCGGTGGTGGGCGGCGGGACGGTCCGGGTGCACGGCTGGCCGAAGCGGACCACGCAGCCGGGCGACTGGCTGCGCGGCCTGGTGACCGAGCTGGGCGCGAAGGCGACGCTGGACGACGACGGCCTGGTCGTCACCGGCGGCGGCGCGTTCCCCGGCATCGACCTCGACCTGCACGAGGTCGGCGAGCTGACCCCGGTCATCGCGGCGATGCTGTGCTTCGCCGACAGCCCGTCGAGCATCACCGGCGTCGCGCACCTGCGCGGTCACGAGACCGACCGGCTCACCGCGCTGGCCACCGAACTGTCCAGCCTCGGCGCGGGCGTCACCGAACTCGAGGACGGCCTGGAAATCGCCCCCGCCCCGATGCACGGCGGCGTTTTCCGCACCTACGAGGACCACCGGCTGGTGATGGCCGCGGCGGTGCTGGGGCTGCGCGTGCCCGGCGTGCTGGTCGAGAACCCGGCGACGGTCGGCAAGACGTTCCCGGAGTTCGTCGAGACGTGGAGCGCCGCCGTCAGCTGAGCAGGCGGCGGATTTCGCCGGCCACCACCTCGGGTTCGGTGACCGGCACCAGATGCCCGGACTTCTCCGCGATCCGGTGCCGTCCGCCGGACGAAACCCGTTGCGCGTGCGCGGCATTCGCCTCCGCGCGCACGGCCGCGTTCATCCCGTCCCCGGCGCGGCCGCCGGACACGACGGTGACCGGACAGCCGGCGGGCGCGGGCGGATTCGTCCGCCAGGCCGCCAGCTCGTCGAGGAAGGTCCGCGCCTGTTCGGCCTGGGTGCGCAACACTTGCGGCGTAAAGCCTTCGCGCGCCAGATCGCGCCGGACGTCCTCCGGAGCCGCCCGCAGCATGGGGCGGTACAAGAACTTCAGCAACCCAGCCGCCGCGAGGACCCGGCCGGCGCGCAGAAAAACCCGCTCCGCGGTGCGGAATCGGGGCGAGAACAGCACTTCCGCGGTTTCGTCGGCCGGGTCGACGAGGACGAGTCCCGCGATCCGCGCGGTCGTCCGGGACGCGGCGAGCCGCACGATCGGTCCCCCGGCGCTGTGCCCGACGAGCACATAGGGCCCCGGACCGAAGTGGCGCAGCACGTCGACCAGGTCGCCGGCCATCCGGTCCAGCGTCCGCCCGGACGAATCCGGGGCGCTGCGGCCGAGCCCGGACCGGTCGTACACCACCGCCCGCGCGAACTCGGCGACCAGCGGTTGCACAAGCCCCCACGACGACCGGCTCGCGCCCGCTCCCGCCTCGAACACCACGGTCGGCGCGTTCTCCGGACCGGGCAGCACCATCGCGTACAGCCGTCGTCCGTCCCGGGCGGACACCCACTCCGGCTCGCCCTGCACGTGCGCCACCAGCGACCCCCCTCGCTCGAAGTTAGGGTCACCTTACTAGAGCTCAGCCCGCTGGCCGCTCGTCTTGGTCGTCCTCCCCGAAAAGGTCGCGCAGCGTCACCGCGCGGTTGACCCGGACGTGCTCGGCGGCGTACTCGCGCGCCCGTTCCACGTCGCCGGACCCGATCGCGTCCACCAGCCGGCGGTGTTCCTCGAGCAGTTCGTCCCAGTGCTCGTTCTGGCTGGTCAGCCACCGCAGCTGACCCTGGAGCGGATGCAGCATCGTGGTCAGCAGGCGGTTGCCCGCGACGGCGATGATCTCGGTGTGCAGCCTGCTGTTGACCTCCGAGATCCGCGCGCCGTCGCCGCCCTGGGTCACCCGCGCGGACTCGGCGAGCAGCCGCTCCAGCCGGCGCATCTCCGGTTTGCCTGCCCGCTCCGCGGCGCGCGCGGCGGCGAGGCTTTCCAGCGCCTCCCGGACGTCGAACAGCTCCTCGACGTCCGCCCGCGCCAGCTGCCGCACCACGACCCGCCGCGGCGAGGGCACGACCACGAATCCCTCGGCTTCCAGGCTGCGGATCGCCTCGCGCACCGGCACCCGGGACACGCCGAGGTCCTCGGCCAATTCGCGCTCGACCAGCCGGGCCCCCGGCTTCAGCCGCCCGGTCAGGATCCGTTCCCGCAGTTCGTCGAGCACCCTGCGGCGCGTCGCCGCCAGCGGCTGCCGCTCCTCCGTGCCGCCCATGAGTCCCCCTCTCGCCGAACCGGACAATCGCCGAGTTTATCGGGAAGGGGTTGACGCGGCAGCCGCGCGGCGCGATATTTGGTATCCCAAGTTTGGGATACCAAAGCTGCCCGGCACGTCGACCGGAGGTCTGCAATGGCGCACGCCCCGTCCACCGAAACCAGCGCGAACATCCAGACCGAACCCGATCCTCGGCTGTGGAACGAGGACCTCGCGCCCGCCAAGGAGCGGCGCTGGAAGGTGTACGACATCTTCGCGCTCTGGATGTCGGACGTGCACAACCTCGGCAACTACACCTTCGCCGCCGGACTGTTCGTGCTAGGCCTGTCGGCCTGGCAGGTGTTCACCGCGCTGCTGTTCGGCTTCGTGATCATCTTCTTCGGGATGAACCTGATGGGCCGGATCGGGCAGCGCACCGGCGTCCCGTTCCCGGTGGTCGCGCGGATCAGCTTCGGCACGTTCGGCGCGAACCTTCCCGCGCTGATCCGCGCGGTGATCGCGATCTTCTGGTACGGCATCCAGACCTATCTCGCGAGCGTCGCCATCACGCTGCTCGTGCTGGCGATCGATCCCGGCCTGAAACCGTTGACCGAGCACAGCTTCCTCGGCCTGCACGCGCTCGGCTGGATCTGTTTCGTGGCGCTGTGGCTGGTGCAGGCGCTCGTGCTGACCCGCGGCATGGAGGCGGTGCGGAAGTTCCAGGACTGGTGCGGCCCGCTGATCTGGGTCGTGATGATCGCGCTCGCGGTCTGGATCCTCGCCGCGAGCCACTGGCACATCTCGCTCACCAGCAGCCCCCGGCGGCTCTCCGGCGGCGAGCAGGTGCGGCAGTGGTTCGGCGCGGCCGGGCTGATCCTGTCCACCTACGGCACGCTGATGCTCAACTTCTGCGATTTCTCCCGCAACGCCCCGGACCAGAAAACGGTGCGGCGCGGCAACTTCTGGGGCCTTCCGGTGAACTCGACGGCGTTCGCGCTGCTGTCGGTGATCGTCACCGCGGGCAGCCTGCAGGTGTTCGGCGAGGCGATCACCGACCCGGCCGAACTGCTCGCCCGCGTGCACAACACCCCGGTGCTGGTCGTCGGCGCGCTGACCTTCGCCATCGCCACCATGGGCGTGAACATCGTCGCGAACTTCGTCTCCCCCGCCTACGACCTGGCCAACATCTGGCCCAAGCGGATCTCGTTCACCGTCGGCGGGATGATCAGCGCCGTCGCCGCGCTGTGCGTGCTGCCGTGGAAGCTGTACTCGTCGCCGGTGGTGGTCAACTACTTCCTCGGCGGGCTCGGCGCGTTCCTCGGGCCGCTGTTCGGGATCATGATCGTCGACTACTACCTGATCCGCCGCGGCAAGGTCGACGTCGAGCAGCTGTTCGTGCGCGACGGCAAGTACCCCCGGGTGAATCCGCGCGCGATGGCGGCCTTCTTCCCGTGCGCCGTGCTGTCCGCGGTGATCGCGCTGGTGCCGTTCTTCGCGCCGGCCGCGCCGTACTCCTGGTTCCTCGGCACCGCCAGCGCCGGGTTGCTCTACTACGCCGTTTCGTACCGCCAGCGGAGGGCTTGATGCGGATCCTCGTCACCAACTGCAACACCACCGAGGCCATGACGAAGGAGATCGAGGCCGGGGCGCGGGCGGCGGCCAGCCCCGGCACCGAAATCGTCGCCCTGACCCCGAAGTGGGGCCCCGAATCGGCCGAAGGCTGGCTCGACAGCTTCCTGTCCGCCGCGGCGGTGCTGGACCTGTTGCGCACCACCGAGGAAACGTTCGACGCGGTCGTCCTCGCCGGGTTCGGCGAGCACGGCCGCGAGGGCGCGCGGGAACTGCTGGACGTGCCGGTGGTCGACATCACCGAGGCCGCGGCGCATCTCGCCGGGCTGCTCGGCCGCCGGTACGGCGTGGTGACGACGCTGGACCGCACGTGCGGGCTGATCGAGGACAGCCTGCATTCGGCGGGCGTGGACCGCAACTGCGTCGCGGTCGTCGGCACCGGGCTCAGCGTGCTGGAGCTGCGCGACGAGGAGCGAACCGAATCAGCGCTGCTCACCGCCGGTCGCCGGGCGCGCGACGCGGGCGCGGAGGTGCTCGTGCTCGGCTGCGCCGGAATGACCGGGCTGGACCGCACGATGTCGGCGATGCTCGACGTCCCGGTGGTCGACGGCGTCGCGGCCGCGGTCCGGCTCGCGGAATCCCTGGTGGCGCTGGGATTGCGGACCAGCCGGGCCGGTTCCTACGCGCGGCCGCTCGAGAAACACCGCAGCTGGCCCGGCGAATGACTCCTCAGGCGCGCACCGGCACCCGGGCGCGGCCGGTCAGCGCCTTGCTCCACGGCAGCCGCCGCAGCACTTCGACGATCCCGAAGGTCAGCGCCACTGTCGCCGGGTAGGCCACCAGCGTCGTCCACGGCGCGCCGTAGCGGTCGCCGACGAAGACGAACAACGGGTCCAGCAGCGCGATCGCGATCGGGTGGGTCAGGAACACCGCGAACGAGCGGTTCACCGCCCAGGACACGAACCGCCCGCCGCGCTGCCTGCTCTCCGCCCAGCGCGCGCCCGCGAGGTAGATCCCGGCGATCACCGCGACGAACCACGGGATCAGGTACGGGCGGAAGGCGTCCGACGCCATCTCCGGCCACTCTCCGAAGTGGACACTCACGAAGTAGCCGGCCTCCGCGACGGCCAGCCCGCCCGCCATCGCCAGCAGCACCCAGCGCGAATGCGTGCGCAGCCAGGCGTGCACCGCCTCGAAGTGCACCGCCGCCGCGGCGCCGAGCAGCAAGTAGAACTGGTAGACGACGAACGTCGCGAAGAACTTGCTGACGAAGACGTAGCCCAGCGCGTCGGGCGGGTAGCTCATGAAGATCGCGACCCCCACCTGGATCGCGCCGGAGCACGCCAGCACCGTCCACGGACGGCGGCGGATCAGGCCGAACATCTTGGCCAGCAGCGGGAACAGCAGGTACACCTGCAGCGTCACCAGCATGAAATACATGTGGTACCAGGCGTTCCCGGTGAGCAGGTCCGTCCCGAGAGTGCGCAGCTGGGCGCCGGCCGACCCGAACGGCTGGCCCGAGGTGAGCACCGAATAGACCCGGTAGATCACCGTCCAGACCACGTACGGCACCGCGACGAGCGGGAACCGCCTGCGCCAGAACTTCCCGGGCTGCAGCGGCCGGTCGCGGTACTGGAACACGAGCACGAACGCGGTGAGCGCGAAGAACGCCTCGCGGGTCAGGTGCAGCGGAGTCTGGATCGCGTCGGCGACGACGTCCTGCGGCAAAGTCGTGGAGCCGACCACGTGGATGAGGATCACCAGGGCGAACGTGACGACCCGGTACAAATCGAGCTGGCGCAGGTGCGTTCGCCTGGCGGGCGCCGGCTCGTCCGCGCGGACGAGCGGGATCTCGGTAGTGGTCATCGTTCGGCCGTGCTCCCGGGGTCGTTGGCGCTCATGGTGCCAGGCTCTCGTGCGCAGCTGTGAGCCACCCATGATCTTCCTGAGACCCGGCTGATGCCGCGCGAGCCGGATGTCGGGTCAGCCACACCCGTCCGGGTGAACCTGTGGTCCGGACCACGCGCCCAGCCTGGAACAGGCCGTTCGTCGGGCCTTTCCGGACACTTCACCACAAATCGCCCGGGCGCGAAAATTGGTCTAGTCCACAGTATTGACTCCGGCTGTGCGCTGGTTCACATTCGAATGCGGGCCGGCCCCCGCTCCTGCAGTGATCACCCGATGTCCGACGCTTGCCGCGCATTCCGGTGCGGCGAGCGGACTTCGCCTGTGCGAGGGAGAAACGCTCATGCCCCACCGGACCTTGAGACCGCTGGCCGTGGCCTGCGCCGCCCTGGCCGCCGTGGTCGTGGCCGGTCTCGCCATCCTGGCCCGGCCCGCCCCGGCCACCGCGACGCCCGCCCCCTCCTCGGGAGGACTGCGCATCGCCTACTTCGACCAATGGAGCATCTACCAGAACGCCTACTACCTCAAAAACGTCGACAAGATCGCCGACAACATCGACTACCTGCTCTACGACTTCGAGAACATCGACCCGAACAACCTGACCTGCTTCGAAACGACCAAGGCCACAACTCCGGACCCGGGCGGCGAGGACGACCCGAACGCGGGCGACGGCGCGGGCGACCAGTTCGCCGACTACCAGAAGTCGTTCGGCTCGGACATCAGCGTCGACGGCACCGCCGACACCTACAACATGCCGATCGTCGGCAACTTCCACCAGCTGCAGGAACTCAAGGCGCGGCACCCGAACCTGAAGGTGCTGCTGTCGCTCGGCGGCTGGACCTACTCGAAGTACTTCTCCGACGCCGCGGCCACCGACGCCTCGCGCAAGAAGTTCGTCAGCTCCTGCATCGACATGTTCGTCAAGGGCAACATCCCGGCCGCGGGCGGCTACGGCGGCCCGGGCACCGCCGCGAACATCTTCGACGGATTCGACATCGACTGGGAGTACCCGGCGCACCCCGGCGGCCACACGGGCAACCACTACAGCCCGAACGACACCCAGAACTTCACCGCGCTGCTCGCCGAGTTCCGGAGCGAACTCGACGCACTGGGCAAGCACTACGCGCTGTCGGCCGCCCTGCCCGGCGGACAGGACAAGATCGCGAAGATCCAGACCGACAAGATCCACCAGTACATGGACTTCGCGGACCCGATGACCTACGACATGCACGGCGCGTGGGACAAGACCGGTCCGACGAACTTCCAGGACCCGCTCTACCCCTCGCCGAACGACCCGTCCGCGCCCATTCCGCCGGGCACCGAGAAGT
Source organism: Amycolatopsis orientalis DSM 43388 (assembly GCF_000411975.1). GTDB lineage: Bacteria > Actinomycetota > Actinomycetes > Mycobacteriales > Pseudonocardiaceae > Amycolatopsis > Amycolatopsis orientalis_D. The sequence goes on from NZ_ASXG01000126.1 coordinate 219,559, forward strand.
ACACGATCGATCAGGTGGTGAAGGCCTACACGCAAGGAGATCCGGCGTACGGCATCCCCGGCGGGTTCCCGGCTTCGAAACTGACCTTGGGCATCCCGTTCTACTACCGAGGCTGGACCGGCGTGCCCGCCGGCTCGAACCACGGGCTGTACCAGACGGCCACCGGCCCGTCCGCGCCGCATCCGCTGAGCGGCAACGTGCCCGGGGTCGCGATGTACAAGGAACTCACCGGCGTGGTCGACAACCCGGCGGACACGTTCTGGGACCCGACCACGCAATCCGCGTGGTTCTACGACGGGACGAGCTTCTACGGCGGTTCGTCGAAACAGTCGATCAAGGCGCGCACCGATTACATCCATTGCAACGGCCTCCGCGGCGCGATGATGTTCTCGCTCTACGACCTCGACCCCGACTCGACGCTGTTCCACGCGGTGGTGGACGGGCTAGCCGCGCCGACGGAGGGCTGCTCCGGCCCCCCGCCGACCACCCCGACGACGCCCACCACGCCCACGACCCCGACCACGCCCACTACGCCGACCACTCCCACGACTCCCCCGGGCGGCCAGTGCTCGGCCCCGGCCTGGGATTCCGGCAAGGTGTACACCGGCGGCGCGGTCGTGTCGTACAACAACCACACCTGGACGGCGAAGTGGTGGACGCAGGGCGAGCAGCCCGGCACCTCGGACGTCTGGTCGGACAACGGAGCCTGCTCCGGCGGCGGCGGTCCCACCACCGCGTGCCCGGCGGCGTGGAACAGCTCCCAGTCCTACATTGCCGGCGCGGTGGTGTCCTACAACGGCCACCGCTGGTCCGCCAAGTGGTGGACACAAGGCGAAACGCCCGGCACCGCGACGGTCTGGGCAGACAACGGCGCCTGCTGACCCCGCGGCAGGCGCTCGCATAGCGGCGGCGGCACCGGGAGCCCGCCCCGAAGGGCCCGGTGCCGCCGCCGAATCCGCTTTGGCCTAACCCAAATCAGCGGCGGTGCCGGGTTTCCTCGCGCACGAAGGGAATCCGGCGCCGCCCGAGTCACCGTTCGCTCGCTCCTCGCGACGCCAGACCCCCTGCCGCCCGCACAAGTCTGCTGCGGCACCGAATTCCTCACTCACGAAGGAAACCCGACACCGCCCGACTCGAACCGCCGTCCAGCCGCCCCGCAACACCACACCACTCGCCGCCGGCACAAGACGGCGACGGCACCGGATTTCCTCACCCACGAAGGAAACCCGACACCGCCGCCTTGGTCGTGCGGGAAGACGCCCGCTCAGTTCCCCGGCGCAGTCACCCCGGGCGCGATCGCCTGCGCGTTCCCCGCGATCCCGTACCGGCCCGAGCCGCCGTTCAGCTGCTCCTGCAGCGCCAGAATCGTCGCCACGCGGCCGGCCGCCGAATCCGCGTTGTCCACAGTGGACAGAATCGAGGTCGCGGAGGTGTCCGCGCGCACCACGCCGATCGGGCCGGTACCTTCCGCCGAACCCGGGTCGCCGGCGAGCACGGTGCCCGCGCCGGAACGGTCGAGCTGTGCGGCGAACCGCGCGATCGTCGCGGCCCGGTCGCCCGCGCCGTCGCCGGTCTGCTGGGCTCCGGTCAGCACGATCGCGAGCTGCGCGGGCTGCACGCCCTGGCTCGGCTTCACGAAACCGCCGTCGGTCAGCCCGCCGAGGGCGGCGGCGAGTTCGTCGCCGCTCGACTGCGGTTTCGCGCTCGCCTTGTCCAGCAGCAGCACCGAACCGAGCAGCGCGCCGGCGAGCGTGCCGGAGTCGCCCGCGGTCGGGAACTTCGCCCCGGCCGGCTGCAGCCGCGTGACGACGTCGCGCAGCTGGTCGGCCTTCGCCGGGTCGGTGAACGCGTTGGTGAGCTGGAGTTCGCCGGTCACCGAGGCGCCGGACTGGCCGACGAGCTTCTTGAGCGCGTCGCGGTCGGCCGGGCGCGCGTCCTGCGTGGTGACGATGACGACGCTGCGCTTGTCCAGCGCGCCCGCGACGACCTTCGGGCCCATGGTCCCGGCGAAGGCGTCCGCGTCGGACAGCCGCGCGTTGAGCGCGTTGCGCTGCGCCTCGAGGTCGGACACCTGAGTGCCGAGGTCTTTCTTCTGGTCCGCGAGCCCGGAGAGCAGCGAACCGTTGAGCGCGGTCGAGCCCAGCACCACGCCGACGGCCAGCGCCAGGAAGCACGCGGTGATGGAAACGATGTGGTACCGCAGGGAAATCACGTGAAGAGACCCTTCACCCAGGCGACGAACGTGGACCAGGCGTGCTGGATCCACTCGAGGTAGACGGAGCCGACGTCGGACACCAGCAGCGCGGCGATGACGACGACGATGGCGGCGAGGACGAGCAGCGCGACCGCGCCGAGCGACACCCGGGCGCGGTGCAGCGTCGCGACGGCCTTGCCGTCGACCAGCTTCGTGCCGAGCTTGAGCCGCGTGAGGAACGTGGACGGGTTCGACCCGGACCGGCCGTGGTCGAGGAATTCCCGCAGCGTGGCCTGGAACCCGACGGTGACCACCAGGCTCGCGCCGTGCGCGTCGGCCAGCAGCAGGGCGAGGTCCTCGGCGTTGCCGGACGCGGGGAAGGTGACCGCGCCGATGCCCAGGTCCTGGATCCGCTCGACGCCCGGCGCGTGCCCGTCCGGCTGCGCGGGGACGACGACCTCGCCGCCGCTGCGCAGCGTCGCGGTGCCGATCCCGGTCGGGTCGCCGACCATGACGTCCGGCTGGTAGCCCTGCGCGCGCAGGGTGTCCGCGCCGGCGTCGACGCCGATCAGCACCGGCCGGTGCTCGCCGATGTACTTCTTGAGCTTCTTGAGGTCCTCGGCGTGCCCGTTCCCGGCGGCGACGACCAGCACGTGCCGGTCTCGCACCGGGACCTTCAGCTCCGGCACGCCGACGCCGTCGAGGATCAGCGTCCGCTCCCGGCGGAGGAACTCGATCGTGTTGGCGGAGAAGGCTTCCAGCTGGGTCGACATCCCGGCCTTGGCCTCGATCATCTGGTCGGCGACGCTTTCCGCGGTCTGCTCGACCCCGGTCGCCAGCTGCCGCTCCCCCAGGTACACCGCGCCCTCGTGCACGCGCAGCTTCGTGCCGTCCTTGACGCTGCGCAGCAGGTCCCCGCCGACCGAGTCGACCAGCGGGATGCCCGCCGCCACCAGGATTTCCGGGCCCAGGTTGGGGAACCGGCCGGAGATCGACGGCGACGCGTTGACCACCGCGGCGACCTCGGCGGCGACGAGCGCGTCGGCCGTGGCCCGGTCGAGGTCGAGCTGGTCCAGCACGACGATGTCGCCGGCGCTGACCCGGCGCAGCAGCTCCCGCGTGCGCCGGTCGACCCGCGCGACACCGATGACGCCGGGGAGGGCTTCTTGGTTCCGCGCGAGAAGACCAGTGAGCTTCATGTGGCTGATGGTGACAAATTTGTGCGTGCGTGCGGAGCCGACGCGCCGAAGCGGACATGACTCGTTGTGGTGAGCCATGTCGCGGAGGCGGGCGCGCCGGGGTTAACTGTGCGGTCCGCCCGCCTCGAAATCGAGGTTGGACCAGGGACTCGCGGGATCGGTCAGCAGCCGGTGGCGCACCCGCGCGGCCGAGACGTACTCCGGGCCGAATTCCTCGCGGTCGAGCGCGAGCAGCCGGCCGAGCACGTATCCGGTGGACAGTTCCGCCCACGAATCGTGGTAGCGCCGGGCGATCGCGCCGGCCTCCAGCACCATCAGCTCCGCGGTGAGCGCGTCGCAGTAGCCGACCGCCAGCCCCCAGCGCGCCAGTTCGACCGCGCGGCCGACGTCCCAGCCGATGATGCTGTCCACCACGCCGTCCGGCGCGAGCAGGCCGTCGGCGCGGAACCGCTGTTCGTACCGGACGATCCGGCGCACCGCGTCGACGAGCGGCCCGGCCTGGTCGTCGGCGTCGTTGTCCGCGCACCACTGCCGGACCAGCTCGACCCAGCCGTAGACGTCCAGCGCCAGGCCGCTGCGGGCGCGCAGCACGAGCACGAGGTTTCCGGTGGTGAGCTGGTAGGAATCGCCGAGCAGCCGGTCCATCGCGGCCCGCCAGCCCGCCGCGTCCGCGACGCCCCACCAGTCGCGCAGGCCCCGGACTTCGGCGACGTAGTCGTGGTAGCGCGCGTCGAGGACGTTCCACGGTTCGGCCGACAGCACCGCCTGGTGCGCGCCGCACGCGAGCGCGTGCGCGACCGGACCGTCGAGAATTCCGTACCGCGCCGTGTAAAGCCGCTCGACCTGCTGCTCGACCGCGGTGACCCGGTGCGGATTCGCGTCCACCCAGGGCAGCACGGCCGCCGCGCTCACCCGCCATTCGCCGAGCGTGCCGCGGTTGAACACGACCTGTTCCTCTTGGCCGAGACCGTGCGTGGCCCAGTCGAGATCGCCGCTGAGGAACACCACGTCCGCGCCGAAATCCGGCAGCGCGCCGCGGGTGAACACCTGCAGCGAGGACTCGCCGCCGTGCGCGCAGCAGACTTTCGCCGGCGACCAGGTCCGCTCCTGCGCGAGCCGCTGCGCCTCGTCCCGGTGGATCGGCACGAACAGCTCCTCGTCGCCGAGGAGTTCGAGGAAACGGTCGAGATCGTCCTCCCGCCGCGCGCGGGCGAGTTCGGCTTCGACGTCGGCCAGCGTGGCCCAGGTCATGCGATCCGCCTCAGCCCTTCTTCGCGCGCTTGCGCTTCGGACCGGTGTGCTTCGCTTTGTCTTTTTCCGCGGTGGCAAGCAGTTCTTCGGCGTGCGCGCGGCCGGTTTCGGTGCCGTCCATGCCGGCGAGCATCCGCGCCAGCTCGCGCACCCGTTCGTCCTGGCCGAGCGTCTTCACGCCGCTGCGCGTGACGCCGCCGCTGGTTCCCTTGTCCACCACCAGATGCTGGTCGGCGAACGCGGCGACCTGCGGCAGGTGCGTCACCACCAGAACCTGGTGCGTGCGCGCGAGCCGCGCCAGCCGCCGGCCGATCTCCACCGCGGCCCGGCCGCCGACCCCGGCGTCGACCTCGTCGAACACCAGTGTCTGCACGGTGTCCGCGTGCGCCAGCACGACCTCGATCGCCAGCATCACGCGCGACAGCTCGCCGCCCGAGGCGGCCTTGTGCACCGGCAGCGGCGGCGCGCCGTTGTGCGCCCGCAGCAGCAATTCCACCTCGTCGACGCCGTCCGGGCCCGCGTGCACCGCGTGTCCGTCGATCGCGAGCGCCTGCCGGTCGCCGTGCTCGGCCGGGCGCTGCTCGACGGTGATCTCCAGCTCCGCCTGGCCCATCGCGAGCCCGGACAGTTCCTTGGTGATCGCCGTGGCCAGCTCCGCGGCCGCCTTGCCGCGCGCGGCGGAAACCTCGGTGGCGTGCGCGACCAGCTGCACGGCCAGCTCGTCACGGCGCAACGCCAGCGCTGCCAAAGCTTCTTCGGAGGTGTCCATCGATTCGAGCCGGCGGCGCGCGTCCTCGGCCCACGCCAGCACCCCGTCGACATCGGCGGCGTATTTGCGGGTGAGCCGCTTGAGATCGGCCTGGCGCGCGAGCACCTTCTCCAGCAGCGCGGGGTCGGCGTCCAGGTTTTCGACGTAGCTGCCCAGCTCCGCACCGACGTCGCTGAGCAGCGTGGAGGCTTCCTCCAGCCGCGGCACGAGGTCGCGCAGCACGGAGTCCTCCGCCGAAACCAGCCGCCGCACCGCCTCGCCGACCAGGCCGAGCGCGCCCGGGGCGTCCGGATCGCCGTCCTGCGCGCCGGACACCGCCGCGTGCGCCTCGGTGGCCATCGCGCGCAGTTCGTCGACCGCGGCGAGCCGTTTGATCTGCTCGGTGAGCTCGACGTCCTCGCCCGGTTCGGGCGCGACCGCGTCGATCTCGTTCAGCCCGTGTTTCAGCAGGTCCGCCTGCTGCGCCATCTCGCGGGAGCGGTTGGACCGCTCGCTCAGCTCGGTGAGCACGGCCAGCCATTCCTCGCGGACCCGGCGGTACTCCGCGAGCGGCCTGCCCACCGCGTCGCCGGCGAACCGGTCGATCACCGCGCGCTGCTCGGCCGGGCGCAGCAGCCGCAGCTGGTCGTTCTGCCCGTGCACGGCGATCACCTGCTCGGACAGCTCGGACAGCACCCCGACCGGCACCGACCGGCCGCCCAGGTGCGCCCGCGAGCGCCCGTCGGCGGCGACCGTGCGCAGCGCGATGACGCTGCCGTCCTCGTCGACGTCGGCCCCCGCGTCGGTGACGATGCGGGCGGCCGCGTCGTCCTTGCCCACGGTGAAGCGGCCCTCGACGAATGCCTTCAGCATCCCGTTCCGGACCTTCGACGCCTCGGCCCGTCCGCCCGACAGCAGATGCAGCCCGGTGACGACCATGGTTTTGCCCGCACCCGTCTCACCGGTGACCACGGTGAAGCCCGCGTGCAGTTCCAGCAGGGCTTCCTCGATGACTCCGAGGCCCTGGATGCGCATCTCGGCCAGCACGACGCATACGGTAGCGGCCCGCACCGACGTTCTGTGCGTTCGAGGTCCGCTAACTCTTCTTTTCGCTGGTCGAACACTTGTGCGGGCGCGTCGCGCTCAGCGGTCTCCCGGGCGCCGGTCGCGCCAGCTGCGCACCGGCAGGCCGAACTTGTACACCAGCCGGTCGGTGAACACGCCGTCCCACAACCGCACCAGCCGCACCGGCTGCTCGCCGCACACCACGCGCACCAGCGCGCCCGGCGGCAGGTCGAACGACCGCAGCCCGTCGCAGGTCAGCGCCGCTTTCGGGCCGGTCGGGTCGATGCCGACGGTGATCACCGACTCGGGCGAGACGACCAGCGGCCGGGAGAACATCGCGTGCGCGTTGCTCGGCACCACGAGCAGCGCCTCGACGTCCGGCCACAGCACCGGCCCGCCCGCGGAGAAGGCGTACGCGGTGGAGCCGGTCGGCGTCGCGCACAGCACGCCGTCGCAGCCGAAGGACGACACCGGACGGCCGTCGACCTCGATCAGCGCGTCGAGCACCCGCTCGCGGCTGAACTTCTCGACGCTGGCCTCGTTGAGCGCCCAGGTCCGGTAGATCTCCGCGCCGTCCGCGGTGACCGTGACGTCGACGGTCATCCGGTCTTCGACGTGGTACTCGCGGTCGACCACGCGCTGCACGGCGTCGGCGAGCGCGTCCGAATCCGCCTCGGCGAGGAAGCCGACCCGGCCGAGGTTCACGCCGAGCACCGGCACCCCCGCCGGACGGGCGAGTTCCGCCGCGCGCAGCAGGGTTCCGTCGCCGCCGAGCACGAACACGAGCTCGGCTCCCTCGGCCGGATTGTGTTCGGGCGCGACCACGGTGCACGGCATGGCCATGCAGCCGTCCGGGTCGATCAGCTGGAGGACGTCCTCGTCGAGCACGCGCAGCCGGATCCCGGCCTTCGCGAACCGCTGGGACACCTCGCGGGCGGCCTCCCGGGTGGTGTCCCGGTCGGGGTGCACCACGAGGAGCACTTCACGTTCGGCGGTCACTGGGGTCCTTCCTGGACTGCGGCGCGCACGAGCGGTTCGGCTTCCGCGGCGGCTTCTCCGTCCGCGTCTTCCGGCCCCGTTTTGCGGAGCCACACGAAGTATTCGACGTTCCCGGACGGACCGGGCAAGGGGCTCGCGACGACTCCGCGCAGCGACAGGCCGAGTTTCGCGGCTTCGGCGAGCACGCCGAGCACGGATTCGACGCGCAATTCCGGATCGCGCACCACGCCGCCGCTGCCGAGCCGGTCCTTGCCGACCTCGAACTGGGGTTTGACCATCGGCACGAGATCCGCGCCGTCGCGGGCGCATTCCGCGAGCGCGGGCAGCACGAGCTTGAGCGAGATGAACGAGAGGTCGCCGACGACGAGGTCGACCTGGCCGCCGAGGACGTCCGGCGTGAGGTTGCGGACGTTCGTGCGGTCGAGGACCACGACGCGGTCGTCGGTCTGCAGCTTCCAGTCGAGCAGCCCGCGCCCGACGTCGGCGGCGACGACCTTGTCCGCGCCGTGGCGCAGCAGCACGTCGGTGAACCCGCCGGTGGACGCGCCCGCGTCGAGGCAGCGGCGGCCTTCGACGGTCAGCCCTTCCGGACCGAAACGCTCAAGCGCGCCAAGGAGTTTGTGCGCTCCGCGCGACGCCCAGCCCGGGTCGTCCTCGTCCTTCACGACGATCGGCGCGTCGTTTTCCACGCCGGTGGCGGGTTTCGTGGCGACCATGCCGCGCACGGCGACCTTGCCGCCGGTGATGAGCGCGGAGGCCTGTTCGCGGGAGCGGGCGAGTCCGCGCCGCACGAGTTCCGCGTCGAGCCGGGCCCGTTTGGCCACGCCGGTCAGACCTTGTCGATGCTGGACAGGGCCACGGTCAGCTCGGTGTGCACGGCCTCGAACCGGTCCACGTGCTCGGCGGGCGGCAGCGTGTCGAGGTCGTCGAGCCCGGCGACGGCCTCGTCGATGCCCGCTCGCGGGTCAGTCTGCTGCGGGCCGGGTCCGGGGATCGGCGGGGGTCCGGGAACCGGCCGCGGAACGTTCGGGTGCACAGCCCCAAACTACCAGTCAGGCCAGCCCGAGCCCGGCTACCGCCGCCGCGGCCGCGTCGCCGTCCGCACGCACCTGCGACACCCCGGTGCGCCACGCCGAATCGCACAGCGCGCGCAGCAGGTCGAGCTTGTCCCCTTCGCCGCGGACCGTCAGCACGTCGCCCTCGCTGATCTCCCAGCCGGGCTTTTTCCCGACGCGCAATTCGTCCGCCGGCTGCGCGAGCGCGGTGAGATCCGCGCCCAGATGAGTGGGGCGTTCCGCCGGAATCGCGGTGAGCAGCGTCGCCGGAGTCGCGATGCCGGTGAGGACGCACAACGAGTCGAGCCCCGCCGCGACCGCGCCCGCGATGTCGGTGTCGAGCCGATCCCCGACCACCAGCGGACGCTTCGCTTTCGCCGACCGCGCGGCCGTCTCGAACAACAACGGCTGCGGCTTCCCCGCGACGACCGGCTCCGCGCCGGTAGCGATCTTGAGCGCCCCGACCATGGATCCGTTGCCCGGCATCAGCCCGCGCTCGGTGGGCAGCGTGCTGTCGGTGTTCGTGGCGACCCACAGCCCGCCCGCCCGGATCACGATGCTCGCCTCGGCGAGGTCCGCCCATCCGGTTTCCGGCGAATGTCCTTGCACCACCGCGGAAACGTCGTCGCCCGCGGTCCGCACCGGCTCCAGTCCCGCCGCGGTGACCTGGTCGCCGAGCGAGGCGGTGCCGACGATGAGCACCTTCGCGCCGGCGGGCAGCCGGTCCCGCAGGAGCGCGGCGGCCGCCTGAGCGCTCGTGTGCACCTCTTCGGTGTCCGCGGAGATCCCGAGGTCCCGGAGGTGCTCCGCGACCGCTGACGGAGCCTTGGACGCGTTGTTGGTCACGAACCGGACCGCCGTGCCCTGCTCGCGCACGGCGGCCACGGTTTCCGCGGCGCCCTCGATCACCTGCGGCCCGTGGTAGACGGTGCCGTCGAGATCGAAGAGCAACGCGTCGTAGGCCACGTCAGTCATCGTTCTGCTCGGCGGACCCGTTCGCCTCGTTCGCCAGATCCGCGGCCCGCTCGGCTGCGTCGGTCTCGTCCTCGGCGTCGGCCTCCGCGGCGTTGAGGAACCACTGCACGGCCTCTTCCTTGCGCCCGGCAGCCTCGAGGTTGTCGGCGTAGGCGTAGAACAGGCGCGCGCTCCACGGGTCGCGCTTGCCCGCCTGGAGGTCCGGCCCCTGCAGGGACACGACCGCCGCGTCCAGCTGCCCGAGATCGCGCCGCGCACCGGCCGCGACGATCGCCAGCTCGACCTGGGTCGACTTGGTCAGCCGCTCCTTGTCGGTCTCCTTGGCGAGGTCCAGGGCGCGCTCCGGACGGCCGAGCGCGCGCTCCGCGTCCGCGATGATCGCGATGTGCTCGTCGCTGCGCGTCATCCGCCGGACGGCCCGCAGTTCGGACAGCGCTTCCTGCCAGTTGCCCGCGTGGTACGCGACGAGCCCGAGCCCTTCGCGAACGATCGGCACCCGCGACGCCTTGGTCTTCGCGTACCGAGCGTGCTCGAGGGCGGCCTCCGGATCGCTGTCGACCAGCCCGCCGGCCGCGACCAGATGCTTTCCGACGGTCTCCGCGAGCCCCTTCGGCAGGGTCCGCAGTTCCCGGCGGACTTCCTCGTCGAGGTCGGAGAACTCGATGTCTTCCGGCAGTTCGGGCGCTTCGAGCAGCTCGCGGGCGAGGGCGGCGTCCTGTTCTTCGGGGGTCACCGGCCGCTTGCCGCGAGGACGGTCGTCCCTGCGGTCGCGACGGTTGTCCCGGTTGTCCCGGCCGCCACGGCTTTCCCGGCTATCACGGTCTCCGCGGCTGGGGCGGTCTTCCCGCTCGCCGCGGTCCTGCGAGCCGCCCGCTTCGGGCTGTTCCCGGCCCTCAACGGCCTCGTCCCGCGCCCCAGCGCCCGACTCGACGTCCACGGCACCCGAGCCAGCGGCGACCTCGTCGACCGCGGATTCCTCGACCACAGCCGACGAGGTCTCCTCGACCTCGTCCCGCTGCCCCCGGAACCCCTCGTCCGGACGGTCCTTCCGGAACCCGCCGGACCGCTCGTCCCGACGGTCGCCGCCAGGCCGCTTGCCGCCAGACCGGTCGTCGCGCCGGAACCCGCCGGAGCGATCGCCCCGATAGCCGCCTTCGTCCCGACGCTCGTTCCGATACCCACCGGACCGGTCGTCCCGCCGGTCTCCGCGGTAACCACCTTCGTCGCGCCGGTCATTGCGGTACCCGCCGGACCGGTCGTCCCGACGATCCCCGCGGTAACCACCTTCGTCGCGCCGGTCATTGCGGTACCCGCCCGAACGGTCGTCCCGCCGGTCTCCGCGGTAACCGCCCTCGTCGCGCCGCTCATTGCGGAAGCCACCCGACCGGTTGCCGCGATCGCCGCCTTCGTCCCGACGGTCGTTGCGGTACCCGCCCGGCCGGTCATCCCGCCGGTTGTCGCGGTACCCGCCCGAACGGTCGTCCCGCCGATCTCCGCGGTAGCCGCCCTCGTCCCGGCGATCGTTGCGGAACCCGCCGGAGCGGTTGTCCCGACGCTCGTCGCGATCGTTGCGGAACCCGCGGTCGTCGCGCCGGTTCCCGCCGGACCGGTCGTCCCGGAATCCGCCGGAACCCCGGTTCCCGCCACGGAATCCGCCGTCGCGCGGGCCGCGGTCGTCCCGGTGCCCGCCGGGCTTTCCGCCCCGGTCGTCGCGGTAGCCGCCGCGCGAATCGCGGTTGTCGCGGTCGCCGTAACCGCCGCGGCGGTCGTTGTCGCGGAATCCGCCGGACCCGCGCCGATCGTCGCGGAAACCGCCGCTTTGGGAGTCCTTGCCGCGATAGCCGCCCGAACCGCGCCGGTCGTCGCTGTCGTTCCAGCGCCCGCCGGACCGGTCTCCGTAGGAGGACTTGCCCTGCGGCCGTCCGCCGCGGTCGCCGTAGGAGGATTTGCCTTCCGGCCGCCCCGAACGGTCTCCGTACGATGTGCCGCCCGGACGCCCGGAACGGTCCCCGTAAGACGGCTTGCCGGAACGATCGCCGTAAGAGCGGCCTTCCGAACGGTCGCCGTAGGACTTCCCGCCTGGTCCGCCGGAACGCTCGCCGTAGGACTTGCCCTGCGGACGGTCGAAGTCGCGCTTGCCGCGGGGGCGGAAGTCGCGGTCGTCGTCGCGTTTCCCGGCGTAACCGCGGTTTTCCCGGGGGCCGTCGCCGCGGCCGGGGCGGCCGGCGAACCCGCCGGACCCGCGTGCGCCGCGGTCGTCCCGCCGGGGCCGGCCCTGGTGGCTGTCCCGCCCGCCGCGGTCCTGCCGCGCGCCGCGCCGGTCTCCCCGGGGCGCGTCGGACCGTCCGCCGCGGGAGTCCTGGTCGCGGCGAGCCGACCGACCGGACCCCTCATCCGCTGAGTCTCGTCGACCGAACTCGGACACCTGGCCTCCTGCCATAGACAACTCTGGAATTCTGAAGACGACCCTCCGTACGAGGGCCGATTGACTATCCTACGGGCCCGTTCGGAGCAACCTCGCGCGGGCGGACCTGAGCGGTCCCGCGCGGGGCTCGAGCGGACGCGAACATGAGTCTGGGCCCCGGGAGAACCAGGAAGGGTTCTCGGACCGGGGCCCAGACCTAAAGTAAGTTCGGCGGTGTCCTACTCTCCCACAACCCTTCGGTTGCAGTACCATCGGCGCAGTCAGGC
>NZ_ASXG01000127.1 GCF_000411975.1 Amycolatopsis orientalis DSM 43388
ACAAGCACCAGAAGCGTTCCCCGGAGGTCCCAGCCATGAAAGAAGGTACCGCTATCAGCACCGGAGCCGACCGGACCGCGTTCGGCCCGATGGTCATCGTCGCCGCCGACCAGCACGAATCCCGGCCCCTGATCGATGACCCGTGGGCCCGCCGCCTCCTGCCCGCCAGCGCGCGGCTCGCCGTCGCGCTGACGAGATTTCGCCCCATCCGGCGCGCGCTGATCGCCGCGACGGAGAAGAAGATCCCCGGCCTGTGGGCCAGCATGCTGTGCCGCAAACGCTACTTCGACGACGCCCTCCGCGCGGCCCTCGGCGAGATCGACACCGTGGTCATCCTCGGCGCGGGCTTCGACACGCGCGCCTACCGCCTGCCCGCCCTCGCGGCGATCCCGGTTTACGAGGTCGACCTGCCGGCCAACATCGACCGAAAACGCGCCGCGCTCACCAAAGCACTCGGCCACGTCCCTGACCATGTGACGCTGGTGCCCGTCGACTTCGAAACCGAGAACCTCGCCGACACCCTCGCCCAACACGGCTACTCCTCCGGGCGCACTTTCTTCCTCTGGGAAGCCGTCACCCAGTACCTCACCGAAGCCGGGGTCCGCCGCACCTTCGACTTCCTGGCCACCGCCCCCGCGGGCAGCCACCTGGCGTTCACGTACATCCGCAAGGACTTCCTCGACGGCACGAACCTCTACGGCGCTGAGGCCGCCTACTCCGACTTCGTCGTCAAGCAGCAACTCTGGCGCTTCGGCATGACCCCGGACGAGGTCGGAGGCTTCCTCGCCGAATACGGGTGGCACGAGGGGGAACAAGCCGGACCCGAGGAGTTCCGCAGCCGTTATCTAGTGCCGGGCGGCCGCGATATCCCTGTTTCGGAGATCGAACGCTCCGTATGCGCCACTCGCGGGTGTCGATGACCCAGGTCAACTACCTGGAGCGGAAGGCGGTCGACCCGATCACGGCGAAGGCCCTCGAAGGGCTGCTGGATAACCGGTCGGCCCAAAACCGAGGAGCCGATCTTGACCGCAGGTCCGAGACAGGCCGCTGACCTGGAAGTTTGAGTGGGCCGCCTGGGGCTCGAACCCAGAACCTACGGATTAAAAGTCCGCAGCTCTACCAATTGAGCTAACGGCCCGCGCGCTCAGTCTAGCGGGCAGCACCCGGCCCCTCGCCGGGGCCCGGCGCCATCACCGCATCGACCGGACCTGCCTAACGAACCGAGTGAGGTCTGCTGCATACGCCTCTGGCTGGTCCATCGCGATGAAGTGGTGCCCAGCCGGGTTGTCGACCGGCCAGTGGACGATCTCCGACTCCCGCTCCGCCAGCCGACGGATCCCCGGCATCCCGCTGTACACCCCGGTCGGTGCCGACTTTTGCCCCCGCGGCCAGGCGAACCCGGTGCTCGAGTAGTACGGCCACGACGACGTCCCGAACGTCTCGGTGAACCAGTACACGCTCAGGTTCGTCAGGAACGCGTCCAGCATCTCGTCCAGCCCCCGCCCGCCCGCGGTGAACTCGTGGAACTTCTGCGCCATCCACGCCAGCGCGGCCACGGGCGAGTCGTTCCAGCCGTACGCGAACGTTTGCGGTGCGGTCCGCAGCAGGGCGTGGTGGTCGACGCCGTTCGTCCAGTCCTGGGACATCATCTCGGCGAACGCCAAGCGCTCCGCAGAGTCCAGCTCGGGCAAGTCGGCTTCGGTGGGAATCCCCAGGCCGGCGGTGACGTAGACGCCCAGCACCGGACCGACCCGCGCGACCTCCGGGGCGACGTATGCGCCGTAGTCCCCGCCCTGGACGACGTAGTCGCGGTATCCCAGGCGGCGCATCAGTTCGGCCCACGCGCGGGCCACGCGGGCGGCATCCCAGCCCGGGCCGGGGGCGGAGGAGAAGCCGAAGCCGGGCAGGGACGGGACCACGACGTGGAAGTCCGACAGGTGCTCGAGCAGGGCAGCAAACTCGACGAAGGAGTTCGGCCAGCCGTGCGTCAGCAAGACCGGCGTGGCGTCCGGCGCGGCGGACGGGACGTGCAGGAAGTGCAGGTCGACGCCGTCGATTTCGGTGCGGAACTGGGGAAACTCGTTGAGCCGGGCCTCGTGCGCGCGCCAGTCGTAGCCGGTGGCCCAGTAGGACGCGACCTCGCGCAGCCAGTCGATTGGGACGCCGCGGTCCCATCCATCGCCGGACAACGGGGACGGCCAGCGCGTTTGGGTGAGCCGGGCGCGCAGGTCGGCGATAGCGGCGTCGGAGATGTCGATGCGGAACGGGCGAATGGTCATGGCGAGGACGCTAGCGGCCATCTAGGCCAGATATGGTCCTAGATCGTGAGTGCGGCACGGTTGTTGCAGTTGCTGTCCCTGTTGCAGACGCCGAGGCAGTGGCCGGGCAGTGAGCTGGCGGAGCGGCTGGGCGTCGACGGCCGCACGGTGCGTCGGGACATCGAGCGGCTGCGTGACCTCGGGTACCCGGTCGAGGCGACGATGGGTGCGGAGGGCGGGTATCGCCTGGTCGCGGGCAGTGCGATGCCGCCGTTGCTGCTCGACGACGAGGAGGCGGTCGCGATCGCGGTCGGGTTGCGGATGGCGTCCGGGCACGCGGTGACCGGGATTGACGAGGCATCGGTGCGTGCGTTGACGAAGCTGGAACGGGTCCTGCCGTCTCGGCTGAGGCGTCGGGTGAGTGTGCTGAGCAGCGCGACGGTGCCGTTGCTGGGCAACGACGGGCCGCGGGTGGATCCGGAAGCGCTCACGGTCCTGGCTACCGCGATCGCGAACCGGGAGCGGCTGCGGTTCGGCTATCTCGCCAACGACGGCAAGGCGACAAAACGGCTGGTCGAGCCGCATCATCTGGCGTCGTCCGGCCGTCGCTGGTACCTGCTGGCGTTCGACGGCGACCGCGACGACTGGCGGGTCTTCCGGGTTGATCGCATTGAAAAACCGCAGGCCATCGGGACCCGGTTCGACCCGAGGGAACTGCCTGCCAAGGACCCGGCGGAGTACGTGACCAAGAAGCTGCACACCTCCCGTCCGACGCATCGGGCGGTGGTCACGGTGCACGCGCCGGCGGACGAGGTGGCGCGGATTTGGGGCGCGGCAAGCGAAGTGGCCGCGGTGGACGAACGCACCTGCCGCGTCGTCAGCCCGGCCGACACCCTCGAATGGCTGGCGTTCCGGCTGACCAGCCTCGGCCGCGAGTTCGAGGTGCACGAACCGCCCGAGCTGGCCGAGCACCTGCGCGAACTCGCCGGCCGGGCGCTGCGTGCGGTCCGTCCGGAGTAATCAGACAGCCAGTTCTGCCAACGATTCCCGCAGTTTGCCGGTCACTTCCACTGGCCGACGCGAATCGCGGTCCACGAAAACGTGCACGAAATGGCCCTCCGCCACCAAGGTTTCCGAGGCCGTGTACATCCCGATCTCATACCGCACGCTCGATCGGCCGAGGTGTGCCACCCGCAGCCCGATCCGCAGCGTGTCCGGGAACGAAACCGAAGCGTGGTAAGCACAACGCGATTCCACGCACAGCCCGATCACTGGCCCGGACTCGATGTCGAGACCGCCGCGTTCGATCAGCCAGGTGTTGATGACGGTGTCCATCAACGAGTAATGCACCACGTTGTTCACGTGGCCGTAGACGTCGTTGTCCTTCCAGCGCAAGGGAACCGTCTGCCAATGCGGATAGTTCACCACAGCTGCACCGAGTCCCGCAGAATTCCCGCCAGGTCCTCTTCGGACGGTTCGCGCGGCGCGGTGGCCAGCAACCGTTGCTGTTTCAGCGTTCCCTCCACCAGAGAGTCCACATCGGACTCGGCGTAGCCGACCGCGCCGATCCCGGCGGGCAGGCCGATTTCGCGCATCAGCGTGGTCAGCACGGCGGGCAGGTGATCGGCGAGGTCGCCGGGCCATTCGAAGTCCGGGGCCAGCAGCCGGGCGACCCGCTCGTGGCGTTCCGGGTTCGCGGCGAAGGTGAACCGGAACGCGGCGGGCGCGGTCAGCGAGACAGCCATGCCGTGCGGCACCATCGCTTCGTCGCCGGGATAGCCGTCGGGGTGGAAATCCCGGACCTGCCCGGCGATCGGGTACGCGTTGGCGTGCGGGATGTGCACGCCGGCGTTGCCGAAGCCGAGCCCGCCGAACGTCGCGGCCAGCGCCATCGCCTCGCGCGCGGCCATGTCCTCGCCGTCGCGGACCGCGGCGGGCAGCGCCCACGACAGCAGCTGCAGCGACTTCTCCGCGAACATGTCCGCCAGCGGGTTCGCCCCGCAGTACGGCACCCGTTCCTCCGGCCGCTTCCGGCCGAACTCGGTGTAGGGCTTGGCGGTGTAGCTCTCCGCGGCGTGGCACAGGATGTCCATCCCGCTCGCCGCGGTGACCCCGGCGGGCTGGCTGACCGTGAGCCGCGGGTCCACGACCGCGAGCGTCGGGCGCAGCCGCAGGTGGCTGATGCCGCTCTTCACCCGCAGCGACAGCACGTCCAGCACGCACACCGTGGTGCTTTCGGACCCGGTTCCGGTCGTCGTCGGCACCGCGACCAGCGGCTTCAGCGGGTTCGCCGGCGCGCGGCCGCCGCCGACCGGCGCGTTGACGTAGTCCATCAGCTCGCCGTCGTTGCTGGTCAGCAGGTTGGCGGCCTTCGCGGTGTCGATGCTGGAGCCGCCGCCGACCGCGACGAACGCGTCGTACGGGCCGGTGCCGCGGGCGAAGTCCACCGCCTTCTGCATGCTGACGTCGGTGGGTTCGACATGCACGCCGTCGAAGGTCTCGGCCGCGATCCCGTAGCCGCGGATGCCCTCGGCGATCCGCTCCGGCCAGCCGGTGGCGGCCACGACCGGGTCGGTCACCACGAGCACGCGCCGCGCGCCGAACTGGCTCAGGTCGTATCCGATCTCGTCGCTCGAGAAGCTTCCGTACTTGAGCGCCGGGGCCCCATAAGTGAAAATAGTCTCATGTTCGGCGGATGTCACGACGGCGTCCTCCCAACTGGTGGGCAGCGCGATCCGGCAATCGGCACAATCCCGCGGCGACTTTTCAAGATCACTTGACGCCGGTTCCCGGTGCCGCCCTAAGCTCTCCCCATTAGATACCAAGTGGGAACCACCGTCGCGCAAACGGCCGTACGCGTTTTGAACGAGGCCCGGGTCCGCCGGGTGTACGCGGTCGTCGGTGAGTCGTTCCTGGAATTGCTCGACGCGCTCCGCCGCGAGCGCGACGTCACGCTCGTTTCGGCCCGCCACGATTCGGGCGCGGCCTTCATGGCCGAGGCCGAGGGCAAGCTCACCGAACACCCCGCGGTGCTGCTCGGAAGCCGGGGCCCGAGCGCCGCGGCGCTGGTCATGGGCGTGCAGACGGCGTACCAGGACGAGACGCCGATGGTGGTGCTGCTCGAAACCCCGGCGCTCGACCCGGTGCTCACCGGCGAGGTCCCGGCGTCCGATTCGACCGCGATGTTCGAATCGATCGCCAAATGGTGCGTGCGCGCGGACGATCCCGACGACGTGCCGCATCTGCTCGCCGAAGGCCTCGCCCGGTGCCGCGAAGGACGGCCGGGCCCGGTCGTGATCGGCGTGCCGAGCGACGCCTGGGGCGTGCCGTACGACTCGGCCAAACCGGTGGCGAAGGTTCGCCCGCCGGCCACCGGAACGCTGGGCCGTTCGGCGGAAGCGGTAGCCGGGCTGGTGGACGAAGCGCGCTATCCGGTGGTCATCGTCGGCGGACGCGCGCGGTCGGCCCGGGACGAGCTGATCGCGGTGGCGGACGAGCTGGCGCTTCCGGTGTACAACGCCTTCCGCCGCCAAGACGCGTTCCCGGAGAACCACGCCCGCTACGCCGGACATCTCGGCCTCGGCATTCCGGCGCGCCAGCTTGACGCGCTCGAACGAGCGGACCTCGTGCTCGCGCTCGGCACGCAACTGGACGAAGTCACGACGCAAGGCTTCCGTTATCCGACTCCACAGCAGACGCTCGTCCTTGTCGGCACCGGTATCGACGAACAGCGCCGCCGCGGCCTGACGTTCCGTGTGGACACTGAGGTCGAGCCGTTCCTGAAGGAACTGCGTGCGATCGCTTCGCCGCGTACGCGCAGAGCGTCGGCCGCGAACGCTGCTGTGCACACCTTCATGACACCGCCGAACACAAGCGACAACACGCGCGTACATCCGGTCGACGTCGTGCGCGCGCTGCGAAAGCTCGCGCCCGAGGACACCATCGTTACGAGCGATGCGGGCAACTTCGCGCAGTTCATGCACCGCTACTGGTGTTTCACCGCTCCGCGCAGCCAGCTCGGTCCGAGCAACGCTGCGATGGGGTACGCGGTGCCAGCGGCCATAGCGGCCAAACTCGCCGAACCGCGGCGCGCTGTGGTCGCGATGGTCGGTGACGCGGGCACGCTCATGACCGGGCAAGAAATCGAGACCGCAGTGCGTTACCGCGCGCCGGTGATGGTGGTTGTGTTCCAGAACGGCTTGCACGGTCCACTCGCGATGCATCAAGCGCGTACGCACGGACGGCTGTCCGGAGTGACGATCCCGCTGACAGACTTCGCGTCGTGGGCGCGTGGGCTCGGCGCGGCCGGGTACACGGTGGACGATCGCGAGCGGCTCGAGCCGATCATCGCGAGCGCGCTGGTCCGGCAGCGGCCGTGTGTGATCGACGTCCGGACGGACCCGGATGTCGTCACCCCGGATGTTCGGCTGAGCACGCTTCTCGGGGCCCCGCGTCCGTCCGGGACCTGAAATCTTCCTGAGAACACAAGGAAACGCCGGGAATGTTCAGTAGCTGCCAGGGGTTGGCTCGGGTAGCCTGAAGGCGTTCCCGGGGTTCGGCATCCGGACCCGGTTCGCCCGGCGAGGTGCGGCTGGCGTTCGGTTGGGGAAATTCCCGGGGCGGATCCGTTCCCCGGCTCGGTTCGCGGCCGTTCGGCGCGTTTCAGGGGTGGGAACAACCGGTTTCGGCCGGATTTTGTCGGTGCCGGATGGCACCATCGCGGTCATCCCCCGCTCGGGGCGGGGAAGGAACGAGGGGAGTTCGTCATGGCCGACGAAAAGGACGGGAAATCCCGTACCGCAGGGGCGGCTGCTCGCGGCCGCGCCCGGTCCGCGCGGGCCGGTTCGCTGGTGTCCGTGGTGCGCGAGGAACCGGAGCAGGGCCAGGCCGCCGAGGTGCCCGCCCAGACCCGGTCCGGCGTCGTTCCGGTGCTGTTCAGCGCCAGTGCGGAGGCGCACGACGTAGCCGTGGTCGTGCCCGACCAGGGCGCCGACTGGCGTTCGCCGTTCGGCACGCCGCTTCGCCAAGCCAGCGGGGAGTGACGCGGTCTCGCGAACTGGGGTGAGTCGGGTTGTCCGCGACCGCTCCGCTGTGCTTTACTTTCCTTGGTCTCGATTTTTGTGTTCGTGGTAAAGCACGCTCGCAGAACTCAGCGGGCGTGGGCCGCCTCTCCGGAGAACGCATCTCGCCCGTGTCTGGGCCCAGGACGTCGGTCGGCTTCCTGTTTTGGTGTTATGTATGGAGATTGTTAGATGACTGAGGGCACCGTGAAGTGGTTCAACTCCGAGAAGGGGTTCGGCTTCATCACTCCCGACAACGGCGGCGGCGACGTCTTCGTGCACTACAGCGAGATCCAGGGCAACGGTTTCCGTACCCTCGAGGAGAACGCTCGCGTGCAGTTCGAGATCGGCCAGGGCCAGAAGGGCCCGCAGGCCACGTCGGTCAGCGTGATCTGACCTACGTCTGATCGCTAAGTCGCCACCACTCCCTCGCGGGGGTGGTGGCTTCTTTTGTCTCTGCCGCTTCCCGTCCGTCTCACGATGCGGATTGTGTTGCGCGGCAAGGCTTTGTGTGCCGCACCGGCCATTGTGGATCACCCGATCGTGACGCGTCCGGATGCTCGTAGGCTCGGCGGCATGAGCGAAAACACCTACCTCGTCACCGGGATGTCCTGCGGCCACTGCGCGCAGTCGGTCACCGAAGAACTGTCCGAGGTGCCCGGGGTCGAGAACGTGACCGTCGACGTCGAAACCGGACACGTGACGGTCCGCAGCGCCGAGCCCCTCGACGAGACCGCGGTCCGCGCCGCGGTCGAGGAAGCCGGATACACCTACGAAGGGCTTGCTTCCCTCGTCTGAACGACAGGTAGCCGCGCCGGAACCCAGGGTAGGCTCTGGCCGGCGTGGAGGCGCGGCCGATGCAACGTCCGTGCAACCCTTTCCTCCGCGCGGCCGGACGCGTGTGCTGGTCCCCTGGTGGCAGCAGACTGAGGGGGATGCTCGATGGGGGAAGTCGTTGCGGGGATCGTGGCGAACCCGGCGTCCGGACAGGACATCCGAAGACTCGTGACGCAGGCGTCGGCCGTTCCGGTCGAGGAGAAGGCCACCCTGGTGCGCCGGCTGCTGTCGGCGTTCGCGGTGACCGGCGTCGATCGCGCGCTGCTGTCCAGCGACCTCGGCGGCATCTCCGCCGCCGTGCTGCGCGATCTGGGCCGCGATCCGCTGCCCGAGGTGGATTTCTGCGACGAGGACACGCTCACCGGCACCGCGCAGGACACCGTCAACGCGGTGCGCCAGATGGTCGACGCCGGGGCCGGGGTGATCGTGTGTCTCGGCGGCGACGGCACCGCCCGGGTCGCCGCCAAGGCGTGCGGCGACGTTCCGTTGCTCGCGCTGCCGACTGGCACCAACAACGCGTTTCCGCAGGCGGGAGAGGCCACGGTGGCCGGGCTCGCCGCCGGGATGGTCGCGAGCGGGCAGGTCGACGCCGACCTCGTCACCCAGCGGGTCAGCATGCTCGAGGTCGTCACCAAAAATCGCCGCGAGATCGCGCTGGTGGACGTCGCGGTCTCGATGAACAAACACGTCGGCGCGAAGGCGCTCTGGGATCCGACCGCGCTCACCGAGCTGTATTGCACCTTCGCCGAGCCGGATGGCATTGGCCTGTCGAGCATTGCCGGACAACTGTGTCCGAGCTCTCGCTCTAGCGCGGAAGGCGTCGCGCTTCAGCTTGGCCCGGTGGACAGTTCCGCGTACGTGGTGCACGCCGCCATCGCGCCCGGAGTGGTGCGTCCAGTCGGCGTACGCGGCTGGGGCGTGCTGCGTCCCGGCGTACGCGTGGACCTTGCCGCAGGTGGCGGCGTTATCGCGGTCGACGGAGAACGCGAGCTGGAACTGAAAAACGGCGAAGGCGCGTACGTTGAACTGCGCGCCGACGGCCCGTGGTGCGTCGACGTACGCGCTGCGATGGCTGAAGCAGCAACCCAGGGGTTGCTCCGCAGTACCGCTACGAGCGGAACCGGCGAGAAAGGCCGAAGCCGCGGTCGGTGCGTCGGCTGAGATCACGTGCAGGTGACACCTTCTGGGTGTCGTGTGCTGCGGCTTGCCCGACCGGCTACCTTCTGCGAGTGGCACACGGGGAGGATCGGGGATGAGCAGCACTGCGACGCGGCCGGAAACGACTGCCGAGCCCCCACCGGAGGAATTTCGGGGCCGCAGCGGAATCGCCGGGCTGCTGGACCTGCCCGGCCAGGCGGTGCGCGCGGTCGTCAGATCCACGACCACCACGCCCGGCAAGCTCTCGCTGATCGCGGTCGCGCTGGTGCTGCTTTCGCTGGTGGCCGGTCTGGTGGGCGTGTTGTCCGTGAAGGACAAGGACAACACGATCAACGGCCTGATCGATCATCGCGAACCTCTCGCGGGGGCGGCGCAGCAGGTGTTCCGCTCGCTGTCGGACGCGGACGCGACCGCGGCCAGCGCCTTCCTTTCCGTCGGCACCGAACCGCCCGCGCTGCGGAAACGGTACGAGCAGGACATCGCCGAAGCGGGAGCCGCGCTCGCCCGCGCGGCGTCGGACACCACCGACGTCGGCGACGCCGCCCACCAGGTGGACATCCTGAACCAGAAGATCCCGGTCTACACCGGGATCGTCGAAACCGCGCGGGCGAACAACCGGCAGGGCTTCCCGTCCGGCGCTTCGTACCTGCGCGAGGCTTCGCAGCTGATGCGCACCACGATCCTTCCCGCCGCGGACGCGCTCTACAAAGCGCACACCCAGAAGCTTTCCGACGAGCAGGACAGCAGCAGCGACGTGCCGTGGGTGGCGGTCGCGCTGGTCGTGGTGCTCCTCGCGGCACTCGTGGCCGCGCAGATCTACCTGACCCGGCGGACGAACCGGGTGCTGAACATCGGACTGCTCGTGGCCACCGGCTGCATCGTGCTGTCGCTGCTGTGGGGCGCGGTAGCGCTCGTCGTGCAGGGCAGTCTCGTCGCGACCGGACGCACTGACGGCACGTCGCAGGTCGACATCCTGGTGCGCGCCCGCATCTACGCCCTGCAGGCGCGCGCGGACGAAACCCTCACGCTGGTCGCGCGCGGCGACGGCGGCGCGTACGAGCAGCAATTCATCAAGCTCGCCGAGAACCTCGTCGGGGCCGACGGCAAGGGCGGTCTGCTCGGGCAGGCGCGCGGCCTCGCGTCCGGCACCACGGGGGAGCAGAAGATCGAAGCGGCGGAACAGGCCGCGCGCGAATGGTCGCTGGCCCACCTTCAGGTCCGCCGCCTCGACGACGGCGGGCAGTACCAGGAGGCGGTCGACTTCGCGACGAGCGTCAGCCCGAACAGCGCCGCCGCCGCGTTCGCCCGGCTGGACACGAACCTCCAGGCCGCGATCGACGTCTGCCGGCAGGAATTCCTCGACAGCACGAGATCCGGCGACAACGCGCTCACCGCGCTCGCGGCGGGCGTCGGCGTGCTGGCGGTGCTCGCGGCGGGCGGCATCACAGTCGGCGTGCGAGAGAGACTGAGGGAGTACCGGTGATCCGGTCGCGGCACTTCGTCCGGACCACCGTGCTCGCGGTGGTCGCGCTTCTCGCCGCCGCCTGCGGGACGGCGGCGCAGCCGATGGAGGTCGCACCGGTCACCGACGCGGCTTGGCCCGCCCCGGCGGGCGTAGGCGGCCCGGACGCCGCGGCCGGAGGAGACTCCGACACCAGCTGCAACCCGCTGGTCAGCCTCGCGCCGAACGGCCTGGACACCTCCGGGCCCAGCCTGCAGAAGATCAAACAGCGCGGGAAGCTCATCGCGGGCGTCGACCAGACGACCTATCTGTTCGGCTTCCGGAATCCGAAGACCGGCAAGCTCGAAGGCTTCGACATCGACCTGGTCAACGAGATCGCCAAGCAGATTTTCGGTTCCGACGGGCACGTGCAGTACCGGGCGATCACGTCGTCGCAGCGGGAAACCGTGCTGAAGGAACACCAGGTCGACGTGGTGGTCCGGACCTACAGCATCACCTGCGCCCGCCGGAAGCAGGTGCAGTTCTCGTCGGTGTACTACGTGGCCGGGCAGAAGATCCTGGTGCCGAAGTCGTCGAACGCGCAGTCGCTGACCGACCTGGCCGGGAAACGCGTGTGCGCGGCGGCGAAGTCGACCTCGCTCGCGAAGATCGCGACCGACCCGGCCAAACCGGTCGCGGTGTCGGTGCCGAACTGGTCGGACTGCCTGGTGATGCTGCAGCAGGGCCAGGTCGACGCGGTGTCCACGGACGACACGATCCTGGCCGGCATGGCCGCGCAGGACCCGACGGTGAAGGTCGCGGGCGACCCCATGACGCAGGAGAATTACGGCGTCGGGATCCCGAAGGACGAGGAGGACCTGGTCCGCTTCGTGAACGCGGTGCTTGACAAGATCCGCGGCGACGGCACCTGGGCGAACAGTTACCAGAACTGGGTCGGCGCGCGGCTGGGACCGGCCAATCCGCCGTCCCCGCAATACGGGTGACCAGGCCGGTATCGCGGCGCCAGGACGGCGCAAGTTGTACTTTTTGAGCGGCAGGCTTGCCGCGGGGAGTTCGGGAGGTAGTTGTGTCGGAGGAGGCGCGCCGTCCTCGGCACGCAGCACCGGAGGGGGACGGCGACGAGGCGAAGGCCGCGGACCAGCCGTCCGGGCGGGGCGAGGCGGCCGACGCCTCGTGGACCCCGCCGCCGCCGGTGCGGTGGGACACCCCGGAACCGTCGGTGTCCGGGCGGCTCAACCCGGACGCGGATCCTGATGCGGAGACGTTGATCAGCGCTCCGGTGCAGCGGCCGCAGGGCGGGCAACCCGGCCAGCCCGGTCAGCAGGCTCAGCGGGGGCCGTCCGCCCCAGCCGCTCAGCCGGGACAGCCCGCTCCGGCAGGCCAGCCGGGCCAGGCCCAGCAGCCGAACCAGCCCGGGCAGCAGCCGCGAACGCAGGGCCGTCCGGCTCCGCGCGGCGGCCAGCAGATGCCGCCGCAAGGCCGTCCGCAGGGCCAGCCGCCGGCGCAAGGCCAGCCGTACCCGGGGCAGCCCGCGCCGCCGTCGCAGGGCCAGCCGTATCCGCCGCAGTCGCGCACCGGGCAGCGGCCGGTCCCGCCGAACCGTCCGCCGCAGGGGAACCGGGCGTCCCGGCCGCCGGAGAACCGCGCCGCCGGGCCGAACTCCGGCCCGATCCCGATGGGTGCCGCGGCGCCGGCCAAACCTCCCGCGGACGGAGGCGACGCCCCCACTCGTCCGCCGGGCGACCTCGCGCCGGTGATCCTGCCGCAGTCGAACCAGCCGGTGGCCCCGGTCGACCCGGCCGCGCCCATGCCGACCAGCGTGCTGGCCAACCCGACGCCGCACACCCAGAGCATCATGCCGCCGACCCCGCGGGTGGCCCCCGCCGACGGCGGCCCGCTGCCCGACCACGGCACGGACAGCGTCCTGCCGTCCGGCGGCAGCGAGGGACACGGCACCGGCTCCCAGGGCTCACAGGGTTCGCAAGGCACCGGCACCGGGACGGGCTCGTTCCCCGGCACCTCCCGGCGCACCGGCTCGCGCGGCACCCGCCGTTCCCGGCGCGGACGGCTCGGCGCGGGTCTCATCGACGTCCCGCCGGTGCCGTACCGCGATCCGTCGACCGCGGTGCTGGCGAACCCGGTCGTGGCCGAGGACAAGCGGTTCTGCGGCAACTGCAGCGCGAAGGTCGGCCGCGGCAAGGACGGTCAGCCGGGCGAACCCGAGGGCATCTGCGAAAAGTGCGGCACGCCGTTCTCGTTCGTGGCGAAGCTGAAGCCGAACGAGCTCGTCGGCGGCCAGTACGAAGTGCTGGGCGCGCTCGCTTACGGCGGCCTCGGCTGGATTTACCTGGCCAAGGACCACAACGTGTCCGACCGCTGGGTCGTGCTGAAGGGCTTGATCGACACCGGCGACTCCACCGCGATGGCCGCCGCGGCGAACGAGCAGCGGTTCCTCGCCGAGGTCGAGCACCCGAACATCGTCAAGATCCACAACTTCGTGCAGCATCCGGACCCGGAGACCGGCAACACGGTCGGCTACATCGTGATGGAGTACGTCGGCGGCCAGTCGCTGCGTCAGCTCGCGCTGCAGCACCACCGGGAGAGCAACCGGCCGGAGCCGCTGCCGATCGGCCAGGTCATCGCGTACGGCCTGGAGATCCTGCCCGCGCTCGGCTACCTGCACAGCCAGGGCCTGCTCTACTGCGACCTCAAGCCGGACAACGTCATCCAGACCCGCGAGCAGCTCAAGCTGATCGACCTCGGCGCGGTGCGGCGGATCGACGACTACGAGAGCCCGCTGTTCTTCACCACCGGCTACAGCGCGCCCGAGCTGGCTTCCCAGGGCGCGTCGGTGTCCTCGGACCTGTACACGGTCGGCCGGACGCTGGCCGTGCTGAGCTTCGAGTTCGCCGGCTACACCCGCGAGTACAAGAACACGCTGCCCGGACCGGACCAGGTGCCGCTGTTCGCACTGTTCGGGTCGTACTACCGGTTCCTCAAGCGCGCCACGCACGCGGATCCGGACCGCCGGTTCATCGCCGCGGACGACATGGCCGACCAGCTGACCGGCGTGCTGCGCGAGATCATGGCGCTCGGCACCGGCCAGCCGCGTCCGGCCGCGTCGACCGTGTTCGGGCCGGAGAGCCGGACCTTCGGCGTCCACCTGGTGGTGCCGGAGCAGGGCGAGCGGGTGCCGTTGCCCGATGCCGCCGAGGTCGTCGCCGGGCTGCCGATTCCGCAGGTCGACACGGACGACCCGGCTGCCGGGGTGCTCGCGACGACGACCGCGCTGGATCCGCACGAGGCGATCGAGGCGCTGGCTACCGCGCCTCGGGAGTCGATCGAGGTGCGGTTGCGGATCGTGCGGGCCCGGATCGAACTGGGCGAGTTCGTGGAGGCGCAGCGGCAGTTGCAGGCGGCGCAGTACCTGGCGATCCGGCACGGATTCCCGCACGACTGGCGGATTGACTGGTACCGCGGGTTGATCGAGCTGGCCGGCGGCCGGCCGCGGGTGGCGCACGTGGCGTTCGACGCGGTTTACGACGACCTGCCGGGGGAGATCGCACCCAAGCTGGCGCTGGCGGTGAGCGCGGAGGGCGTCGGGGACTACTTCGGGGCAGCCCGGTTCTACGAGCTGGTTTGGCGGACCGACCGGACGTACGTGAGTGCTGCGTTCGGGCTGGCTCGCGTGTATCTCGCGCAGGGAGCGCGGGCGAGTGCGGTGGAGGTGCTGGAAGGGGTTCCGGCCACTTCGACGCATTACGTGGACGCGCAGGTCGCCGCGATCAAGATCAAGACTCGGGCGCAGGGAGCGGGTGCGGGGGAGCAGCCGGCCGTGACCGAGGGGGACCTGGTGGACGCGTCGGGACGGTTGGAGCGGCTCAACCTGGATGCTGAGCGGCATACGCGGCTCAGCGCGGAGGTTCTTGAGGCGGCTTACGACTGGTTGAAGGTGCCTGGGCAGGGCAAGTCGGCGTCGAATGCCAAGGTGCTGGGGTGTGCGCTGGAGGAGCGGGACGTTCGGTTCGGGCTGGAGCGGTGTTATCGGTCTTTGGCTCGGCTCGCGGATGACGCTGGGGAGCGGATCGCGTTGGTGGATCGGGCCAATGCGATTCGGCCTCGGACGCTTACCTGAGGTTTTCGGCTCGTCGCCCTGGCGGGCGACATTGCTGTGGTGAGTGCGTGGGGCACCCCGAAGTTTGATTGTGCTGACGGGCGGTGGGTGCTTGTCAAGGCGGGAAAGCGTGCCTTGACAAGCACCCGCCGCCCGTAGGGAGGCTTCGTATCGGGGTGCAGGGCAGGGGTTGGGTGCCTCGATCGTTGGGTGGAGCGGCTGCGGGGCGGGGGCTGGGTGTCTCGATAGGTGGGTGCGGCGGCTGCGGAGCGGGGGCTGGGTGCTCGATGGGTGGGTGCGGCGGCTGCGGTTCGGGAGTGGGTGGGGCTAGCGCCCCGATGTGGCAATGGGGGCCGATCACAGGCGAGTGGGCACACGGGCGGATCGGCGGGCTGTGAAGGGCTCCTTGAGGGAATCTAAGTCCGTGGAGGGGCCCTTCACGGACTGCGGCGGGTCGTGAGGGGAACCCTGGGGAATCAGGGTCCGTGAAGGTGGCCTCACGACCTGCGTGCGAGGGTCAGGGGTTGATGTCCCACTCGCGTTTGTTGCGCCGGTGCTGTTCGGCTAGTTTTTCCAGCGCTTGGGGGTCGCCGTGGGTGCTGAAGTGTTCGAAGCCCACTGCGATGAACACTGCGCGGGCGTTGACCGCTACCGGACCGTCCGCGGCGTCCAGGTGGCCGTCTGCGCTTACGTAGATTTTCCGGCCGGCGACGCCGTCCAGGCGGGCCTCGATGTACAGCGTCGATCCGACTGGCACGGGGCGGCGGAAGTCGGTCTCCAGCTTGCCGGTGACCGCGGGGCGGTGCAGCAGGTTGCCGACTGTCGAGCCGAGGGCCTCGTCGAAGGCGCAGGCCAGCAGGCCGCCGTGGGCGAGGCCGGGGGCGCCCTGGTGCGCGGAGGTCACGGTGAACTTCGAGTGCACCGTGTAGCCCTCGCCGATCGCTGACCGCAGGTGCAGGCCGTCGTCCACGTCGTCGCCGCAGCCGAAGCATTCGGCGAAGTGGGCGCCGAGTTCGGTGCCCGGCGCGGGGGCTTTCGGGTGGATCTCCGGCGGCTCCACCGGCACGGGCGGCCACGGGCCGGAAACAGGACTCATGCGACGACGTTAACCCGGCGGTAGGACCCGCCAGCACCCGCCCTGACCGGGTTGCCCGCATTTCTTCAGCGCAGGGTAGTCGGAAAATTCCGCACGGTAGAAATTTCGCGACTCATCCTGCCAGCACGGTTGAACGGGTCAAGACTGGGGAAATGTGCTCCAACGGATGGACCGGGACGTGTGCAGGAGGAGGTCACCGCCGGGATGAGTGAGCCAAAGACGGGGAAACCCGAGGTCGATCAGAGAACAGTCAAACGCGCGGTGATCGCTTCCGCGATGGGTAACGCGACCGAGTGGTACGACTACGGCGTTTTCACCTCGGGCGCGATCGCGACCAGTATCGGAACACTGTTCTTCCCCGGCGAGGGCAACGCGGTCCTGAAATCGCTCGCCCTGCTGGCCGTCGGCTTCATCGTGCGACCGTTCGGCGGAGCGTTCTTCGGCCCGTTGGGAGACAAGCTCGGCAGGCAGAAGGTCCTCGCGCTCACCATTCTGCTGATGTCCGGCTGCACCTTCCTGGTCGGCGTGCTGCCGACGTACTCAGGCGGGTACAGCATGGGCATCGCGGCTCCGATCGCGATCCTGCTGCTGCGGCTGATCCAGGGTTTCTCGACCGGTGGCGAGTACGGCGGCGCGGCGACGTTCATCGCCGAATACGCGCCGACCAAACGGCGCGGGTTCTTCGGTTCGTTCCTGGAGATGGGCACGCTGGCCGGCTACGTGCTCGGCAACGCGGTCGTGCTGATCACCTACCTGTCGCTGTCGACCGAGCAGTTCGACTCGTGGGGCTGGCGGATCCCGTTCTTCATCGCGCTTCCGATCGGTGCGATCGGGCTCTACCTGCGGTCGAAGCTCGAGGACACGCCGGAGTTCCGCCGGCTCGAGGCGGCGGGCGAAAAGTCGGAGAAGGCTCCGCTCAAGGAGACCATCCAGCGCAACTGGCGGATGATCCTGAACCTGATCGGGATCGTGCTGCTGCTGAACATCGCCGACTACATGCTGCTCACGACGATGCCGACGTATTTCACCGACACGCTGCACATCGGCGACACCGAGTCCAGCCTGATCGTCATCGGCGTGGAAATCGTGCAGTTCGCGCTGCTGATCCCGCTGGGCGCGCTGTCCGACCGGATCGGCCGAAAACCCTTGCTGCTCACCGCGGCCATCGGGTTCATCGTGCTGAGCTGGCCCAGCATCAAGCTGATGCAGAGCGGCAGCCTGCTGTGGCTGGTCGTCGGCTTCCTGGTCGTGGCGATCCTGCTGGCGCTGATGCTGGCGGTCATCGGCTCGACGTTCCCGGCGATGTTCCCGACGCGCGTGCGCTACGGCTCGTTCGCCATCGGGTACAACATCTCGACGTCGCTGTTCGGCGGCACCTGCGGCGTGATCGTCACGGCGTTGATCGGCAGCACCGGCAACGCGGACTGGCCGGCGTACTACTTGATCATCGCGGCCCTCATCGCGCTGGTCCCGATCATCAAGATCCCGGAGACGGCCCGGGTGCCGATCGAGCAGATCGACACCGCCGACACCGGCGGCAAGCTCGCCGGAGCCAGCAAGTGAGCTGCTGAGCCAAGCACGAAAACCGCCCTCCGTCCATTAAGGACAGAGGGCGGTTTTCGTGTTCAAGTCAGCTGTTCTGCGTCGCCTCGGCCGCCTGCGGAGCGAAGCGCTTACGTGCCCAAGCTGCCAGGCCACCGGCGACCACGACGGCGACAACGGTTTCGATCATCAGTGCGACGAGCACCATGGTGCTTCCTCCTCGGGTTCTCGGGCCGGCCAATGGTGTGCCGGCTGAGCGACGGATTCGACGGCCGCTCCGGCCGCCACTGAGAACATCGCCCCGAAAGCCCGGGATATTTCGTCGAAAACCCACTTGATCTGGTGACCTCGGCCACTCTTGCCGCGAACGCGTTTCAGTCGGAGGCCGAGCTGGGTAACGCCCCGATTCCCGCAGGTGAACGCAAGGAAGCGGGGGGCTGTTCGGTCGTGGTCGGATGCGCGCGCGGCGGTGCGCCCGGTCGCGACGTCGCCGCCTGCGGACCGCTCGGTTCCGTCCGCGGTGGTTTGCCCGGCGAGCCGGGGCTCACCTGCGGACCGGGTGTCGGCACCTGTGCCGGACCCGGCGGGACCTTGCTCGGCGCCGGACTGGACGGGGTGGGCGAGACGGTGGCGAGTCCCGGTCCGGCGGGCATGACCGGCGGCTGTTCGGTCCCGCGGCTGCCGACCGCGAGACCAGCCACCACGAGCACCGCGACCGTCGCGGCGGAACTGCCCGCGACCGCCCAGCGCTTGCGCTTGCGCCGCACCGCCGCTCCGCGGACGATCACGTCCGCCGCTTCGACCTGCATCGGCGGGCCGTCCGGCGTCCGCGCGAACAAGGCGCGTACGGCTTCGGCGTCGCTGGAGTCATCGGGGACCATCTCGTTCACCTCCCTCCCGGGACAGGCAATGCCTCGAAATGCGGGCCCAGCCGGGCCCGCAGGGTGGCCAGACCGCGTGCGGCCTGGCTCTTCACCGTGCCGGTCCGGCAGCCGAGCGCCGCGGCGGTCTCCTCGACGGACAGGTCCTCGAAGTACCGCAGCACCAGCACCGCGCGCTGCCGCGGGGCCAACGCGGCGAGTGCCTGCTGGATCAGCTGGTCGTGCTCGGTCTCGGCGGCCGGAGCCGGGACATCGGGCGGTGCGTCGGTGAGCCGCTCCCGTTTCCAGCGGCTGCGGCGATTTTCCGCGAGGAAAGTACGCAGCACGATTTTGCGCGCGTAAGCGTCGAGCGCGTCGTGCCGGGCCAGCCGCGGCCAGGCGAGGTACAGCTTGAGCAGCGCCGCCTGGGCGAGATCCTCGGCCCGATGCCAGTCTCCGCAAAGCAGGTAGGCCGTGGACCGCAGGCTGTGCGCGCGCTCGCCGAAGTACCGGGCGAACTCACCGTCCCACGGTGAGCTCTGCCCGGACGCCGGACGGGAGCGGGAAGGCACCGGGCGATCAGCCCCAGACCGAGGGCAGGTGCAGGTCGCCGGTCGGGCCCGCGGGCACCGCGGTCGGAACGCGCTTGGACTTCGCCGGCTGGCCCGGCGCGGCGGCCTTCGGCGCGGCGGTGGAGCGCTGCGCGGGCGCCGGGGCGGCGGTGGGAACGCCGGGTGCGGCGGTCTGCTGCGGGGCCGGCTGCGAGACCGACGGCGGGGCGTCCGCGGCGAAGGCGACCGCGCCGCCGGTCAGCGCGCCTCCGGCGAGCAGCAGGGAGCCGATGGCGAGAGCGAAGCGAACACGCACGAGTTTCCTCCAGGTTCCACGAGCGCCGGGTGGCGCTTCTCTGCACTAGTCATGCGGTCGGCGTTCGCTCGGGTTGCATCGAATTTTCCGGCCGGGACAGCCGAACGGCCGGGAGCGTTCGAGCTCCCGGCCGTCCGGTTGGTGCGGTGCCGCGGTGGTCAGGCAGCCAGCGCCGACAGCTTGGTCCACGACGCCCAGTCGTAGGTCCAGTCGCTGTAGTCGCCGTCCTTCGGGCCTAGCTGCTGGGTGCTGCCGGAGATCTCCACCGGGTCGCCGGGAAGAACGCTGTCGTAGTAGATCTTCGCGTTCGCCGGCGACAGGTTCAGGCAGCCGTGCGAGATGTTCTTCTTGCCCTGCGCCCAGATCGACGCCGCGAGGCCGTGGATGAACTCGCCGTTGTTGGAGATCCGGACCGCCCACGGCACGTTCACGTCGGTGTAGTGATAGCGCGGGTTGCTCATCGAGTACGTCGCGTGCTTCGACATCACCACGTGCGTGCCGCTGTGCGTGACCCGGCCCGGGTCGGAGTCGAGACCGTAGCTCACCGGGAAGTCCATCACCTGCTGGCCGTCGCGGATGACCTGCATGCGGTGCTGCTGGGTGTTGCCCTTGACGATCTGCGAGCGGCCGATGGTGAAGCTCGCCGAGACGTCCTGCTTGCCGTAGACGCCGTCGCCCATCGAAACGCCGTAGATGTTGGCCGAGACGACGACCTTCGTGTTCGGCTGGAAGTACTCCTTCGGCCGCCAGTGCACAGAAGTGTCCCCGTCGAGCCACGCCCACGCGCCCTCGGTCTTCGGCGTGGTCTCCACCGACAGCGCGCGCTCGACGGAGGCCTTGTCCTTGACCGCGCTCGGGAACGTGAGCGCGATCGGCATCGCGATGCCGTAGGTCTGCCCGTCGCCGACGTTCAGGCTGCCCTGCATCTGGCGGCGCGGTTTGACCGTGGTGAACGAGCCGTTGATCGGGACCTGCTTGCCGTCCTCGCCGGTGGCCTGTCCGGACCAGGTGTAGGTCTTGCCGTAGCCGAGGTCTTCGGTGCTGCTCCAGCTCTTCTTGTCCGGCGACTGCTGCCCCTGCACCTGCTTGCCCTCGGCGTTCGTCAGCGTGACTGCGCTGATGGTGCCGTTGGCGACAGTCACCTTCGCCGGCTGGCCCGGCGACACGTCGCCCGCCCCGGAAGCCGGCGTGAACGCCACGGCCGCCGCTTTCGCGGGCGCGGCCGGCGCCTCGGTGGGTCCGCCGCCCGCGGTCCCGCCCGCGTTCACGCTCGACCCGCCGCTGCTGCACGCCCCGAGCGTCAGCGCGGCGATCAAGCCCAGCACCGCGACGCCGCCCCGGCGGCGGGCGAAGTGTCGGATTGTCACACCGATCCCCAATCTCCCCTTGGTACCCCGAACACCCAGACGTCCCGAGCAGCCTCCACGTTCACCGGAAACGGGGTGACCAGCATCACACTGCACCGAGTGACCATTACGGAGACGGCTCGATCGACCGCGCACTGTGCATCCCCGAAGCGCGCTGGGGGTACTGGATCAGAGTAGCCGCGAGGCCCGACAGCGCTGCGTAGGCGGCGATACGACGTTCCGGTGATGCGCGCACGATGGAACCGATCCTTGCGATCAACGGGGTTCAGATTTGGTGAGATCCCGGTAGGCTGCTGACCAGGCCGTCGTTTTGCGTGTTCGTGGCTTCACACTCGCGGAACTTCTGACGCGGGCCGTGGGGCCGTAAAGCTCTTCGCTCGTCTCGTTGGAACCGCCCGGGACGGCCTGGGTGCCGCTTCGGTGGCATTCGAAGCGGATCTGTTACGAGGAGTACAGCGGTGGCGCAAGGCACTGTGAAGTGGTTCAACGCGGAGAAGGGCTTCGGCTTCATCGCGCAGGACGGCGGCGAAGGCGACGTTTTCGTGCACTACTCGGAGATCGAGGGACGCGGCTTCCGCACCCTCGAGGAGAACCAGCGAGTGGAGTTCGAGGTCGGCCAGGGACAGAAGGGCCCGCAGGCCCAGAAGGTCCGCGCGATCTGAGTCAGGCCCGCGCGTTTTCTCAGGCCTGAATGAAGGGCCCCGACGGGATTTCCCGTCGGGGCCTTTTTTCATTGCGGGTTCCGTTGTGGGTAATCGTTGGAGCGACGGTTACCGCGGTCGGTCCGGGTCCGGGCCGGGTTGGTGGTCCGCCGCGGCTCGTGGGCGGGCCCGGGTGCCTCGGGGCTTGGCCGGGTTTCGCCGCGGTTGGGATCGGGTGCCGCTTGGACTCGGCCGCACGTACGGGCGACGCCGGATCGGCTGGTTGCTCGACTGCCCGTGGGTCCCTCGGTTCGACCCGGGCGGGTGATGTCTGCGGGTTGCCGGGGTTCGTGGGCGCGCCGTGCGGACCGCCGCGGGCGGCAGTCCGGAGTGGACGAGGAGCTGGCGTGCCCCCGTGCGGGCACCGGTCGCTAAGGCTGGCTGCCGGGGTTGGCGGTCCGGAGTGGTTGGCGGGTGTGCGCGGGCACCGGCTGGGGTCGGAGTTGGGTGGCGGGCTGGCCCGGGTTGGCGGTCCGGAGTGGTTGGCGAGTTGGCGCGGACCAGGCGGGTGTGTCCGGGTGCGCGTGCACCGGCCGGGTCGGAGCTGGTCGGCTGGCGGTGGCTGGGGTTGGCTGCCGGGGTTGGCGATTCGGAGTGGTTGGCGAGATGCCGCGGGGCGGGTGTGCGCGGGCATCGGCTGCGGGCGGATCTGGATTGCGGGCGGTGGCCGGGCTGGCTGTCGGCGTCGGCGGCCCGGAGTGGTTGGCGCGGGCTCAGGCGAGCGTGCCCGAGCGTGCGGGTACCGGCCGGGGTCGGAGCTGGGTGGCGGGCGGTCGCCGGGGCAGTCGTTCGGTCGGCGTAGCAGGGATGCGCTGCCGCCGGTCCTCGTGAGCGGCGATCATGGTGCTAGCCGCGCTCGCCGCTCGCGACCTTGCTGCGTCGCGCTAACCGGACCTAGTCGTGCCATCACCTGGGCCCGCCTCGGAGCATCGGCGCACCGGGACCCCGGAAAGGGGAAAACCCCCGGCCGTCGGGGGAAGCCGGGGGTTTTCGTCCTGGGGGCGGGGTCAGCGTCCGACGAGGGGCCGCTGGTCGAACGCGTCCGCCGGGAAGTGGAACTCGTCGGTCATCGCGTCGGAGTGGCGGCGCTCCTGGGCGGAGGCGGCCTGGCCCTCCCACGAGAGGCGCTCCAGGATCCATTCCTGCGCCAAGGCCTGCGGGGTCAGGTTCCGGGCGACGGCGATTTCCTTGAGCTGCTGGCTGGCGATGAGGTTCATGCGCAGCTGGTAGACCTGCGCGTCGCCGAAGCGGCTGCCGGTGCCGGTGCTCTCCGGGTCGGAGTCCGGGGCGAGCGCGGCCAGGTAGCTGGTGAGCTCCTTGTCCTCGACGACTTCGTCGCCGGCGGCCTTGGCGGCATTGCGATGCCGCCCGCTCGAGACGGCTTTGAGATTCGTGCGGCTGCTGAGGCGGCCGAGGGAGGGAAGAGGCACGCGGACACGATAACGGTTGGGTCTCGGCAAAGAAACCACTGTGAGCCACGACACACGCATTTCGGTGCTCGGCCAGCCTAATTCGATCACCTGTTCAGCTCAGCCGGTAAACACATTTCGCGACTGTCTGTTGATCGGGGGTACGGAGAGTAGATCCGCAGGTCAGTGCCGGTGTGCGGAAATGGAGAGACCCCCGCGCCAGGGGGAGGAACGCGGGGGTCGGAGGGGATCTCCACAGGCGCTGACCGGGGGTGTGTCAGCAACACCGATTGTTGCACGAGTTCCGGGGATCGGCGAGGGGAAGCCGCGAGAAATCGTTCTGCGCGATCTTGGAATGCGTTACCAGGGGAGCTTCGGAGAGTGTTCGCAGGTTCACTCTCCGGGGGGCTGCCGGTGCTGCTCGCCGCTGGTTAGCCTCGCGGCCAGTTGTTGCGAACCGCGTGGAGGGGCCATGAGCGGATCGGTCGAAGTTCGTCAGTTCCTCCTTCGGTACGAAGGTGCCGACGGGGGCAGCACGTCCCTGTCCGGCGGCGTGCCGGCGCAGCGCGGGTCGTCGGAAGGGCAACGGGTCTCCGACGACCAGGTCCGCCGAGCCCGCCTCGCCGTCGCGGCCGGCGCGCTCGACGTGGCGGACTGCGCGCAGTTGCTGGAGATGCTCGGGCTGAGCCCCGGCGAAGACGGCCAGGCGCCGGTTCAGCGCTGATCCCGCGAGTTGAGTCTGCCTCGGCGAGGGCTGAGCGTGGGCCTGGATGGTTGGCGCGCGCGTGTGGGTCGGCGGACTGAGTATTTGCCTCGAACTCGTGTCTCGATTGCCGGGACGCCCGGGCAAGACCGACGGTCCGGCGTCGTCTCCGGCGTAGAGTGGCGTGGAGCACACCGATCGCCTGACTCGGCTCCGCGGCGGACGATCGGCGGGTCGTGGTGCGGTCAGATCGCTGAGGTGGACGTTATCGCAGGTTGGAGGCTTGCCGATCGCTTAAGGAACCCCCGGTGCACGGCCCCGGGAACGTGCCCTATGCTTGTAATCGCTCCCAGGGGAACACCTGAGAGCGCGGTCGGTCGGTCCTCCGAAACCGGTCGGGCTCCCATCGTTCAGCGGCCTAGGACTCCGCCCTTTCAAGGCGGCAACGCGGGTTCGAATCCCGTTGGGAGTACGCAGTACCAGTAAGGCCCTGTGGCGCAGTTGGTTAGCGCGTCGCCCTGTCACGGCGAAGGTCGCGGGTTCGAGTCCCGTCAGGGTCGCAAGATCGTTCGGCTCCTAGCCGGCGTTCCCGGCCAGGTAGCTCAGTTGGTACGAGCGTCCGCCTGAAAAGCGGAAGGTCGCCGGTTCGACCCCGGCCCTGGCCACAACGAATTGCATTGAAGCAGCCCCCATCCCGTCGGATGGGGGCTTTTTCGTCGTCCGCGACAGGGCCCGGCCGTGCCCTTCGGAAGTAGTCTTGCCAAATCTCCGGATCGCTACGGAGCCCTCGGAGGTCTGGACCACTGGAGTCGAGAGTGCCGGGAGAGGTCGGGCGGATTGCTGGCCGTGCGCGGTCGCGCGAAACCGGCCAGGGTGCTCTCAGTTGTCGGCGGTGTGGCCGCCGAGCAGCAGGTGCTCGACGCCAGTTGGAAGGCAGTAGTGGCCGTGCTCGAGGGTTGGCCTGCCGGCCAACGGCGGAAACGCCGCGAAAGGCTCACAACCTGCGCGCCATTGCGGTGGGTTACCTCTCGGCACGGGCGCGTCGGTTGGACTGCCGCGAGGACCGCGCGGGACCTGGCCAGGGCTTGGTCGTGCACGGCACAAGGTGCGGGATCCACGGCCGCTGGTCCAACACGGAGCTAGCGCTGGGGCGCGCGCTACCTGGCTCGGTGGGGTGCCGGACGTGGCTGTGCCCGGCACGAGCTGAATCGTGCCGGGCACAGCCCGCGGTCGACCAAGCGTCCTAGATCAACGGTCCGCGGAACTTCGTCGTCCCGGGCACCAGCTGAATAGTGCCCAGCCCGCCATGCGCGTTCGCGTATGCCAGTTCACGCGAAACATCGCCGACGCCGTTCGTGCCTGGCTGGGGGGCCAGGTTCAGTGTGCTCAGCACCCCGAGGGCGTTGCCGTCGCGGTCGAGGAAGGCGCTGCCGGAGTCGCCGGGGATGCCGGGGGTCACGGTGAACACCGTGTGGCTCCAGCCGCCGCCCGTGTCGCCCAGGCTGGCGCCCTGCTTGGGGGACAGCTGGGTGATTCCGCCACGCAACTCGGAGTTGCCGTAGCTGAGCACGGTGGCGAGTTGCTGGGTTCCGGTGGTGTTCACGCCGGTCGGCCCGCCCCAGAACGGCAGGCTCGGGTTGACCTTCGAGACGTCCGCCGGGTCGATCTTCACGAGCGCGAGATCGTTGTACTGGCAGGTGTTCGCGTCCGTTTCGTGGCGGGACTGCATGGTCAGCCACGAGTTGTAGACGAGCGTCCCGGGCTTGCTCGCGCCGGCGATCTCGACCGGGGTGCCGAGCGGGAGCGAACCGGCGGAGCAGCCGTTCGTGTCGGTCGTGCTGCCTGTCCCGGAGCAGTGCGCGGCCTGCCCGAGGAACACGTCCGTTCCGTTGCTGAACACGAAGTTCGAGGTGCATTGCGCCCCGTTGGTGTGCGTCTGCACCCCGGGGTGCACGGCGGCGGTGTCCGCGGGGGCCCAGGTCGGGGTCGAGGCCCAGGCGGTGGCGGGAAGCAATGCGGCGGCGGTGGCCAGTGCCGTCACCGCGCTTGCCCGGGCCAGTGGTCGAGGGGTCTTCATTGGGCTCCCTTCGAAAAGCCAGCACTCACTCGGACGTGTGCTACTGACTGGTAGGCGTCGCCGATACATCACACCAGAGAGTGGTGCCAGTCACAACCGTTGTGACCCTGGGTGACTGTTTGACCTAGAGCCAGCTGGAGGTTGCAGACTGTCTCCATGGCTGGGGAATGGAACATCGAGGCAGTGGACGTCGACGCTTATCTCGCGCGCGTGGGACAGCGCCGGGAGGAACCGTCCGCAGCGGCGCTCGAGCGGTTGGCGCGGGCGCACGTCGAGACGATCCCGTTCGAGAACGTCGATGTGGTGATCGGCCGGCATCGCGGGATCGAGCTGGACGTCGTCAGCGAGAAGCTCGTCGGGCGGCGGCGCGGCGGGTACTGCTACGAGCAGGCCGGGCTGTTCGCGGCCGTCGCCGAGCAGCTGGGTTACCAGGTGCAGCGGACGGTCGCACGGGTGCAGCCGCGCAAGAGCGGGCCGTACACGCACATGACGCTCGTGATCACCGTTGCGGAGCAACAGTTTCTGGTGGATGTCGGATTCGGGGCCGGGATTCTGGTGCCGATGCCGTTGCGCGACGGGGCGGAGGTCGACCAGGCCGGGTGGATCCACCGGATGACCCTGCGCGACGGCTGGTGGGTGCTGCAGAAACAGGACGGCGACGGCTGGGAGGACCTGCACGAGTTCCTGCCCCTGGTGCACAGCCGCCCGCTCGACTACCAGGTGTTCCACCACTACACGTCCACGCATCCGAAGTCCCCGTTCACCGGGCGGATCGTGGTGATGCGGCTGGAGCCTGGCCGGTTGCGCCGGCTGCTCGGCCGCGAATACCAGGAAAGCCATCCGGACGGGACGGTCGAGACGCGCACGATCGAACCGGTCGATCTCGGCAAGACGCTCGAGGACCTCGACATCTTCCTCACCGAGGACGAGCTGGCGGCGCTGCTCGAGACCTACTGAAACAACTCCGCGGCGGCCAGCGGCCGGCCCAGGTGGTAACCCTGGGCCTGGTCGCAGCCGAGTTCCCGCAGCAGCTCCAGCTCCTCCGCGGTCTCGACGCCCTCGGCCACCACCGTCAGATCCACCGCGTGCGCCATCGCGATGATGCTGGTGACGATCGCTGCCGCGTCACGGGAATCCGCGATTCCGGTGATGAACGAGCGGTCGATCTTGAGGGTGTCCAGCGTCAAGCGACGCAGCTGCGCCAGCGACGAGTAGCCCGTGCCGAAGTCGTCGATCGCCAGCAGAACACCGAGTGAACGCAAGGCGGACAACACTTCCGCGGCTGCCGACGCATCACGCATGAGCGCGCTTTCGGTGACTTCCAACGTCAGCGAACCGGGCGGCAGGCCGGTCGTGGCGAGTGCGTCGCGGACCGCGGGGACCAGGTGCGGGTCGTCCAACTGCCGGACGGAGAGGTTGACTTTCAGGCTGAGGTCGAGGCCCCGGCCGGTGCGCAGGGCGGCCAGTTCGCGGGTGGTGTCGCGCAGGACGTACTTGCCCAGCACGTTGATCAGTTCGCTTTCCTCGGCCAGCGGGATGAATTCCGCGGGCGAGATCGCGCCGTGCTTCGGGTGGGTCCAGCGCAGCAGCGCCTCGACCCCGACCATTTCGCCGGTGCGCAGGTCGACCACCGGCTGGTAGGCGGGCCATAGCTGTCCACTGTGGACAGCGTCGCGGAGGTCCTGTTCCATCCGCAGCCGGCGCTGCATGCGTTCCCGCAGGGCGACGTCGAAGAATTCGAACCGGCCGCGGCCGCGGGATTTCGCTTGGTACATCGCGACATCCGCATCCCGGAGCAAGTCTTCCGCGCTGCGCCGGTCGCCCGGTTCGACGAGCACGATGCCCATGCTCGCGTCGAGATGCAACTGCCTGCCGTGCACCGAAACCGGCTCGGAGAGGACGGAACGCAGGTGCGCGGCGAACACGCCGACCTGTGCCTTGCCGGTGGTCGCGGACGTGACGACCACGAACTCGTCGCCGCCCAGCCTGCCGACGACGTCGTCGGGACCGGTGGCCCGGCGCAGGCGTTCGCCCGCGATGCGCAGGACCTGGTCGCCGACCGGATGGCCGAGGGAATCGTTGATCAGCTTGAACTTGTCGAGGTCGAGGAACAGCACGGCGGCCGCCTCGGCGCCGTCGCGGCGGT
Organism: Amycolatopsis orientalis DSM 43388; assembly: GCF_000411975.1. Taxonomy (GTDB): domain Bacteria; phylum Actinomycetota; class Actinomycetes; order Mycobacteriales; family Pseudonocardiaceae; genus Amycolatopsis; species Amycolatopsis orientalis_D. Next base: position 27,658 of record NZ_ASXG01000127.1, read on the forward strand.
CGAGCCGGTCCAGGACGAGGGTGCGGTTGGCGAGCCGGGTCAGCGGGTCGTGAGTCGCCTCGTGGGCCAGCCGGGCGCTGATCGCACGCCGTTCGGTGATGTCGGTGAAGGACGTGACCACCGAGACGCCGTTCGGGTCGTCCGAATCGAGCAGCCGCGAGGTCAGCGACACCCACACGTCGCGGCCGTCCGGGCGGCGCAGGCGCACGACCAGGCCGTTGTGCGTGATTCCGGTGCGGCGCGTGTGCACGGACGGCAGCTCGTCGTCCGGGATCCGGTTGCCTTCCTCGTCGAACAGCACGAGCGTCGTGCACGGCACGCCGAGCAGCTCCGCCTCCGGGACGCCGAGGATCCGGCAGGCGGACGGGTTCGCCGACTGGATCAGCCCGGTCGGGCCGATCACGAGCACGCCCTCGTCGAGCGCGGCGACGACCGTCGCGTAGTGCTGTTCGACGCGGCGACGGGCGGTTTCGTCCGTGCAGACGAGGAGGAAGCCGTCGGCGGTCTCGGTCGCCGACACCCGGACCCGCCGCGGCGAACCGTCCCGGCCGCGGTGGATCTGCTGGACACCGCCGTCGCGGATCGCGGCCGGATTCGGGTCGATGCCGAGCACCTCGGACACCCGCCTGCCGAGCGCCTCCGGGGCGGGCCAGCCGTAGACGGTCTCGGCGGCCGGGTTCCAGCCGGTGACGATGCCCTCGGTGGTAATCGTGACGATGGCGTCGCTGACGTGCGTGACCAGCGCTTCCTGCGCGCGGACGGCGGCCGCGGCGGCGTGCTTGACGGTGCTGTCGCGGATCACCACCTGGAACGACGGCGGATCCGAGTCGCTGGTCCGCACCGAGACGGTTTCCGCCACGAATTTGCTCCCGTCCAACCGTCTCAGCACTGCTTCGCGGGGTTCGGCGCTGGGATCGTCCAGCAGCTGTGCGGATTCCGCGGTCACGAAGTCCGCGAACCGGCGGCTGACGACCTCGCGTGCCGCCCGGGCTCCGAACAGGTCGAGCGCGGCCTGGTTGGCATAGGTGACGACGCCGCCCGAGTGCACGCAGATCGCGTCCGGGCTCTGTTCCATCAGCAGCCGGTAGCGGTCGGACAGCTCCGCGAGGTCGGACTTCTCCGGCGCGGGGTCCGCGACCGCCGAGGCGACGCCGAGCAGCCCGGTCGTGCGGTCCCGGTCGCCGACTGTCCGCGCGCGCAGCCGGATCCGGCGCGGGGTGCCGTCGGGGCCGTCCTGCGGCTGTTCGAGTTCGAAATCGCGCCCGGGCGGGGTGCGGCGGAGGTTCGCGGTGAGCGGGCGGAGCAGCTCGGTGAGCCGGTCGCACAGCTCCTTGCCGGTCGCGCCGGGGAGGCCGAGCACCGCGTCGAGGCCGGGCAGCCAGGTGAGGGTCACCGGTTCGGAGGCGTGCAGGGAGAACAGGACCCCCGCGCCGGCGTCCGGCCGCAGGCCCGCGAGCTGGGCGCGCCGGGCGATCCCACCCGGTTCGCCGGCCAGGGCGTCAGCCTCCATGGTGCTTCCGATCCCCCTTGTCGGCGTATGGCCCGTCGATTACACCACCGAGTGAAGCCCGTGTATATCCGCACGGGGAGCCGCTTGCATCACTCGTCTGGACGCCAACAGTGGGTGCTATCGGGCGATGCGGGGCACGCTGCGCAGTCGCGGACCCCATACGAGCAGGCCGAAGTGGGCCGCGCAGGCGTGCCCGAGGACGGTCACGACCGAGGCGAGAGTGGCCGGATCGTCGGTCACGTAGACGCCGATAACGAATAGCTCAAGAGCGGCGATGCCGACGATCCGGGACCGCCCGCGCAGCATCGCGACGAGCACGCCCGCGGTGGTGAGGAAGCCGTAGCTGACCCCGATGTCGAGCCAGCGGCCCGCGGAATGCGGCAGGACGTCGGTGTGGATCAAGGCCATGACCGGCAGTTCGGTGGCGATCGTGGCGAACACGTGCCCGCTGAAGAAGACCAGGGCCGTCCGGAGCCCGCCGAATCGGCGTTCGAACGGGGCGACGGCGATCGCGAAGATGACCGCATACGGCAGCCAGCCGCCGTCGGCGATCCAGAACGCGCTGGTCAGAAGCGCGGTGAACGGGTGACGCGCCATGTTGTGCGCGTCCGTGCTGGAAGCCGCGAGGAGTTTGTCGGTGAGCTTGGAGCTGCCGAACCGGATGAGCAGCGAGGTGCCGAGCAGCAGGACGAGGTAGCCGAAGGTGAACGGCGTGGACCGCGGGCTGGGGATGAGGCTCAGCCAGGCGCGGTTCGGCCGCCAGTTCGCGGGGATGGCGGCGAGGAAGGTGGGCCGGGGAGCGGGCTGGACGAGCGTGTTCTCCGGCAGCACGGCGGTCGCCGTCGGGGAGGCGAGGACGTCGGCCACCTGGGTTCCGGCTGCCGGGGACGTGGCCGGGGACACATTCTGCTCGAGGAGGCTGGTGGCGCCGGGCATCGGGACCGGGCCGGGCTCGGCCGGGGTCGGTCTGCCCAGCCAGCGCACCGAGAGCCACTTTCGGGGACTTCCCGTGGTAGCAGCACTGCGCGCCGGGCGGGGTGCCGGATCCGGCTCACGCAGCGTCATGTGTCCAGAGTGGCTGGGCATGCTGGGATTTTGGCTAAGCGCAGCTGTGAATGCGCTGTGATTCACCCCCCGCTAGAGTGAGCACTCTGGGTAGAAGGTTTTACTCTTTGTCACCCGTTCGGTGGCCGTATCCGGTAGGAATAGGCCACTCCTGGTGAAAGGTCTCGCTGGTGCACGACGAGGTTTCGGTCGCCGAGCTGCTGGTGCGCGAGGGACACGAACGACGGATCCCGCCGCCGTCCCGGTCCCGGTGGCGCATGGTCGCGGTGATGCTCGCGGTGATCGTCGGCTGCGGGGCCGCGGCCACGCTCGTCTCGTACGGGACCACGGCGAACGACGGGGCCGCCCGGATCACCGAGATGCGCGTGATCGAGATGCCGGACCGCATCGACGGGGCCGGTGGCGTAGACGAGACCAACCCGCCCACGCCCACCGGCGAGGAGACCGAAGAGGGCACTGCCGGAGCCGGGGACGCGCCGTCGACCAAGCCGAACGTCAATCCGTTCGGCGAGGACAGCACCCCGGACCACCCGACTGATTCCGCCCCGGCGCATCCGTCGTCGAGCGAGCGGCCGGAAACCACCGCCCCGACCGGGCCGACCGAGCCGACACGGCCGCCGTCGAGCTCGTCGGCTCCGCCGAGTTCGAGCCAGTCGTCGTCCCCGAGCAGCCACGAGCCGCCGTGCGTGCTCAACATCATTTGCCTGTGACCCTGAGCGACTGCTGAGCTTGCTCCGCGCGAGGCGGCGGAACCCGGCATGATCGGCCGCGTGCCGAATACACAGCTTCGCGCCTGGCTCCTCGAAGGCGAGCACAAGCGCGCCCAGCAGATGACCGGTGGCAAGCGCGAGACCAAAAAGGCCGAACAGCCGTGGTGGAAGGTCATGTGCCTCACCGGCGTCGACTACTTCTCCACGCTCGGATATCAGCCGGGCATCGCCGCGCTCGCGGCCGGAGTGCTGTCGCCGCTGGCCACCGTGGTGCTGGTGGTGCTGACGCTCGCCGGCGCGCTGCCGATTTACCGCCGGGTCGCGAAGGAAAGCCCGCATGGCCAAGGCTCGATCGCGATGCTGGAGAAGCTGCTGTCTCGGTGGGGCGGCAAGCTGCTAGTGCTTGCGCTGCTTGGATTTGCCGCGACGGACTTCGTCATCACCGTGACGTTGTCCGCGGCCGACGCGACCGCGCACGTGATCGAGAATCCGTTCGTTCCGGCCGCGCTGCACGGCGGGCAGGTCTGGATCACGTTGGTGCTCATCGCGTTGCTGGGCGCGGTGTTCCTCAAGGGATTCGCCGAGGCGATCGGGGTCGCGGTGGTTCTCGTGGGGGTTTACCTCGCGTTGAACGTCGTGGTGGTGGTTACCGCGCTGGCGCACGTGTTCGGGGCGCCGCAGTTGATTGTCAACTGGCAGCATCTGCTGGTCAGCGAGCATCCCAATCCGTGGTTGATGGTCGGGGTGGCGCTGGTGGTGTTTCCGAAGCTCGCGCTGGGGTTGTCCGGGTTCGAGACCGGGGTTTCGGTGATGCCGCTGGTCCGCGGGTCCCGCGGGGACACGGAGGCGGACCCGGTGGGGCGGATCCGGAACACCCGGCGGTTGCTGCTCACCGCGGCGTTGATCATGAGCGCGTTTCTGATCACGTCCAGTTTCGCCACCGCGGTGCTGATTCCGCAGCAGGAGTTTCAGGCCGGGGGCAAGGCCAACGGGCGGGCGCTGGCTTATCTCGCGCACAGTTACCTCGGTGACGGCTTCGGCACGGTCTACGACGTCAGCACCATCGCGATCTTGTGGTTTGCCGGGGCGTCGGCGATGGCTGGGTTGCTGAATATCGTGCCCCGGTATCTGCCGCGGTATGGGATGGCTCCGGATTGGGCCCGGGCTACCCGGCCGTTGGTGATCGTGGTTTCGGTGATCGCGTTTGTGATCACGTTGATCTTCGATGCCGACGTCGAGGCGCAGGGCGGCGCGTACGCGACTGGCGTGCTGGTGCTGATCTCGTCGGCGTCGGTCGCGGTGACCTTGTCGGCCCGGCGGCTCCGGCAGCGGGCGTTCTGGGCTTATCTGGCGATTACGCTGGTGTTTTCGTACACGACGATCGCCAATATCGTGGAGCGGCCGGAGGGGGTGAAGATCGCCGGGTTCTTCATCGGGGCGATCGTGGTGACCTCGTTGATCTCGCGGGCTACTCGGTCGTTGGAGTTGCGCGTCGAGAAGGTGGAACTGGACGCGGCCGCGCAGCGGATCGTGGACAAGGCGGTGCGGTCCGGGGCGGTGCGGATCATCGCCAACGAGCCGGATGCCCGGGACGAGGCGGAGTATCGGGACAAGGAGCGGGAGGCCCGGGAAGACAACCATATTCCCCGGGACAGTGCGTTGTTCTTCCTTGAGGTCACTATTTCGGATGCTTCCGATTTTGAGACTACTCTGCGGGTGCATGGGGAGAAGCGGGCGGGGTATCGGATTTTGCGGATGAAGAGTCCTTCTATTGCCAATGCTATTGCGGCGGTGTTGTTGTATTTGCGGGATGAGACTGGGTTGCAGCCGCATATTTACTTTGCTTGGACGGAGGGGAATCCGTTTAAGTTTTTGGTTCGGTATTTGTTTTTCGGGGATGGGGATGTGCCGCCGGTTACCCGGGAGGTGTTGCGGAGGGCGGAGCCCGATCCGCATCGGCGGCCGTTGGTTCATGTGGGGTGACGGGGGCGGCTCGTCGCCTGGCGGCGACATTGCGCCCTCCGGTGTGTGTGGGGCACCCCGAAGCTTGATTGTGCTGACGGTCTTGGGGTGCTTGTCAAGGCGGGAAAGCGTGCCTTGACAAGCACCCCAAGACCGCAGGGAGGCTTCGTATCGGGGTGCGGGGGAGGGGCTGGGTGCCTCGATGGGTGGGTGCAGCGGCTGCGGTTGTGTGTGTGGATCCTGAGGGGGGAGTATGGGATCGGGGTGAAGCTTGCGGGTCGCCTGCTTACGGCAGCAGGTCTTTCTCCCGCCGTCGGCCAAGGTGGTTGAACAGCAGGTTCAGCACGAAGGCGAGGATCGCGGCGACGGTGATCGGGCTGCCGCAGATGGTGCGCAGCCAGGCGGGGAAGTGCTGGAAGAATACCGAGTTGCCGAACCGGTCGAGGCCGAACGCGGGGAGCAAGCCGACGCCGAGCGCCACGGACACGATGAAAGCGTTGTGGTTGGCGGAAAAGTCGACCTTCTTGAGCGTCTGCACGCCGACCACCCCGACCATCGCGAACATCACCACCGCGACACCGCCGACGACCGGTTCCGGGATCGCGGCGATGAACGCGCCGATCTTCGGCACCAGGCCCATCACGACGAGCATGCCGCCGGTCGTCGCGACTACCCAGCGGCTGCGCACGCCGGTCATCTGGACCAGCCCGACGTTCTGTGCGAACGCGGTGTCCGGGAAGGAGTTCATGAAGCCGCCGAAGATGGCGGACAGGCCGTCGGTCGCCAAGCCGCGCGAGAGGTCCGCGGGCGTGACCGGGCGGCCGGTGATCTCGCCGACCGCGATCAGGTCGGCGGTGGTTTCGGTGAACGACACCAGCATCACCACGCACATCGACACCACCGCGGCGACCGGGAACGTCGGCGCTCCGAAGTGGAACGGCGAGGCCAGGCCGAACCAGCTCGCCTCGCCGACGCCGGAGAAGTGCGTGCGGCCGAGCGGGATCGCGATCAGCACTCCGGCGACCAGCGCCACCAGCGGCCCGATCTGGCCGAGGAACCCGCGCAGCACCCGGGTGAACAGCACGACCAGCGCGATCACCCCGAACGCCAGCCCGAGGTTCGCCGGATCGCCGTAGGACGGGTCGCCGGTGTCGTGCCCGCCGATCATCGCCGTGCCGGGGCCGAGCAGCGAGATGCCGATGACCAGCAGCAGCGTCCCGGAGACCAGCGGCGGGAAGAACCGGATCAGCGCGGCGAACGGCCGCGCGATCAGCAGGCCGAACACGCCGGAGGCGATCATCGCGCCGTACACCGCGGTGAGGCCGTACTGCGCGGCGATCAGGATCATCGGGTTGACCACGGTGAACGTCGCGCCCGCGACCACCGGCAGCCGGACGCCGAACACCCGCCCGATGCCGACCGACTGGACCAAAGTGGCCAGTCCGGCGACGAACAGGTCAGCGTTCACCAGCAGCGCGATCGACGCGGTGTCCAGGTGCAGCGCGCTGCCGATGACCAGCGGCACGGCGATGCAGCCGGTGTACATGATCGCCATGTGCTGCAGTCCGAGCAGAAGCAGCCGTCCGGCGGGGAGGCCCCGGTCGACCGGGTGCGCGGCGTTGGTCATGAGCGGCTCCTTCGGTGTGGTCCCGCCGGATTATCGCTGCACATACCGCCGGTTTGTGTGTGACCATGCCAGCATGACTGCACGACCTCCGTTCCGTGCCGATCATGTAGGGAGCCTGCTGCGGCCGGCGGTGCTGCGCGAAGCGCGGCGAGACCACGCGGCGGGGGAGATCTCCGCCGAACAACTGCGCGCCGTCGAGGACGACGCGATCCGCGACGTCGTGAAGATGCAGAAGGCGGCCGGTCTGAAATCCGCGACCGACGGCGAGTTCCGCCGGTCCTCCTGGCACATGGACTTCATCTACCAGCTCGGCGGCGTCTCGCGCAGCGACGAACGGCTGCACGTGAAATTCCACAACCTCGCCGGCGACCTGGAGTTCAGCCCGCCGGGCCTGCAGGTCGACGGCAAAGTGCGCCTCGACCAGCCGATCTTCGCCGACCACTTCGAGTTCCTCAAAGCGCACACCGACCCGGGCATCACGCCGAAACTGACCATCCCGTCGCCGAGCATGGTCTACTACCGCGGCGGCCGGGCGGCGGTGAGCGAGACCGTGTACCCCGAGCTGGACGAGTTCTTCACCGACCTGAGCGCGGCGTACGCGGAACAGGTGCGGGCGATGAGTGCGCTGGGCTGCACGTATCTGCAGCTGGACGACACGAGCCTGGCGTATCTCAACGACCCGGAGCAGCGCGAGCTGGTGGCGCGGATGGGCAGCGACCCGGACACCATGCACCTGCGCAACATCTCCACGATCAACGCCGCGCTCGCCGGGAAACCGGACGAGTTGACCGTGACGACGCATCTGTGCCGCGGAAATTTCCGCTCGTCGTGGGTCGCGTCCGGGAGCTACGAGTTCGTCGCCGAGGCGTTGTTCGGCGAGCTGGCGGTGGACGGGTTTTTCCTGGAGTACGACGACGAACGCTCCGGCGGCTTCGAGCCGTTGCGGTTCGTGCCGAAGGGAAAACGGGTCGTGCTCGGGCTCGTCACCACCAAGCGCCCGGAGCTGGAAGACCCGGACGCGCTGGTGCGGCGGATCGAGGAAGCGTCGCGGTATGTGGACGTGGACCAGCTGTGCTTGTCGCCGCAGTGCGGGTTTTCGTCCACTGAGGAGGGAAACGACCTGACCGCCAGCGACCAGCTGCGGAAGCTGGAGCTGATCGTCGCGACGGCCGAGCGGGTCTGGGGCCGGTCGTGATCACCTGCGCGGTCGACTACGTGATCGACCCGGAGAAGATCGCGGACTTCGAACGGTTCGCCGCCGAATGGATGCGGCTGGTGCGGCGCGAAGGCGGAGTGCACCACGGGTATTTCCTGCCCGCGGAAGGGGCCAGCGACGAGGCCCGGGCGTTGTTCAGCTTCGAAAGCCTGGCTGCCTACGAGCGGTACCGATCGCTGTTCGGAGTCGACCCGGAGTTCGTGGCGGCGGACCGGATCCGGGACGAGAGCGGCTGCGTGCTCCGGTACCGGCGGACGTTCCTGCGGCCATTGCTGCCGGAGTGATCAGGCGAGGTAGCGCGACAGCTGGGCGGCCCCGTCCAGCATCGCGTGCGCGCGGGCGGTGAGCCGGGAACGCCAGGTACGCAAGGCTTCTTCCAGCGGCGCGACCCCGCCCGCGTGCCGGACCTGCTCCAGTACCGCGGCGATTCGGGCGAGCGGGTAGCCGCCGCGGCGCAGTTGATGCGCGAGGCGGGCGTCGCGCACCGCGACCGGCGGGTAGCGGCGGTTTCCGGCTCGATCGCGTTCCGGGTGGAGGATCCCGGCGGCCTCCCATTTGCGCAGCGTGGCGGGGTGCACGGACAGCTGGTGCGCGAGCGCGCCAATCGACGGCAGGGCCTGGCGTACGTTCGGCTGCTGGGTCAGGTTCCGCAGGGCGTGTTCGACTTCGGTGAGCGTGCCGCGGTCGCGCAGCAACTCGGCGTGGCCCTCGTCGATTAGCTGGAACGCGGTGTCTTCCGACTGCTCGTTGACCGCCCGCAGGATCGCCGCCGCGCGGGCGTGGCCGAAGCCGGGGCGCAGGGCGAGGAAGGCCCGCAACGCTTGCGCGTGGTGTTCGGTGTACGTCCGATAGCCCTGCGGCCCGCGCTCGGCGGGCGGGAGGATGCCGTCCTCCTCGTAGTTGCGGACGGCCTGGGTCGACAAGCCGTGTTCGCGGGCGAGGTCCTTCGGACGCATGTCACCTCCGGTTTGAGGGTTTCCACGCTATTCAACCAGCTCGTTCCGGAAGAAGTGCCAATAGAGAGTTCAACGATACGGTCGAAGCAATGAAGACCTTTGACGACTTCCTCGCCCGCCGTTCGCCGACGCTGCTCGGGTTCGGCGAACCGACGCACTGGATCGAGGCTTTCCCGTTGTTCCGCAACGAAGTCTTCCAGCATCTCGTCCTCGAACACGGGTATCGCTCGATCGCGCTGGAGAGCGACTGCCTGGCCGGACGGCTGGTCGACCGCTACGTGACCACCGGCGAAGGCGACCTCGACCAGGTGCTGGCCACCGGGTTCAGCCACGGCTTCGGAGCGTTCCCGTCGAACCGCGCGCTGGTCGAGTGGCTGCGCGACCACAACGCCGGCCGCGCGCCTGAGGACCAGGTCCGCTTCCACGGTTTCGACGCTCCGCTGGAGATGGCCAGCGCACCCAGCCCGCGCGCGGTGCTCACCGAACTGCACGGCTTCCTGTCCGAGCACCTTGCCGACGTGCCGTCCGACGTCGCGACCATCGAGCGGCTGGCCGGCGACGACGCGGTCTGGGCGGACGAAGCGGCGATGTGGGACGGGGCGAAGGCGCACGGGAACAGTCCAGAAGCGCGCGAGCTGCGGTTGATCGCCGACGATCTCGCTGGCGTATTCGCCCGGTCCCGCCCCGCGTTGCCGGCCGGCGGCGACCTGCTCTCCCGGACCGCGGTCGGGCTCTGCCGCTACCACTCGCTGATGGCCGACACGTCGGCGGAACGGCTCGGCCGGCTCGGCGCACAACGGGACGCGATGATGGCCGACAACCTGCTGGCTCTGCCGGGCACCTTCGTTTCCGCGCACAACCAGCACCTGCAGCGGCGCGCGGCCTCGATGATGGGTGCGCAGTGGTGGAGCGCGGGCGCGCAGGTCGCGCACCGGCTCGGGGACCGGTATGTGTTCATTGCCACCGATTTCGGCTCCTCCGATGCGGTACAGGACCCCGCGCCGGGAACACTGCAGGCGTATCTCGCCGAGACGGTGCCGGACCGTGAGCTGGTCGAAACCGCCGGAATCGACCCCGGCCTGCCCGCGCGGCCCGGCGACGGACGCGGGTACCTGCCGTTCGACGCGGTCGAAGCGGCGGATGCGATCGCGTTCCTGCGTCGGGTCTGACGGCGGCTCCTCGACGATCTTGGCTGAGGTGTGCTCAGATGGAGCGAGATGTCGGGAGGAGCGAGATGAGCACCGAGACCGTTCTCGTCGTCGGCGGTGGGCAAAGCGGCTTCCAGGCCGCGGCGTCCTTGCGGGACAAAGGATTCGCCGGACGCGTGGTTCTGATCGGCGACGAGCCGGGGGTGCCGTATCAGCGACCGCCGCTCTCGAAGGCGTACCTGGCCGGCAGCGCGGGTGCCGAGCAGCTGGTGCTGCGGCCGGAGGACTACTTCGCCGAGAAGGACATCGAGCTGGTCCGCGGCCGGGTCGCCGCGATCGACCGGGAGGCGGCGAAGGTCCGGCTCGAGGACGGTACGGAGCTGGGGTACGACCATCTGGTGCTGGCCACCGGCGCGCGCAACCGCGCGTTGCCGGTGCCCGGTGCCGACCTTGAAGGCGTTCTGACGCTGCGCACCCGGGCCGACGCCGACCGGCTGCGGGCTTCGCTGGACGCCGCGAGCGACGTCGTGGTGATCGGCGGCGGGTTCATCGGGCTGGAGTTCGCGTCGCACGCCGGCCGTCCGGTCACCGTGGTGGAGGCGCAGGACCGGCTGCTGGCGCGGGTCGCGTCGCCGGAGATCTCGGAGTTTTTCGCCGAGCACCACCGGGCGGCTGGGCACACGCTGTTGCTGGGCGTCGGGGTCACCGCGTTGCACGGCTCGGGCCAGGTGGAGTCCGTCGAACTCTCCGACGGACGACGGCTGCCCGCGGACCTCGTGGTCGTCGCGGTCGGCGTCCTGCCGGAGACGGCGTTGGCCGAGGCGGCCGGGCTGGAGGTCCGCAACGGGATTGTCGTGGACGAACACCTGCGCACCGAGGACCCGAAGATCTTCGCGATCGGCGACTGCGCGTGCTTCCCGTGCGTGCAGGCCGGTGCCGCGACCCGGCTGGAATCCGTGCAGAACGCCGTGGACCAGGCACGTTCGGTGGCCGCCGCGATCACTGGGGAGCCCGCGCGGTACGACAGCCTGCCGTGGTTCTGGACCGACCAGACCGGGGCGAAACTGCAGATCGCGGGCATCCTCGGCGCGGCGGACCGGACCGTGGTGACCGGTGACCGGTCCGCGGGGAAGTTCTCCGTGCTGTCCTTCCGCGACGACGTGCTGATCGCCGTCGAATCGGTCAACCGAGCGCCGGACCACATCGCCGCGCGCCGGCTGTTCGCCGCGGATCCGCGTCCGGCGTATGCGGATCTGGAAGCCAGCTCGTTCGATCTCAAAGCACACCTGAAGTCGCGCACCGCGGCTTGATCGGAGGTTCCGTTGCGCACGCAGGTCGCTGTGATCGGTGCCGGTCCGGCCGGGTTGCTGCTGTCGTACTTGCTGCACCAAGCGGGCGTCGAAGCGGTGGTGCTGGAAACCCGCGACCGCGAGTACGTGCGGCAACGCGTGCGCGCCGGGGTCTGCGAACAACCGACGGTCGACCTGCTCACCGAGATCGGCCTGGGCGGTCGGCTGGCCAGGGAAGGCTTGCCGCACGAGGGTTTCTCGCTCCGGTTCGACGGCGCCGATCACCGCATCGCGCTCACTGAACTGACCGGCAAGGCGATCACGGTGTACGGTCAGCAGGAGATCGTGAAGGACCTCGTGGACGCGCATGAGGCCGCGGGTCTGCCGTTGCATTTTGAGGTTTCGGAGGTTTCTCTGTCCTCATTGGACACCGAGCGGCCGGTGGTGCGTTACCGGGATTCTTCTGGAGTCGAGCAAACCCTGGAATGCGACGCCGTGGCGGGTTGCGACGGTTTCCACGGGGTTTCGCGTCCGTCCATTCCGGACGGTGTGCTGACTGCCTTCGAACGGGAGTACCCCTTCGCTTGGCTCGGGGTCCTGGCGCAGACGCCGCCGTCGCACGAGGAGCTGATCTACGCGCATCATCCGCGGGGATTTGCCTTGCACAGCATGCGGTCCCCGGAGATCACGCGGCTGTATCTGCAGGTGGCTCCCGGGGAGGACCTGGCGGCCTGGTCGGACGACCGGATCTGGTCGGAGTTGTCGACGCGCCTGGCGGTCGAAGGGGAGTTCACGCTGCAGGAAGGTCCGATCCTGGACAAGGGCATCACTCCGATGCGGAGCTTCGTGACCGAGCCGATGCGCCATGGCCGGTTGTTCCTCGCCGGCGACGCGGCGCACATCGTGCCGCCGACCGGGGCCAAGGGAATGAACCTGGCCGTGGCGGACGTGGTGGTGCTGTCGCGGGCTTTGGCAGCCTTGCTGCAGGGGGATCCGTCGCTGGCGGAGTCCTATTCGGACACTTGCCTGCGCCGGGTGTGGCGAGCGGAGCACTTCTCGTGGTTCATGACGACGATGCTCCACGTGGACCCGGAGGCGGACGCGTTCGCCCGGCGGCTGCAACTGTCGCAACTGCGGTACACGGCCTCGTCGAGGGCAGCGGCGACGAGTTTGGCGGAGAACTACGTGGGGTTGCCGTTCGCCTGAGCGCTACATGCTCACTTACATGCTCACTTAAGTTAAAGTGAGCATGTAAGTGAGCATGTAGAAGGTGGGCGAGGGCAGGATGCTTGACGACGAGCTGGCGGACATCGTGAGCAACCTTCGTCGCCTTGGTGGCGACGATGCAGACGTCGAGGCGAAGCGCGCTGAGGAGCGCCTGCCCAAATCGGTTCGGGACACTGTCTCCGCGTTCGCCAATACGCGTGGCGGAGTGCTGATTCTTGGCCTGGACGAGACCGCGGGGTTCCGTGCGAACGGGGTGCGTGACCCGGCGAAAATGACTGCCGATCTCGCCGCGGTCTGCGCGGACGAGATGGAGCCGCCGCTACGGCCGTTGATCAGGGCGCATCGTTTCGAAGGGGCCGACCTTGTCGTCGCCGAGATTCCCGCGCTCGACAATCGCAGCCGGCCCTGTTTCGCCAAGCGGCTCGGGATGGCGCAGGGCAGCTACGTCCGGGTCGGCGATGGCGATCGGCGGCTCAGTGGTTACGAGGTGCACCTCATGGTGGCCAACCGCGGTCAGCCGCGAGACGACGAGGAAGCAGTTCCGGAAGCGAGTCTCGCCGACTTGGACTCCGAACTCGTCTCGACGTTTGTCGGGCGGCTTCAGCAACAGCGGCCCTACGCGTTCGCGGACCTTTCTCGCGATGATGTTCTGCGTCGGGTCAAAGTTCTGGTCGGAGATAAGGTAACGGTCGCCGGATTGCTGGCGCTCGGGCGTTACCCGCAGCATTTCTTTCCTCAGCTGATGATCTCCTTCGTGCACTACCCCACGCCGGAGGGGCCGGACGTCCGCACCGGAGACAGGTTCCTCGACAACCGGGTTCTGGAAGGGTCGATACCGACGATGGTTCGCGACGCGCTGGCTGTGCTCCGGGCGAACATGTCACGCCGGGCGACAGTGCGGGGTGCCGGGCGTATAGACAGCTGGGAGTATCCAGAGCCAGCGCTGCGCGAGGCCGTGGTCAACGCGTTGGCTCATCGCGACTACTCGCCAGAATCTCGTGGTGCCCAGGTGCAGATCGAGATGTATCCGGATCGGCTCGTCATCCGCAATCCTGGCGGCCTGTACGGGCCGGTGACCGAAGACACCTTGGGAGAGGAAGGCGTTTCCTCGGCGCGGAACGCCACTTTGCTCAAGCTCCTTGAGGACGTGCCGCTCCCGGGCACGGCGCGGACTGTATGCGAGAACCGCGGTTCGGGAATCCGCACGATGCTCATGGCATTGCGAGACGCCTCGTTGAGTCCGCCGCGGTTCGTCGACAAGATCTCCTTTTTCCGGGTCGAATTCCCCAGCCACGCATTGATCAGCGACGAGGTGATCGCTTGGATCCGAGGGCTTGGCGAGTACGGACTGACCGACAGCCAGTGTCTTGGGCTGGCCATGAGCAAAGCCGGAGACGTGCTGGACAACCATTCCTACCGCAGCGCGACGGGGGTGGACTCGCGGCGCGCGACTGCCGAACTCGGCGACTTGGTGGCGCGTGGTCTGCTGCGGCAGACGGGGAGTCGACGGTGGGCGCGCTATGAACTTGTCGCTTCAGTCGGCACCGGTCTTCGGCCGGTGGGCAGGCGAGACCGGCGACGCGAGGTGCTGGACGCATTGGGCGGTGCCGAACTGACCCGGGCGGAAATGGCGGTGCGGCTGGACATGCCGGACAAGACCGTGTCCCGCTGGCTGCGGGTCCTGCGTGACGAAGGCTTGGTGGAGTTGATCGGTGAGTCGCCGCGCAGTCCAAACGCTCGCTATCGGCGCACTAGCAAGGTCATGCTCGGCGAATAACCGCAGTCCTGGTCAACCCAAGGTTGACGACTCGCATGTCGTCAACCTACAGTTGACGACATGACCGACTCAGTGAAACTCGACGACCTCATCAGCGCCATCAAGGCCAACAACGAGAAAGACGCCCTCGCCCAGCTCACCGACGCCGTGTACGTCGGCCAGCATCTTGGCGAGGTCGCGGACCACCTGATCGGCCACTTTGTCGACCAGGCCCGGCGCAGCGGGGCGTCGTGGACCGACATCGGGGCCAGTATGGGCGTGTCCAAACAAGCCGCCCAGAAGAGATTCGTTCCGAAGAGCGACGACTCCTCCGGCGGAATACAACGGATGTTCGGTCGCTACACTGACCGGGCGCGGCACGTCATCGTCGCTGCGCAGAAGGCCGCTCTCGATCACAAGAATCCCGAAATCGACACCGTTCACCTGCTCCTCGGCCTGCTTTCCGAACCCGACGCATTAGCGGCGGGCGCGATCGTCGCCCAAGGCGTGACGTTGGAGGCAGTGAAGGAAGCCGCCGAAGCGAGGCTTCCGGAACCGGTCGACGACGCCCCGGATCCGGTGCCGTTCGCGTCGGCGGGCAAGAAAGCCCTCGAACTCACCCTGCGCGAGGGGTTGCGGCTCGGGCACAACTACATCGGCACCGAGCACATTCTTCTCGCGCTGCTGGAACAGGGCGAGGGCGCGGGCTACGAAACCCTTGCCGCACTGGGGGTCGACAAGGAACGGGCCGAAGCGAAGATCAAAGAATTCCTTGCCGAAATCCTCAGCACGCTGCGAAATTGATCGCCATCGCGCTCATGGTGCTGTTTGTCTTGACCCTAATCTGAAGGGCTCTCCCCGCACACCAGCGGGGAGAGCCCTTCCGCGGCGCCAAGAATCAGGCTTCGACCTCGGACAGATCCCCGGCCCACAGCGTGTGGAACGAGCCGGGACGGTCGACCCGCCGGTAGGTGTGCGCGCCGAAGAAGTCGCGCTGCCCCTGCACGAGCGCGGCCGGAAGCCGGTCCGCGCGCAGGCCGTCGTAGTAGGCCAGGGCGGTCGAGAAGCCGGGCGTCGGAATGCCCAGGCGGACCGCCGTCGAGATGACCGATCGCCACGAGTCCTGCGCGTTTTCGACCGCTGCGCGGAAGCCGCCGGAGGTGAGCAGCGTCGGGAGGCCCGGCTCGGCGGCATAAGCGGACGTGATGTCGTTCAGGAACTTCGCCCGGATGATGCAGCCGCCGCGCCAGATCGCGGCGACGCGGCCCAGGTCGATGTCCCAGCCGTACTCCGCGGCGCCGGCCTGGATCTGGTTGAAGCCCTGCGCGTACGCGACCACCTTCGACGCGTACAGCGCCTGCTCGACGTCGTCCGCGAAGGTCTCCAGCGCGGACCCGGTCAGCGGTGCCCGCGTCGGGCCGCCCAGTCCGCGCGCGGCCGAGCGCAGCCCGGTGGACCCGGACAGCGACCGCGCGAACACGGCCTCCGCGATGCCGCTGATCGGCACGCCCAGGTCGAGCCCGATCTGCACGGTCCAGCGGCCGGTGCCCTTCTGCTCCGCCGCGTCCTCGACCACGTCGACGAACGGTTTGCCGGACGCCCCGTCGACGTGCTTGAGCACCTGGGCGGTGATCTCGATCAAGTACGAGTCGAGCCGTCCGGTGTTCCAGGTGCCGAAGACGTCCGCGATCTCCGCCGGGGAGTAGCCGGCCGCGCCGCGCAGCAGGTCGAACGACTCGGCGATCAGCTGCATGTCGGCGTACTCGATGCCGTTGTGCACCATTTTGACGAAATGCCCGGCCCCGTCCGCGCCGACGTGCGTGCAGCACGGTTCGCCGTCGACCTTCGCCGAGATGTCCTCGAACAGCGGCCCGAGCGACTCGTAGGACTCCTTCGACCCGCCGGGCATGATGCTCGGCCCGTGCAGCGCGCCTTCCTCGCCGCCGGACACGCCGGTGCCGACGAAGTGCAGGCCGCGTTCGCGCAGCGCCTGCTCCCGGCGGCGGGTGTCCGCGAAGTGCGCGTTGCCCGCGTCCACGATCACGTCGCCCGGCTCCAGCAGCGGCGCGAACTCCTCGATGACGGCGTCGGTCGGGCCGCCCGCCTTCACCATGATCACGATCTGCCGCGGCCGCTCCAGCGCGTCGACGAACTCCTGCGCGGAGTACGCCGGGATGAAGTCGCCTTCGTCGCCGAACTGCTCGACGAGCGAGCGGGTCCGCTCCTCGGAGCGGTTGTGCAGGGCGACCGTGTGCCCGTGCCGGGCCAGGTTCCGCGCCAGGTTGCGGCCCATGACCGCGAGGCCGGTGACCCCGATGCTCGCCTTCTTGCTCATCCGAAACCTTTCCGAAAACCTCTGCCGGATTCCGAGCCTAGCCACAAAACCGGTGCTCACGAGAAGCAGCGGATCGGACCACCGTTCCAGGCCAGCATGTCCTTCAGCGGAGCCACCAGATCGAGTGGCGCACCCCACTGCGCCCCGTCCAGTTCGGCGTACGCCCGGTGCAGGTTCCCGGCGAGCCGTTCCTGTTCGGTCAGCTCGGCGAACCGGCCGAGGTCGGTCGCCTTCGCCTGCTCCAGCGGCGCGCGCCCGGCCGCCTTGCCGGTTTCCGCCGTGCGCTGGACGAACTCCAGGTAGTCGTCGACCGCGTCCACCGTCTCGAGTCCGCACACCGGGCCGTGGCCGGGCAGGATGACCGCCGGGTCGAGTTCGCGGATCACGTTCAGTGCGGCCCGCCAGCCCGCCACCGAACCCATCAGTGCGAACGGGCTGCCGCCGTTGAACACCAGGTCGCCCGCGTACAGCAGGCGCTGCTCGGGAAGCCAGACCAGGACGTCGTTGGTGGTGTGCGCGGCGTGGCCGGGGTGGATGAGGTCGATCCGGGTTTGTCCGGCGTAGAGGGTGACCGTGTCGTCGAAGACCAGATCGGGCACGCGCAGTTCGAGCTTGCCCCAGTCGCTGTCGGTGAATACGCCCTCGTACCGCTGGATCCCGTCGGCCAGCAGCGTTTCGCGGGTCTTGCGGTGGCCGACGACGGTCGCGCCGCCGACCAGATAGTTGCCATTGGTGTGGTCGCCGTGGTGATGGGTGTTGACGAGCGTCGTGACCGGGCCGACGGTGTCGCCGACGGCCGAGAGCAGCGCGCGCGTCCGTCGTTCGGTCGCGCAGGTGTCGATGAGCACAGCGTGCCCGTCGGCGTCGACGAAGCCGCAGTTGTTGATGAACCAGGAGCCGTCGGGCTGGACGTAGCCGAACGCGCCGTCTGCCAGCTGTTTGACGCTCGCCGCGCCCGGGGATCGATCGATCACGCCGACACTATGCCGCCCGGACCGCCGGCGTGGGGAGTCCGCGGCCGAGCTGTGCCCGGAAGTCTCCTGTTAGTCCGAATGGAGTAGCCGAGATGTCCGCGCTGCCTCGCATACACTGCTCCGGCAGGGTGACATGCCGGGTGACTGGCGTTCTCGCGCATTTCCTGAAACGCTGCCGGGTGTCATCATCGAACCCCGTTGGGTCGCAGTGGCCTGGGTGGTTCGTAGTTCGCGGTCCGGCGGAGAGCCCGTCGGCAGTAGGGGTCCAGGAGAGCAAGGGGAGATGGCGAGCACCGTCACCTCGCGCCGCAAGCAGCTCGGCAATGAGCTCCGGCATGCTCGAAACGCCGCGAAGATGACGCAGCAGCAAGTCGCCGAGGTACTCGGCTGCACCCAGGGCAAGGTCAACAAGATCGAGTCCGGTGCGGTGGGGGTCAAGCTCGGAGATGTGCGGACCATGCTGAACGCGTTCGGGATCAACGGCGAAGAAGCCGACACTCTGATGAACCTGGCCCGGGCCGCGGCCGGGCAGCGCGGCCACTGGTCGGGCTACCGGTCGGTGGTGCCGCACTGGTTCCGCACCTTCACCGACCTCGAGCCGGCCGCCGCGGAGATCCTCACCTGGCACGGCGAGCGCGTGCCGGGGCCGTTGCAGTCCGAGCACTACATGCTCAAGCAGTTCACCGAAGCGGGAGCCACCGACGTCACGTCGCTGGTGCGCAACCGGCTCGACCGCAAGGCGGTGTTCGACCAGCAGCAGCCGCCGTACTACCGGTTCATCATCAGCGAGGGTGCATTGCGCCGCGCGCCCGGCGGGTTCGCGCCCGCGGTGATGCTGGACCAGGTCGAGCACCTGCTCGCGCTCGACCGGCACCCGCGCGTGTACGTACATGTGCTGCCGTTCAGCGCGAAGCTCGCCGCGGTGCCCAACGACTTCACGATCATGCGGTTCCCGGACCGCACCCGCGACTTCGTCTACATCGAACACTCCGCGGGCGGGCTGTACCTCGACGACGTGAAGGACTTCAACATCTTCGTGGACTCGTGGGACCGGCTGCGCGGCGCCGCCCTGGAGCGCGGCGAGACGCGGCAGTTCCTCAAGGAACTGGCGGAACACTACCGCGCGCAAATGTCGTGACCAGCGTTTCCAGCACCGGCACGGTTTCTTCGGCGGCGGGCAGCGCGTTGATCTCCGCCTGCACGCGTTGCGCGGCCTCGCGATAGCCGGGCTCGGCGAGCAACTCCGCGGCGGCTTGGCAGATTTCGTCCGGAGTGGACGTTTCCGGGTCGAGCGCCCGGCCGACGTGCAGCGCGGCGCAGCGCCGGGCATTGCCGGGCTGGTCGGCGCCCATCGGGAAGAGCAGCGACGGCAGCCCGTGCGAGAGCGCGCCGACCACGCTGCCGGACCCGGCGTGCGAGACCATCAAATCGAGGCGGGGCAACAGTTCGGCCTGCGGGACGAACCGTTCCACGCGGACGTGCGCTGGTTGCGGCCCGAACTCGGCCGGGTCGATCTGCGTGCCGACGGTGGCGGTCACCTCGGCGGCCAAGCGGCCCAGCCCGGCGAGGGTGCGCTCGATGAGGTCGCCGGACTCCAGGTTGAAGTTCGTGCCGAGCGTGAAGTACACGTGCGGCCGCTTGGCGGGCGGACGAGGCGCGACCGGATCTCCTTGGCGGAACGAGAAAGTGCCCGGCGGCAGTGGCGAGCTGGGGTCGCGAAAGGACGGCGGGAGCGGCGAAAGCACCTGGCCGCGGGTCAGCATTTCCAGCCCCGGGTCGTCCGGCAGCCCGTGCGCGGCGCGGGCCTCGGCAAGCGGCTCGGCGAGGAGTTCCTTGCGCAGCAACGTTCCCGCGGCGAGGACCAGGACGGTGGCGCACGGCAGGTCCAGCACCTCGGCGGCGATCGCGGCGGAGAAGTCCACCTCGTCCCGGACGATCAGGTCCGGCCGCCATTCCCGGGCCAGCTCCAGCAGCACCGGCACGTGTTCGCGCGGCGCGCGGCGGGCGAACAGTTCCTGGATTTCCCAGTCGTCGCGCGCCGGATCGACCGGCGGCATCGGCTGACGCGTCGCGTCGATCTCGCGTGGCTCGCTGACCGCGAAGGTCGTGAACCCGGCTTTGGCGAGCGCGGGTACGTGCGAACCACCGCCGGCGACGGCTACGGTGTGACCGCGCGAGACCAGTGCTCGCGCGACCGGTGCCATCGGGTCGAAGTGGCCGCGACCGCCGACGAACGAAAACAGGATGCGCATCCACCGCAACCTAGCGGCCCGGAGGCAGGTCGGTCGTGGCATTTTCGGGGCGGTCGCCGGGGGCTGGCGGCGCGCGACCGCGGCGAGTGGGCACACTGGTACCCGCACGGAAGGGGAAGCTGATGACTCAGGCACCGGATCCGGAAGCCCCGGAGGGCGTCGACCTCGACCGGCCGAACGCGGCGCGGATTTACGACTGGTTCCTCGGCGGCACCGCGAACTGGGCGATCGACCGCGAGTTCGGCGAACGGGCGGTCCAGACCTTTCCGATGATCAAGACCATCGCCCGGGCCGGCCGCGAATTCCTCGGCCGCGGCGTGCGGTACATGGCCGAACAAGGCATCGACCAGTTCCTCGATATCGGCTCCGGCGTGCCCACGGTCGGCAACGTGCACGAGATCGCCACGTCGGTGAACCCCAACGCGCGCTGTGTCTATGTCGACAACGAGCCGGTGGCCGTCGCGCATTCGCAGATCCTGCTGGAACGCGAGGGCGTCGCCGACCGGCACGCGGTGCTGCAGGGCGACCTGCGCGAGCCGGCCGACATCTGGCCGCGCGCGCTCGACACCGGCGTGCTCGACCCGAAGCGCCCGATCGGGCTGATCATGGTCGGGGTGCTGTACTTCATCGGCCGCGACGAACCGGCGCGGGAGATCGTGCAGAAGTACCTGTCGCTGCTGCCGTCCGGCTCGTACTTCCTGTCCTCGCACCTGACCGACGACGGCGTGCCGACGCACGACGGTGACCGCCGCGACGCGATCCACAAGCAGTACCAGCAGTCGAGCACGCCGTTCCACTTCCGCTCGCGGGCGGAGTTCGCGGAGTTCTTCTCCGGGCTGGAACTGGTCGAGCCGGGCATCTCGTGGGTCTCGGACTGGCACCCGGAGGCCGGCGAATCGAGCGCGGGCGACCGGATGGCGGACGATCCCTCCTTCAGCGGCGGGATTTGCGCCCTGGGCCGCAAGCCCTGACCCTCGCGCACGGAGTCCGAAGCGAAGGTCCGGGAGGGGAACCAGCTTTCCCTCCCGGACTTCCGCGGAGTGCATGGTCTAGACCGGCTGGCATGGTCCGGACCTGCGCGGTCTTGGTTCCGGATACGAAAACGCTCCCCGGGGCAAGGAGTTCCGGGGAGCGTGGACGATGCGGACCGCGGCTCAGCCGAGCCCGTGAAGCAGCGGTACTCGTGTCTCGCGACGGTGGCTGGTGGCGTGGACGGTGTCCGCTTGGCGCGGAGCCGGTACTTCGATCTCGGTGTCCACCACCATGGGGCTGCGCAGCGGGGCCTGGATCAGGCTGAACCCGAACCGGCTGCGCAACTCGTGATTGATCCCACGCCGGCCGCGAGTGTGTTCGTCCTCACGGCGGAAAAGCGTGGTGAGCCGGACGGCCATGGGATCACACCCCCAGTTCGGATAACGGGAACCAGCGCGGGTCGGCGCCGGCCGGATCGGGGTGGTTCGCGCTCGGCGGGTCAACGCCGGGCACCAGGGAAACCGCCTCGTTGCGGTGTCTCCGCAGGGTCGTCGCGGCACCTGGACCAGCGCTGATCCCGGCGAGGCGGGCGGAGTTGCTCGTCTCGCCGAACGGGTCGGCTCGCATCCGCACACCTCCCGATGTCTCGCGGCTGTTCCGCCGCCCGGGCCGGGTGCCCGGGCCGGTACCGCCGGTGTTGGACTGAATGTCGCAAGCCATTCACCCACCACTGACGCCCCGATCGCTGCGATTAATCCTACTCCTGGAATAATCTTCATGTCGAGATCGGGTCGAGTTGATCACCCGCTTGGCCCTGCGGTTTGCTCCGTAGTGACGCAAAGAAGCCGGGGACCGTGCAGCAGAACGCACGCCCTGCACAAGGCTCGGAGGTGGACGACCCATGGCGGATTATCCGTCGCCCCAGGATTACGACCCGGACACGGCGGAGTCGTTGTTCGCGGCCGGGGCCTGGGCGAAGTCGTTCGCCAGCGAACCCAACGGCGGCAACTGCGTCGAGGTCAACCTCTCCCGTCCCGGGCTGATCGGCGTGCGCGACACGAAACTCGCGGCGAGCCCCGTGCTGGTGTTCGACCGCGGCGAGTGGGACGCCTTCCTCGTCGCGGTCAAGGCGGGGCAGTTCGACCTGCCGCCGAGCGAGTAGTCCACCACGGCGAGGTCTCCGCGGAGAGCGATTCGCAAACAGTCACTCGATCGGGTGGTCTTGGCGGGTGCCCTGGTCACTGTGGGTGGTTGGAGTCGTGGGCTGAATGTCGGTTTGGCGAGAGTCGCCAGCTGGGCAGGTTGAGCGGTGCGGCTTGCGGAGCGCGCCATGGCCCCACTTCCCCAGTCGGCGAAGCACTGCGCCTTTCCGGACTCGGCAGCTCTCGCCGGTCGAGCTGATGCACGCGGTCGTGGAACGAGCGGAGCCGGACGTCAACGCGTTCGCCGAGCAGCGGTTCGAGCAGGCGCTGCGACTGGCGGCCGTCGCGGAGAAGCAGCACGCGCCCGGTGGCCAGCCGAGGCCGCTCGAGGGACTGCCGATCGCGGCGAAGGAAGAACAGCCCTTGGCCGGGTACTCGATCACCGAGGGCACTCTGCTGCGCCCGCCTCGGGTGGCGCAGGAGACCGCGATCGGGCTGAGCCGGATCCAGGCGGCCGGCGGGATTCTGCACGCTCGTACCGGCGTCTGAGTTCTGCTGCCTGCCGTTGTCTCACGTGTGGCGTTGGGGACCACGTGCAATCCGTGGAACTTCGAGGCCGCGGCGGGCGGCCCGTCCGGCGGTTCGGGGGCTGCGCTGGCGGCCGGAACCGACGTTCTTGCTGCGGGTTCGGACATCGGCGATCGCTTCGGGCGCCCGCGTCCTTCACCGGTGTCGTGGGATTCAAGCCGCCGCGCGGCCGCAACCTGGTCCTCCCGCCCGCCGGATTGGAGACGTACTGCCACCACAGCCCGATGCCCGGATCGTCGCCGATTGCGCGCTCCTGCAGAACGTCATGGCGGGCGAGGACCCGCATTCGCGGCTGCCCGCGGCGCGAATCGAGTTGGGCCTCGTGCCAGGGTGCCGCGTTGCGTGTTGCCCAGCGCCTGGCGATTTCCCGGTGGCCTCAGGTCCTGGAATTGGACCGGCGGAATCCGGGCGTCATCACGCCGTACTGCCAGGCTTTCGCACGCAAAGGCGTCGAGAACACGGTGGACACGAAACCGGCCGCGCGGTCGAAGTGGCGATCCGTGCCCGCCTGGACGCGGTGTTCGCGCGCTTCGACGCACTCACCATGCCGACCCTCGGTGCCACCGCGTTCGCGGCTGGAGGGGATCACCTTCCGAACGGGGCCGTGGGGGCGGGTTTCGCGCGGATTTCGTTAACTGGCCAGGAATTCCCGCAGATGCGCCACGACTTGTGAAGGTTGTTCCTCGGGCAGGAAGTGGCCGCAGTCCTCGAGGCCGATGCCGGTCACGTGGTCCGCGTAGTCGCGCCAGATGTCGAGCGTGGGCAGGTTGCCGAGCAGGCCGGCCTTGCCCCACACCGCCAGTACCGGCTGGGTGAGGCGTTTCCCGGCGGCGTAATCCGCGTCGTCCAGCTCGGCGTCGTCCGGGAAGGAGGCGCGGTAGTCGTCGAAACCGGCTCGG
Organism: Amycolatopsis orientalis DSM 43388; assembly: GCF_000411975.1. Taxonomy (GTDB): domain Bacteria; phylum Actinomycetota; class Actinomycetes; order Mycobacteriales; family Pseudonocardiaceae; genus Amycolatopsis; species Amycolatopsis orientalis_D. Next base: position 51,286 of record NZ_ASXG01000127.1, read on the forward strand.
AGCGCGCCGGGTGCTTCGAACGCGCGCACGTACTCGGCGACGTCCTCGGCGGCCAGCCCTTGCCGCTGGAAGGTCCAGCGCTCGAAGAAGTACCCGAGGTAGGCGGCGACGTTCTGGCCCGCCAGCAGCTCCGGCAGGTCTGGCTGGAGATGGAAAAGCCAGTGCCAGTAAGCCTTCCCGAGATCCTTGTCGAGTCGACGCCACATCTCCCGCGTCGGCGCGATGTCCAGTACGGCCAGCCGTTCGACCTGGTCCGGACGGTCGAGTGCCCATCGATGCGCGACCCGGCCGCCGCGATCGTGCCCGGCCACCGAGACCCGGGCGAATCCGAGCTGTTCGGCCAGTTTCGCGACGTCGGCCGCCATCGTGCGCTTGTCGTAGCCGGTGCGGGGTTTGTCGGTGCGCCCGTATCCGCGCAGGTCCGGGGCGATCACCGTGTACGTCTCGGCCAGCGGTCCGGCGACGCGGTGCCAGCAGTGGGACGTCTGTGGCCAGCCGTGCAGGAGAAACAGCGGCGGACCGTCGCCGCCGCGAAGGTAGTGCATGCGCAGGTCGTCTACTTGGGCCATCGCTGCTTCTAACCGGCTCATGAGGTTAGACGGTAGCGCGGGTTCTCACCGGTTTCAATGGTTAGAATGAGCGGCATGGATTGGGTGTTCGACGCCGGACGGCCGTGTCTGCACCTGGTGAACACGCTCCGCTCGCGGCATCTCCCCGAGGGCATCGAGTTGCTCACCGACCCGGACGCCCTCGTGGAATGGCTTGAGCTGGCCGGATTCGGCCGCCTGCCGGTGACCGCCGCTCAGCTGGCCACGGCGAAGGAGCTGCGCGAGGCGGTCAACCGGCTGCTGACCGCCAAGCCGCTGGCCGCGGATGTCCGCTTGGTCAACGACGCGCTCGCGGCCGCCCCGGAGCCGGACCGGTTGCGGTTGAAGGACGGCGTGCTCCAGCGGGAGAAACCCGCACCGGCGGATCCGGTGGCGACGGCGTTCGCCGTGCTGGCCGCTGACGCTGTCGACCTCGCGACCGGCGCGGAAGACCTTCGCATCTGCGCGGCGGACGACTGTGGCTTGCGGTTCGTCGACACCTCGCCCCGCCGGACGCGGCAGTGGTGCTCGATGTCCCGCTGCGGGAACCGGGCGAAGGCCCGGGCGCATTACGAGCGGACGAAGAACCGGTAAGCCCACGGATGGGCGCGTAGCCAGACATTCAGTTTGCCGACCGCTCTCATCGGAACAGTGCGCAGTGAGGGCGGAGTCATCGTGCCGAGGATTCTGGTCACGCGGCGGAAGCGGGCGAACTTGCGCGCGTCTTCGGCGGTCCAGTGCAAACCGAGGCGGTCCCGCACTTCGGGCGGCAGCGTCGCGCGGATCAGGAACATCTGCGCGGTCGAGTATTTTTTCCGGAGTTTCGACCATCGGCGATCCGACATGCGGGAGAAGGGATTCCGTACCGTGTCGATGGTCTCGAACAAGGTGCTGATCGTCTCGTTCGGACCGAACCCGGCGATCATCTCGCGGTAATAGCGCTCGAATTCCGGCCAGGTCGGCGGCAGGTCCCGCTCGCGCACGCCGAGGATCCGGCCGATGCCGCACATCTGCCCGTAATATTCCGTAAGCTCCGAAGTGGACATCGGACGGCCGAAGAACCGTTGCGCGTCAACGGGAGCCATCACCAGCGTCGCGTGCACCCACGCGTAGGCGCCGGGATCGAGGGCGCTGTATCGGCGGCCATCGGAGATTCCAGTGAACGAACGGTGCAGTTTTCGCAACCGCGCGGCCTCGGCTTGCGCGCCCTTTGTCCCGCCGTACACATAGATCGACAGCGAAGCGACAGTGCGCATCAGCCGGGTCCATGGGTCCTCGCGGTAGTCCGAATGATCCCGCACTCCGGCCGCCACGATCGGATGCGCGACTTGGAGCACGAGCACCTGACCGGCGAGGAGCGCGTCGCGGAAGTCGCCGAAATAACGCCAAGCCGCGGTGCCGCGGACGATCGGCGGGGCCATCTCAGCCTCGCGCGCCGTGCAACAGCATCATCAACGGCTCAGCAGCCGGAACGTCCGTGCCGGTCGCTAGCCGACGCAACTGCAGCCCGGCGATCAGCGCGACCACTGGCCCGGCCACTCGTTCGGGATCCGGCAAACCGAGCGCGGTGAGGATCGTGATCGCTAATTCGTCATACGCCGCAAAGCATTTCGCGGAAGCCTCGTGCAATCCCGGGTCGCGCGCGGCCTGCAGGTACAGCTCGTGCGGCGCGAGTTCGTCCGTGCCGAACGGCAGTTGTTTGATCACGTGCTCCACGACGGTCGCCGCTTGTTCGAGACTCAGCCCCTGTTCTCGGTAGGCCTCGACAATTCCCGCCAGTTTCGCCGTTTCCTCTTCCGCGAACAGCAGCATCGCCTCGCGCAGCAGTTCCGTCTGGCTCGGGAAGTGATACGTGAGCGTGCCGAGCGAAACCCCGGCGGCGGCGACGATGCGCCGGTTGGTGAGCCCGCCGACGCCCTGCTCGCCGACCACCTTCAGGGTGGCGCGGAGGATCGCGTCGCGCGTGCTCACCACTCCGGCTCGGGGTGCCGGTCCGGCCATCGCAGCTCCTCTTCCAGTTGCGCGGCAACGGAAATCAGCCGCTCCTCGGAATACGACGGGCCGAGCAGCTGGGCGCCGAGCGGCAACCCGTCCGCGGTCAGTCCGGCAGGCACGTTCACCCCGGGCCAGCCCAGCACGTTCCACGGCCAAGCGTACGGGCACGCGGCGATCATCGTCTGGTCGGTCTGCCAGCCGGAAAGCCCGTCGAACGCCCCGATCGCCGGCGGCGGGGTAGCGGTGGTCGGTGTGAGCAGGACGTCGATGTCGCCGAACATCCCGCCGATCCGGCGGCGCAGCACGGGTTCCGCTGCGCGGGCGAGTTTCAAGGCGGGGCCGGCGAGCAAGCCGCCTTGCTGGGCGTTGCTGCGGGTGCGCGGGTCGAGCGCGGACGGTTCCGGCACGCGCCGGGCCCAATCGCGCACGCCGGTGAGCGAGCGGGGCAGGAAGGTGAGGCCGATCAGGCCGTATCCCGGTTCGACCGGGACGATGTCGTGCCCCAGTCCGGCAAGGGTCTCGGCGGTCTCCCGCACCGCCGCTTCGACCACTGGGTCGAGCTTGGTTTTGGTGGCGGTGAAAGGAATCCGGGTGGAGAGGCCGATCCGCAGCCGTCCGGGTTCGCGCTGTGCGGCGGCCTGGAACGACGCGCCGGTGCCGGCGGTGACGTCGAGCAGGGCGGCCGCGTCGGCGACCGTCCGGGCCAGCGGGCCGAGGACGGTGAGGCCGTGGAACAGTTCGCCGTCGGTCGGGATCCGGCCGCGCTGGGTTTTGATCCCGACAAGCCCGGTCCACGCCGCCGGGATGCGCACCGAACCGGCCCCGTCCGACCCGAGCGCGGCGGCCACGATCCCGGCCGCCACCGCCGCGGCCGATCCGCCGGACGACCCGCCCGGCGTGTGCGCGGGCTGCCACGGATTGCGCGTCGCGCCGAAGGCGGGTCCCTCGGTGAACGGCCATTGTCCCAGCTCAGGCGTGTTCGTCTTGCCGATGATGACCGCGCCGGCCTGCTTGAGCTTCGCTACCGCGGGCGCGTCCGCCGTCGCCGCCGGGAAGTCGCCCGGGCACCCGAACGCGGTGGGCAGGCCGATGAGGTCCACGTCGTCCTTGATCGCCACCGGCACCCCGAGCAACGGCGCGCGTTCCCCGTTCGCGAGGCGTCGATCAGCTTCGTCGGCCTCGGCGAGCGCGGCGTCGTCCCGCAGCACGCGGAACGCGTTGAGCACCGGCTGGCTCGCGTGCGCCCGCTTGAGCGCGTGTTCGGTGAGCTGCACGGCCGTGACCTCGCCGGATGCGAGCGCGGCGGCCTGCTCGGCAAGGGTCGTGAACTCTGTCGTCGCGGAAGGCATCGGCAGCTCCCCGTTCTCTCGTTCGCTCGAACGAACGTATCACGGCGATCTCCGGAAACGCACCCCTGACCACGGACGGCGAAGTTCGGGCAGGCTGGCAGCCGTGATCGATGACTTCGCGAAGGAGTACCTGCACAGCGACCTGAAAGAGGTCCGGCAGGTGATGCTGCGGAAGCTGGACGGACTGTCCGAATACGCCATTCGCCGCCCGCTGACCTCGACCGGAACCAACCTGCTCGGCCTGGTCAAACACCTGGCGGTAGCCGAGGCCCGGTACTTCGGCGAGGTTTTCGGCCGGCCGTTTCCGGAGCCGGTCCCGCGGTGGGACGACCTGGACCAGCGCGGTCGCGACCTGTGGGCGACCGAGCATGAGACTCGCGCGGAAATCACCAGCCGCTACGAACGGGCTTGCGCGCACTCCGACGTCACTATCGCCGCGCTCGCCATCGATGCGCCCGGACACGTGCCTTGGTGGCCGCGGCCGGACGTGCTGCTGTTCAACGTGCTGGTCCATCTGCTGACCGAAACGAGCCGGCACGCCGGGCACGCCGACATCCTGCGCGAGCAGTTGGACGGCACGGTCGAAGTGGACGCGGACGCCATGGCCAAACGCGGCCAGGACGCCGCTTTCTGGCAAGCCCGGCGGGCCGAAATCGAGCGCGCAGCCGGGGCCGCGGCGGGAAAATCCCCCTAAACTGCTCATCACCAGCCCGGCCAGCGCATCGGAGGATCGATGACGTTCGACTTCGCTCGGTTCCCTTCTTTCGCCGGCTTTCCGCGCGCCGGTCTCCACCACGGCCCGACCCCGCTCGTCCCGGCGCCGCGGCTTGGCGAGGCGCTCGGCATTCCCCGGCTGCTGCTCAAGCGCGACGACGTCCATCCGCTCGGCGTCGGCGGCAACAAGCTGCGCAAACTCGACTTCCACCTCGGCGCGGCGCTCGCCGACGGGGCGGACACCGTGCTCACCTTCGGCGCGGTCCAGACCAACCACGGGCGGCAGACCGCCGCGGCGTGCGCCAAGCTGGGCCTGCGGTGCGAACTGGTGCTGACCGCCGAGGTGCCTCGATCCGGCGACGCTTACGAGCGGTCCGGCAATGTCCCGCTCGACCTGCTTTTCGGCGCGCGGGTGCACATCCGCGCGTCTGGCGCGGAAGCAACTGCGACGTACGAACGGCTGCTCGCCGAAGCCGCGGACGAGGGCCGGAAAGTGCGGACAGTTCCCGTCGGTGGGTCCGACCCACTCGGCGTTCTCGGCTATGTGGATGCCGCTCGGGAACTGGCGGTTCAGCTGGCCGACCTGGGTCTGGACCGCGCTCGCGTCATTGCCCCGCACGCCAGCGGGGCTACCGCGGCTGGGCTCGCGCTCGGCACGGAGTTGCTCGGTGCGCTGGAGCTGGACATCGCCTGCGTCAGCCACCCGCTCAACGAAGCTGTGGACAACTTGGCCCACCTCACCGCCGGGGCCGCGGAGCTGCTTGGGTTCGACCCACCGAAGCTGGAACACGTGTGGCTCAACGACACGACAATCGGCGAGGGATACGGCATTCCGGCGTCGGGAACCTGGGAAGCGATCCGCTTGTTCGGTCGCACGGAAGGGGTGGTGCTCGACCCGGTCTACACCGGAAAAGCCGCCGCCGCCCTGGTGGAATGGGCGGCGGCTGGACGGTATTCGCCGGAGGAGACCGTGGTGTTCGTGCACACCGGCGGGCTTCCCGGATTGTTCGGCTACGCGCCCGAATTCATGGCCGAGGCGCAGAAGTAGCGAGCACCGCGGCGCGAGCGGCCTCGGTCCGCACCGCGATGCGGAGCAGGACCAGCAGCAGGGTGACGTTCGCGATCAGCGTGAGCCGCTGCGTCGCACCCACCGGCAGCACTTCGGTGAGCACGTGGAACGGCTGCACCCCGGCTTCGTCGAGGCGGACGAACAGGAAGCTCAACGCGAACAGCCCGACCGCGGCGAGGCCGAACTTCAGCCAGCGCACCACGAACGCGCGCTCCGCCGTGCCGCGCAACGGTTCCAGCATCGTGATCGCCGCGCCGGGCAGGCTCGCGAACGCGATCAGGCACGAGTACAGGTGGATGTCGCCGCTGAGCGGATTCGGGCTTTGCGGGTAACTGGCCGGGAAAACCGCGGCGACCGCGAGTCCGAGCGCCCACAGCACGAGCAACGCCTTGGTGCTGAACGTCATCGGCACGCCGCCGGCGATCAGCGCGCCGAGCACCGCGAGAGATCCGACGGCCACCGACAGCACGCTCGCCCCGAGCATGCCCTCCCCGCGGTCGGTGATTGTGTAGCTCGAAAGCGTGTCGTAGATCGGATCGTGCGAGCTGATGATGTGCAGCACGGTGATCGTGAACAGCCCCCAGGCGATCGCCGCGAGGGCGGTCAGGCGCCATCCCCGGACGCCTCGTGAGTTCCCCATGCAGCCAGACTGGCGGTTCCGCGGCGTTTCGTGATCAGGGAAAACCCCTGATTCAGCCCCTACCCGGAGAAATCGGCGAGGACGAGCACCTGGTCGTCATGCCGTTTGGCGCGCGGCCAGCGGATCGCGTGCGGATCGTCGTTTTCCGCGGCTCGCACCGCGTCCAGCACTGCTTCCGGGCCCTTGTTTTTGGCTAGCTGCAGCACTTCTGGCCAGGTGAAGAGGCCGTATTCGTCCACTCCGATCGCGACGCCGTCGGTGGCGATGAGGACGGCGTCGACCTCTTCGCGAGGCCAGCTGCGGCGGACCGCTTTGTGTGCCGCGGACGGGTCCGCTTCGGCTACCCAGAAGCCGTCTTCGGCGTTGCGTCTTTGGCGGACGGCTTTCCCGGTTTGCAGGAGGCCGTTGTTGCGCAGGGAAAGCAGGCGGTCGTCGGAGACCACGTCGGTGCCGAACTGTCCAAACGCGACTATCGGGCTGTCGGCCAGGACGAGGGCTTCGATCGCGGAGTCGTTCCAGCGGAGGATGGAGACCGTGCTGGAGGGGGAGTTGCCCGGGGTGAGGTGGTGGGTTTTGGCTACCTCGGCGATTGCTGTTGCCAGGGTGGTGCTGAGGTCTTCTTGGGGGCGGGCGTTCAGTTCGTGGGCCAGTTGGTCGCGGAGGAGGTGTGCGTACCAGCCGCCTGGGGGGAGGGCGGGGCTCGGGGAGGTGGCGCCGTCCAGGACCAGGATGGAGTGGTCCAGGAGGGCGAGCTGGTCTTCAGTGGGGCGGGGGTGGCCGTCGGAACCGACACCGGCTCGCTCGGCGGTCGAAATCTCGGGCACTGGTCGACTGTAGCTCGGAGGGGTGGGGGCGGCGGCTCGTCGCCTGGCGGCGACATTGCGCCCTCCGGCGTCTGTGGGGCACCCCGAAGCCTGATTGTGCTGACGGGCGGTGGGTGCTTGTCAAGGCGGGAAATGTCAAATTGTGTCTGACGCACCCAAAGCAAGTTGAGACGTTTTAGCAGGTCAGAGACTAGACGAGGTTCGCAAAGTCGCCGCACTCGTCAGGCCTTTAGGCCAACCGAGTAGCAGAGCGGCATTTGACCATTACGTTCTGCTACCGCAGCCGCTGTCGCCTCCGCACCTGGGTTGCCCAAGAGGCCGAGTGGGGTCCTGAAGGCTCCTTCGGACTGGTTCACGTGCGTACCGATACAGCGCAACGAAGGCCCCGTCGACACAGACGGGGCCTTCGCTCATGCCCCCTCAGTCAGCCGAATTCCGGGGGAGCCGGAAGCTGCTCGTCATCCTGCTGATGTTCGCCGCCGCTCCTAATCCCATCAAGCAAGCACTGCCAGCCCTCGCGCGGGAGCGTTAGATAGCCGCCCTGCGGGTCCTTTGAGTCGCGCACGCTCACGACATCGTCATGAAACGCGATCTCCACACAGTTGGCCTCGCCGCCCGAGCTGTAGCTTGACTTCCGCCACTCGGCTTTGTCCGGATCGAACGCCACTGTCACCTACCTACCTCAACGTTGCCCGTGCCTCCGCCAGCAGTTGAAGTGTCCCATGCTCGCCCAGAGCATTGACGACCAGCGAGTCGAAGGTGAGCTGGTAGACGTTGACCTGCGACTGATCCGGACGACACTCGCCGCGCATGAGGTCTTCCAAGTACACCCACTTGGACTTCTGGCCGCCGATCTTCAGCGTGAGCAGCACAAAGCCCGTTCCGAGCGCTGCGTGCGCGCCGACGTCGTCCGGCAGGATCTGCAAGGTCACGTGCGGAAGCGCGGCCACCTCTTCCAGGTGCGCTAGTTGTTCGTCGAGCACCGCGGCACCGCCAACCTTGCGGCGAGTGGCCGCCTCGCCGAGCACTAGGTGCACGCGAGGCGCATTCGTCCGCTGAAGCAGCTCGCCGCGACGCACTCGGGCTGCCACGACTTCGGGTACGTCAGCGGGCGCGATAACCGGTGAAGTCGAGACCACCGCTCGCGCATACGCCTCGGTCTGAAACAGGCCGGGGATGACGGCTTCCTGGTGGAATGCCAGCGACGTCGCTTCCCGCTCCAGGCCAACGTACTGCCGAGCCCAGTCCGCAACCTTGCCGTAGCTGCTCCTGCGCCGGGCAAGCGCCGCCGTGGCCCGGATGCGCTCAGCTGCCTCCTCTGAAGCTCCGTAGAGGTCTAGTAGCTGGTCGACGTCGTCCGCCTTCTGCGTCCGGGTTCCATCCTCTGACCGGTAGAACTTCTGCAAGTTCCATCCGGTGCGTTCCGCGACAGCCGGGCCGTCCAGGCCGGCGGCTTCGCGCAATTCGCGTAGTTCCCGGGCGAGTAGAACGCGGGCCGATGTCGGGTCCGGCTGGGTCATGATCCAGAGGTTACAACTCGCGATAGGGGCAGCAATCTGCGACTACCAACTTGGAGTCCAAGTTGGTAACGTATGCTCGTCGATACCTTCCGTCAGGAAAGCGGGGCCGGAATGGACACGAGCATCACGGGCACGCTGCCCGCCGAAGACGTGATCTACGCCGTGCACCACTGGGCGAAGGACGGCAAGAACCATCGGTTCGAGCGAGCCCAGTTCGAGCCGGGCGCGGAGACGTTCTGGCCGAAGTGCATGTCCGGATTGCAGCTGCCGCAGCGCATGGCGTTCGTGGACGAGCTGTCCGAGGAACTGGGGCCGGACCGCGACACGAGCAACGACGATCCCGCGTGCTTCCGCGCCGAGCCGCGTCACCGGAAGCGGGCGTGGTGAGCATGGGCCACTGGATCCGGTACGACGGCACCGAGATCGTCACCGACCCCGACACCGGCGAGATCATCGCCGACGAGACCGAAGAACAGGGCACGACGAGTGAGCGAGCACGACCTGGAGCACCAAACGGAACTGCTGCCGAAGATCGTGGGCAGCGCGATCCGCGAAGCCCGGGTGGCCAAGAAGTGGGGCGTCCGTGAGCTTGCCCGGCGGATCGGCGTCTCCCCGGGGGCCATCCCTGTGTGGGAGCGGGGTCAGCGCACGCCTAGCCCGCTGGTCGTCGCGCTCATCTTCGGCAAGCTCGGCGTCGCCGATGACGAGCAGGAACGGATCTTGAACCTGGCGCTCGTGTACCGGCTCCGCAAGATCTTGTCCACCTATCCGATCTGCACCTGCGGGACCTGTCACAACGACCCCGCTGTCTAGAACTCCCGGCCGCCGTGCCGTGACCTCTGGGCACGGCACGGCGGCCGGGCTCCAAGCCACCTCCGGGCGGGGGGCATCACGCTCAAGCGGAACAGCGGTCGCTGACGCCTTCCCTCCATGGAATGAGCGCTACTTGGGCGTTACGACAACTGATTGGCGCCTGAGCCTCAGTTAGATTAGAGCGACGAGCCAAAGGTATCCGCCCCCGCCAACCACAATGCCGCTCGCGGCACCGATCGTCACCTGTGCGGCGGTGTGGTCTTCCAGTTCGACACGCGACCAGCAAACCCATGCCACAGCAAGGAAAAGCAAGGCAAGCCACGGGCCGTAGACCTTGATCAGCATCACCGTCGCGCCCGCCGCGACGATCGCGTGCATCGAGATCTTGAACTTCAGGCCGAAGGTCACAGCCAGCGCGATGACCAGGCAAGCCAGTTCGGCGGCAGCGAGCGCAATCATCTCGTCGGGCGCGTTGCCGACCAGTAGCACGACGAACCCGAGCGCAAGAGAACCGATGCACGCGGCGAACGGCACGAGCCGACCGGCACGGTTGGTGACGTGGTGGCTGTCCCACTTTCCCCGCTTTGCGCCGCGCACGATGACCGCCATGGGGATCAGGGAACCCGTGACCCCGACGATCAGTCCCCACAGCACAGCCTCGCCGAGCTGGTGTCCGGTGACCTGCCATGCCACAGCCAGCGGCAGGCCGAGTACCCACACCCAGGGTGCAAGCACCTCCGTCGCGACTCGGGCGAAGCGCTGGCGAGTGTTGCGGGAAGCCGCGATTTCCTCAGGCGGGACGGATGACACGGCGCTGGGGCTCCTCGGTGTTGGATGCTGTTCTGGTCAGCCGGGCGTAGGCGTTCGCGACGTGCGCGACCCATGCTGATTCTTCGCGGTAGTCGGCCGTGTCAGCGCTGGGAAATGGTAGCGGCCTGTCCGAGCTGGCGGGGTTCTTGCTGTTCAGTGCGGTGGCGATGGTCACGGCTTGAGCGACCGCGGAGGGCGGGATTTCGCCGTGGCCGGCGTCTTGCTCGGCCGAGGCGAGCGCGGCCTGGTACACCGCCGGGTCGAGGTAGGGCTGGAGCGGTCCGACAAGGACGTCGTTGATCTCGGTCAGGCGCTGCCGGATTCGGTCGGTGATGTCGGCTCGCCGGGTGGGCTTGGCGTCGAACTTCGCTTCCGGTGCATACGTGATCAGGTCCTGCCAGAGGGGCTCCAGGTCCCGGTGGTTGCGCCGCAGCTGGTTGCGCGGGCCGATCGCGGGGACCGTCACACCTGCCATGAGCAGCAGGATCCCCGCCGTCGTCAGCGCTCGGCTGACGCCGGTGTTGCCGAGTTCGGCCCACGGCGGGTTGAGCCCGAAGCTGACGGCGAGCGAATAGAGCGCCTTGTGCACGACGAACGCCAGTCCGCAGATGCCTCCCCAACGCAGCAGCCGCAGGCCGGTCCGGAGGTACCCGCGCGGCAGATCCTTGGCGTGGCGGCCGACCCAGACCACGTCGAACATCGCCAGGCCAAGGTACAGCTCGAACACGGCGAGGTAGGCGACAACGAAAGCGTGATCGCCCTCACTCGCGGTGATGCCAGGCAAGCTGCCGCGCAGCGGTCCGAGCAGATACAGAAGGCCGAGGGCAAGCTGGGCGACGACGAGGATTCGCCGACGCGACCGGATCTTCTGCGGGACGGTGTCCGCCGGGTGGGCGAGGTAGAGCACGAACAACTGGAGGAAGTACGCGGCGCCCAGAGTCAGGACATGGACGATGTAATTCGGCAGCGTCGGGATGCCGAACAGCCAGTCGTGCGGGCCGTAGTCCGTGCCGAGGACCAGGGCTAGGTCCAACGCCGCCAGCGCTTTGACCATGGCGAGCAAGCCAGGGGTACGGGATCGTTGCCACGATCGCGCCCAATAGAGCAGGGCCGCGGTGACGGCGAGCCAGGTCAGGATTTGCTGAACCTGGGCAGCTGCCAGGATGGGCACTTCAGTCCTCCAGCAGGCGGTAGCGCGCGGCGGGTGTGTCGCCGGTCGCGGACAGGTTGGGGCGTGCCTGGCGTTCGACCAGGTACGCGAAGGTTTCGGCGGCTTGTTCCTGGCTTTCGTCGTACCCACCACCGGCACGCTTGAGCACGGCGGCGGCCGCGCCGGACGCCGGGGTGCTTCCCCCCGCCAGGCCCGACGGAACTGGCTCGCCGACGTGCCTGCACGAGATGTGTCCCAGCTCGTGCAGGATGATGTGCTGCTGGTGAGACGGCGTCGTGTCGGGCCGGTAGAACACGTAATCGGCTCGTTCGTCGGCGATCCAAACCCCGTAGGGCAGCGGCCCGTCGCTGGTGCGGAACTCCGACATGATGTAAGCCGGATAGGGAAGGATCTTGATCGGTCGGCCTCGCAGCGCGGCCAGCTTCTCCGTCAGGTTCTCGAGAGCCATGGCGGCCGGGAGGTCCATCGCGCCGACCAGTTTCCGTACCTCATCGGGCCGTGTCACGGGGTGCGCCCCGCTCGGCAGATCCTCCGGCGGCTTCCGCCGAAACAGGTTCGGCAGGCAGCTCCGCTTGACGCGCTTGGTCATCAGTGCTTGAACCCCCCGCTTTCCAGTTCGCTCACGTGCTCGGCTAAAGCCTCGATGAGCGTGCGCGCCTGGTCTGATATGCCGGGCAAACCAGCGCGCAGCAGGACCGCTTGACCCCGGCGTTGCACGGGAACCTCCAGCGGCCGGGTGTGCCGGTCGATCCGGTCGCACCACTCAGCGTGCACTGCCGGGTCGAGGAAAAATCCTGCGGGAACTCCGAAAAAACTGGCCAGCGCGCGAACGACGCTCGCGCGCGGATCGGTCTTCTTCCCGTTCCGCAGCAGCGACACGTAGCTGTAGGACGAGTCCGCCGCACCCGCGGCCCTCAACGCCTGGGCGACGTCGCGGTCGCTGTACGGCTTGCCGTCATCGCGCTTGCACCTGTCGAACAGGAATCTGAGCGCTTCCGTGAACGACACTTCGCTTCCCTCGGCCATGATCGGCCCCCTTGTTTACATGCGTAAGCATTTTCGACAGTGTTCTACGTTTTTGGTTGACAAACGTCGACACGGCCACGTTATTGTCGGCTCGTCAGGCTGTCAACCAGCAGGAACACTCTCGAAAATCTGTTTACGTTCATTAACAATCACTCGATCGAAACCCGGGTTCACCGTCGAACCAGGGCTGATCGTGCTGCGCTGCCAAAGATCCACATCGCGGGAACTTTGTCAGGCGTTAACCTTCGCTTGGGAGCACCTTCGGTGAAAGAGAACAGACTCAATTCGCTTGCGCTCGCCTCTGACCAGGACATAAGGGAGCCGCTCGACTCGTTCGCGCGCTTCGTCGGGACCCTGCGCCGGATCAAGGGCAAGCAGGCGAAGCTGACCCAGCAGCGCAAGGACGTCGAGACCGTCCTGAAGGCGGCGCTCCTTGGTGCCGGTGCCACGATCGGCACCGTCAACGGCGTGCCTGTCGTCTCCTACTCCAGCTCGACGCGGATCGCGCTCGACCAGGGCCGCCTGAAGCGCGAGCGCCCGGACGTGGCCGAGGAGTTCAGCGACATTTCGGAGGTCTGGACGTTCCGGCTTCTGACCGCGTGACCGTGGTTCCGTTCGCCGAGCTGGTGACGCTGGCCAAGGCGACCATCGCCGAGGCAGGCCATGCCAGCTCGGCCGGAACGGGCGAGACTGCGGCGACCATCGCGGCCTTGCTGACGGCAGAGCCGCGGAACGAGGCGCCCGTGCTGGCGATCGTGACTGTCGTTGTGCGGGACGCGCTCGCCGACCCGATGCGCGAGACGTTCGCGAACAGGTGGCGTCCGTTGCTCCCGGCATGGGTGCAGCCGCAACTCGTCGGCGCGACAGTGAACCGGCTCCGCGCGGCCGGGCTCCTGGTCCCGACCGGCCGTTACGTCCGTTCCACCGACACGGCAGGCCGCAACGGCGGAAAGCTCCAGCCGGTCTACGCCCTGGACGCCGCCGCTCTGCACGACCGCCCGCCGACCGAAAAGCCGACATCCGGCTGAAACCCGCCTACCTCAGCAGCCCGCGCAGCGAACCCGCCTGCCGGGCTTGCCGCCATGCCCATCTTCTGACGTGTAGGGATTCGACTCTTGGCACGCGACCACGCCCGCATCAACCTGAGCATCTGGCATGACGAGGAGTTCATCAACCTTTCCCTCGCCGCAAAACTTCTTTATCTGCAACTGGTTTCACAGCCGCGACTGTCCTACGCGGGAGTGCTCGACCTGGCGGCCAAACGCTGGGCGCGACCGCACCCGGACCTCAGCCTGACCGAGATCCGCGCAGCACTGTCCGAGTTGGACGCTGCGCGGTTCGTGGTGATCGACCAGGAGACCGAGGAGCTGCTAGTCCGCTCGTTCGTTCGGAATGACGAGCTGTTCAAGCAGCCCAACGTACTTCGCAGCGCGCTGCGCGTTGCGTTCGACATCGAGTCTCCGATTCTGCGCGCCGCGCTCGCGACCGAGCTTCGGCGGCTGCCCGTTGAGATCACCGGTCCTGCCCCCAGCGCGACGGCCGATGCCCTGGAGGCTGGAGCGCGCGAGATGCCGCCGGAGGTCAAGGCGGCGCTGAGCGTCCGCGGATCGGCCCGCACGTCGCCCTCGGCCCGTCCGAAGGCCGCGCCCGCGAAGGGTTCGGGCAAGCCTTCGCCCACGGCCCGGGGAGAAGGGAGTAGGGAGCGGGCGACCGGAGAACCCTCTCTTCCGTTGCGTAGCAAGAAAGTGGGGTCTCCCGCGCGCGCCGCGCGTGATGCCAGCTCACCCGAACGCGCGCAAGGTGAAGCCGGTCACGACCGAGGACGCTCGGACAGGCAGTTGCGCCGGGAGGAGGCTGAGCGCCTGGTGGACTTCTACGCCGAGTCGCTGCCTGACCGGGTGCGCGCCCAGCTGGTGGCCGAGGTGATTCCCCTGCTGCGGGAAGGCATTTCGTCCGCCGTCGTGGGTTCGGGACTGGCGGCCTGGTCGTCCAAGGCGCTGCCGGTCAGTTTCCTGGCCATGCTGGTGGGAGAGCGGATGCGCGCGGCTCGCGTCGCGGGCACCGACGCGAAAAAGAGGGCTCGGGACGCGGAGATGGTGGAACGGTTCGAGGGTCTTCGCGCCTCTGCGATCGCCGAGGACGAACAGCACGGCGTCGGGATGGCCGTCCGGCAGGCGCGGCCCCGGCACGCCGACGCCGACCAGCTGACCGCGATCCTGGACGACGCCCTGACCGCGACCGAGGGCGGGCTGGCGGCATGACGACCACGATCTACCCCGTCATGAGCCGCAGTGACATGCGCGGCCTGCTGATGCGCCATACCGAAGCCCACGTGACCGACGCGTTGGTGACGTCGTGGCTGTCCGGCCTGGCCGGGTACAGCCTCGCTGAATGCCACGCGGCGATGACCGCGATGGGCACCGGTGCACGGCGCGCGACACCGGCGGACGTCGCCGGGAGCTGCGACGCGGCTCGCGACCGAGCCGCCGCGTCCGGCCCGGAAACGCCGGCCTTTTCCGCGACGGCGGACGCCCTGCCCCGTCCGAGCCGCAGCGCGAAGGATCGCGATTACCACCGGCAAGCCGGAATGCGCGGCATTCGCGCGGCCTATGAACTGATGGGCTGGAAGCGCAACGCCGACCACGATCTTGCCCGCAGTGTGGCGTGCCCGTTCTGCAAGGCCAAGGCGTGGGTCGTCTGCGGACCGCTGTCCCGCAACCGCGCCGGGCACCGGGAGCCGCGGGACAAGCTCACGCGGATGCACCCGTCCCGCCTGGAGCGCGCCCGCGCAGCAGCCGCTCGCCAGGCAGCCAGCACTCAGCAGCATGCGAAGGAGAACGCTCGATGACGACCCGTGCCGACGAGGGCTCAGAGGTTCGGTGCCTGCTCGGCTGCCGCACGCGCACCGGCGAGGCGTTCCGCGCCCAGCAGGGTTACCGCACGTGCGATCCGTGCGCGGACGAACTGCGCGCCGACATCCAGGAACTGGCGCGCCTGTACCCGGAGCTGATCCGGGCCGCCGTGCCGGGCGGTAATTCGGCCGGCGGGCGGGTCTCGCCCGGCTACGGCCCCCGTTCACCGGCCCGGGACACCGTGCTGGCTCTGACCGATCGCCGGACCCGCGCTGAGGACGAGGGAGACCCGCACTCGGTGCTGGAGATCCTGTCGAGCTGGGCCGACAACGTCCGCAAGGACACCGGCCACGGCCTGCCGGACGCAACGGCGCGACGCGAGGGTCAGCTGCTGGTCAGCTGGCTGGAATTCACCGCTCACCAGCCGTGGGCGGGCAAGCTGGACACCTCGCTGGAACAGTTGCGCGAGGAGATCGCCGAGCAGCTCGGCCTGTCCCCGCGCACGGTGCGCGGGGAAACGGCGTTCCTGGTCGAATGGTTCGACTACGTCACCCGGCAATACTGGGTCGGCGACTTCGCCGACGAGGTGCGGACGCTGCTCGCGTCGGTGCGCACGGCGACCGGGACGGCCGAGTCAAGCCTGCCTGTCGGCACCTGCCCAGCCCCGGACGAAACGACCGGGCAGCCGTGCGGAACCCGCTTGCGTGTGCGTGCCGACGCGGACCGGATCATCTGCCCTCGATGCCGCACCCGGTGGCCGCGCGATCGATGGGACGAATTGAGCGACGCGCAAGGGACTCCGGTGTCGGACGTCGCGGCACTCTCAGCCTGGCTGACCGTCCCGGCCGGAACCCTTCGGCGCTGGCGCAGCGAGGACGGCTGGATCAACCACGGGTCACGACGACGCCCGTTGTACGAACGGAATGCGGTGCTGGAATCCTGGCAGCGCCGTCGCGGTGCGCTACTGGCCAGCTGAGCGGGGTGCGGGACCGGCGACCGCCCCGAAGGGTGGCTAGAACCCGCCGGTCCCGCGTGCTCCACCGTGATCAAACGGAAGGGCACCGCCAGTATATGGGGCGGGTCACACAAGCCCCTACACGCTTCCAGTTGTCGTGAATTTCGGATAGTATTGTTCTTGTTGGGAGCGGACCTAGTACTCCAGCTGTAGTTCGTGATCGGGTGCTGGTTGTTGGTGTCGCTGCTGGTAGTGGCT
>NZ_ASXG01000128.1 GCF_000411975.1 Amycolatopsis orientalis DSM 43388
GGTGTTCCCGAGTAGCAGCGAGCTCGTGGAATTTGCTGTGAATCTGCCGGGACCACCCGGTAAGCCTAAATACTTCCTGGAGACCGATAGCGGACGAGTACCGTGAGGGAAAGATGAAAAGTACCCCGGGAGGGGAGTGAAAGAGTACCTGAAACCGTGTGCCTACAAGCCGTCAGAGCCTTCGGGTGATGGCGTGCCTTTTGAAGAATGAGCCTGCGAGTTAGTGCTGCGTGGCGAGGTTAACCCGGGTGGGGTAGCCGTAGCGAAAGCGAGTCTGAAGAGGGCGATTGAGTCGCGTGGTCTAGACCCGAAGCGGAGTGATCTACCCATGGCCAGGGTGAAGCGACGGTAAGACGTCGTGGAGGCCCGAACCCACTTAGGTTGAAAACTGAGGGGATGAGCTGTGGGTAGGGGTGAAAGGCCAATCAAACTCCGTGATAGCTGGTTCTCCCCGAAATGCATTTAGGTGCAGCGTCGCGTGTTTCTTGCCGGGGGTAGAGCTACTGGATGGTCTAGGGGCCTTACCGGGTTACCGAAATCAACCAAACTCCGAATACCGGTTAGTGAGAGCGCGGCAGTGAGACGGCGGGGGATAAGCTTCGTCGTCGAGAGGGAAACAGCCCAGAACACCAGCTAAGGCCCCTAAGTGTGTGCTCAGTGGGAAAGGATGTGGGATTGCCCAGACAACCAGGAGGTTGGCTTAGAAGCAGCCATCCTTGAAAGAGTGCGTAATAGCTCACTGGTCAAGTGGTCCTGCGCCGACAATGTAGCGGGGCTTAAGCACACCGCCGAAGCTGTGTCATTCACACAATACATCGATGCCTGTCCTTGAGGCGGGTGTGCAGTGGTGTGGATGGGTAGGGGAGCGTCCTGCATCCAGGGAAGCGGCCGCGGAAGCGAGTCGTGGAGGGTGCGGGAGTGAGAATGCAGGCATGAGTAGCGAATGCAGAGTGAGAAACTCTGCCGCCGGATGACCAAGGGTTCCTGGGCCAGGCTAATCCGCCCAGGGTAAGTCGGGACCTAAGGCGAGGCCGACAGGCGTAGTCGATGGACAACGGGTTGATATTCCCGTACCCGAGCATGTGCGCCCATGGCGAGGCGGTTGACACTAACCACCCGAAGCCGCAGGCGATGTCTTCGGACGGAGTCTGTGTGTGGAGCGTGGGACCTGATTCCGTAGTAGTCAAGCGATGGGGTGACGCAGGAAGGTAGCTCCGCCAGGCGATGGTTGTCCTGGTGTAAGCGTGTAGGCCGNNGGGTGATCCTATGCTGTCGAGAAAAGCCTCTAGTGAGTGCATGCACGGCCCGTACCCCAAACCAACACAGGTGGTCAGGTAGAGAATACCAAGGCGATCGGGTGAACTGTGGTTAAGGAACTCGGCAAAATGCCCCCGTAACTTCGGGAGAAGGGGGGCCAAACACCGTGAAGCTTCACGCAAGTGGAGCGGTGGTTGGCCGCAGAGACCAGCGGAAAGCGACTGTTTACTAAAAACACAGGTCCATGCGAAGTCGCAAGACGATGTATATGGACTGACGCCTGCCCGGTGCTGGAACGTTAAGAGGACCGGTTAACTCCTTCGGGGGTGAAGCTGAGAATTTAAGCGCCAGTAAACGGCGGTGGTAACTATAACCATCCTAAGGTAGCGAAATTCCTTGTCGGGTAAGTTCCGACCTGCACGAATGGCGTAACGACTTTCCGGCTGTCTCGACCACAGGCCCGGCGAAATTGCATTACGAGTAAAGATGCTCGTTACGCGCGGCAGGACGGAAAGACCCCGGGACCTTTACTATAGTTTGGTATTGGTTTTCGGTTCGGCTTGTGTAGGATAGGTGGGAGACTGTGAAGCCTGGACGCTAGTTCGGGTGGAGTCGTTGTTGAAATACCACTCTGGTCGGATTGGGAATCTGAACCTCGGACCATGATCTGGTTCAGGGACAGTGCCTGATGGGTAGTTTAACTGGGGCGGTTGCCTCCTAAAGGGTAACGGAGGCGCCCAAAGGTTCCCTCAGCCTGGTTGGCAATCAGGTGTCGAGTGCAAGTGCACAAGGGAGCTTGACTGTGAGACAGACATGTCGAGCAGGGACGAAAGTCGGGACTAGTGATCCGGCACCTCCTGGTGGAAGGGGTGTCGCTCAACGGATAAAAGGTACCCCGGGGATAACAGGCTGATCTTGCCCAAGAGTCCATATCGACGGCATGGTTTGGCACCTCGATGTCGGCTCGTCGCATCCTGGGGCCGGAGTAGGTCCCAAGGGTTGGGCTGTTCGCCCATTAAAGCGGCACGCGAGCTGGGTTTAGAACGTCGTGAGACAGTTCGGTCCCTATCCGCCGCGCGCGCAGGATACTTGAGGAAGGCTGTCCCTAGTACGAGAGGACCGGGACGGACGGACCTCTGGTGTGCCAGTTGTCACGCCAGTGGCATGGCTGGTTGGCTATGTTCGGAAGGGATAACCGCTGAAGGCATCTAAGCGGGAAGCCTGTTCCAAGATGAGGTATCCCACCCCTTTGTGGGTTAAGGCCCCCAAGAGACGATTGGGTTGATAGGCCAGAAATGGAAGCACAGTAATGTGTTGTCGAGTTGACTGGTACTAATAGGCCGAGGACTTGCCCAC
>NZ_ASXG01000129.1 GCF_000411975.1 Amycolatopsis orientalis DSM 43388
AGATGCCTTGACAAGCACCCCAAGACCGCAGGGAGGCTTCGTATCGGGGTGCAGGGCGGGGGCGGGGTGCCTCGATGGGTGGGTGCACCGGTGCGGTTCTGGGGGCGGGTGAGCGGCTCGAGTGGCTTGGCGCGGGGGTCGTTGGGTGTCTCGAGTGTGGGGTGCGCGGGCTGCGCTTTTGGGTGGGCTTGCGCCCTGAAGCGGCATTGGGTGCGTTGGTTCCTGTTGGGGCGCTGGTGGTCCGTGAAGGGCTCCTTGAGGGAATCTGAGGCCGTGAAGGGCTCCTTGACGGACATCGGTCGAGACGGGCCGAGGGGGGCGGGGGTGCGCGGATTGGCAAGACTTCTGCCTGCGCGGACAAGGGCGATCCGGCTCGGAGCCCGCACACTGGGACGCTGCGGGGGCAGGGGGCGCTTTGGAAGCTGATCAGGAGGCCTGGATGGCACAGCAGTCGACACCGGAGGCCGTCGGAGGGGAGCTTCGCGCTGATGCGCTGGGCACTGGCGGGATCGCGTTTCTCGTGCTCGCTGCGGTCGCGCCGTTGACGGGGATGGTGGTGATCGCGGGGCTCGGGATCGCGCTGGGCAACGGCGGCGGGATGCCTGCGTCGTTCCTGATCGCGGGGGTCGTGTTGCTGTTGTTCGGGGTCGGGTACGCGAGGATGAGCCGGTACGTGTCCAACGCGGGCGGCTTCTACGCGTATCTTACCGCCGCGCTCGGGCGTCCGGTGGGGATTTCCGGGGCGTTTGTGGCGCTGGCCGGCTACAACTGTTTCGTCGCGGGGGCGGTCGGGACGTCCGGTGCGTTGACGGGCGGGGTCGTCGACCGGGTGTTTCATCTGGACTTGCCGTGGGAGTTTTGGGCGGGGCTGTCCGTGATCGCGGTGTTCCTGCTGAGCCGTCGCGGGGTGGACGTTTCGGCGAAGGTGCTTGCGGTGTCGCTGATTCTCGAGGTCAGCATTCTCGTCGTGTTCGATGTGGTGGTCCTGGTCAAATCCGGGTATTCGTTCAGTGCGTTGTCGCCTGCCGTCGTGACGTCTGGGTCGATCGGGCTTGGCTTGTTGTTCGCTGCTACGTGTTTCATCGGGTTCGAGGCGACTGCGCTGTTCAGCGAGGAAGCGCGTGATCCGGACAAGTCGGTGCCGCGCGCTACCTACATCGCGGTGATCGCGATCGGGGTTTTCGCGGCGATCACGTCGCTCGCGTTGGTGAGTGCGATCGGGGTGGAGAACGCGAAAACCGTGGCGCAGGACCATCTTGCGGCCGGTGATCTGCTGCTCGCTACCTCGCAGGACGTTCTCGGGACCGTGCTTACCGACGTGATGCAGTTGTTGCTTGTGGTGAGTCTGTTCGCCGCGTTGCTGGCGTTGCACAACTCCGCCAGCCGGTACATTTACGCGCTCGCACGGGACGGGGTGCTGCCGAAGGCGTTGGGGCGCACCGTTTCCGGTACGCCGCGCAGCGCCAGTGCTGCTCAGATCGGCTTCGCTACCTTGGTGGCGGCGATCTTCGCGGTGCTGGGGCTCGATCCGGTCGCGTTCTTGACGTCGTCGATGACCGGGTTCGGGACGTTGGCGATTCTTGTTTTGCAGGCGATGGCTTCGGTCGCGGTGGTGGTGTTCTTCCGGCAACGGCGGGATCCGCATTGGTGGAGCACGTTCGTCGCGCCGGGGCTCGGCGGGGCCGGGCTGATCGGGGTGATCGTGCTGGCGGTGCTGAACTTCCCGACGATGGCCGGGTCCGACGCGGCGTGGATCGGGTTGTTGCCGTGGCTGCTGCCGATTTTGATCGTCGCGGGACTGGCCATGGCCGGTTATTTGCGACGGAGGCGTCCGGAAACGTACGCGGCGCTCGGGCCGGACGTGCATTGAGTCAGCTTTTCGGATTGGCCCGGGCGTGCGCCCAGCCGGTGAGCGCCATTCCGACGACGGCCAGCACGAGCAGCGCGACCAGCTGTCCGCCCCACCCGCCGGGGACCCAGTCGAACACGCCCCACAATTGACGTGCGTCGTGGTCGAAGAAACTGCGGATCGCGGCCTGCGCGGATACGACGGTGAGCACCATCCCCGCGATCTGCACTGCTGAATAGCCGCCCTTGCTCATCTGCTCTCCCTGAGTTCGTGGTGCACCCAAGGGTGGCCGCCGCGGCTGCCGCGCACATCGGACCTGCGGAGCGAACCGTGGCCGACCAAAGTCGAGGGGTACGACTTTGGTCTAGGGCGCGGAGTGTGCTTCGGGCGGCTGCACGGCGGGGACGGATCGGCGAAGATGGGCTGGTGATCGTTTCGCCGGCCAAGCTCAAGCCGTGGCAGCAGGGATGGCGGCTGCTCGCCGCCGCGCTGCTCGGCGCGTTCGCCTGGTTCGCGGTCGCTTCCCAACTGCCGCCGGGGTTCGAGGACGCGCGGACCGAATGGCTGCTTGTCGGCGATCCGGTCATCGGGCTCGGCTGCCTGATCGCGTCTCTGTGGCGGCGGAAGTACCCGCTCTCGGTCGCGACCGGGGTGGTGATCGTCTCGGCGGTGTCGACGTCCGCCGGGGGTGCCGCGCTGCTCGTCCTCGGGTCGCTCGCGACTCGGCGCCGGCTGCTCGAAACCACGTTCATGGCGTTGGCGTGCGTCGCGACAGGAGCGGTCACCGAAGGCATTTACCCGCGCGGCACCGACCCGGACCCGTGGTGGTTGTCCATCTCGTTCATCGTGCTGATCACCGGCATTGTCGTGGCGATCGGAGCGGCGATCGGGGCGCGGCGCGAGGAGGTGCAGTCGCTGCGGGAACGCGCGGAGAGCGCGGAACGCGAGCAGGTCGCGCGGGCGGCCGAGGCGCGGATTGTCGAGCGGCACCGGATCGCGCGCGAGATGCACGACGTCCTCGCGCATCGGGTTTCGCTGGTCGCGATGCAGGCGGGGGTGCTCGGGCACCGCACGGACCTGCCCGCCGAGCAGGTCACACTGCTGGCCAAGGGGATCGCGGACGGCGCGCATCAGGCGTTGGAGGAGTTGCGGGAGGTGCTCGGGGTGCTGCGGGCCAGTCCGGGCGGGCTGGAGCCGCCGCAGCCGTCGCTCGCGAATCTGCCCGCGCTGGTCGCCGACGCTCGGGCCCTCGGGGTCAACGTCAGGTACACCCCGGAGTCCGTCGGGAAGCCGCCGGATCTGCTCGCGCGCACGGTGTACCGGGTTGTCCAAGAAGGACTGACCAACGCCGGGAAGCACGCGCCGGGAGCGGAAGTGTGCGTCACTGTCGAAGGCGGGGAGGGCGAGGGCTTGCGCGTGACGGTGCGGGATACCGGCGCGGCCAGCGGCGAGAAACCGCCGCCGTCGGCCGGGTTCGGGTTGCTGGGGCTTTCCGAACGGGTCGAGCTGGCCGGCGGGCGCCTGGACCATCACGCGGACCCGGACGGCGGGTTCGTGCTGACCGCGTGGCTGCCGTGGCCTGCCCGCGGCGAAGGGAGCGAGTGAGTGGACCGGGTGCGGGTCGTGATCGTCGACGACGATCAGCTGGTGCGGATGTCGCTGCGGCTCATGCTCGACGGCGAAGCCGACCTGGAGGTCGCCGGCGAGGCCGCGGACGGCGACGCCGCGATCGCCGAGGTCCGCCGGCTCCAGCCGGACGTCGTGCTGATGGACGTCCGGATGCCCGGCCGCGACGGGCTGAGCGCGACCGAGGCCATCCTGAGCTGGCCGGACCCGCCGCGGATCCTGGTGCTGACCACGTTCGATTCCGACGAGATGGTGCTCGGGGCGCTGCGGGCCGGGGCGCTCGGCTTCGTGCTGAAGGACACCCCGCCGCCGGACATCCTGGCCGCGGTGCGCGCGGTCGCCGACGGGAACCCCGCGCTGTCCCCGGCCGCCACCAGCCGGTTGATCACCGCGGCGATGGGACCGCGGTCGTCGGAGACCCGGCGTGCCGCGCGGGAAGCGGCGCGGGCGCGGCTCGCCTTGTTGACCGAACGTGAACGCGACACCGCGCGGGCGATCGCGGAAGGGCTGTCGAACGCTGAGGTCGGCGAGCGGCTGCACATCAGCGTGGCGACGGTGAAGGCGCACACGAGCAGCTTGTTCGCCAAGCTCGGCGTGGTGAACCGGGTGCAGATCGCCCTGGTCGTGCGCGACAGCGAGGAATAGCCATCCTCAACGACGGTCGGCGAGGGTCAGGCGGTCGCCTGCGCGTGCTCCGGACAGTCGGTACGCAATTCCGTCAGGGCCAAGGGTTTCCGCATCAAATGGCAGTGGTGCGGAGCCGCCGGATCCGGGTGCTCGTCCGGGCCGAAGAACCGGCAGGTCGTGCACACCCGGGCGACGCTGATCGCACCGCCGCGCTGCAAATCCGCGATCACCCGCAACAGCGTGTGCAGAGCTGTGGCGCGGTCCGGCTCCGGCAGCGCCGCCAGCGAGCCCACCAATTGCGCATCCCACGCCGCCAACTCGGCGGAGACCTGGAAGCCGCGCTCGGTGAGGGTGAGCAGGCGGCGGCGGCCGTCCGAACCCGGCGAGCGGATGAGAAGGCCTTTGCGTTCCAGGGCGCTGACCGCGTCGGACATCGTCGGCGTGGTCACGTCGAATTCCGCGGCCAGCGCGTTCACCTCGCGGCGCGGCGCGGGTTGACGGGCCAGAGACAGCACCGCTTGTTGCTGCAGCGGCGAGAGGCCTTGCGTGCGCGCGCTGCGCTGGGACAGGGCGCGCAAGCCGTTCCCGAGCCGTTCGATGGCGTCGGCCAGCCGCCGGTCGAGGCCGGGTTCGTGCTCGGGCATGCGCGCCGCCTCGCGGTCAGGGCTCGGGGTCCCGATGATAGGCGACGGCCCGGAAGAAGGCCGGGACCAACCGGTCCCGGCCCCCTCCCTCGCCAGGTGGCTCAGACGAGTTTCTGCGCCTCGAGCAGCGTGTCCCGCAGGATCTGTTCGATTTCGTCGAACTCGGCCTGGCCGGCGATCAGCGGCGGGGCGAACTGCACGACCACGTCGCCGCGGTCGTCCGGACGGCAGTAGAGGCCGCGGTCGAACAGCGCACCCGGCAGGAAGCCGCGGACGAGGCGTTCCCGCTCGTCGGCGTCGAACGTCTCGCGGGTCGCCTTGTCCTTGACCAGCTCCACCGCCCAGAAGTAGCCGTCGCCGCGGACATCCCCGACGATCGGCAGGTCCAGCAGCTTGCCCAGGGTCGAACCGAACGCGTCCTGGTGGTCCAGTACGCGCTGGTTGAGGCCCTCGCGCTCCATCAGGTCGAGGTTCGCGAGCGCGACCGCGGCCGATACCGGGTGCCCGCCGAAGGTGTACCCGTGCGGGAAGCCGACCTTGGGCCGCAGGAACGGCTCCATCACCCGGTCCGACGCGATCAGCGCGGCGATCGGGCTGTAGCCGGAGCTGAGCCCCTTGGCGCAGGTCAGCAGGTCCGGCTGGAGGCCGAACTTCTCGCTGGCGAACGTCGCGCCGTGCCTGCCGAACGCGCAGATCACCTCGTCGGCGACCAGCAGCACGTCGTGCCGGTCGCAGATTTCCCGCACCCGTTCGAAGTACCCGGGCGGCGGCGTGAGGCAGCCGCCGGAGTTCTGCACCGGTTCGAGCACGACCGCGGCGACCGTGTCCGCGCCCTCGAACAGGATGGCTTCCTCGATCCGGTCCGCGGCCCAGCGGCCGAACGCTTCGAGGTCGCCGGCGAACTCCGGATGCCGGTACAGGTTCGTGTTCGGCACCCGGAAACCGCCCGGCGTGAGCGGTTCGAAATCCTTCTTCATCGCGGGCAGCCCGGTGATCGCGAGCGCGCCGTGCGGGGTGCCGTGGTAGGCCACCGCGCGGCTGATCACCTTGTGCTTGCCGGGTTTTCCGGTCAGCTTGAAGTACTGTTTGGCGACCTTCCACGCCGACTCGACGCCCTCGCCGCCGCCGGTGGTGAAGAAGACCCGGTTGAGGTCGCCCGGCGCGAGATGCGCGAGCCGTTCGGCCAGCTCCGCCGCGGGTTTCGTGGCATAGCCCCAAATCGGGAAGTACGCCAGCTCGTTCGCCTGCCGCGCGGCGACTTCCGCGAGTTCGCGGCGGCCGTGCCCGGCCTGCACCACGAAGAGCCCGGCGAGCCCGTCGAGAATCTTGCGGCCGCGGTCGTCCCACACGTGCACGCCCTCGCCGCGGGTGATCACCGGGACCGGCGAGTCCGGGTAATTCCCCATGCGGGAGAAGTGCATCCACAGGTGCCGGGCTGCTGCCGACTGAGTGTCCATTCTCGACTCCTCTCAGACGTTTCGCGGGAAGCCGAGGTCGAGCCCGCCCTGCCCGGCCCCGGGCCAGCGGGTGGTGACGACCTTGGCGCGGGTGAAGAAGTGCACTCCCTCGCTGCCGTGCGCGTGGGTGTCGCCGAACAGCGAGTTCTTCCGGCCGCCGAACGAGTGGTAGGCCACCGGGACCGGCACCGGCACGTTCACGCCGACCATGCCCGCCTCGACGTCGGCGGAGAACTGGCGCGCCGCGCCGCCGTCGTTGGTGAAGATCGCCGCGCCGTTGCCGTACGGGCCGGCGTTGATCAGCTCGATCGCGTCGGCGAACGTTTCCACCCGCACGACCGAAAGGACCGGGCCGAAGATCTCGTCGGTGTAGATCGGCATGTCCGGGCGGACGTGGTCGAACACCGTCGGGCCGACGAAGAATCCCTCGCCGTCCGCGTCGAACTCGCCTTCCCGGCCGTCGAGCACCAGCGTCGCGCCGGCCTCGGCCCCGGCGGCGATGTAGCCGCAGACCCGGTCCTTCGCCGCGGCCGTGACCAGCGGGCCCATGTCGCAGCCGCGGGTGCCGTCGCCGGTCACCAGCGTCTTCGCGCGGTCGGCGATCCGCGGCACCAGCGCGTCGGCGACGTCGCCCACCGCGACCACGACCGACACCGCCATGCAGCGTTCGCCGGCGGACCCGAAACCGGCGCTGACCGCCTGGTCGGCGACCAGGTCGAGGTCGGCGTCGGGCAGCACCACCAGGTGGTTCTTCGCGCCGCCGAGCGCCTGGACGCGCTTGCCGTTCGCGGTGCCGGTTTCGTAGACGTACTGCGCGATGGGGGTCGACCCGACGAAGGAAACCGCCTCGATGTCGGGACTGTGCAGCAGCGCGTCGACCGCGGTTTTGCCGCCGTGCAACACGTTGAACACGCCTTCGGGCAGACCGGCTTCGCGCCACAGTTCGGCGAGCCAGTTCGCGGCGGTCGGCACCTTCTCGGACGGCTTCAACACCACGGTGTTGCCCGCCGCGATCGCGATCGGGAAGAACCACATCGGGACCATCGCGGGGAAGTTGAACGGCGAGATGATCGCGACCGGGCCGAGCGGTTCGCGCAGCGACGTGACGTCGAGGTCGGTCGACGCGTTGGCCGTCGCCGCGCCCTTGAGCAGGTGCGGGATCCCGCAGGCGAACTCGACGACCTCCAGGCCGCGCGCGACCTCGCCCGCCGCGTCGGACAGCACCTTGCCGTGCTCGGCGGTGATGATCCTGGCGAGTTCGTCCGACCGCGCGTCGAGCAGTTCGCGGAACCGGAACAGCACCCGGCTGCGCTTCGCCAGCGAGGTCTTGCGCCAGGCGGGGAACGCGGCCTTCGCGGCGGCGATCGCGGCCTCGGCGTCCGCGGCCGAGCCGAGCGGCACGCGCGCGGTGACCTTCCCGGTCGCCGGGTTCGTGACGTCCCCGTAGCCGTCCGGCGAGCCTGCTGCCTCGCCGCCGGCGATCCACTGGGACAGCGTCGGCACGGAATCGCTCATCGAGCCACCTTTCTTCCTGGTCTTCGCCCTCTGAGGGTCCCGCTCGGCCCGGTCGCGGGTAACCGACGAATCGTCGGTTTGACCGGGCTCTGCTTTACAGTTCGTCGGGTTATCCTGACGCCGTGCACCTGACCCTGCGAGACGTCCTCGAGCTGCCCGTGATGGCCGCCGGGGCGCCGGTCGTGCGCTCGGCGGCGGACGCGGTCGACGTGCCGGTGCGCTCGGTCCACGTGAGCGAGCTGAGCGACGTCGCCGGGACGCTGACCAGCGACGTTCTCGTGCTGTCGATCGGCCGGGCGTACACCGAGCCGGGCTTCGACGCGGTGGCCTATGTCCGGTCGCTGCGGGACGCCGGGGCGATCGGCCTGGTCGTGGAGCCGGGGCAGCATCTGAAGTCGTTGCCGGACGCGTTGGTGCAGGCCGCCCGTGCCGCGCGATTTCCGCTGGTGGAGCTGCGCAGCACGGTTCGCTTCATCGAGGTGACCGAGATCGTGCATGCCCGCATCGTGAACGCGCACTACGAGCGGTTGCGGCTGGCCGAGCGGGCCCACGAGGCGTTCAGCACGGTCGGTTCGGCTTCGCCGGCGCCGGACGCGGTGCTCGCGCACGCGGCGGACTTGATCGGGCTGCCGGTCGTGCTGGAAGACCGGACGCATCGAGCGCTCGCCTTCGCCGGCGTCGGTTCGGCGGAATCGCTGCTGCGCGATTGGCCGGCTCGGTCGCGGCGGGTGCCGTTTTCCGCGGCGACCGAGGTCGGCGGCCCGGAAGGCTGGCTGTGCACCCCGGTCGGACCGCCGCGCGAACGCTGGGGCCGGCTGGTCGTGCCCGCGCGGTCGGCGGAGCAGCCTTCGGCGTGGATGGTGCTCGAACGCGCGGCTGAGGCGTTGACCGTCGGGAAGTTGCTGGAACGCTCGCCGCTGTCGGGGGCGATCGAGGCGCAGGGCGACCTGTTGCGCGATCTGCTGCATGGCGCGGACGAGGGTTCGGTCCGTGCGCGGGCCCGGGCGTTGGGCCTGCCGTCGGCGGCGTACTACGCGGTGCTCGTGTGCCGTGCGGCTCGGTCTGGACAGGAACGGGACCTGTTGGACGCGGTGCTGACCAGCGACGGGATCGGCGGCGTGCTCGCCGAAGGCCGGGTGGCGGCGGTGTTCCCGTGCGCCTCGGCGGCCGCGGAGAAGGCGTTGCTGGAGCGGGTGGTTGCCGGGGTTCCGGAGGGACTGGCGGCGGCGTTCGGGGCGGCCGGTCCGGTGCGCCGGCTCGGCGAATTACCGGCGGCGCTGCGGGAGGCGGCGCATGTCTCGGACGTCGAATCGCCTGGTGCGCCCGGACTTCGGCGGGCTGGCGACCTGGGGGTGCGCGGATTGCTGTGGTGGCTGCGGGACCATCCGCGGCTGCACGAGTTCACCGAGGCACAGTTGCGGCCGTTGCTGACGTTGCCGGAGCCGCGGGCCAGCCGGGCGTTCGCGACGTTGCGGGCGTTTGTCGAGTCGGGCTATTCGATGACGGAGTTCGCGAAGGCGTTGAATCTCAGCCGTCCGGCCGCGTATTCGCGGCTGGCGACGATCGAGCGGTTGCTGGGTGTCGACCTGTCCAATCCGGACACTCGGCTTTCGGTGCACCTGGCCGTCTTGGCGCACGGCCACCGGGATTCAGCTTCCGGCGCCCCAGCGCAGTGACAGCCGGTCGGCGGCGCGTTCGGTGCTGATGTGCATCATGCTGCCGAGGATGGTCGCGCGGTCGAGGACGACGATCGTGCCGTCCGGGGTGCTGGTGGTGCGCTCGCTGACCAGCACCGGGGTGCCGGCCGGTTCGTCGAGGAGCCGGGCGAGCTTGTCGTCGAGGGTGTCCGGGCGGATGGTTTCGGCGGCCCGGTCCACCACGACGTCCGATTCGGACAGTGCGGAGTAGAGCGAGGCGGCGGTGAAATCGGTGTCCCGCAAGCGTTCCCCGTGCGGCGGCGCGACCCACGACACCTGGTGGATCGCCCGGCGGCCGCCGAACTCGCGCACTCGCTCCAGTCGCAGGCCGGAATCGGCGGCCCGGGCTTGCAGCCGCGCGGCGATGCGCGCGGGCAGCCGCCGTACCGCTTGGCTGACGACCTCGGTGCGCACGACGTAACCCTGATCGCGCAGGTCCTCGGTGAAGCTGCGCAGCGACCCCGGCCGGTACGAGGCCGGACTGGGCGCCACGAAGGTGCCGCGGCCGGGTTGTTGCACGATCAGGGCTTCGTCGCTGAGTTCGCGCAGCGCTTGCCGGAGCGTCATGAGCGTGACGCCGTACGACACGCTGAGCTCCCGCTGCGGTGGCAGGGCCTCGCCAGGCGCGTACTCGCCGGCTCGGATCTTCGCGGCGAGATCCGCGGCGATTGCTCGATAGCGGGCCATGCGCGTCCGTTCTGGTCGGGTTCTGCGGGGACCAGCGGATTCTAGTCGAGCGCGGCTCGCAGGGTCGCGACGTACTCGCCGACCTCCGCCGGACCGGCGCCGTCGAGCACCCGCCGCATGATCGCCGCGCCCACGATCACGCCGTCGGCCACCCGGGCGGCCTCGGCGGCGTGCGCTGGCTGCGAGATGCCGAAGCCGATCAGGATCGGAAGGTCGGTGACGCGCTTGAGCTGGGTGGCCAGTTCGGTCGCGGAGGCGGGCAGGTGGTCACGTTCGCCGGTAGTGCTCATCGACGAGACTGCGTAGACGAAACCTCGGCTCCGGGCGGCGATTTCTTGGGCACGGTCGGTTGGCGTCGCGGGGGAGACCAGCAGGGCCAGGTCCACTTCGGCTTCGAGCGCGGGTACTTCCTCCAGCGGGAGATCCGGCACGATCAGACCGTCGACTCCGGCTTCCTTCAGCTCGGCGCAGAAACCGTTGCGGACGGCCAAGTTGGCGTAGGTGCTGACGATGATCGGAACGTCCACTATGGTCTCCGCGAGTGCATTGAGGACACTTCGCGGAGTCGTTCCATTGGCGAGCGCGATGTTCGAGGCCTCCTGAATGGTGACACCGTCCAGGGTCGGGTCGGAGAACGGGATGCCGACTTCGATCGCGTCCGCACCCGCTTCGACCAATGCGGGGAGGTAATCCGTCCAGTGTGGATTGATCCCGCCGGTGAGGTACGGCATGAGGATTTTGCGGTCGGTTTTCATGCGCGGGACTCCTCGGAGCGGGCGATCAGCGTGGCGATGTCCTTGTCGCCGCGGCCGGACAGGGTGAGCAGAACTGTCGAGCCCGCTGGAAGATCCGGCGTGCCGGCGGCTTCGGCCACCCAGGCGAGCGCGTGCGCGGATTCGAGGGCCGGGATGATTCCCTCGGTACGCGCCAATTGCGCGGCAGCGGCGACCGCTGCTTCGTCGTTGACGGCGACGTACCGGGCCCGGCCGAGGTCGCGCAGGTGCGCGTGTTCCGGTCCGACGCCGGGGTAGTCCAGGCCGGCCGCGATCGAGTGGGCTTCGAGGATTTGGCCGTGCTCGTCCTGCAAGAACAGCGACCGCGAACCGTGCAGCACTCCAGCCTGGCCGAACGTCGCGCCCGATCCGCCGACCGCTTCCACCCCGACCAGCCGCGCGCTGGTGTCGGCGAATCCGGCGAAAGTGCCCGCCGCGTTGGATCCGCCGCCGACACACGCGACGACGAAATCCGGCACGGTCACGTGCTGCTCGCGGGCTTCCTCGCCGATCACACGCTGGAATTCGCGCACCATCCACGGGTACGGATGCGGTCCGACGACCGAGCCGAGGCAGTAGTGCGCTTCCTCGGTGGAGCTGACCCAGTGCCGCATCGCCTCGCTGGTCGCGTCCTTGAGCGTGCGGCTGCCGGCGCGGACCGGGACGACCTCCGCGCCGAGGTAGCGCATGCGAAACACGTTGTGCGACTGGCGTTCGACGTCCTGTTCGCCCATGAACACCGTGACCGGCAGGTCGAGCAGCGCGCCCGCGGTGGCCGTCGCGACGCCGTGCATTCCGGCCCCGGTCTCGGCGATCAGCCGTCGCTTGCCCATCCGTTTCGCGAGCAGCGCCTGCCCGACCGCGTTGTTGATCTTGTGTGATCCGGTGTGCGTGAGGTCTTCTCGCTTGAGCACCACGTCCACGCCGAGTTCCGCCGACAGCCGCTCAGCGGGCGTCAGCGGCGTAGGCCGGCCGACGTGCCGGGCGAGCATCGTCTGGAGCTGCTCGCGGAAGCCGGGGTCGACCCAGGCCTTCTCGAACGCGTCGGCGACTTCGAGGCAGGCGGGCACCAGGGATTCCGGCACCCAGCGCCCGCCGTACTCCCCGAAGCGTCCTTTCTGGGTCGGGGTGTGCATGGCAGCTCCTTAGAGTTCTATAACTGTCTCCACTGTTATAGAACTCTCGGCGGCGGAGTGCAAGGGCGTCAGCGGTGCCGCAGCACCTCGACGCCGTCGCCGTCCAGGTCGTCGAGGAACCGGGAATGGCCGGTCATCGCCATGATCAGCGCGAGGGTTGGGCTGATCCCGAGCCCCCCGTTACGAACAACGCGAGGCGGTCGAACTCGCTTTGTCGCCGCATGCCGCCACCTGCAGGGCAACCAGCGGGCGGCGCTGCTGCTTTTGACGTCCTCGGTTTCTCGGCCGCCGAGATCGCCACCGTCACTGGTGACCGGGATCGCCCTGGCCGAGGACGTGACCTGGTCGATGTCGCCCGCACTGGTACCGCGGCCGTGCCGACGTGACGGAGTTCGCCTGCCAAGTCCCGATGAGGTGCTGCCCGAGCTGGCGCTTCCGGCTGACCAGCGCGAACGCCCAGCCCGCAGTGGCGTCCTACCTCGGCGGGTCGGCGGTTGCCCAGCACGAGACGTGGTCGATCACCGTCCTGGCCCTGCGCGAGGACCGGATCAGCGCCCTCACGTCGTTCCTCGGCGCGCAGCATTTCCCGGCCTTCGGGCTGCCCGCGTCGGTCACGCCTTAGGCGCGGCTCGCACATGCGCGCGCTGCCCCTGCCGTCCGATCAGGCATAGGTACTCGACCGGTTCCGTCGACGCCGCGCCGAACCAGTGCGGTAGCCGGGTGTCGAATTCCGCTGCCTCGCCGGGCGAAAGCGTCAGGTCGTGCTCGCCGAGCACGAGCCGCAGCTGTCCATTGAGGACATAAGTCCACTCGTAGCCCTCGTGTGTCTTCAGGTCGGGGGTCTGCGGTTTCCGTTGTCCGGGCAGGATGAACTTGTACGCCTGGATCCCGCCGGGACGGCGCGTCAGAGGCAGGATCGTCGAGCCGTCGGCGCAGCTGATCGGGCGGAGGTGGATGCGCGGGTCGCCGGTCTGCGGGGCGTCGACCAGTTCGTCGAGGGTCACGCCGTGTGCGCGGGCCAGAGGCAGCAACTGTTCCAGAGTGGGCCGCCGGTTCCCGGATTCGAGGCGAGACAGGGTGCTGGCCGCGATGCCGGTCTGTGCGGACAGCTCGGCCAGCGTGACCTCCCGCTTCCGGCGAAGTTCACGCAGCCGAGGGCCGACTGCGTCCAGAGCGCGGTCGTCGTCCATCCATCGAGTTTGACAGATTGGCAAGGTTGCTTGCCAGTCGTGCCGGACGGTTTGCAAGGTGGAACGGGAACTCAGGAAAGGAACCGTTGTGCCGCACGCATTCGATCAGTCCTATTGGGACGAGCACTGGGCAGCCGCCGCCGGGCACGCGCGGCTCGGACCGCATCCGCAGCTGGTCGCGGAGGCAGGGAAACTTCCGCCCGGACGCGCGCTGGACGCGGGTTGCGGGGAGGGCACCGAAGCGGTCTGGCTCGCCGAAAACGGATGGCAGGTGACGGCGGTCGACCTGTCCGAGGAAGTGCTGCGGCATGCGCGCGAACGGTCGAGCGCCGTCGAGTGGGTGTGCGCTGACCTGCTGAAGTGGACTCCGAACGAGCAGTTCGACCTCGTCGCCACGCATTACGTGCACGCCGCGGGCCCGTTGTTCGAGCGGCTCGCGGAGTGGGTCGCGCCGGGCGGGACGCTGCTCGTTGTCGGGCATCACCACAGGGAACTGCATCCACCGGAGGCGACGATCACCGTCCAGGACGTCGGCCTGGACCCGGAGCAGTGGGAGATCACGGTCGCCGAGAACCGCACGCGGAAGGTGCACGGCGGGGAATTGCACGACACGATTCTCTGTGCGCGAAAGGTTTCTTCGCTGAAGGTGTAATCGCGTTCGGTAGCTCAGCGGAGCCGTGGTGGGCTATGCCGAGGTCGCGGAAGGACACAAGCACGAGTTCCGGCAGTTGAGAGCTGGTCCCGCTGTCGCTGCGCGGCTTCCGGGCAAGGGAAGCGGCAGGTGTCTGGGGATCGGCTGTGGCACTGGCGCGCACGCCGCCGTGACCAGGGCCCTGCGGCCGGGCGGAGTGAAGGTCGGGGCGACGCACTGGCCGTTGCCCGAGTCTCTCGAACGGTTCGCCGAGGCCGGCTCTCCGCTGCCGATCGTGCTGGCGGCGCGCGCCGTGCACCGTTAAATCGGGTGCGTGCCTCCGGGGCGATCTTTACCCTGGCGAGCGTGATACAGCACCAGCTCTACCTCTGAGGGATCACCGCCTCCACCGGTACCGCGCGCGTTCGCGGCACCGGCCCTCGTCGTTGCTGCTCATCACCTTTCCTCGGAGGCATTTCCCTCATGACATCTCCGCTTTCGCCTGCGCTCGTGCGCACGGCGCACGTCCGGCTGTCCGACGTCCACGTCACCTTCGGCGGCCGTCCGGTGCTCGCTGGCGTCGACCTGGTCGCGGCGGCCGGTGACCGGGTCGCCGTCGTCGGCGAGAACGGGCGCGGCAAGACCACCCTGTTGCGCGTGCTGGCCGGGACGCAGCCGGTCGATCGCGGCGAGGTCCGGCGCGCGGGCGCGATCGGCGTGGCCGACCAGCAGATTCCGTTGGGAGAACAGGAAACCGTCGGCGATCTGATCGACCTCGAGCTGGCCGCCGTGCGTAACGCGCTGGCCTGTTTGGAAGCCGCGACGTCCGCGCTCGCCGAAGGGCAACCCGGTGCGGACGACGCGTTCGCCGCCGCGCTCGCGGACGCCGAAGCGCTCGACGCCTGGGACGCGGACCGGCGAGTCGAGGTCTCGCTGGCCGCGCTCAACGCGGTAGACGATCGGAGCCGTCCGCTCGGCACGTTGTCGGTCGGGCAGCGGCATCGGGTCCGGCTGGCGTGCCTGCTCGGCGCGGGACATTCCGTGCTGTTGCTCGACGAGCCGACCAACCACCTCGACGCGGCAGGTCTCGCGCACCTCACCGAACGCCTGCGCGCGTACCCGGGCGCGGTTGTGCTGGTCAGCCACGACCGCGCGTTGCTCGCCGACGTCGCCACGTCCGTGCTGGACCTCGACCCGTCGAGCGACGGACGCCCGCGTTTTTACGGCGGCGGCTACGCGGCGTACGGCGAAGCCCGGCAGGCCGAACGGGCTCGCTGGGAGGCGCTGCACGCCGAGCAACTCGCGGAACGGAAGCGGCTGGCGGACGACCTTTCCGCTGCGCAGAACCGATTGCGCGACGGTTGGCGTCCGGAAAAGGGGCACGGCAGGCACACCCGCGCGACTCGGGCACCCGGTTTGGTTCGCGCCGTGCACCGGCGGCAGGAGGAACTGAGCGCCCACGTCGTGGCTGTTCCACCCCCACCGGCCCGGTTCGCGATGCCGGAACTGCCGCAGCACCAAGGAACAGTCGCGCTGCGGGCCGCCGGGGTGACCGTCGCCGGCCGGCTGGACCATCCGGTCGACCTGACCGTCGGCGGCGGGGACCGGCTAGTCGTCACCGGCCGGAACGGGGCCGGGAAGTCGACGCTGCTGGCGGTGCTGGCCGGAGCGCTGGCGCCGACGTCGGGCACGGTCACACACGCCCGATCGGTGCGGATCGGGTGGCTGGGCCAGGAATCCGACCTGCCCGCCCGGCGGACCGCGGCGGAACTGCTCGAGCAACGCTTCCCAGGTTCGGCCGACCTCGGCCTGCTCAGCGGCTACGACCGGCACCGCCCGATCGCCGAGCTGTCGACCGGGGCCCGGCGACGGCTGGACCTGGCGCTGGTACTGGCGGCGCGCCCGCAGGTGCTGCTGCTGGACGAGCCCACGAACCACCTGTCGGCGACGCTGGTCGACGAGCTGACCGATGCGCTGCATTCCGCTCCGGTCGCGGTGGTGGTGGCCACCCACGACCGGCAGTTGTTGCGAGACACGGCTTCCTGGCCGCGGTTGGCGCTCTAGGCCGGGACCAATGTGGCGTTGGGTGCGCTCAACGCCACATTGGTCGCTAACCACCGCGAAACATTCGCGAGGCAGGCTTGCGCCATGCCTTTGGTGATCGAGCGCGCCGACTTCGCGAACCCACAACTCCGGACCTTCCTGCAGGCGCACCTGGCCGACCTCGCCCCGACCGCTCCGCCCGAGAGCCGGCACGCCCTCGACCTGGCCGCGCTCCAGCGTCCCGAGGTCCGGCTCTGGACCGTCCAGGACGACGGGCACCTCGTCGGCACCGCGGCGCTCGCCGCGCTGGAACCACGGCACGAGGAACTGAAAAGCATGCGCACCGACCCCGCCCGGCGCGGCGAAGGCATCGCGCGCACGCTCTTGGACCACCTGCTTCAGGACGCCAAAGACCGCGGCATCGAACGCGTCTCGCTGGAAACCGGCAGCATGGAGTTCTTCGCTCCGGCCCGCGCGCTGTACCTGCGAGCGGGCTTCACACCGTGCGCACCGTTCGGCAGCTACCGGGACGACCCGAACAGCACCTACCTGACGCGCCAGCTCTGAAGCCTGGCCTCACTCCTGCCGGGCCGCGATCCCGTCGTACATCATCCGCCGCACCGCCTCGCTCAGCCGGCGTTGTGCGTCGGGATCCGGGTCGCGCAGCGAGGCGATCGCCGACGCCAGGATCATCCCGTTGATCGCCCGCGCGCTGTTCTCGATGTCCAGGTCCGCGCGCAGGTACCCGAGTTCCACGCCGTGCGACAGATACGCCGCGGTCAGCTCGGTGGCCAGCTCGAAGAAGTCCAGCACCCGCGCCGCCATCGCTTTGTCGATACCGGCGGCTTCGAACAGCAGCAGCCGCGGGACGCGCGGGTCCTCGCCGAAGATCTGCGCCAGCGCGTCGCCGATCCGGGCGGTCTGCTCGCGGTAGGCGTCCAAAGTGGATACCGCGTCCGGGGCGTTCTCCGCGGTGAGCGCGGTGACGATGCGGGCGACCAGGTCGTCGATGACGTGGTCGACGATGTCGCGTTTGTTCTGGAAGTAACGGTAGAAGGTGCCGTGCCCGATGCCGAGCTTCGTGGCGATGTCGGAGATGCCGGTGGCGTGGTAGCCGAGGTCGGCGAAGCAATCGAACGCCGCGTCGATGATCTCGCGGCGCAGTTCCTGCTTCTTGCGCTCGGCGCGGGTGAGGCGGGCGCTCTCCTGGGACTCGGCTGTCACGCACTGCAGTGTATTGCCAAGCCCGCCGGAGTGACATACCGTTCCGTTACTGACACGTAGTTCCGAACGAGAGGTCGGGCATGGACGCGCAGTACGACGCAGTCATCGTCGGCGCGGGCTTCGGCGGCATGGGGGCGGCCATCCAGCTCCGCCGCCTCGGCTACCGCGACCTGCTGATTCTCGACCGCGAGGACGACCTCGGCGGGACCTGGCACGTGAACCGGTACCCGGGGCTGGCCGTCGACATCCCGTCGTCCACCTACTCCTACTCGTTCGAACCCAATCCGTACTGGTCACGGCTGTTCGCGCCGGGCGCGGAGCTGAAGAAGTACGCCGAGCACGTCGCCGACAAGTACGGCCTGCGCGCCTCGATGCGCTTCGGCACCGTGGTGACCGGCGCGACCTGGGACGGCTCGCATTGGCGGGTCAGCATCGAAGGCGGCGAGACGGTCACCGCGAAGTACCTGCTCACCGCCACCGGATTCCTCTCGCAGCCGAAGATGCCCGACATCGAGGGCATCGACCGGTTCGCCGGCAAGGTCATCCACACCACCGCGTGGGACGACAGCTACGACCTGGCCGGCAAACGCGCCGCGGTGATCGGCACCGGGGCGACGGCCGTCCAGCTCATCCCGGAGATCGCCAAGGTCGCCGCGGAACTGACCGTCTACCAGCGCACGCCGATCTGGGTCAGCCCGAAGCCGGACTACGCCGTGCCGAAGCCGCTGCAGCAGGCGTTCGCGAGGCTGCCGCTGGTGCAGCGCGCGGCGCGGCTGGCGGGCAGTTCGGTGCTGGAGCTGATGATGATCTCCGGCGTCGTGCAGTACCGGCAGTTCCGCGGAGCCAACCGGATCGCCGAACGCTGGTGCCGCGCGCATCTGTACCGCCAGGTCCGCGACCCCGAACTGCGCCGCAAGCTGACGCCGGACTACTCGTTCGGCTGCAAGCGGCCGACGTTCTCCAACGACTACTTCCCGGCCTTCACCCGCCCGCACGTGCACCTCGAAACCACCGGCATCGAGCGGATCGACGAGACCGGGATCGTCACCGCGGACGGCAAGCGCACCGAGATCGACACGCTCGTGCTGGCCACCGGCTTCAACCTGTGGGACACGAACTTCCCGGCGATCGAGATCATCGGCCGGGACGGCAAAAACCTCGGGAAATGGTGGCGGGACAACCGGTTCCAGGCCTACGAGGGCGTGACCGTGCCCGGGTTCCCGAACCTGATCTCGCTCAACAGCCCGTATTCCTACAGCGGCCTGTCGTACTTCACGACCATCGAATGCCAGATGAAGCACATCGACCGGCTGTTCAAGGGGATGCGCGCCCGCGGCTCGGAAGTGTTCGAGGTGACCCAGCGGGCGAACGACGAGTTCCTCGACCGGATGAAGCGCAAGGTCGGGCACTCGGTGTTCGCGCTCGGCCAGTGCGCGACGGCCAACAGCTACTACTTCAACCAGCACGGCGAGGCGACCCTGCTGCGGCCGACCTCGACGATCAGCGCACACCGCGAGGCGGCGCGGTTCCCGCTGGAGGACTACAGCTTCGCCTGAGCCCCGGGTGAGGTTCGCCGGTCCGGGGAACCTCCGGCCGGTGATCGGCGTCGAGGATGGCGTGAAGACTGAGCACGACGTCTTGGCCCGGCTCCGCACGCGGGCGGAAGCCGTCCTCGGCCGGGAAACCGCGGCGCGGGTCCGCGCGTCCGAAGACGGCACCCTTTATGTCGAGGCGCGGACGTGGGCCGCGTTTCGGACGTGGCTGGTCGATCTTCTCCTGGTCGTGGCGATCGCGGTCGGGGGCGCGGTGGCCTGCTACCGGCACGCCGCCGACGAGCCGAACGCGGCGGCCGGATCGGGCTCGGCAAGGCGGGCTGGGCGATGCTGATCCGCACGCTCGGGTTCGTGCTTCTGGTGGCGGGCGCGCTGACCGGCGATTCGGCCGGGGCGGAGCAGGTCCGGGTGAGCATCGACGTCCGCGAGACCGAGCGGCTCCGCGCGGCGGGGTTCGTCCGCGAGCCATGAGCGGATACCAGGTCCGCGCGGTCGCGGACACTCCCGAACAACGGCTGCGCGACTACACCGCTCGGCTGCGGGCGATCGTCACCACGCGGCGGGTCTACCGGGTGATGACGGCCAGCCTCGCCGGGCTTTTCGGCTTCGCCGGACTTCTGGTCGGCGTGCCGGTCCATTCCGTCGCCGGAGGGTTCAGCCTGGCGGGCGGTATTTTCTTCGCGGTGCTGTGGCTCGGCAGCGTCTTGCTCTGGCGTCGCAGGCCCGCGACGGAACGTGCGCTGGTCCCTGGTTCGCGTCCGCCCGCTGGCCGCACGCCGGGGAATGTACGCGGGGCTTTCTTTGCCGCGGCGGGAATGGGCCTTTTCGCAACTGTCGTATGTGGACTGTCCATGATGTCCAGCAACCCGCCGCATGCGGAGCTGAAACTGGCGAGCATCGGACTCGGCACCTTCGTGGTCTTCGCGGTTTTGTTCGTACCGCCGGGATACGTCTATGCCCAGTCCGATCAGTACTTCGAGAAGTGGCTCAGCCGCAACCGCGCGGCTTACGAGGCTGCGGCGCGGCGGCTCTAAGGGGTGCGACGGCGCAGTGTCGCCGCCCCGAGCGCCAGAGCCAGTATCGCGCAGCCGAATACGACGAGGATGTTGCGAGTCAGCGTCGTGGTCCAGTCCGAGCTGTGCGTCACTTGGGTCAGCGCTTCGACGGCGTAGGACAGCGGCATTACGTCCGACAGCCAGTGCAGCACCCAGCCCATCTGGTCGCGCGGCTGGAAAAGCCCGCACAGCAACGTTTGCGGCAGCACGAACAGCGGCATGAACTGCACGGCCTGGAACTCGCTCGTCGCGAACGCGCTCACGAACAGGCCGAGCGCCATTCCCAGCAACGCGTCGAGCACGGTGATCAGCAGCAGCGACCACACCGAACCGGCCACGGTCAGCCCGAGCCACCACAGGCTGACCGCCGTCGCGACCGCCACCTGCAGCACCGCGACCAGTCCGAACGCCAGCGCGTACCCGGCGAGCAGGTCGAATTTCCCCAGCGGCAAGGTCATCAGCCGTTCCAGGGTGCCCGCGGTGCGTTCGCGCAGGGTGGTGATCGACGCGATCAGGAACATGATCACGAACGGGAACACGCCGAGCAGCGCGGGCGCGATCCGGCTGAACACCGCGGCCGAGTTGAACACGAAGCGCAGCAACAGCATCAGCAACGTCGGCACCAAAATGAGCATGACGACGGTGCGTGGGTCGTGCCGCAGCTGGGCGAGGATGCGGCGGGTGGTGGCGAGAGTGATCGAGACAGTCATCGCTGAGCCTTCACCAGGTGCAGGAACGCGCGTTCGAGGTCTTGTTCGCCGGTGGCCGCGCGCAAGGCGTCCGGTGAATCGTCGGCGAGCAGCGCACCGTCGCGCATCAGCAGCAGCCGCGTGCACCGGGCGGCTTCGTCCATGACGTGGCTGGACACCAGAAGCGTCGTGCCGTCCGCGGCGAGGCGATGGAAAACGTTCCACAAATGCTCGCGCAGCAGCGGGTCCAGGCCGACGGTCGGCTCGTCGAGCACGAGCAGCTCGGGGTGGCCGAGCAGCGCGACGGCGAGGCTCGCCCGGCTGCGCTGGCCGCCGGAGAGCCGGCCGACGAGCGCGTCGGCGTGCGAACCGAGGCCGACCTGCTCGATCGCCTCGGCCACCGAACGCGAGGGTGCGCCCAGCACGGAGGCGAAGTAGCGCAGCGATTCGGTGACCGTGAGGTCGGCGTAGACCGCCGGGGCCTGCGTGGCGTACCCGATCCGCTTGCGCAGCCGGCGGCTTCCGGCCGGTTCGTCGAGCACCGTGACCGTGCCGCCGTGGGTCACCTGCACGCCGACGACCGCGCGCATCAGCGTGGTCTTCCCGCAGCCGCTCGGCCCGAGCAGCCCGGTGACCGAACCGGGCTCGACGCGGAAGCTCACGTCGCGCAGCACTTCCCGGCCACCGCGCACGACGCGCAGGCCGTCGATGACCACCGCGGAATTAATCATGCGGTTAATTCTGCGCGCGCGGAATTTCCCTGTCAAGCGCGGGCGAGGAGATCGGTCGAGGTCAGACGCGGTCGACGTACTGCTGCACCGCGGGCGCGAGCAACGCGACGACGTCCTCGTGCCCGGCCCCGGCAAGCGGTTCGACCTGGACGACGTAGCGGACCATGGCGAGCCCGACGAGCTGGGCGGCGATGCCGGTGACGCGCAGCGGCGGGATGTCGAGCGCGGTGGCGATCTTGTCCAGCAGCGCGCCCTGGATGAAGCCGCGCAGCATGTCCGCGGCCTGCTCGGTGGTGGACACCGAACGCAGCACGCCGAAGAACGCATCGCGCGACGCTGGCGTTTCCCACAGGGTCAGGAACAGCCGGACGAGCCGTTCCCCGACCTCGGAGCGCGGGCCGTCGAGGATCGCGGAGACCACGACGCCGGGGTCGACCGGAAGATGCAGCGCGGTCGCGAACACCTGGTCCTTGCTGCCGAAGAAGTGGTGCACGAGTGCGGGATTCACCCCGGCTTCGGCGGCGATCGCGCGGATCGTCGCGCCCTCGTACCCGTTCCGGCCGAACAGGTCCCGCGCGGCGGCCAGAATGGCCTCGCGCGTTTCGGTCTGCCCGGGGCGGCGTCCCGTCCGTGCCATCGGCGTCCTTTCGTCCTCCCCAGTATCGCGGGACCATGGGCGGTACAGCTGGCTGTACCTGATCTTTACCCCGCGCGGGATCGCCGGTCGCCCCGCCGGGGCCGTAGTTTCGGGAGGACCGGGCGGGGAGGGGGAGCGGGATGAACGGGACGGCGGGGCACGAGACCGCGGTCCGGGTGGTCATTCGAGCCTCGGATCCCCTGACCGAGACCGGGATCCGGAGCTGGCTGTTGGCGCGGCCGGAGTTTTCCGTGGTGGACGACGCGGCGGACGTGCTCGTCGTCGCGGCCGAGCTGCTGTCGGTAGCCGCTCCGGTGGTCCTGCTTGTCGACGAGGAAGCCGGGGGCCCGGCGGCGGCGGAATCCTGCCTCCGGCGGCACTGGGCACGGTGCTCAGCCATTTCCGCCGTCCGATGGAACCGCGTCCTACGCACAGGTCCGACCTGACCCAGCGGGGAATCGACGTGCTGCGTCTGCTGGCCGATGGCCTCCTTCTCCGAACGCGCGGTGAAGAAGGTCCTCCACGACCTGTCGTAACGGCTGGAACTGCGCAACCGGACGCACGCGGTCGCCTACGCGCTCCGGAACGGTGCGATCTGACGAGGCCGGTCCGCAATGCGCAGGGGACCGCGGGCGAGCGGTTCCGCAGGACGAACTCGACCCGGTCGGAGACCACGCTAGACGGTCTGGAACGTGGCCATCATTCCCATGTCCTCGTGCTCGGCGTTGTGGCAATGGAACATGTACCGGCCCCGGTACCCGTCGAACCGCGCGATCACCTCGACCGCTTCGCCGGGTCGAAGGTCCACAGTGTCCTTGCGGCCCGCGTCGTGCGGTGCGGGAGCCTTGCCGCCGCGGGAAAGCACCTGGAAGTGCACCAGATGCAGGTGGATGGGATGGTGCAGATCCGCGACGAAGCGCCAGATCTCGACGTCGCCGAGTTTCGGCTGTGCGGCGATCTTGGTCGGAGTGAACGCCTCGCCGCCGATGGTCCAGCCGTGCCTGCCGTTGACCTGTCCGCTTCGGAACGCGAATTCGCGCGTCACTGTCGCTTGTGCTCGATCGAGACGCTCCATTTCGGACAGTTTCGCCGGAATGCGGCTGTCGTCTTTCGCGCGCCGGGTGACGCGAAAACGCATTACCTGTGCGGTGGACCCGGTGCCGAGACGATTGACCAGCGTCACCTCGGTGCCGACCGGGTAGGCGCCGAAATCGGTCACCACGTCGTACCGTTCGGCGGGCGCGATCGGCAGATGCTCGTGGCCGCGCGGGCTGTCGAGCAGGCCCTGGTCCGAGCCGATCTGCGTGAACGCGGGCCCGGTCGGCGGCGGTGGACTGAGCGCGAGGTCGTACCGGCGAGCGTTGGAACCGTTGAGGAACCGCAGCCGGTACCGGGTCGCCGACACCTCCGCGACCGGCCACGGCGCACCGTTCACCAGCAGCACGTCACCGAGAACGCCTGCCGCGTAAGCGTCTTCGACTCCCGGCACGCTCCGCAACGACGGATCCAGCGACGGGTATCGCATCGAACCGTCTTCGGCGAACGCGCGATCGGTGATCATCAGCGGGATTTCTCGCTCCCCCCGCGGCAGCGGCAGGGCGTCTTCCTCGGCGTCGCGGACGACGTGCAGCCCGGCGAGCCCGCGATACACCGCCGGGCCGGTGAAATCCATCCGGTGGTCGTGATACCAGAGCATCGCGGCCTTCTGCCGCAACGGATAGGTGTACTCGCGGGTTCCGGTGGTGACCACGGCGTCCGGATCGGCCATCCCGGAATGCCCGTGCCCGGCACTGGCCAGATACCGCCCGTCGGCGGGCAGGACGAGGTCGGTGGCGTAGCCGTCGGACTCCGGCGGCGTGCGTCCGCCGTGCAAGTGCACGACGGTCGGCACCGGAAGTTCGTTGCGGTGCTGGACAATCGTCGTCCGCCCGCTGCGAGACTCGATCGTCGGTCCCGGGAAAATGCCTTCGTAGCCCCAAATCGGCGTCCGCAACCCCGGGAGGATTTCCGCGGTGCTCGCCCGCTGCACGATTTCGTACCGGTCGACGCCACCGTCGCGCGATACCGGTTGCCGCACCGGGGGCAGCGGCAACGGCACCTGAAACGGTTGCGGCAGCGGCACTTCGCTGGTCAGCAGCTCACCGGTAGCGGCGGCCGGACGC
Organism: Amycolatopsis orientalis DSM 43388; assembly: GCF_000411975.1. Lineage (GTDB taxonomy): Bacteria > Actinomycetota > Actinomycetes > Mycobacteriales > Pseudonocardiaceae > Amycolatopsis > Amycolatopsis orientalis_D. The sequence continues at coordinate 23,927 of NZ_ASXG01000129.1, forward strand.
AACAGCTTCGGGGTGACGAACCCGGCCGTGAGCACCACTCCGGCCCCGCCGGCCAGCCCGAGAAACCGGCGCCGCGACATCCCGCTCATCGCCGTGCTCCAGTCCGCCAGATGCCGAACAGCGTCCCGAGCGCGATCGCGACCAGTGCGACGCCGAGCGGAATGTGCAGGTCGAGCGCACCGGCCAGGCCCGCGAAGTACTGCGCGGTCTCGCCGCCGGCCAGCGCCAGGCTCGCCCAGAACGGCCACTGGACGCCGCCGCGCCACCAGTACAGCGCGGCAGGCACGAGCTGCACCAGCGCGACCGTCGACACGATGTTCGCGCCGAGTTCGTGCATCGCCAGCATGTCGTAATCGCCGATCAGATACCGCCCGGCGAACACTGGCTGGCCGAGAATCGCGACGGCGTGCACCGTCACGACCGCCCGCAGCACCACCAGCGACGTCCGCCCGCGGGTCAGGGCCGCTTCAGCCACCGTTCCCCCTTGTGCGCGTAGGTCTTCCCCCGTTCAGACGCTAAGCTCACCTTCTCATGCCGTCCAAGACCAAATTCGCCATGTATTCATGACCTCGGAGCTATCAGATGGACCTGCTGCAACTGCGCTACTTCCAGGCGGTCGCCTACCGCGGCCACCTCAGCCAGGCGGCGGCCGAACTGCGGATCGCCCAGCCGTCGCTGAGCCGGGCGATCGCGCGCCTGGAGGCGGATCTGGGCGTGCCGCTGTTCGAACGGGCCGGGCGGGGCCTGCGGCTCAACCACTTCGGCACCACGTTCCTGCGCCGCGTCGACCGGGCCCTGCGCGAACTCGACGACGCCCGCCAGGAACTCGTCGACCTGGCTGGTCTGGACCACGGCCGCGTCGCCGTCGCCTCGGAGACCCTGCTCACGCTCACCGGCCTGATCAGCGCCTTCCGTGCCGAGTACCCCGGCGTCGAGCTGCGGCTGTACCAGTCGTCGGCGGAGACCATGGCGCAGCAGCTGTGCGCGGGCGAGGTCGACCTGTGCTTCGCCTCGCAGCCGCTGCAGCAGCCGGGCCTGGAGGCGAAGGAGCTGCTCCGCGAGGAGGTGCTGCTCGCCGTGCCCAGCACGCACCGGCTCGCGGGACGCAAACGCGTGCGGATGGCGGATCTCGCGAACGAACCCATGGTGACCACGCGCCCCGGCTACTGGCCGCGCACCCTCGCCGACCGCCTCTTCGCCGCGGCCGGGCTGGAACCGAACTACTCCTGCGAGAGCGACGAACCCGGCGCCACCGGCCAGCTGATCGCGAGCGGCCTGGGAATCGGCCTGGTGCCGGAGGTCGCCCGACAGGCCGCCAAAGAGGAGACGGCTGTCGGGCTGCGGCTGGATGTTCCGGACTGCTACCGGACGCTGACCGTGGTGCGGCGCGCGGACACGTACCTTTCCGCGGCGGCACAGCGATTGACGGAGTTCGCGATCGCCTACTTCGCCTCCTGACGCTTGCTCCTGGTGGGTGCGAGTCGCGGAACCGTGCTCAGCGGATCAACTCGCTTAGACCGGCTGGACGACGAGCGACTGCGCTGTTTGACGCGATTTCGAGGACGGCCGAGCCTCCGCGGGCGGGGTGATTTGCCCGATTCTCGACCATGGGCGGTTGATGCCCGGTGCCGAACTGCTCATGCTGAACAGCTATTCGGCACGAGCAGGGGAAGCCAGATGCAGCAGCAGAGCTTGGCGGTCCGGTGGTCGGCGCGAACAGTCCGGTCCGGCCCGTTTCACCGTGCGTTGTCCGAGGCCGTCGACCGGCGCGGACTGTCCCTTTCGCGGCTTCGCGCCCATCTCGCCGCGCACGGGGTCTCGGTCGCCGAGTCGACGCTGAGTTACTGGCAGCGCGGTCTGCGCAGTCCGTCCGCGCCCCGGTCGCTCGATGTCGTGCGCGCTCTGGAGTCGGTGCTGAACCTGCCGCCGGACAGCCTGGTCGTGCTGATCGGGCCGCACCGGACCGCGGACGCCGACCGCCGCCCGTCGCTGCCGGAGCTCCAGCAGAGCTGGGCCGAAACGTTCGCGTTGCGCGAGGAGCTGAGCGGAACGCCCGGCGTCGAGGAGAACGCCGACCTGGACGTCGCGACGGTGGTCGACGTGCTGACGCTCGGCGCGCAAGGCCGGACCCAGGAGATCTCGTCGACCATGGTGGTGCGGGCCCGAAGATCCGGGCCGGACAGCTTCCTGGTCACGCACCAGGACGAGGAGGGCAGCGACGTCACGGCGACGGAGATCGTCGCGGTCGACGGCTGCCGGGTCGGGCGGGTGCGCCGCAGCGCGCGGTCGGCCGGAATGGTGTTCGAGCTGCTCTTCGACCGGGGCCTCGCCGAAGGCGAGACGCACACGTTCGGCTTCACGCTGCGTCCGGCCGCCTCGGTCCGGCCGGGGAATTTCCACCGCGTCGTGCGCTCCCGCATGTCGGCGTACCTGCTGCGGCTGCGCTTCCACCCGGCCGCGCTGCCCGCGCGCTGCCTGCGGACCGTCCGGCCGAGGGAAGACCTCGAGCTGCTGGTCCGCGAGCCGCTGTTCTGCGGGCCGGGAAACACGATCAGCGCCTACTTCGAGGAACTCGGCGTCGGCATCGCCGGGGTCGATCTCATTTGGGATTGATCCGCCGTCTCGTCCAGCGCCACCCCAGGAACGCGCCGCCGATCGCCACCGAGGAGCCGAGCACGATCAGCCCGACGACGAGCGAACCGGCCGGTCCGGTGTCGCGCTGGAGGGTCTGCTTGAACCCGATCCCGCCGCCCCGCTGGTAATCCGAGCCGGGCAGTTTGTCGGCGTACCGGGAGTGCACCTGCCGCTGGTACTCGGCGATCGGGGTGAACTGGCCGACCGGCGACTGCGGAAGGCTGGCCTGCAGCAGCACGACGCCGTCGCGGCCGAGGTCGTACCACCCGTTGATCTGCGGTTCGTTCAGCAGCACCGACCCCGGGCGCAGCCGGGCGCTCAGCCGTTCCTCGTCGTCGCCGGACAGCACGTTCCCGACCGACCAGCCGCTCGGCGCGGAGCGGTCGGGCGCGGCGCGGAGGGTGGCTTTCGCGCCGGTGGCCGCGGTGGCGGTCACCGCGATCGCCCGCAGCACCCCGGCCGGCGCTCCCGGGTTCCCGGCGACGAAGCCGGGATTGAGCGTGTAGACCGGGAAACCCCGGTGCCCCAGGGTGATCCGGCCCGGATCGGCGTGGCCGGCCTGCCGGAAGTTCGACGTGGCGAAACTGATCGCGCGCGTCGTTTCCGCGGCTTTGACCGCGGCCGCGACGTCCTGCTCCGACGGCGGCGCGACCCACGAGGCCCCGGCGGCCTCGGCGGGACCGGCGGACAGGAGCGCCGCGACCGCGATCGCCGCGCCGGCGGCGAACTTCCGGCAGATCTCACCCATGGCGGCCGGTCAGCCCTTCTTGATGTTCACGACGGTGTCGTTCCAGGTGAACTGGGCGTTGCTGCGGTAGGAGTTGTAGTCCCAGGTCTGGTACCGCTCGTAGCTCGGCCACGGGTCGCCGACCATCAGCGACTGGTTCGAGCTGTCGTATCCGTAGATCACCTCGGCGTGCCCGCCGCCGGAGGTCCAGTAGATGCCGGTCAGGTTCAGGATTCCGGAGTTGACCTGGTTCTGGATCGACGAGTAGCTGATCGGCCCGTTCGCGTCCTGCGCGGAGAACCCGGTGCCCTGGAAGCCTTGCACGATCTCGTAGATCTGGCCGCCCTCGTTCGGGCAGTACCCGGGCTGCGTTCCCTTGCCCGCCGCGCAGAATTCCTCCTGGGTGGCGGTGCCGCCCTGCGACTGCTCGATGCTGGAGCCGTCGGCGGCCCAGCACCACTGGTCGTTTTCCTGCACCTGCTGGTTGTATTCGAGCTGCTTCGAAACGGGCAGCGCGGCACGGCTCAGGTGCCCGCCGAGCGGCTGGACTTCCCGCACCTGGGTGTGCGTGGCGGTCTTGATCAGGCCGTCCGGCTTGCTCGCGTCGCCGTTCGACTGGGCCAGCGCGGTGCCCGGCAGCAGCGCCACGGCAAGCGCGGCCGCCCCGGTCGCCACTGTTATCCGGACGGTCCGCCGGGTGGGTCGGTAATCCATCGAATCTCCTTGTGCCAGACGGGGAAGGGAGCTCGCCGGGGTGCCCCGGCCGAGCATCACTGTGTGCTCGCCCGCTCCCGCAGAGCAACGGCTCCGGCACGCGGTGTGAGTGTTCACAGCGGCTTTCGCGGGGAAATGACCGGCCCCGCCGCGGTTTCGCGCACCGCGGCGACAGGTAATTCGCAATATTCACCGCACGTTCACAAGCGATGAATCGCGCTCGAGCTCGTCGGTCCACAAGGGACCCGCGACTACGGCAGGCTTCGCCGCAGCGCCTCCCGGAGCAGTTCCGGAGGCGTCGATTCCGGGTGCAGCACCGCCTGCATGGTCAGGCCGTCGAGCACCGCGGACAGCCGGACCGACTCCACGGTTATGTCCAGTTCCCCGGGCAGCTTGCCGAGCGCGACGGACTCGCGCAGGATCCGCGTGATCAGGTCGCGCAGGAACTGGTGCTGCGCGTCGGCGCTCTCGCGGAACGCCGGGCGGGTCCGGGCGGCGACGGTGAACGCCAGCCAGGCCACGGCTTCGTCCCGGCGGTCCTCGTCGAGCGGGAGGAATTCGGAGAGCAGGTCTTCGACCAGCGTGCGGCGGCCGGTTTCGGCGGCGAGCAGTTTGTCCGCGCGCACCGCTACCCGCTCGCCGATCCGGTGGCCGAGCTGCTCCATGGTGAAGAGCATCATCGCTTCGTGGTCGGCGAAGTAATGCCGGATCGAACCGATCGCGAGGCCGGCTTCCTTGGCCACGTTGCCGAGGGTCGCGCCCTCGACGCCGGAGCGGCGGACCACCCGGACCACGGCCTCGCTGACGGCCTTCCGCCGGTCTTCCGGCACCACGATCTTCGGCATGGTTGTGTTTATAGCACGACGATGCCACGATGGATTTGGCATGAGTGTGCCAAATAGTGGGGTTGCTCGGGGAGGGCCGCGATGGGCGGATGGGTGCTGGCGGGGTTGGTCGGCGGCGTCGTGGTGACGCTGGTGTTCCGGGCGCTCGGGGAGCCGCTGAACTGGCGCGACGTCGTCGCGCCGCCGGCGGTGCTGATCGCGATCGGCATCGCGGGGGTGGTCGGCTTCCCGGAGGTGACCGGTTTTGACGTGTGGTGGATCGTCGGCGGCTGCGTGGTCGGTCTCACCTTCGGCGCGGCGCGCGGCGCGACGATCCGGCTGTATGCGAAGAACGGCGAGTTGTGGCAGCGCTACCGGAAATCGAGCCTCGCGCTGTTCGTGCTCGGTGTCGCCGCGTCGGCCGGATTCACTGTGCTGGCGGTGAAATTCGGGATGCACGAACAGGCGCGGCCGTACCAGTTGGCGATCGGCGTCAGCTTCGCGGGTGAGGCGCTGGTGCTCATTCCGCGCGGGCTGCGCTCGGATCTGCCGTTCGCGACGGACAAGGAACGGCCGTGGGACAAACTGCTGCGGTCGCGGTGAATCCGTTCAGGAAAGTTCGGCCTGCCGCCGCCGCAATTCCTCGATGACCTGGTCGAACACGGCGCGGTGGGCTTCGAGCCGGGCGAGGGTCAGGCTGATCGATTCCCGCATCTGCTCGACGTCCTCGGCCGCGACTTCGAGGTGGTCCTCCCGTTCGGCGGTGGTGGTCCCGACGGTCAGGGGCCGGTCGACGCGGGGGAGAAGTCTCCCTTGCGGTTCCCGGTCGAGCCAGGACGCCATGTCCCGCATCTCGTCGTCGAGCCGCACCGTCCACGACCGCCGGCACCGCTGTTCGCATCCGGGATCCCGGCGTTCCCAGCCCGCGACGACCATGTCTTCGATGGCCTTCGCGGCGGCGCGGCACGCGACTTCCAAGCGGGGCAACGGATCCAGTCCGATCGCCGAGATCTCCTCGAGGACGGGTTCGCCCGGGGTCCACGCCCCGTCGACGGTGTGGGTTTCGGCGACGTCGTGCGCGGTGGCGAGCAACGCGCTGATCGCCTCGCGCACCTTCGCCACCTCGGCCGGGTCCAGGTCTTCGTCGGTCAGCCGGTGCGGCGACTCGGTGCGCGGCGGGCGTTCCTTGCCTGGCCAGGAACGTTTCCCGCCGCGCCGCCGGTAGTGCTGCTGCATCGCCTGCTTGGACCGGTTGCCGTACTCCGCCCCGAGCTGCTCCCAGGTCCAGCCTCGGTCGAGCACCGCTTCGATCAGCGTGACCTCGGCGCGGTCCAGGTCTTGCCGGACGTCCGGGACCAGGTGCAACGCTCCGGCCGCGTCCTCGGCACTGAGGTCTTCGCCGGGGTGGCGACCGGATCTCGCCGCGTGCACCAGCTCGCTGAGGAACGGGTTCTCGCGTTGCCGGAAGTACCGGGTGGCCAGTGCGCGCACGGAATCGGACATGGCCGTCAACGTATCGGTTGACGACACATACGTCAACTGATCCGTTGACGGCCTGGCGTCACCAGGTCACCGGCAGCTTGTGGACGCCGTAGATGTTCATGCCAGTACGGAGCGGCACCTCGTCCGGCGGGACCGCGAGGGCGAGCGTCGGGAAGCGGCGCAGCAGTCCGGCGAATCCCGCGCGCATTTCGATCCGGGCGAGCTGCTGGCCGAGGCATTGGTGCACGCCGTGCCCGAACGACAAATGCGTGCGCGCTTTCCGCTCGACATCGAGAGCGTCGCCTTCGGGAAAATGCGCCGGATCGCGATTGGCGGCCAGCATGGAAACGAGCACTGTCGAGCCCTTGCTGATCTTTTCGCCGCCGAGTTCGAGGTCTTCGGACGCGTAACGGAACAGGACGTCGACCACCGTGAGATAACGCAGCAGTTCCTCGACCGCGCCGGGAATCAGGTCCGGGTCGGCGCGCAGCGCGGCCATCTGCTCCGGGTTCTCCAGCAGCGCGAAAGTGCCCAGCGCCAGCATGTTCGCGGTCGTTTCGTGCCCGGCGAGCAGCAGCAGGAAGCCGATCCCGACGAGTTCCTCGATGCTCAGGTCGTCGTCGCGGGCCAGGTCGGACAGGATGTCGGAGCCGGGATCCGCGCGCTTCTCGGCCGCCAGCTTCCCGAGATACGACGTGAGCGCCGTCCAGGCGGCCATCTTGTCCTCGACACTCTGGTCCCGGAGCATCATCTGCGCGGAATTCTTCTGGAACGTCTCCCGGTCGGAATACGGGACCCCGAGCATTTCGCAAATCACCAGTGACGGAACCGGGAGAGCGAATTCCGTCACCAGATCGGCCGGCTTCGGGCATCCGGCGAGATGCTCCAGCTGGTGCCGCGCGATTTCGGTGATGTGCTCCTCGAGCCGTTTCATCCGGTTCACGGTGAACGCGCCGGTGAGCTTCCGGCGCAGCCGGGTGTGGTCCGGCGGGTCCATCGTGATGAACAAGCCGGGCACCTGCGGTGACGGATCGAACTCCTCCTGCGCCTCGGGCATGCTCGGCGTTTCGTAGGGCACGTGCACCGGGCCGAGGTCCTGGCGCGAGCTGAACCGCGGGTCGGCGAGCGCCTGGCGGACCGCGGCGTAGCCGGTGACCAGCCAGCCGTCGTGCCCGTCGGGGAACTTCAGCGGGCTCACCGGCCGGGTCTCCCGCAGCCGAGTGATGGCGGACGGCGGGGCGAACGGTCCTGCGTCGCGCTCGAGCGGCAGGCCGGGTGGGCGGGTCATCTGCGGATCCCCTCTCTGTGGTGGTGCGACCAGCGTCACCGCGGCGGCTGATATCCCGCTGACACGCCGCTGGCTCGACTACCATCCGGGCATGCCGGATACGCAGTACGAAGACCTGCTTCAGCACGTGCTCGACACCGGGGCCGAGAAGGGCGACCGCACCGGTACGGGCACGCGGTCGATCTTCGGGCACCAGCTGCGCTATCGGCTGGCCGACGGATTCCCGCTGATCACCACCAAGAAAGTGCACTTCCGGTCCATCGCGTACGAACTGCTGTGGTTCCTGCGCGGCGACTCGAACGTCAACTGGCTGCGCGAGCACGGCGTCACGATCTGGGACGAGTGGGCGGCGGAGGACGGCGACCTCGGCCCGGTGTACGGCGTGCAGTGGCGGTCCTGGCCGACGCCCGACGGCGGACACATCGACCAGATCAGCGAGGTTCTGCGCACTCTGCGGGAGAACCCGGATTCGCGGCGCATCATCGTGTCGGCGTGGAACGTCGGAGACATCCCGCGGATGGCGCTGCCGCCGTGCCACGCGTTCTTCCAGTTCTACGTCGCCGACGGCGAACTGTCCTGCCAGCTGTACCAGCGCAGCGCGGACCTGTTCCTCGGCGTCCCGTTCAACATCGCGAGCTACGCCCTGCTCACGCACATGATCGCGGACCAGGTCGGCCTGCGCGTCGGCGATTTCATCTGGACCGGCGGGGATTGCCACATCTACGACAACCACGTCGAGCAGGTGCGCAAGCAGCTTTCCCGGGACGCGCGGCCGTTCCCGACGCTGAGCCTGAAGCCGGCGGAGAGCCTGTTCGACTACCGCTACGAGGACATTTCGCTGGAGGGCTACGACCCGCACCCCGGCATCAAAGCTCCGGTGGCGGTGTGAGCATGATCGGGCTCATCTGGGCGCAGGCGGCGAACGGCGTCATCGGCCGCGACAACGCCTTGCCGTGGCACCTTCCGGAAGACATGAAGCACTTCCGCACCGTGACCGCGGGCGCGACGGTGCTGATGGGGCGGCGCACGTGGGAGTCGCTGCCGGAGCGCTTCCGGCCGCTTCCGGGACGGCGGAACCTGGTGGTGTCCCGCACGCCGCAGGAAGGCGCGGAGACGTTCCCCGACCTGGCGCAAGCGTTTGCGGCCGCGGACGGCGACGTATGGGTGATGGGCGGCGCGCGGATTTACCAGGAGTCGCTGCCGTTCGCCGACCGGATCGAGGTGACCGAACTCCGCGAATCTTTCGAGGGCGACGTCTGCGCGCCGGAGATCGGCCGCGAACCGGACACCGTCGGCGAATGGCAGGAGTCGAAGAACGGGCTGCACTATCGGCACCTGAGCTGGGGGCCTAGCTGACCGCGGGCCCGACCGTGAGCGTGTCGCCGTCCAGCCGCGCGATCGGCCCGAGCGGGACCGACAGCGGGGAGTCGCCGTGCCCGATGTCGAGGCCCCCGAGCACCGGGACGTCCAGTGCGCCGAGCCGGTCGCGCAGCACGTCGAGCACGGTCCAGCCGCGGTCGGGGTAGTCCTCGAACCCGAGAAACCGGCCGAGCGCGACCCCGCGCACGCCGCGCAGCGAACCGGACCGCATGAGGTGCGTCAGCTGCCGGTCGACCTGGCCCAGCCCGATCGCGCGCGGGGCTTCGAGGAAAAGGATCGCGCCGTCGGGACTGGGCAGCCCGGCCCCGGATGAACCCGGTCACGGTGCCGAGATGGCCGCCGACCAGGTTCCCGCTGGCCGTGCCGGGAAACGAGACCGCGGCGATGCGCGAGTCCGGGTCCCGGTGCAGCGTCGTGGGTTCGGTTTCGAACAACAGCCGCCGGGACGATCCGGCGGAGCGCGCGGCGGCAAGGAAGCGTGGATCCCGGCGATCCGGCAGTGCCGCCACAGCGCGAGGTGCAGGTTGGTGATGTCGCTGAACCCTATGAGCGGCTTGGGATCCGCGCGCACGGCGGCGGAATCGATCCCGTCGGCGAGCCGCCGTCGCTTACCGAGCCGAGGCTTCGTCGGCGGGACGGCGGCTGACCTGGTTGCGGGTCGGTGGGCCGAGGGGTTGGACTGGCGTTGTGGGTTGGCTTGTTTGTCGGTTGCCGAGCCGAGGCTTCGTTGGCGGGACGGCGGCTGAACCGGCTCCGCGGATCGTTGCGGGCGGTGTTGGTCGGGCGGTGGCTTGGTTGTCGCTTACCGAGCCGAAGCTTCGCCGGAGCCCCGGCTGACCCGGCCGCGGACGATTGGCGGTACGTAACCGGTAGCGACCACGTCCCCGTCGAACCACGCGGTCAGCCTCGCCGCTTCCTCCTCCAACGCCGCCGCGACAGCGCGCGGCACCGGTTCGATCGGCACGACCTCCACCGTCCCGTCCGGCTGCTGTGTCCAGGTCCCGACGATCCGCCCGTTCCACCACGCGGTCGGACCGGCGTTGCCCGCGCCGTCGAAAAGCTGCGGGCCGCGGTTGCCGAGGTAGAAGTCTCGGCGGCGCCAGCCCATGGTGGTCGGGTCGAGAGTGGGGAGCAGCGCGGCCCACCCCTCGTCGAGGCGGACTTCCTCCGCATCGTCGGGATGCAGCCACGCCGGGGTTCCGTCCTCCAACAGGGCGGGAGTCGCGCCGACGTCGTCCAGTGCCCGGCGGACCGCGGTTTTCGTCGCGCCGAGCCACCAGACCAGGTCGTCCTCGGTCCCCGGCCCGAACGACCACAGCCACCGGCGCACCAGTTCCCGGTAGCCCTCCCGTTCGTCGAGCACGCCCGGATCTTCGCCAAGCCACTGCTCCACCGCTGTCCACACTGGACGCGAGACCTGCCAGCGCCCAGCGTTGTCCCCGCGGACCACCGAACCGCTCGCCGCGAGCACGGAAACCACGCGGGAGCCCGCCGGGGCGAGCACGGTGGGCCGTCCCTCGGCGGCGATCCGCGTGTTCAGTTCGGGGAGACGGGCGCGCAGCTGGGCGGTGGTCCCGGGTGCTTCGCGGATCGCTTCGAGTGCTTCCGCACATCGGCGGTCGACCCACGCTGGGCCGTCGTCGATTCCGGCCAGCTCGGCGTCTTTGGCCAGCCGCGCGGTCATCTGCCGGACCACGCGAGCGGAGGCGCTTCCCCTTGCCGCGGCGAGCAAATCGACCGGGAACGCGAAGGCGGTCCGCCGCATCGCCAACTGCCGCACCACAGTCCGCCGGCCGAACAAAGCGTCCGAAATGGACGCTCGGTCGGCACGAGACCGCGCGTACGCGGACAGGTAGATGCTGCTGGCCTCAGTCGCGTGCAAACACGTGACCGCGCGGACGGCGGCCTCCACTCCGGGCGCGGCGGTCGCCAGCGCATGCCGCACCCCGATCCGGGCGCGTCGTTCGTCGTCGGTCACCGTTCGCATGGTTTCGATCATGCCGGACGTAGCGGTCACTTCCTGACCGCTACTGCTGCGAGCCTCGGTTCCAGCGCCGGAACGGGTTCGGCGCGGGAATCGAGGAGTCGGAATCATGGCAGTGCACGCCGTCGCCCACTTGAACTTCCGGGGTGAGGCCCGGGCAGCGCTCGAGTTTTACCGGTCGGTGTTCGGCGGGGAGAGCAGGATCGCCACGTACGGCGACTTCGGGATGCCCAAGGACGCTCCCGGCGCGGACCACGTGGTGTTCGGACAGGTCGTCGGCGAGAACGGGTTCCGGGTGATGGCATACGACGTCCCGGGCGGCACCGGTCCCGCGCCGGTCGGCGAAACCCAGCGGGAGAACGGGACGACGATCACCACGGAGAAGTTCTTCCTGTCCGTGGACGGCGATTCGGTCGGGGAAGTCGGCGAGTTCTGGAAGAGGCTGTCCGAGGACGCGACGGTCATCGAGCCGTTCGGCCCGTCGCGGTGGGCTCCGGGCTTCGGCATGCTCCGGGACCGCTTCGGCGTCACGTGGATCCTGCAGGTCGCCGCCTAGCCTGCCGGTCTGCGGCCGGGAGTCCTGCGCCGGCCGCAGACCGGCTCTCACGCCGGGCACGGCGAGAGACCCTGCTCGAACGCGAGCACCCCACTCGGGTCGTACTTCGCCGCTATCGCCCGGAGTGCTGGGAGGTTCACCCCGTAGTACGCGGTGGGCCAGTCCTTCTGGTCGTCGTTGAGGTAGTTGACGTAAGCGCCGCCGGTGGCGAATTCGGCCAGCCGCGTCTGGACGTCGTTCACCTGGCGTTTCGCGGTCTCCCGGTCGACGTCCGGATCGGCGGAGAGGTAGACCTGCACGTCGCCGAAGACGCCGCGGTGGGCGAACGCGGTGTCGGTGGGACGGACGTCGGAGACCGCCGCGTCGAGCGGATTCACTTCCAGCGCGATCTTGGTCTCGCCGGTGACGAGCGCGCTCAACCGCGCCGGGTCGGCTTTCTTCGCCAGAACGCGGGAAGCGGCCATGAATCGGCGCCGCGCGAGGCTTCCGGACCAGAAATCCATCGCGCCCAGGTAGTCCGTCTCCTGGAGCCCGGTGACGGTGCCCCTGACCCCGGCCCGGCGTTCCAGGTCGGCGATGAGTTCGCGGGCTTGGCGCTGCCCGCCGAGCAGGCAGCCGGGGACGCCTGCCGCCGGGTGCGGGCCGCCGAGCACCGAGATGTTCGACCAGAACTCCCGCGGCGCGGCGGTGATCCAGTCCTGCCAGGCCCCGTAGACGTCGGTGCCCGAACCTTCCGGGAAGTTCACCACGAACACGGTGACCCGCGGCGGCGCGGGCACGGTGGCGAAGGTGAACTCCGTGGTGATCCCGAAGTTGCCGCCGCCTCCGCCGGTGAGCGCCCAGCCGAGGTCCGAACCCGGGTCGGCCGAACGCACCCGGAAATCGCGGGGCGTCACCACTTTCGCTTCGGCCAGGTGGTCGCAGGTCAGTCCGTACTTCCGCATCAGGACGCCGATTCCGCCGCCGAGCGCGAGCCCGGCGATGCCCACCGAGCCGCAGGTGCCGCCCGGCAGCGCACGACCTTCGGCGGCGAGTGCGTGGTAGACGTCGATCAACCGCGTTCCGGCGCCGATGACCGCGGTGCCGTTCCGGCGTACCTCCACGCGGTTCATCAGCTTGAGGTCCGCGACCAATCCGTTGCCGGGCGTGGAATACGCGACGTAACTGTGCCCTCCGCTGCGGGCCGCGAACTTGACCTGGTTTTCCGCGGCGAACTCCAGACACCGCCGGACGTCGTCGGCGTCGACGCAGCGGGCGATCGCCGGCGGGCGGCGATCGTCGTAGAGAAGGTTGAACGGCGGGCGGATTTCCTCGTAACCGGCGTCGTTCCGCAGCAGCAGCGCGCCGTGCAGCCGTTTGCGCAGGGCGGCCCAGTCCGGGTCCTTTTCCGCAGCCTCCGCGACGGATCCGGTTCCGACCACGGCCGCCCCCGCCGCGACCGCGGACAGCCGCAAAAGACGGCGACGGCTCAACGTCATGGACGACCCCTCCACTGCTCCGCTGCCCGCGCGCACGGGAAGAAACCCGCCGGCCCGCCTCGAGCTTCCCCTTGTCCGACGCCGCCAGCATAGACTAATCTTTCCGAAATAGAAGACGTATCTACGGCATTTCGAAAATGCGGGATTCGGGGGGACCGGGTCGAGGTCGACCGGCCTTGATCCACCATCGGATCAGGAGGTGCGGGCGGCATGGACGGAAACCGCTCCGGCTCGGCCCCGGCGCACTCGGCGCGCCGGTCCGCGGTACTGGCTTCCAGTATCGGCACATTGCTCGAGTACTACGACTATTACCTGTTCGGCCTAGCCGCCGCCGTCGTGTTCCCGGCCGTGTTCTTCCCGTCCGCGGATCCGCTCACCGGGCAGCTGTCGTCGTTCGCCGCCTTCGCCGTCGGGTTCGTGCTCCGCCCGGTCGGCGGCATCGTGATCGGGCACCTCGCGGACCGGTTCGGCCGCAAGAAGGCCTTGATCTTGACCATCGTGCTGATGGGGGTCGCCACGATTCTCATCGGCGTGCTGCCCGGCTACCGCCAGATCGGCGTCGCGGCCCCGATTCTGCTGGTCCTCCTGCGGCTGCTGCAGGGGTTTTCGACCGGCGGCGAAATGGGCGGCGCGATCTCGCTCGCCGTCGAGCACGCCCCGCCGCGCAAACGCGGTCTCTACGGTGCCTTGCTCCTCTCCGGAGCCGGCGTAGCGCTGCTGATTTCCTCCGGATTGATGGCGCTGTTCGCGATGCTTCCGGACCGGGATTTCCTGGCCTGGGGCTGGCGGATCCCGTTCCTGCTGAGCGTGGTGCTGCTCATCGCCGGGTTGATCATCCGGATGCGAGTGGGCGAGACGCCGGACTTCGAACGTGCCCGCAAGAAGGACGCCGGTGCGCGCATTCCGTTGCTCGCGGTGCTGCGCCGTCCGCGCAATTTGATCTACGGTGTGCTGTTCGGTTTCGCCAACAGCATCGGCGGTTACGTCATCACCACCTACGGTGCGTCTTACGTCAAAAAAGATCTCGGCATGCCCGCGTCGGTGGCGCTCACCGCGACCATGGTCGCCGCCGGCGCGCAGATCATTCTCGCCCCGACGTGGGGCGCGCTGTCCGACCGGATCGGCCGGAAGCCGGTGTTCCTCGGCGGCTGTATCGGGCTGGCCGTGGTGATCTTCCCGGTGTTCTGGTTGTTCGAGACGAAGAACCCGGTCCTCGTGGCGGTCGCGATGGTGCTGGGCTTCTCGGTGTTCGTGATGGCGATGTCCGCGCTGTCCCAGACGATTCTGTCCGAACTGTTCGACACCCGGTCGCGGGTCACCGGCGTCAACCTGGGATATCAGCTCACCGCGGTGTTCGGCGGCGGGTTCGCGCCGTACCTCAGCGCGTGGCTGGTCGGCGCGACCGGCGCGGTGTGGGGCGTCGGCATCTACGTGATCGCCGGTTGTGCGCTCAGCGCGGTCGCGATGCTGCTGCTGCCCGAACGCGCCGGAAAACCGTTGCCGGAACCGGCCGCGGAACCGAAAGCCGCGACGGTATGACCTTGCTGGGCTACGTCAGTGACGAACGTTATCTCGCCTTGCCGGAGGTCACCGTCGAGATCAGCGCCCGCGGCTCGCGGTGGACCGCTCGCTCCACCGCGACCGGCGCGATTCACGCCGACCTCCCGCCCGGCGACTACCGCGTCACCCTCGCCAAGGACGGCTACGGCGCGAAACACGTCGACGTCTCGGTCGGCGCTGGCGAACCGCATCAGTTCCGGCTGCTGTCCGACCAGATTTGGGGCTATGTCTGGCCGAAATGGGTCCGCGGCGGGGACGAGGGCGAGTTCCGGATCCACAGCCCCGAGCCGTATCGCCTGAGCCTGTGGCGGTACGGCGCGGAGGCCGAGGAGACGGCACTGATCGGCTGGTTCGACGAACACGCACCTCGCGCCACCGTGCAGGTGACCCCCGACGGCGACTACACGCAAACCGGGGCTCGGTTCAACGAAAAGGGTTACGCCGACCCGGCACACCGCCAGTACGTCACGGCACCGGATCGCAGCGGGTTGTATTGCTTCCAGGTCGAAGGCGAATCCGGGGCGCGGTTCTCGTTCCCGTGGGTAGTCGCGCCGCGCCTGCCGACCGCGCCGATCGCCGTTGTCGCTTCCACGAACACGTGGAACGCATACAACAATTTCGGCGGTCGCAGCAACTACATCAACGCCTCCGGCCTGCCCGCCGCGCCGGTTTTGGTGCCCCGCTTGGAAATGCCGCGCTATCTGGAATCCAGCTTCAGCGAACACGCCCTGCCGGACGACGCGTACCCGCCGCTGTCCTTCGAGCGCCCGGAACCGCTGAACCAGCTCAGCGCCGATGCCCAGCCGGAGGACCCGATCCGCGGGAGGCAGCCGTGTCACCTGGCCGCCGCGGAATGGCGGCTGCTCAGCTGGCTGGAACGCAACGGCTACGAGTACGACCTCTACTCCGACGCACATCTGCACGACGGCACCCTGCCGCTGGACAGCTACCGCGCGCTGGTTCTGAGCACGCACCCGGAGTATTGGTCCCGCGAGATGTACGCCGCGGTCTATTCCTGGGTGCACGACCGCGGCGGAAAGCTGGCCAACTTCGGCGGCAACGTCGCCGACTGCGAAGTGGTCTTCTCCTCGCCGGACGCACTGCGGTTCCGCACCCAGGCCGTCGAATCCGGTCCGTTCGAGAGCCGGATGCACCGCACTTTCCGCCCCACGTCGGAGCTGTTCGGCGTGGTGTTCACCAGCGCGGGTGCGATGACCGGCGCTCCCTACGAGGTCGTCGATCCCGGCCACTGGGCCTTCCGCGGCACCGGATTGGACAAGGGGGACCTGTTCGGCGTCCGAAGCTTGCACGAACGATGCCCCGGCGGTGCTTCCGGCCACGAAACCGACAAGACCGGACCGTACAGTCCACAAGGGACTCACGTGGTCGCCCGCGGCCGGAATCCCGGCAACGGCGGCGGTGAGATTGCTTGCTACTCCACGGCCAGCGGCGGCGAGGTCTTCTCGGTCGGATCGATCGCCTGGTCCGCCGCAGTGCTGGTGGACGACGGTGTTTCCGCGGTGACCGCGAACGTTCTCGACCGGTTCACCGGACGCTCCTGAACCCCGCGGCGATATCGTCGGCCACCTCGACGCCGAGACCGGGCGCGTCCCCGAGCCGGACCTTCTGGCAGTCGCTGTTCAACGGCGTCTTGAGGATGTCGCTCTCGTAGTAATGCGCGCCGATGATGTCGGACGGAATCCTGGCCGACAGACCCGGTGCCGCACACGCCGCGTGCAATTGGGCCGCAGCGCCGATTCCCAGCTCCCCATTGGACCCGAGCACGACGTCCAGCCCGAACGCGTTCGCGAGCTGCGCCATCGCCACCACCCGACCCGGCCCGCCCGC
The DNA here is from genome assembly GCF_000411975.1 of Amycolatopsis orientalis DSM 43388. Lineage (GTDB taxonomy): Bacteria > Actinomycetota > Actinomycetes > Mycobacteriales > Pseudonocardiaceae > Amycolatopsis > Amycolatopsis orientalis_D. The sequence goes on from NZ_ASXG01000129.1 coordinate 40,402, forward strand.
CTTGCCGATGTACAGACTGACCGCGTCCGCCGCTTCCGCGCGGAGCACCGACACCAGGTCGTCCATTCCGAACACGCTTTCATCGGCCACAATGGACAATCCTCGCCCGCGCAGTGCCCGCATCCCGGCCAGATCGCCGGGGGCGACCGGTTGTTCGAGGAACGCCGGGTCCTGGCCCCGCATCAACTCGATCGCGCGGGCGGCGTCCGCGGGCCGGTAGCCGCCGTTCGCATCCAGGCCGAGGAACGTGTCCGCCCCCACGAGCTTCCGCGCCTCCGCGAGCCGCCGCGCGTCGTCCTCGGGGTCGAACCCGATTTTCAGCTTAAAACTGCGAAACCCCGCCTCGACGGCCGACTGGTAGACCTCGCGCAGTCGGTGCCCGCTTCCGCTGAGCGAACATTTCACCGACACCTCAGTCCTCAATGGACCGCCAAGTGCCACCGCGAGCGGGACACCGAGGCTGCGCGCATACGCGTCCCACAACGCGGTGGAGATCCCTGCTTTGGTGAACGGCGCCCCAGCCGCCGCCTCGTCCATCCGCCTTTCGAGAGCGGCGACCGGAACGAGCGGCTTCCCGAGCACCGCCGGGGCGAGGGCTCTCTTGATGAGGTACTCCGCTGTGCCAGCGTCTTCTCCGCTCCATTGCAGCGTTGCGCTGACTTCGCCCACGCCGGTCGTACCGTCCGAAGCGGTCACCCGGACCAGCAGGAAGTCGGAACGGTCGTGGGTTCCGCGGGCCCCGGCCACCACGAGTTCCGGCCGCACGACCGGGCTGACCGCGACGACCTCGATGTCCTCGACGGTATTCACAGGAACTCGCGGAACTCGTGGAGAAACCGGTCGATCATCCGGACGTCCTCGGCATCGAGCCGGTGCGCGGGGGCGCGGCAGCAGGGACTGGCGAACCACCCCCGGCGGACGGAGATCAGTTTCTCCGCCGCGATGATTCTTTCCGTGTCGAGCATCCAATAGGAGATGTACGGCAGGAGCCGGCGGTGCAACTCGGCGCCGCCCGCTTCGTCGCCGTCCTCGAACCGCCGCCAGATCTCCACGTAGATCTCGGTGAACGAACACCCCGGCTGCGTCCCGACCGCGCCTCGCCGGATCGCGTCCGGCAACTGCACGCCCGCGTACCCCTCGACCGCCGGAATCGGCGGACCCCCGGCAGCCAGCTCGGCGATCAACGGCCCTGGCGGACTCGATTCGACCTTGACCAGCCGCAGATTGGCGTGTTTGGCCGCGATCTCGCGCAGCGCGTCCGCGTCCAGGCTGGTCCCCGTCTCCGCGGGCGCGTACTGCAGCACGACCGGAGTCGGCGCGACCGCGTCCAGCACCTCCCGAATGTGCTCGACCAACGCCCGCCGAGACGGCTGCAGGTAATGCGGCGGCAGAAGATTGATCCACTCCGCGCCCGCGGCCACGGCGTCGGTGGCCCGCTTCACCGCAAGCCGCGTCGCGTGATCTTGCACGGCGATGATGGCTGACACGCCCGTTCGCGCGTTGGTCTCCGCTAACAACACGTCAGTGAGTGTCTGCCGTTCGTCCTCCGCGAGCTTGTAGAACTCCGAAGCGAATCCCGGGAACATCACGCTGCCGACTCCGGTCCCGAGCACGTGCCGGACTACCCGCCGGAAGCCGGCGACGTCGATCTCGCCCTCGTCGGTGAACGGCACTTCGAGAACGGGAGACACTCCGCGAACCGGCGTCATCGAATCCCCTTCTGAAGGCCAAGCGCGCCCAACGCGTCGGCGTGAATGATCCCCTCGATCAGCTCCTCGGAAATCTTCGGCAACGCAGTGCCCGCGACGATGTCGTTGACCCGCCGGATCCCCGCGATCGCCTCCGCCGTGGTCGCGATCGGAAAGTCCGAACCGAGCAGCAGCTTGTGCGGCACGCCCCACTCCTGCGCGGCGAGCAGCGATTCGTAGCAGACCCAGGGCCGGAGGTAAATCGACGAAACGTCGGCATAGACGTGCGGATGCTTGCGGATCGTCACGACCGTCTCGCGCCCCCACGGATGCCCCAGGTGCGCCATGACGATCCGAAGCTCCGGAAACCGCAGCGCGACCTCGTCGGTGACCAGCGGATACGTGTACCGCAACGGTGCCTGCCGAATCGGCGAAGCACCCTGGTGGAACAAGATCGGCAAGCCATGCCGCTCGCAGTACCGGTAGAAGTCCAGCGCCGGCGGGGACAGCGGATCGAAGTTTTGGTAGTTCGGCCCGAGTTTCACTCCGACCAATCCCAGTTCCCGGCACCGGTCCGCCTCGTCGAACACGGTGGGATCGGTCGGATTCACCGACATGAACCCGATCCGCCGCTGGGGATCAGCGGTGACGAACGCCGCGGTGGCGGTGTTGGTGTCCTCGGCCCGGTACGGCAGCCCAGTGGCTTCCTCCGGGTTCTCGACCGCGATGTTGAACACAATGGACAGATCCGCGGCCTCGGTGGCCTGGTCGTAGTCCGTCCAGGAATTCGTGGTGACCACCGGCCGGTCGGTCCGCCATCCCTCGTAAACGCGCCTCTCGCCGTCCGGCACCGCGGCCTGGTGGGTCGGAGTATGAGTGTGCACGTCCACGATCATGGCTTCACAACACCTCCGCGAGGGTGACGAACCGGTCCGCGAGCCCGCTGGCGATCTCCTCGAACCACTTGCGCCCCCGGTTCTCCGCGGCTGACTCAGGGCGATCGGTATACCCGTCGATGTCCCGCCAGACCTTCTCCGAATGAATGTCCACATCGACCACTTTTCGTTGCGGGGGCAGCTCCCGGCCGGGCGGCTTCTGAACCAATTCCGCGCGTACCGCCAGCATCATCGAAGTCTCGAACTCGCCAGCGTGCCCAGGCACGACGTCGTCCGGCTCGAGGACCCGCCAGTAGTCGGTGTGCGCCACCGCAAGCCCATGCCGGGTCGACGCCGCACCAGCGAACGCGTGACAGACGCCGATGTTGCCCCCGTGCCCGTTGACGACGACCATCCGCCGCCCGCCTTGAACCGCGATCGACCGGGCCAGATCGTCAAGTACGTGCAACAGGGTCTGCGGGGAAAGGGAAAGCGTGCCGTTGAACGGCAGGTGATGATCGGAAGCCCCATACGGAATCGGTGGCGCGAGCAGCAAGTCCCGTCCGCTCCTCGGCGCGGCCAACTCGGCTGCCCGCTCACACGCCGCGGCCGCGAGAAAGGCGTCCGTCCCGGCGGGCAAGTGCGGCCCATGTTGTTCGGTCGCGCCGACCGGCACCAAGACGAGCGCCTCGGAAAGCACTCCGCGCACCGTGGCGCGGTCGGCCTCCGCCCAGCGCAACAGTGCGCCCACGACGTCTCCCCGATACTCCGGTTGGCCTATCTTCCGGTATTTCGTAGAAGTCTTCCTGATTCAGGAAGATAGTCGATCGGGGGAGGGGACGCAATGCCGTTGCCGGTGCGGCCAGAGGCGGCCGCACTGACCTGGATAGGGCAAAGCAAGTCGCTACCCGGCAAACCCCAGCCGCCGGGAAACTTCCTGCCCAACCTGCACGACGCCGCGCGCCGCGGCCTTCCTCTTCTCTCCGACCAACTGCCGCGCAAACCCGGTGACCCCCACGGCCCCAGCGACCGCACCCTCGGCATCGAAGAACGGTGCGGCAAGGCAAGCGATCTCCGCCTGCTCCTCCTCGCTCTCGAGCGCGTACCCGTCCGCCCGCACCCTCGCCAGCAACGCCAGAAACCGATCCGCATCCGGAACGGCAGCCTTGGGCCCTGCCCCGCGCGAAAGGCGCGACAGCAACGGCTTCAGCTCAGCTTCCGGAAGATGCGCGGCAATGGCCCGTCCCAAAGCGGTCAGGTCGAACGGCGCGACTTTGCCCCGGTAGGTGTCGAACTGTACGAATCCGGGGGTCGAAGCCTTGGCGACATAGACCACCGAAGCGTCCTCCAGAATCCCCACATGCGCGGGCATTCCGAGGCTCTCCGCCAGCCGCCGCAGATCGGCCTGGACGAGGGACGGCAGGTCGACCTTCCGCACCAGTTCGATGGCCAAGCCGTAAAGCCGCAAGGTGGGCCGCCAGAAGTGGCTCCGCCCGACGACCCGCCGCACGGCATAACCGCGCTCCTCCAGCGTGTACGCGATGGACGCGCAGGTGGCGAGCGGCACCCCGGCGGCCTTCGCCAGCGCGGTGAGCGTCAGCGGTTCCTCGGCGCGCACGAGCGCCTCCAGCACAGTGAGCGTCCGGTCCGCAGCCGGCGACGCCGCTTTGCCCTCGCTCATCCGGCATCAACCTTTCGGATACCTGTAGCCATCTTCGGAACACGGTAGCGTCCGGTCACCCGCCCGGCTCGATCCGCGCGATGGTCCCCTCGGCCCACGATCGAATGGCGTCGACCTGCGTGCGGGTCAGCTCGTCCAGGAAGTGGCGGCGAATGTTGGCGCCGTGGACCACCAGCGCGTCCTGGATGACCGAGCGGCCGTGCGCGGTGAGGCTGATCCCGATGCGCCGCCCGCTGGGGCCGCTGCGGGTCGGGGCGACCAGGTCGCGCGGTTCCATCCGGGTCAGCTGGTGCGAGACCCGGCTCTTCTCCCAGCCGAGGGCTTCGACCAGGTCGGCGACGCGGGCTTCGTGCCCAGGCGCGCGCCACAGGGTCAGCAGGACGCTGAACTCGGCCTTCGAGATGCCGCATTCCCGCTGCAGTCCCCGGTCCAGTTCGCGGGTGAGCAGGCGTTGCGCGCGCACCCAGGCGTTCCACAGCTCCCAGTCGTCGGGCGTCATGGACCGGGAGCGTACCTGGGGAGTTGACTCATCAACTCCAGTGGACCTAGAGTTGACGAGTCAACTTCTGGGAGGGTTCATGCGGACATTGCTGCGGAACGGGACTGTCGTCAGCCTCGACCCGGCGGTGGGGGATCTCCGGCGCGGAGACGTGCTGATCGAGGACGGGCGGATCGCGGCGGTAGGCCCGGCGATCGACGCCGACGCCGAGATCGTGGACGCGACCGGCAAGATCGTCCTGCCGGGATTCGTGGACACCCACCGGCACACCTGGCAGACCGCGTTCCGCGGGCTCGGCGCGGACTGGACGTTCGACGAGTACCGCGCGGCCATGCACGGCACGCTCCGGCCGCACTATCGGCCGGAGGACGTGTATCTCGGCAACCTGCTGGGGCGGCTCGAAGCGCTCAACTCCGGCGTGACGACGATGCTCGACTGGTTCCACTGCTCCGACCGGCCGGAGAACGCCGACGCGGCGATCGACGCGCTCCAGGAGGCGCCGGGCCGGTCGGTCTTTTGTTACTGCGCGGCGGAACCCAGCGACGTCACCAGGGTGCGGAAACGGTTGCCGGGCGACGAAATGGCGTTCGGGCTGCGCGGGCCGATGCTGACCACAATGGACACCACGGCGGCCGATGTCGCGTTGGCGCGGGAACTCGGTCTCCGGGTGAGCGTGCACGTCCACGGCGCGGCCTGCGCTTCGCTTCCCGAGATGCACGAACGAAAACTGCTTGACGACCGGACGACGATAGTGCACGGCAACGGTCTCACCGACGCGCAGCTCGCGATTATCGCGGAGGCGGGGTGTTCGGTGACGATCAGCCCGGACGTCGAGGCGAAGATGGGGTTCGGGTGGCCGGAAACCGGACGGCTGCTGGCTGCCGGGATCCGGCCGTCGTTGTCCATTGACGACTGTCCGTCCGCTGGGGGTGACATGTTTTCGGCCATGCGTACGGCATTCGCCGTGCAACGCGGCCTCGACGGCAGCCTGGTCGCGCGCGATCTGCTCGAGCTCGCCACTGTGGACGGTGCGCGCGCCTGCGGGCGAGGCGACCGCGCGGGCAGCATCAGCGTTGGAAAGGACGCGGATCTGGTGCTCATCGACGCGGACGAGCTGTCCGTATTCCCGGTGAACGATCCGGTGTCCACAGTGGTCACCGCTGGACATCCGGGAGTGGTGGACAGCGTCTTCGTCGGGGGAACGGCGGTCAAGCGCGATGGCCGGTTGCTGGGGGTGGAGTTGCCGAAGCTCCGGGCCCGGCTGCTGGAATCGCGGGACCGGATCGCGGCGGCCGCGGGATTGGCGCTCGGATGAAAATTCTGGAGACGGAACGCTTGGCGTTGCGGCGGTTCACCGAAGCCGACCTGGACAATCTCGTCGAACTCGACAGCGACCCGCGCGTGATGCGGTTCCTCACCGGCAAGCCGACGCCGCGCACCGAGATCGAGCAGAAGGTGCTGCCCGCCGTCCTCGGCGACTACGAGCGCGGACCAGCCGGGCGGTGGGCGGCGATCGAGCGCGCGAGCGGCGAGTTCCTCGGCTGGATTGCCCTGCAACCGCCGGACGACGGCAGCACGACGGAGCTGGAACTCGGCTACCGGCTGCGGGCGAAAGCATGGGGCAAGGGCTACGCGACCGAAGGGGCCCGGGCGGCGATCCACCAAGGATTCGCCGAGTGGGGCACGCGACGGGTGTGGGCGCAGACGATGGCGGTGAACACCCCGTCGCGGCGGGTGCTGGAGCGGGCCGGACTGAAGCATGTCCGCACGTTTCACCTCCACTTCGACGATCCGCTGCCGGGCACGGAGCACGGTGAGGTCGAGTACGAGCTGACCCGGGACGCGTGGGTCCGAGGCTGAACTGGTCGCATCCGCGAACCGGACAGGACTCGTGCTCCGTTGTCCATGCCGCCGGGCGAGCGAGGCTCTGGCACTGGCCGTCGAGATCGGCGACGACTGGCTGGTCGAACGGGCGGGTTCCGGACTCGGGTACGTGCATTTCCGGCGAGGCGAGGATGAGCTGTCGCTCGCCTGTTTCGGCCAATCGCGCGAAGTCGCCGTCTCGACCGGAAATCCGGCGATGTTGGGCCGGGTTTCGAGCCACATCGGCAGTGTGCGATTGCACTTGGGCCGGTCGATGGAAGCGGCGGAACCCTTGCGTGAGGCGGTGGAGCTGGCCGAACGGGTCGACGACCGACTGCTGCTGGTGAGTTCGCTTTCGCGGCTCGGTACGGCGGAACAGGAATTGGGAGGTCTGGATCTGGCGATTTCGCATCATCTGCGGGGCGCTGGGTGCGCTGACGGACCGGATGTCGCCGTGGGCGGAGATCGAGGTCCGGAACCGGCTGGGTGCCTGCCAGCAGGCGCGGGGCGAGGAAGCGGCGGTGCGGGAACAGTTCGAGCTCGCTGCCGGGGTGAAGACGAAACCGGGCCGGGTTGGCTGGTCTGCCAGCCAACCCGGCCCGGTTTCGGGTCCATTCAGGACTCGCGGATCGCTTCGATCTCGAGGGCGAGTTCGATTTCCTTCGAGACCAGCAATCCTCCCGATTCCAGCACCATGTTCCACCCCAGTCCCCAATCCTCGCGGTTGATCTTTCCGCGAGCGGAGAACACCGCGCGATCGTTTCCCCACGGATCGCGCGCGTGGCCGAGATACTCCACGGCGAGGGTGACCGGCCGCGTAACGTCCTTGATGGTCAGGTCTCCGACCATGGTCGCTTCATTGCCGGTGGCGGTCACCGAGGTGGAGGCGAACGTGGCCCGCGGATGCCGTTCCACGTCGAAGAAATCGCCGGAACGGAGATGGTCGTCCCGGGTCTGGTCGCCACTGTCCACAGTGGCCATTTCGATGACCGCGCGCACGGTGGTGTCTTCGATCTTCTCGCCGATTTCCACCGTGGCGTCCACGCCGGTGAACCGGCCGCGGACTTTGGTGAGCAGGAAATGCCTTCCCACGAAACCGACCTCGGCGTGTCCGGGGTCGACCTTCCAGATTCCCGCGGCGGGAAGTTCCGTTCCGCCGACCACGCGGGTTGCCTCTGTCATGGCGTTTCCGTCCTTTGCTTTCACTTGCCGGATTCGGTCGGCAGCCCGGCCGCGATCCAGTCGGCTTTGCCCTCGTCGTAGTCGAAGACCCGGGTGTACCCGAGTTCCGCCAGGTGTTTCGCGACGGTGGCCGAGTTCTGGCAGGGCGAGTCGGCGCAGTAGACGATCACCGCGGAGTCCTTGTCCGGCAGCAGGATCGGCGCGAGTTCTTCGACGTCGTCGACCGGCAGGTTGAGCGCGCCGGGGAGATGCGCTTTCGCGTAGTAGCCGACGGGCAGTGCCTCGACGACGATCGCCGATCCAGCGTCGATCCGCTTCTTGACCTCGTCGCGCGTGATGGGTTCGACCATCGGGGTCTCCTTCACGGGATTTAAGTGCGTACGCACGCACTCTACTCATTAGGTGCGCCCGCACGCAATGGACTACCCTGGGGCCGTGAGCGACCCGAAGATCGGCCTGGACGCCTGGCGGGCCATGCTGCTCGCGCACAGCGCCGCGCTGCGAGCCATCGAAACCGACGTGCAGCGGGGTGGGACGGTGCCCCTGACCTGGTACGACGTCCTGCTGGAACTGAACGCGGCGGGCAAGAAGGGCCTCCGGATGGCGGAGGTCGCCGATCGCGTGGTGCTCAGCCGGACGCGGGTGAGCCGGCTGGTCGACGAGATGGTGCGTGCGGGGCTGGTGACGAAGCGCCCGGAACCGGACGACCGCCGAGTCAGCTGGGCAGTGATCACCGACGAGGGCGTCCGTGCGCTGCGCAAGACCGCGCCGGTCTACCTGAAGAGCATCGAGCGGCATTTCTCGGCGCACATCAGCGACGAGGAGGCCGCGGTGCTGGGGAAGGCGTTGCAGCGGGTCGCTGAAGGCGGGAAGGACGTGCGCCCGGCCTAGCGAACGACTTCGCGACCGCCACGAGGGTGCTTCGAGACGGCTTCCGGGACGCGATCAGCCCGGGGTACGCGATCCCGGAAGACCTGGGCCACGGCTAAGGGCGGCCGTATCTGACCGCGGTGATGGATTTCGTGCGCAGAATCGCGCCGGAAATAAATAAGGTGAAGAGATGTGCCCTCGGCAGGACTGCCCAAGGATGGGAACGGGGCTGACCAGGAGGTTCTCGCCGGGACGTTGGTGGTGGAGGCCACCTTCGGACTCAGGTCCGCGAGGAGTTCGTCGTGAGTGCCAATTCGCGAACGGTGGCGCAGTTTGTCACGGTCACCATGGGATCAGTCGTTGGACTCACGTTCACGTTCGGCTTCGGGAATGTCTTGACTTTGGCGCTGAAGCTGCAGGTTCCAGTGTTCGTGGCCCCGCTGGTGGCGCCCGCTGTCGACCTGACCGTCCTTGGGTTGCTGGTGGGTACGCGGCATCTGGCGTTGTCGGGCGTTGGCGACGACGTGCTGCGCCCGGCGCGTCGCCTGCTGCTGGCCGCGAGTGTGGTGACTCTGCTGTTGAATGTCGCTGATCCGGTATGTGCTGGTCAATGGGGCAGAGCAGCGTTCGACTCGGTAGGCCCGCTGCTCCTGGTCGGCTGGGCTGAGGCTGGCCCCGGCCTGCTTCGGGCGTTGAGCGCTGCCAGCACCGGTGCCGGATCAGCGTGGTTGCCCGGGTCTTGCGCTGTGGGCCACCGGGATGAAGGCGTGGAGCGGGCGATGTGCGAGCCGTTGGCGCCGGACAGCCGGGAGCGGCTGGGGGCCGCGGCCGGGGGCGCTGGTGATCTTGACGGGGAGTTGGTGGAGCGGGCCCGTCGGGCCGATGCTGAGCACTGGCGACTGCACAGGCGTCCGATTTCTGCGGAGACGTTGCGGAAGGAGCTTCGAGTCGGGGCGACGACATCGCGGGCATTGGTGGCGATGGTTCGTCTGGGGAACGCGTCGGCACTGGGGAAAGGGTATGCGGGCGACGCGCACGGTGCTTAGGTGTCGCCTGCCGGGACCTCACCTCAACCATCGCTAGAGCTCAAAGTGCCGAACCGGGGCCAATTCGGCTTGCCGAAATGACCGGCACGTTCGCTTCGACCGTGCGTCGACCTGGCAGGGAGGGATAGCGTTGGGCATAGTGACCCGAGCTTGCCGGCAGGGTGGCGGCGGTGAGGAAGTGATCGTGATGCGCTCGGAGGAATCGTCGTTGCCCGCGCGGCGTCCGTGATGCGGGCCCGAGCGTTCCTGCATCCGGCGCTGTTCTACCGGGGTGCCGCCGAGTTCTTGGCGGGCGTCGTCCCGTTCGTCCGGGACGGGCTGGCCGCGGACGAGCCAGCAGCGGTCGCCGCGCCGCCGGAGCACGTGGACCTGGTGCGGGCCGAGCTGGGTGCGGACGCGGATCGGGCGCTGCTGGTCGACATGACCGAGGCAGGCCGCAACCCGGGGCGGATCATTCCGGGCGTGCTGCGCGCGTTCGCCGACGCGCATCCGGACGAGCATGTGCGGATCGTCGGGGAGCCGGTCTGGGCGGGCCGGTCGTCGGCGGAGTATCCGGCGTGCGCTCAGCACGAGGCGTTGATCAACCTGGCTTTCCATGGCCGGTGGGCGACCATCCTGTGTCCTTACGACGCCGAAGCGCTGGGCGCGACCGAGCTGGCGGATGCTCTCCGGACGCATCCCTGGCTGATCGAGGGCGCGGGGGAGTGGCGCGAGAGCGGCGATTACGCGCCCGACGCGGTGGTCGCCGACTACAACCGTGAGCTGCCGCCGCCGCTCGGCGCGCGGTCCTTTGCCGTCGCCGAACCCGATCTTGGCGACCTCCGTCTGGTGACGGCAGAGACGGCGCGGCGGCACGGCCTGCCCGAGGACCGGGTCGAGGACGCGGTGATGGCGGTGTCGGAGCTGGCGGTCAACAGCGTGGAGCACGGCAGCGGATCCGCGGTGGTGCGGCTGGGGTTCGCGGACGGCGAACTGGTGTGCCAGGTCCGGGACGAGGGGTGGCTGGCGGATCCGATGGCCGGCCGCCTCCCGGCTCCGCCGGACCAGGTCCGCGGCCGCGGATTGCTGCTGGTGAACCATCTCGCGGACCTGGTGCGGATGCACTCCGACCCGGCCGGGTCGACGGTCGAGGCCCGGTTCGCCGCCGGGTGACCGAGGGTCGCGGGCGGCTGTGCGTGCCTGCCGGAGGACGGCACCCGGACCGGACTGGTGAAGGCTGTGCGGGCGACCGCGGCGGCTGGCGACATCGGGAAAGCGGCCGGGGCGCTGCGCGACGGGGGCTCGCTGACCCTCCGATCGAAACGGTCTTCGTCCTCGGCGTCGACGCCGAGTCCCGGCTGTCGTCTCCCGCGTCGTCCGGGCGAAGGGACGCCCGCTCTCGGATCCGGGTCAGTCACGAGAAGAAACCCGGCCAGGGCCACCGGAATTGATTCTTGTGCTTTTCGGCTGCGGCGGGTTCACCGCTGAATACCGGGGGAGAAGAGGTCTGAAGCCCGGCATGGAACAGACCTGGGGCGGCCGTGAGCGGCGGGCAAGCCGGGTCCGTGGTCGCGGGCGGAGCCGGTCGGTTCTCCCGGACGGCGGGCGAGCGGTCCCCGCGCTCAGCGACCGGTGGTCGGCAGGGTGAGGACCTGACCGGTGTCTCCGGTGCTCACCGTGACAGGCGCCGCGACCAGGCCCGCCCGGTAGTTGAGGTCGCCGCTGGCGAGCATGACGCGGATCGCGTGCCCGGCCGGGAACTGGTGCACGACGGCGGGCAGTGTGATGCGCGCGGACTTGGCCGGATCGGACAGCCGGACCGGGGCGATCAGGTTGTGCACGAGGCTTTCCGTGCCGTCCGGCGCCACGTCGTACAGCTTGGCGAACAGCACGAGCTGGCCGGCTGGACCGAGCGTGCTGCTGACCGCCGTGGTGGGCGCCTGCACCTTCACCTCGAGCTGCGGCTCGCCGACCACTTCGAGTGGCGCGGCCAGTGGGCGGCCGGTCCAGGAAGCGTAAGTCCCAGGGAGATTCTCGTCGGGCGGCAGGTTCGGCGAAAACGCGTCGATTCCGGACGAACTGGTCGGGAATCCGGCCGGGGGTGTGAGGAAGCTTTGTGCCCCGGCCCGGACACCGCTCGGATCGGTGACCAGGTCGCCGCTGCCGGAGAGGAAGAACTTCATGCCCGTGCCCACCGGGTAGGCGGGGGCGCTGCCGTAGGCCGGGGTGGCGATGCCGGTGTAGTCGATCCAGTCGCGGAAATAGGCGAATCCGGGGTATGCGTCCGGCTGGCCGCCGCGCAAGTACTGGTTGAACCAGCTGGTCACGCGGGCGGCTTCGTACTGGGCGGCCGGGTCCGGGCCGGCGAGGTCCAGCTCGCCGGGCGCGGGGGTGGCACCGGAGTGACCCCAGGACTGCCAGATCATCTTCACCGGCGTGCCCTGGGCCCTGAGCGCTCGGTACGTGGCGGCCGCCTCGTTGAGGTTGAACAGCGTGTCGTTCTCGCCCTGCGCCAGCAGGACCGGAACGCGGATCCGGTTGACGTAGGCGGACACCGACGCATGCCGCGTCAGCGCGAGCGTGTCCGGTGTCGGATAGCCCAGCGTCCCGGACGCCGCGAGGTCCGCGCAGATGTCAGTGGTGAAGTTGGGGCAGCCGATCACCCTCGACGGGTCGCTGGTGAAGCCCGTCGCGCTGTCCAAGACCGCGCCCTCGGTGAAGAACAGCAGCGGCCAGGTCAGCTTGGTGACCCCGGGGGTGGCCGAGGTGACGCCAGTGCGGAGATCGGTGTTGTTCGGGGCCAGCGAGTAGGACAGGTCGTTCCAGGTGATCAGCGGGACGAGGGTGTCGATCCTCGGGTCGACCGAAGCGGCCGCGAACTGCACCTCGCCGCCGTAGGAACCGCCGATCATGCCGACCCGGGGATCCGCGGCGTCAGTCCGGCCGGCGTGGTCCACCGGATCGCGCACCACGTAGTCGGCGCCCGCGACCGGCTGCGCGTGTGCCGCATCCGCGTAGGCGATCCCGTCGGCGCCGCCGAGGAAGCTCACCAGCTGGCTCGCGGCCTGCCCGTCCCAATCCGGGTCGTCCAGTGTGATCTTGCAGCCCGAACCGCCGAAGCCGAGGCCGGAATAGGACAATACCGCGTAATCGTGCGCGGCGAAGTATCGCGCGATTCCGGCCTGATCGTCCTTGGACCCGCCGAACCCGTTGGTGGTGAGGATGGACGGCACGCGGTGGCCCGGACCGGCGTCGGCTGGCGTGTACAGGTCGCCGACGATGTCGCAGCGCTGCACCCCGCCGGGCCCGACCAGCACGTCGAAGTGCAGGGTGCGCACGGTGTACGCCCCGGCCCCGGCCCCGGCCGTAGCGTCAGCCACTCCCGAAGGTGCGGTCAACAGCACTGCTGCCGCGATCAGGGCCACTCGGCGCGCACACGACGTCATCAGAAGACCTCCCGAAATGCGGTCCATGCCCGCTGTTAGGCAACGAGCTTCGACAGATTCGGTGACGCACGTCATAGTCGTCGCCGAGTTCCCTCTCCTTTGTCAGGCCGTCTGGCATCGAGGCTGGAGGAAACCATGCGGAACTCCGAGAACCGGCTGTCCAAGACGACGGTGTTCGCCGCGGCGGTCCTCCTGGCAGTGGCGGCACCGGCAGCGGCGAGCCGTCATCGGGCGGAGGCGGCCGGCTCCGCTTTCGCCACCGGTCAGTTGCAGGTGCAGAACGCGGGTGCGAGCGGGTGCGGCGCCAACGCGGCCGGCGAGCCGTCGATCCACGTGTCGAAGGCCGGTCTGGTGGGGCTCAGCTCCGAGAACGGCCTCGGCGGCGGCAGCCAGTACTGGCAGGGCCCGAGCACCGCGGCCGCGTGCGGGCTGACCTACGCGGGCCAGCCCAACGCGATCGGCGGCATCGGCCTGTCGGGCGGGGACACCGACAGCGCTTTCGCACCGGAGAAATCCGCCGCCGGCACCTACCGGATCTACGTCGCGAGCCTGAACCTCGCCTCGGTCAACGTCGCGGTGTCCGACGACAACGGCCGCACTTTCAGCCAAACCCCGGTCCAGGCCGGCTTGCCGCTCGACGACCGGGAATGGATCGCCGCCTACGGCGCCGACACCTCGCTGCTGACCTACCACGACATCCTCACCAACAACATCGATGTACTTCGCTCCGACAACGGCGGCACTCTCTACACGCACGTCGCCCGCGTAATCCCGGACACCGACTACAAAGCAATGAACAACGAACTCGGCAACCTGGCGATCGACCACCGCAATGCCTCTCCGGTGTCCGGCGGCTTCTGGGCCTACCAATCGTTCGTCGCGCCCAGCTCATCCTCCGGCAGCGAGTTCAACGAAGCGTTCCTCGGCGTCTCCGCCGACGGCGGGCACACCTGGACCAGCAAACCGATCCCCTGCACGACGGCCTTCGGCGCAGCCGGGCTGGGCCACAACTTCCCCAACGTCTCGGTCGCACCGAACGGCACCCTGTCCTACGTCGTCTCCAACGACACCGCCGTCTACGTCGCCACCTCGGCCGACCACGGCGACACCTGGAGCTGTTCCGGTCCGGTAAGCACTTCCAAGCGGGCTGTCTTTCCCTGGCACGTCGCCACCAGCGCGGGCACCGACCTCGTCTACTACGGCACCCCCGACGGGCAGACCTGGTACGTCTACTTCGCGCAGAACACCGGCAGCGGCTGGTCGACCACCCAGGTTGTCCCCGTGCACAAGGGTGCCATCTGCGAGGGCGGCGTCAGCTGCACCGGAGGCCGTCAGCTGCTCGACGACTTCGGCGTCGACACCGACCAAAACGGGTTCGCGCACATCGCCTACACCCAGGACAGCCCCGCCCTCGGCGGCTCGGGCAGCGCCACCGGCTACGCCGTGCAGACCGCAGGGACACCGGCGGGCTACCCGAACTGATCGATCGGGGCAGATCGCCGACGCGGACGTCGCAGTGCCGGATCGGTGCGGCGCGCCGCGGCAGCGCGAGGATGCGGGCGTCGAGCAGCGGCTTCGTCACGTAGGCGCCGGCACCGGCAATCCTCCGGCGGGGCCGGGCGAGGCGGTGCTCTTACCCGCCGCTGCCCGGACCCGGACCGTGGTGCCGCCGGCCGGGCGTGGTGGTCGGGCAACTGGGGCCGCACGCAGCGGTGGGTTGCGGGCTCGTCGGCTGGTCGGACGTGGTCGGCGCGGCGGTGGTGGAGGGCGTGGTTGCCGGGGCGGTCGTCGGCGTGTCCGGTGTGGTCTGGTTCGAGGTGGCCGGCGCCGGGTTGCCGGTCGTGGCCGGGGCGGCGGTGCCCGCGGGGGCGGGCGGGAAGTCGCGCGCGGGCTGCCCGGCGAGGTAGGCGTTCATGAAGTCCTGCCAGATGTAACCGGGTTCTTCGCGTCCGTAGACGTCGTAGCCGTGATCGGAGCCGATGCCGTTGTGGTAGTTGCCGTAGATCGGTGCGGGCTGCTGGGTGTTGCCGAACCAGACGGCGGTGACGTTTTGCGGGGTGTAGCCGACCATCCAGGCTTCCGAGTTGTGCCCGGTGTTGTTGAATTGGGCCGTTCCGGTTTTGGCCGCGTTCGGGCGGCCGCCTCGCAAGCCGTCGCCGGACGACGAGGCGACGTCGGTCATCGACGCGGTGACGGTGTGCGCGATCGCGGCGCTGGCGGCGGGGTCGGAGCCGAATGCCGGAACGGCCGCGGTGTCGAACCGGTACAGCTGGCTTCCGGTCCCGTCCGTCACTTTCGTGACGAAGTGCGCCGGGAGGTACTTCCCGTCGTTCGCGAAGGTGGCGTAGCCCTGGGCTTGGTCGATCGGCCGGACCGGGTACTGGCCGATCGAGATCCCGAGCTGGGTGCTGCCGGTTCCGTTGCCGGTGACCGGGTCGTCTTGCTGGAGCGAGTCGAAGGCGGACCCCAGCGAGGAAGTGATGCGTTTCGGGATTCCCGCGTCCCAGGCGGCTTGCCGCACGTTGTTGACTCCGGCCTGCGCGCCCATGCGGTAGAAGACGGTGTTGACGGACTTGGTCATGGCGTCCTTGACGGTGATCCGGCTGGCGCCCTCGCCGTCGGAGTTGTGCACCAATTGCCCGTCGATGGTCTGGTTGTCGCTGCCGTCGTAGACGGTGTTCAGCCCGATGCGGCCCGGGTCGGTGCGCAGGCCGGCGGCGAGGACATAGGGCTTGAACGAGGAACCGGGCTGTTGCGGGGTTCTGGCCAGATCGTAGGAGGTCGAGCCGTCCCCTCCGTAGTACGCCACGATCCCGCCGGTGGACGGGTCGACCGAAACCAGTGCGGCGCCTTCGTGCGGATAGCCGCGGTCGGCTGAGGTGATCTTCGCGACCGCGTGTTCGGCGTCGGTCTGCGCGGGGGGCTGGATCGAGGTGTAGATCTTGGCTCTGGACCGGGACAACGCCTGTTCCGGGAGGCCCTTCTTGGCCAGCTCGTCGAACACCGCGGCGACGATGTACTGGCGGGTGGGGGAAAGGGCCGGGCCGGATCCCGCGCTCGTCTGGGCGATCGGCGCCGGAAAGGCGGCCGAGTCGTATTCCGCCTGGCTGAGCCAGTGGTTGGCGAGCATCCGCCCCAGCACGTAGCGGTAGCGCTGTTGCTCGTAGGCGGGCTTGTCCGCGTAGGACGGCAGCTGGACCATCCCGGCCAGCAGCGCGGCCTGTTCGTTGGTGAGCTTGCTGACGTCTTCCCCGTAGAACGCTTTGGCCGCCGCCTTGATCCCGTACGCGCCGCGTCCGAAGTAGACGGTGTTCAGGTAGGCGGTCAGGATGTCCTGTTTGGAATAGGTGTTCGTCATCTTGTAGGACTCGACCATCTCGGCCATCTTGCGGGCGAGCGTCGGCTGGTCGTTGCCGGTGGCCTTCTTGACGTACTCCTGCCCGATGGTGGAGCCGCCGCCGGTGCCGCCGTTGAGCCGGTTCCAGACCGTGCGCACGATCGCGTTGAGGTCGAAGCCCGAGTTGGTCATGAAGGTCTCGTCCTCGGCGGCCATCTGCGCGTTCTTCATCGACTGCGGGATCTGGTCCCAGGTGGCCAGCTGGCGATTGCCTGCGGTTCCGGTCTTGGTGTACATCACGGAGCCGTCCGCGTAGTACAGGGTGACCGGCTGGTTGAGCGCGGCGGCGAGCGCTGTCGGATCGGGCACCCGCACGAACTGGTACGCGACGACGAAGGCGATGACCGGGCCGAGCAGGCACACGCCGGCCAGGACGTAGAGGCCGCGCCGGATGCGCCGCCAGAGCTTCTTCCGCGGCACTCGCGGCCGGGCGGGCCCGCTCGGCGGCGGCGGGTTGCGTGGGCCGGCCGGCCTGGGCCGGGCGGCCGGCAGCGGGGGCGGGGCGGGCAGCCGATGCGTGAGCAGTTCCGGCTCCGGCTGGTTGCGCGGATCCGCGGGCCGCCCCGGCCCGGCCGACCGCCGGGGCGGGATCGGCCCCGGGTGGCGGCCGCGGGGCCAGTGCGGCGGCTCGCCGGGCGGGTACGGGCGGTTCACGAGCGGTTCTCCGGCACCGCGGCGAAGGCGTCCCCTCGGGCTCGACGTGGTCGTGTTCCCGCTGCCGGGAACACGAGGAGGTGAGGGCCGGGCGCGGGGAGAGAGGGCATGGGCTCGATTCCTGACGGTCAACGCTTCTACATTATTGTAGAAGTCGTGCTTGTGTGTTCCGCGTGACCGCGAGACGAATGCCAGGTCCGGAGTGCGGCGAGGAGGTCCGGTGTATCGCGGGAAACGGGTGAGCCGGGCGGCGGCGCTGGGCGGTGCGCTGCTTCTGCTGGCCGGGTGCGCCTCGTCCGGACCGACGCCGTACCCGCGGGCGCACCCGTCGGCAGCCGCCGCTGCTCCGGCAAGCCTTCCCCGGCCGGACCACGTCGTCGTGGCGATCTTCGAGAACGAGGGCGAGACCGAGGTCGACGGGGCGGCCGGCGCTCCCTATCTCTCCTCGCTCGCGGCAGCGGGGGCGAGCCTGTCCGATTCGCACGGCATCGCGCATCCCAGCCAGCCGAACTACGTGGCGTTGTTCTCCGGCTCTCCGCAGGGCGTCGCCGACGATTCCTGCCCGCGGGACCTCGGTGCGCGGCCCAACCTGGCGAGCCAGTTGACCGATGCCGGATTCCGGTTCGCCGCGTTCGCGGAAGGCATGCCGCGCGACGGATTCGCCGGGTGTTCCTCGGCTGACGGCGCCTACCGTCGCAAACACAACCCCTTGCCCGATTTCAGCAACGTGCCGCCCAGCGCGAACCGGACCTATCGGCATTTCCCCGCCGATTACTCGACGCTGCCCACGGTGTCGTTCGTGATCCCCGACATGTGCCACGACATGCACGATTGCCCGGTTTCCGCGGGAGACGGCTGGGCGGCCGGGAATCTGTCCGGATACGCCCGGTGGGCGCAGGCGCACAACAGCCTCCTCATCGTGACCTTCGACGAGGACACCGGGACCCCCGCCAATCGGATCCCGACGATCCTGTCCGGGCCGATGGTGCGCACGACGCGCAGCGCCCAGCCGATCGACCACTACAGCGTTCTTCGCACCGTCGAGGACATGTACGGCCTGGCACCGCTCGGAGAGGCCGCTTCCGCCCGGCCGATCACCGGCGTCTGGAAGCGGTGAGCCCCGGGCGTTTCCAGGACCGGGACGAATCCCGGGCGGTGCCCGGAGACGGTCCGCCGTCCGGCGACAGCAGCCGGGCGGCGGCGTCCGGCAGGTACCCTCGTGGTGCTCGCGGCCGGCGAGCCGAGCGGGCGCGCGGGCGGGGCCGTGCCGCGAGAACGGACTGAGGAGGACCATGCCCGGCGGAGACGGATCGCGGGCACGGCGCGCGGCGGGCGCGCTGGAGTCGGAAGTGATGGCCGCGCTGTGGGCTGCTCCGGCGCCGCTGTCCGGTGCGGCGGTGCACGAGGCGGTGGGGACGGATCTCTCGTACAAGACGGTGCTGACCGTGCTGACCAGATTGCACGAGAAGGGCCTGGCCGAACGGGCGGCATCGGGGCGCGGGCACGTGTACTCGCCGCGGCGGGCGCATGCCGAGCTCACTGCCGAACGGATGAACGTGGCGTTGCGCGAGGCCCGGGACCGGGGGGCCGCGTTGCAGAAGTTCGTGACGACCCTCGGGCCCGAGGACGCGGCGGCGCTGCGCGAGATGCTCGACGAGGGCGATCGTCCCCAGGGCGGCCGGCGGTGAGAGTCGACGTGTATCTGGCTTTGCTGCTTCCGGTGCTGGCGGTGCGCGGCCTTCCGCTGGCGGGCAGGCGGCTGGCGCCGCCTGCCGCGGTGCGCCTTCTTTGCGCGGTGGCGACCGCGGTCGGCGCGGGGACTCTGTGGGGATTGGTCATGGTCGCCGGTGCGGGGTTGAGCCATCTCGGGGAGATTCTCGAGCATTCGCCGATCTCGGCGGCCCAGTTGCGCCGGCTGGACCCGGTGCCGCGGATCGCCGGCCTGGTCGCGGCCGTGCTGCTCGCGGCGATCGTGGTCCGGGTGGCCAGTGCGCTGTACCGCCGCGGCCGGGTGCGGCGGGCGATGAACGGCGTCGTCGCCGGCGCGCGCGGCGAGCTGGTGGTGTTCACCGATCCCAGTCCGCACGCCTATGCCGTCGCGGGCGGCATCGGCCGGCCTGGCCGGATCGTGGTCTCCGACGGCATGCTGCGGGCGCTCGACGCCGAGGAGCGCCGCGTGCTGCTGGCCCACGAGCGCGCGCATCTCGCGCACCGGCACCATCGGTATCAGGCGGTCGCGGCCGTCGCGGTCGCGATCAATCCGGTCCTGATCCGCCTGCGCGGCCAAATCGCGTTTCAGCTCGAGCGCTGGGCGGACGAAGATGCCGCGACCGCGGTGGCCGACCGTGAACTCGCCGCGCGGTCGCTGGCCCGGGCGGCGCTGGCCGCCGTCCCGCCCGCCCCGCCCGCGCTCGCGTTCAGCGACCGCGGAGTCGGGGGCCGCGTCCGCGCTCTGCGAAGCGCTCCGACTGTGACGCGCCCGCTGTCGCTGCTGCCCACTGTGGCCGTGCTCGGTGCGGGCGTCGCGGTCCTGGCGGACGCCACCATCGCGTTCCTGCGGGTCGCCGGCGCGGTGCTCGGCTGACTGCCGGTTGCGAGCCTTTCCGCTCGCTCTTCCTACAAGCTGTAGGATCACCGGTCTGTGCCGTATCCGCTTTCCGCCGGAAGGACCAGCCAAGCCCGTGCCGTGGAATCTCGCCCTGTTCTGGGACATCAATCAGCTGGCCGCTCGCACCGGGTGGGCGCATCCGTTCATGGCCGCCTTCGCGTTGTGGGGCGGCCCGGTGATTCTCGTGCTGCTGCTGGCTCTGGGGTGGTGGACGCGCCGCGGCCGTGGCGGCGCCGCCCGCGCGCTGGCGGCGGCGGTGCTGACCGGAGTCGCGACCCTCGTCTCGCTGGGTCTGAACCAGTTTTTCGCCGCGCTGCACCAGGAGGTTCGCCCGTTCCTGGCTCTGCGCGGCGTCACTGTGCTGCTGAGCCATTCGGCGGACAACTCCTTCCCCAGCGATCACGCGGCGCTCGGCGCGGCACTGGCGGTGGGCGTTCTCGTGTTCGCGCGCGGCTGGGGGGTGCTCGCGTGCGCGGTCGCCGTATTCCTTGCCTTCTCGCGGGTGTACGCCGGGATGCACTACCCGCTCGACGTCCTGGCCGGGCTTGCCATCGGTGCGGTCGCCGCGTTGCTGCTCGTGCCGACGCTCGCCGGGCTGCTGGGCAGGCTCGTGCAGCGACGGATGCCGAACGTGCTGCGCCCGCTTCTTCTCGGCGTCGAGGCTCCGGCAGCGGGCGCGGCGGTGGAATGACGGCGGCGGTCAGCACTGCCCGCGGCGGGCCCCGGCCAGCAATGCCGGAGTCACGGCGGGCGGCGCCGCGCCGATGGCCGGACGGCCGCTCGGCGCGGCCGCCAGCAGCTGGAGCGCCCGGCGGGCATCGGGATTCGGGGTCACGTCGCTGAAGTCGCTGCCCAGCGCGAGATCGACGCTGCTGCCGGTCCGGCGATCGCGCACAAGTTGGGCACACGGTACGGCCAGGCTGAGAGTCCTGGCTGCCGCGGTGCCTGCCGGACCGAAGCGGATCTGGCCGAAACACCGCAAGTCGCCGGCCGGGTGCAACGGGTCGTCGGCAGGGGGCGACGCCTGCGGGAAACCGAGCTGGGCGAGTTCGCCCGCGGCGAGTCCGGCGCTTCCGCGCTGGCCGCTGCCGTTGAGCACGGTCACCGGACTGGCGGCGGCGGGCGCGGGAGCGACGCCGTCCAGCGCGTCGTAGGGCAGCGCGGCCAACGTCTGCGGCGCGGTGCCGGCGGCCGGGGGAGGACAGGCGACCAAGGCGGTGGCATCCGCGGCGCGCTGCAGTGTCGTGACCCAGACCGCGATCGCGGCGAGTATGAGGACGCTCAGCGCGGCGATTCCGGCGAAGGGCTTTCGCCGCCGGTAGCGCAGCGGATCGCGTCGTCCCGTCAAGGTCCGCATCGATCCCTTCCCGTCGTCTGGTTCGGCGCGGTCAGCCCGAAGCGGGCAAGCCTCATCCTACAACGTGTAGGATGAGGGCCAGGTCCCGCGACGAGCGCGGTGTCGTTCGCCGCGGGCCGGGCTCCGGCGCGGCGACGAGCGGCCGGGCGTCAGCGGTCCACTGTGGATTGGGGTTGCGCGATGGCACTCGGCTCGCGAAGACGCGCAGGCGCGAAACCGTTGTTCGGCCGCGTGGATCCCTACTGCTGGTTCGCCGTGCTCGGCCTCGTGGCCATCGCCGGGGTCGGGGTCGTCGCCCGCAGCGTAGTGATGACGATCATTTTTCTCGTTCTCGCGGCGGGCCTGGTGACGTTCGACGCGTGGGTCAACCGGCCGGAGCCGACGCGCCGCCCGGGACCGCCGCCGGTCGCGTCTCCGCGGGGGCGCAGGCCGGAAAGCCTTGGGCCGCAAGACCGGAGCCGCGCGGCGCCGCCCCGTCCGGCGGTTCCCAGGCCGCCCCAGCGGTTCGCCGCGCCGCCTCCGCGCGGCGAACGACTCCAGCGTCCGCAGCGTCCCCGTCGGATGCCGGACGGGCGATGAGCGCGGGCCGCGCGCGCGGAGTCAGGGATGCCGTTCGTGTCGCCGGACGGGAATCGGTTTTCGGCGTCCAGGACGGAAATGCTCTCATGGACTACACGAAGTCGGTCATCCGCGACCATCCGTCCGAAGCCGTCGTGGCAAAAGTGCGGCAGCCCTCGCGGCGGAGAGGTTCGGAGTCCTGATCGACGTGGCAGCGACGATCAAGGCGAAACTGGACGAGACCGTGCCCCCTCAGTTGATTCTCGGGGCCTCCAACCCGCAGCTGGCTCGCCGCAGATCGAGCCGCGGATCGGCGTGCCGCTGCCGTGCAATGTCGTGGTCAAAGCGCTCGACCCGGCAGTGATGGTCACGGTGCCCGGCCGTCAGGATCTGCGGCCTGTCACCGACGAAGCCGGGCAACGGTTGCACGCGGCCCTGGCCGCGGTGAGCACCGGTTAAACCGGGGGCGGGCCTTTCGCCGCCCCGGCGCTGTCGTCGCGCGGTCGCGCGGAGCGCCGCCGCCACAGCAGCGCTGCTGTCGCGGCGAGGAAAACGACCAGGGAAGTCCAGTCGTTGAGGCGCAGGCCGAGGAAGTGGTTCGCGTGGTCGACGCGCAGCGCTTCGACCCAGGCGCGTCCGACGGTGTATGCGGCCACGTACAGCGCGAACAGCTTGCCGGTGCGGAGGTCGAAGCGCTTGTCCGCCCAGAGCAACAGCACCGCGACGCCGACGTCCCAGAGGCATTCGTAAAGAAATGTCGGGTGGTACAGCCCGATGCCGGGGGTGTCGGGCGGGCGGTGCGCCGGATCGATGCGCAATGCCCAGGGCAAGGTGGTCGGAGCGCCGTAGAGTTCTTGGTTGAAGTAGTTGCCCCAGCGCCCGATGGCTTGCGCGAGGACCAGCCCGGGAGCGAGGGCGTCGGCGAACTCCAGCAGGCTGATTCCCCGCCGGCGGCAGGCGATCCAGGCGCCGAGGGCGCCGAGCGCTACGGCTCCCCAGATTCCGAGGCCGCCGTCCCAGATGTAGAGCGCCCGGACCGGATCGCGGCCGGGGGCGAAGTACAGTTCCGGGTCGGTGATCAAGTGGTAGAGCCGTCCGCCGACGATGCCGAACGGGACCGCCCAGATCGCGATGTCGAGCACGTCGTCGGGGTTGTGCCCGCGGGCGCGCCAGCGTCGCCGGGCGAGCCAGACGGCGACGACGATCCCGGCGATGATGCACAAAGCGTAGGCGCGGATCGGAACCGGTCCGAGGTGCCAGACGCCTTGCGGCGGGCTGGGCAGGGACGTCGTGACCATTGCGGACGGCCCTCCTCGGAGCTGAATTCTCTCGGTGGGAGAACTATAGATCACGGACCTGGAAGTCTTCTCCGCGGTGCTCGCTGTGTGCACCTGCGGTGCCGGACAAGCGCGTGCGGAGAAAACCTCAGTGATGTTGGACCACGCATGCGTGGTCCAGATCGTTCTTTCGCAGAATGATTCCCGGTCCTTGCGGCGGCACGGTGCCGCAGCGTCGGCTGCGACCGAACGTCAGTTTCCGGTCGGGTGGGCGTCCTCGCGGTCGCGGCGGCTGTCACGCTCCGAGGGACGACAGCGGCGAGACGCCGGCACTGGCCGGTGGTGCTCCGCCCCGGAGGACGATGGCGAAAAAGTCGCGTTGATCGGCGGTCAGGTAGCGGTCCGCCGAGCCGGGCATGGCAGGCAGCAGCTTCCGCGGCGAGCTGCCGGGCCGGTCGGGCCGGTAGGCGTTGAACGCGACCATTCCCGGGTGGATGTCCAGTTCCATGCCGCGCACGATTCCGGCCTGGACCATGGCCCCGGCGAGCGTCCGCAGGGTCAGTTTGTCGCCGGCCACGTAAAGGAGATTCCCGGCCCGGTCGGTGCCGAGCCCGGAACGCCAGGTGTACTGGAACTGGTTGCTGGCGCTGCCCCAGCGGCCGACGGCGTTCGCCCGCAGCCCGGGGACGGCGCTTCCGTTGTCGACGACCAGAGCGAGGTTCTGCCGTACCGCGCGGACGGCGGGGGACATGGTCGCGTCGCGGCCCCATTGCGCGATCGATATCCGGCCGGACCGGTCGATGACGACCGAAGCGGCGCCGTCCTTGAGCGGACGGGCAGTGCGGCCGTCCGCGTAGAACCCGCCCGCGGTGTCTTTGAACTTGAATCCGGCATTGAACGTGGCCAGCAGCGCCGGGCGCACGCCGGACGGCACCCGCGCACCCTCCGGCCAGCCGGAACCGCCCGGCTCCTTGGTGCCCGCGATGAGGGAGGCGCGCACCAGCGACTGGTTGATCCACGCGACGCCGGCGACCACGCTGGCGTGCGCGGGATCCGGCCGGATGAAGGTCGTGTAGTCGGCGACCGGGCCGCCCGCCGTACTCGCTCCCGGGGTCCAGCGTCCTTCTCCGGGCAGCCGGGGGAGTTGTGCCGGGAGATCGGCGGGCCGGGGGCCGGCGCCGAGGCTGGGGAGAGGCGGCGGCGCGGTCGGGAGCGACCCGGCGGGCGGGGGTGCGGCGGAGGGCGGATGCCTGGTGTACCACCAATTCTCGACGGTGTTGACGACGCCGCCGAGCCCGATCTCGCGCAGCCAATCGACAGTGCGGACCGCGAACGACGCCGCACCGGGATAGGTGAGGGCTCGGGTGTAGCTGCCGATCGGGTAGGCGAGCACCGCGACGACCAGCACCAGAATTAGCTTGCGCCGCGGGCGTTTGGGTCTGGGCATCGGTGTGCCGGCAGTGGCCATGACCCGACCGTAGGCCCGGTTGAGCGGGCAATAGGACAGCGTTCGGCAAGCGGAATGCAAAACGCGGCCGCGAAATGGGTGCGCGCTGTGAAAATGCTGAGAATTCGTTCAGCGAATGGTGTGTCGCGGTTATGCTCGGCAGATGAGGCCGAGTGCCTGCATTCGCGAATGCGTGGCGCGGGCCGGTGTTCGACGGTGGAGCAGCATCATCGCTATCGGCATTCTCGCGCTGGGCATGATCACGGCCGGCGTCGCCGTGCTGGCGTTGCTGAACCGCTCGCTCGTGTCGGGCGCCACCGATACCGCGTCGGCCAAAGCCCGGAATGTCGCCGCCGCGCTCGCCGCGGGCGGCCCGGTCGCTGAACCGGCGCTCACGGCGACGCCCGGGGAAACGGCGGCCGTGCAGATTCTCGACGCCGGCGGGCGGGTGGTGCGGTCGAGTGCCGAACTGGCCGGCGAGCCGCCGATCCTGACCGGCCTGCCGCCGGCCGGCGGCGAGGCGGTCGCCACCGTCGCGTTGCCGTTGGGGCAGAACAATGCCGAATACCGGGTGGTGGCGGTCAGCTCCGCCGGCTACACCGTGGTCGCGGCCCAGTCGCTCGAAGGCGCCCGGACGGCCGTCGCGCGCCTGGCGGTATTGCTGGTCGCCGCTGCGGTTCCGTTGCTCGCCTTGGCGTGGCTGGCGGTCCACCTGGCGCTGGGAGCCGCGCTGGGACCGGTGGAGGCGATGCGCCGTACCGTCGCCGAGGTCTCGATGACAGACCTGGCGGTCCGGGTCCCCGTCCCGCGCGCGCAGGATGAGATCCAGCGCCTGGCCAGCACGCTCAATGCGATGCTGGCGCGGCTGGCCTCCGCGCAGGCAGCGCAGCGCCGGTTCGTCGCCGACGCCAGCCATGAGTTGCGTTCCCCGCTGTCGACGATCACGGCGACACTGGATTTGGCGGCGCGGCATCCGGGACGGATCACCATGGCGGAGCTCGTTGACATCAACGGCGCCGAGGCTGCCCGGCTGGGCGAGCTGGTGGACGACCTGCTGGTGCTCGCGCGCACGGACGACGGCAGTGACGCACCGCCCGCCGCCGACGTCGATCTGGACGATGTGGTCCGGGCCGAAGCCATCCGGCTGAAGTCGATCGGCGGGCTCACGATCGAGGCCCGGGTACGGCCGGCGCGGATCCGCGGCAATGCGGCACAGGTCGCGCGCGCTGTCCGCAATCTGACCGAGAATGCCCGCGAGCACGCGGAAAGCACCGTGCGGCTGGTTTGCCGGCGAGAGGGCCGGCTGGCGGTGGTCGAGGTGTCCGACGACGGCGCGGGCGTTCCGGCCGCGGAGCGGTCGCACGTGTTCGGCCGGTTCGTCCGGCTGGACGCGGAACGCGACCGGGGCCATGGGGGAGCAGGGCTCGGGTTGGCGATAGTCGCGGGAATCGCCGCGCGCCACGGCGGTCGCGCCCAGTGCCTCGCACCGCCGCCCGGTCGGCACGGCGCCTTCTTCAGAGTCGAATTCCCGGCCGCCGAGGAGGACCCGGGAGCCGCCGCCGCGCGGGTCGCGGACGAGACACCGGACTGAGCGAGAGGTCGAGACTATGCGTGTTCTGCTCGTGGAGGACGAACCGCGGCTGGCCGAATCCGTGCGCCGCAACCTGGTCGCGGACGGATTCGCGGTGGATGTGGCCGGCACCGGGCCCGACGGGTTGTGGGCGGCCAGGGAGCGTCCGTACGACATCGTGGTGCTGGACATCATGGTGCCCGGGCTGTCCGGCTACCGCGTGCTCGAGACGTTGCGCGCGGAGGGCAACTGGGTGCCGGTGGTCATGCTCACCGCCAAGGACGGCGAATACGACGAGGCGGACGCTTTCGACCTCGGCGCGGACGACTACCTGACCAAGCCGTTCTCCTATGTGGTTCTGCTGGCCCGGCTGCGCGCGCTGCTCCGCCGCGGTGCGCCGGCCCGCCCCAGCGTGCTGCGGGCAGGCGACCTGGTCCTCGATCCGGCGCGGCGTTCGGTGCGGCGAGCGGAGACGGAGATCGCTTTGACCCCAAGGGAATTCAGTCTCCTGGAGTACCTGATGCGCCGGCCGGGCGAGGCGCTGACGAAGCCGGACATCCTCGCCCACGTGTGGGACGCGCAGTACGACGGCGACGACAACGTGGTGGAGGTCTATGTCGGGTACCTCCGCCGGAAAATCGATGTTCCCTTCGGCAGGCAGACCATCGAGACGCTGCGCGGGATCGGCTACCGGCTGATCGACGACTCGCGGATCTGAGTCGCCGACGGTGTTTTCTCAGCTTCGTTCAGCGTGTGGCCAGCGTCCGCGTGCCAGCCTGCGGCAACGGTGCCCGGTAGCGGTCGCCGAAGTCACGACAGCAGGAGGAATCATGACGGGACGAGCACGATTGGCCGCGGGCGCGGCAGCGGCGGCGCTGCTGGCCGCCATGCTGGGCACAGCGGTCGCGTCCGCGGCCCCCAGCGCGCCGGCACCGGCCGCTGCGCCCGTTGCTCAGGTGCAACAGGCTGCGGCAGAGCCGCAGGCGGCGCCGGAGCAGCCGGGCGCGGAGGGGCCCGAAGCGACCGCCGAGCCGCACGGCGGCGCGGCGGAGGCCGACGGCCCGGGCGGGCATCAGGATCCCGCGGGCAATGCGGATCACCAGTTCCAGGGCCAGGAGTAGGCGTTCGGGCATCGCGCTGACCCCGTGCGGAGCGTGCGCACGGGGTCAGCGGCGACGGAGCGGGTGCCTGCCGGTCGACCTGGGCCGGCGGCAGCCGCTGTACGGCGCCGGATCAGGCATCGGCTGCCGTGCCGTCAGCGCCTACGCCGTGGGCGGGACAGCCGCTGCCGCCGGAGTTCGGCCAGGCCGGGCACCTCGAGCGGGCGCAACGGTGTGCCCACGGCCCAGCTCAAGAGCAGGTCGGCCAGCTCCGGGTTGCGCGCGAGCGCGGGTCCGTGCAGGTAGGTGCCGACGACGCGGCCCTGGACGGCTCCGTCGAAGCCGTCGCCGTTCCCGGTGCCGTGCTCGACCCGGCCGAGGGGTTGTGCCGCTGGGCCGAGCGTGGTGTGGCCTTGGTGATTTTCGAAGCCGGTCAACGCTTCCGTGAGCAAAGACGGAACGGGGCGAGTGCGGATCTCCCCGACCGCCCGGTCGCGGGCCGGTGCGGTGACGAGATCGAGCACGCCGATGCCGGTCCGGACCCGCCCGTGTCCGGTCGTGAATTCCCGTCCGAGCACCTGAAGCCCGGCGCACACGGCGAGCAGCGGCGCTCCCCGGCCGACGGCGCGGGCGAAGCCGGGTTGCCGGGCGAGGAAGTCGGCGGCCAGCGACTGCGCGGAGTCTTCGCCGCCGCCGATGACGTACAGGTCGAGCGAGTCGGCGACCTCGTCGTCGACGGTGATCGGGATGACCGCGGCGGGGAATCCCCGCCACTGCAGGCGTCGCTGGAGGATTTCGGCGTTCCCGCAATCCCCGTAGGTGCCCAGCAGATCGGGCAGCAACAGCCCGATGCGGACCGCGGACTCACCGGGCATGCGCCAGCCTCGCCGCCGCGTCGCGGAACGCCGTGTAGTTGCCGACCAGTTCGACCGGCCCGGGCGGGAGCGCCGCGACCGCGGCGAGCGGATCCGGCACGACGCGATGTGCGACTTCCGCGTAGCTCAGCCGGACCGACAGGTCCATGGCCCGGTCGCCCGAAGCGACGATCCGCCGTCCTCGCAATGCGCCGAACGCGACGTCCCACAACCATGACGGGTCTGTCCCGTCGGCTTCGCGCGCGTTGACCGCCAGCACGGCGGGGCTGGCGCCCGGCGCGAGAATCCGCAGCGTTTCCGCCCAGCCGGCCGGGTTCTTGGCCAGCAGCAAGCGAACCCGGCGTTCCCGGTAGCCGACGACGCGGTACCGGCCGTCGACTTGGTCGACCGCGCCGGCGGCGGCCGCGGCGGCGTCCAGCGGCACGCCGAGCGACGCCGCGGCCACGGCGGCGAAGGCGAGGTTGCCGGCGTTGGCCCGTCCGGGCAAGGCGGGAGCCAAGCGGACCCGCAATCCCTTCCGGTGCACGAGTTCGCCGTCGTCCAGGACCCAGGCGGGTTCCGGGCGGGCGAAGCCGCAGAAACACCGCCAGCCGCCAAATGCTTCGCGCACCGCGCTCCCGCAGCGCGGGCAGGACGCGCTGTCGCCTCGCCAGGAGTTGCCTGCCGAAAGCCACACCGGATTCGCGGCAGCCATCGCCGCGGAGGCGGCAAGGGGGTCGTCGCAGTTGGCGATGACCATTGTGGACGGACCGGCGGCGAAGGCGGCGCGCAGGACATTCTCGGTGCGCCGGACCTCGCCGGTCCGGTCGAGCTGGTCGCGGCTGAGGTTCAGCAGGACGACCGCGGCCGGGGTCGTTTCGGCCAGCACGGCGGGGAGGTGGTTTTCGTCGACCTCGAGTGCCGCGTACCGGGCCGTCGGGCTGGCGGCCAGCGCCGCGACCAGGCCGTCGGGCATGTTCGCGCCGCTGGCGTTGCACGCGACTCCGCCGAACGGCCGCAGCGCGGCGGCGAGCAGGCAGGTCGTGGTGGACTTGCCGTTCGTCCCGGTGACCAGCACCACCTCCCGGTCCCGGCACAGATGGGCCAGCGCCGCCGGCTGGAGCGCCAAGCTGACCCGGCCTCCGATGATGCCGCCGCGGCCGAGGCCGGCGGCGCGGGAGGCCCGGGCGGCCGCGTTGCCGGCGGCGACCGCCGCCCTCGTCCGGACCGGGAGGGACGGCCGGGTTCCGCGGCTGGGCCGATTCAGGACCGTCATAGTCGCCACGGTAGGAACGCGCGGGGAGAAAACCGTCAAGGCAGAGGTTAGCGCAACGCAAAACCTGGCTGGTTCACCCGGGAGAGGCCGCCCGTACCGGCCTTCCGGCGGGAATCCGATGGCTAAGCTCGGGGCATGGCGGAGCTGCTGGTGGTCGAGGACGACGACACGATCGGGCGGACCCTGCAGACGAGCCTGCACCAGCACGGCCATCGGGTGGCGTGGCACCGGTCCGCCCGGGCGGCCCTGCGCGAAGCGCGGCTGCACGAGTTCGAACTGGCTTTGCTCGACCTCGGCCTGCCGGACCTGGACGGGGTCGAATTGTGCCGGGAACTGCGAGTCGTCCAGCCGGGCTGCGTGCTGGTGATTCTCACCGCGCGGCAGGAAGAGATGGACGTCGTCGTCGGACTGGAGGCCGGTGCCGACGACTACCTGACGAAGCCGGTCCGGCTCACCGAACTGCACGCCCGGATCCGGGCGCATCTGCGCCGGGGCGCGGCGCCGGCGGACAACCGGGCCGTCCTCGCGGTCGGGCCGCTCCAGGTCGACCGGGCGGCTCGCCGGGCGACCGTGTCCGGACACGAGATTCCGTTGCGGGCCAAGGAATTCGACCTGCTCGCGCGGCTGGCGGCCGAACCCGGGGCGGCGGTCAGCCGCACGACGCTGATGGCCGACGTGTGGGACGCGCACTGGTTCGGCTCCACCAAGACCCTCGACGTCCACGTCGCCGCGCTGCGGCGCAAGCTCGAGGACGCGGCCGGGCCGGCGGAGGCTCCCGCCATCACGACTCTGCGCGGCCACGGCTATCGGCTCGAACAGCCCCAAGCCGACCGCGATCCGGACGGCTGAGCACCCCGCCGGACCCGTCCGCGTCACGCGGCGAGGCCGGCGAGCCGGATCTGCCGTTGCTGCCAGGCGGTGTAGCCGATCAACGCGACCAGGACCGATCCGAGCAGGACCGAGGCTCCGACGGTGCCGTAGCCCATCCCGCCCGCGGAGACCGGTTTGCTGACGAAGTCGCCCGCCGACGCGCCCAGCGGCCGGGTCAGGACGAAAGCGATCCAGAACAGCAGGGTCCGCGAGATCGGGGTCGTCCGCATCGCCAGGAGCGCGAGCAGCAGGACCGCGGTGATCACCAGGGCGGTGCCGCCGAAGCCGAGGCCGGAATCGTCGGCGAGGAAGTCCCCGAGCGACGTGCCGAGCGTGTTGGAGAGCAGGATCGCCGTCCAGTACAGCAATTCGCCCTTGAACGTGGCGATGGTCTGCACGTCGAACGAGTAGCCGGTGGACTTCCAGATCGCGAACACGGCGAGCAGCGCGGTCACCAGGACCAGCGCGCCGGCGGCGTAGCCGAGGCCCGCGGTCCGGTTCATGAAGTCGGACATCGTCGTTCCGGCTGTGCTGGTGGCGAGGATGACCGTCCAGTAGAGCGCCGGGCGGAAGGTCTTCACCGCCAGCTGGGTCGCCAGGCTGGCGACGAAGACCGTGACGAGGATGGCCGAGCTTGCCAGGTAACCGACGCGCAGGGTCTGGGCGAGCAGATCGCCGGCGGTCTCGCCGAGCGTCGTGGCCGCGATCTTCATGATCCAGAAGACCGCGGTGATCGGGGGAAGCTTGTTCATGATCGTCAGTGAAGCGTGCCGCCGGCCGGTTTCGCCGGTGCGTCAGCCCATCCGGTGACGGGTTCGGAGCGAGATTTTGCCGTGGTCTAACGAAATTCCGACACCGCGGGCGGCCGCGCGAGACGGGGCGTCAGAGTTCATGGAGCACCGCGATCGGGGACCGCCGGGCGATTCTGACCGTGACGGCGGCGACCACGGCGAGCGCCGCGACAGCGGTCGCGCCGACCGCGACGAGGTAGCTCCACGGCACCGTGAGTGCGGCCGGAGGCGGATCGAACACCCCGGTCAGCACTTTCACCAGCAGGTGCGAAAGGGCCCAGCCGGCGAGGCCTCCGGCGAGGAGGCCGCCGGCGCCGAGCACGAGCACCTCGCCGAGCACGAACGAGCGCAGCTGGCGAGGAGTCGCGCCGAGTGCGCCGGCGATCGCGAAGGAGCGGCGTCGTTCGGCGAGCCCGAGCGCGAGGACCAGGCCGCCCGCGGCGGCGGCGAGCACGAGCGCGAATCCGAGTTCGACTCGGGTCAGGCCCGCGAGGTCGACCGCGGTCAGGCTGGAGCCGACGGTGGCGCGGGTGTGCGCGATGTCGGTCACGGTCGCGGCCGGACCGAGCCGGTCCTGGAGCCGGCGGGCCACCGCGGTGGTGTTCTGCCCGCCGGTGTCGACCAGGAACGCTCCGACGGCGTCGCTGCCGGTGTGCTGGGCGACATAGGCGGCGTTGGCGACGAAGAAGCTGTCCTTGGGCGCGGTCGGGAATTCCTTCACCACGCCCGCGTAATGGAAGGCCACCGTGGTGAATTGTTTTGTCCGTCCGTCCTGCAGCCGGAGATTGAGCAGATCGCCGGGGCTCAGCTGGAAGTCTTTGACGGTCTCGGCGCTCACGAGGATGGCGTCGGGCTGTGCGGCGAGCCGCTGCATCAGTTCCCGGGCGGTGCCGCCCTGGAAATAGGCGTCCTGCAGAGCGGTCACCGTGGTGATGCTGTCCGGCCGCACGCCGTAGAGGTCTTGCAGATCCGCTCCGACGTAGGCGAAGCGATGCTGGACGGGTTCGACACCGCGCACGCCGGGGGTGGCGGCGATCGGGCCGGCCGCGGATGGCCCGGCCGAAGTTCCAGGCGATTCGGTGACCGTGACGTCGGCGCCGTTGGTCAGCTGCGCGTCGGCCTCGGCCTGGGCCTGGTAGGTCGCGTTGAACGTCGCGGTGGACGCGGCGAACGAGAGCGCCAGCGCCAGCAGCACGATGGCGTGCGCGAGCAGCCGCCGCTGGCGCGCCAGCGAGCCCGCCACGACATTCGCCAGCGAGCCGGCGAAGGGCCGGAGGCCGCGGCCCAGGAGACGGCGGCCGGGGCCGAGCAAGAGCTCTGCCAATCGCCACGCGAGCAGCCCGGAGCCGAGCCAGAACAGCGCGGGCGAAGCGAACGCCCAGTACGACACTGAAATGGCCGGCACGCCTTCCGGCGCCAGCACCAGTTGGTAGCCGGTCCGGCTCGTCAGCCAGAACACGACCGCGGCGGCGGCGAGCAGGAGCACATCGAGGCCGTACCGGCTCCAGGCCGGCCGCTCGCGGCGCGTCAGGGCGGCCCGCCCCGAGGCCACTGTGGTCCCGCGCAGGTCGCGCCAGGCCGGAGCGAGCACCGTCAGTCCGGCGATGGCCAGCCCGGAGAGAACGGCGGCGACGGACCAGCCGGTCGCGTCCGCCCCGCTCGCCCCGAACCGCGCCGATCCGAAAGCCGTCAACCCGATCAAGGCGGCAGCGGCGGCGCCGACGACCGACCCAGCTGCGCCGACGAGGAGGGCCTCCGCCGCGGCCAAGCGCAGCAGTTGCCGGCCGGTCGCGCCACGCGCGCGCAGGAGAGCTTGCTCGCGCCGGCGGCGAGGGGCGCCCGCGGCCACGGCCACGGCCGTCAGGAGGCCCGCGAGGACTGCTCCCGGGAGCCCGAGAAACAGGAACAGCACCCGCGCGTAGGCGGCATCGGAGCGCGCCGCGTCCAGGGCGGCGCCGAGGTTGTTGCCTACGACGGCAGTGCCGGCGGAGCGGGCCTCGACATTGTGTGCCGCGCCCACGACCTGGGTGTAGGCGGTTGCCGGGTCGGCGGGAAGCGAGCGGTTCAGCGCGGCGTGGATCTGGGTGGTCACCAGGTCCGGGCGGGCCGCGGCGAGCGGGTCGAACAAGGCGTGCCACGCGCCGCTGCCGAGGATGAGGACGTTGTCCGGGGGCGCGGAGGGCTGCGCGCCTGCCGGGGCGCCGACCTTCTGGAACAGGGAATCCGCTTGCGGAAGGTCGACGACCTCGGTGACGCGGACGCTGACCGGGGGCAGCCCCGCCCGTCCGAGCTGGATGACATCGCCGGGTTTGGCGTGCAGGTTCGCGGCGGTCTGCTGGGCCAGTGCGACTCCGTGATCGGCTCCGGCCAGAGTGCGCACCGCGCCGGGGAAATCACCGCGGTAGGAGCCGGGCAGCCCGAGCACCACCCCGGGTCCGGTCGTCTGGGCGGTCCCGCCGCCGGATGCCGACATGCCGGTTGTCCGCGCGAATCCCACCGTGTCCGAGCGCAGCACCCCCGGCCCGTTCCGGACGAGGTCGCGGACGGAGGCGGGGTTCGCGCCGGCGCGCACCTCGACCTGCCAGTCCACGGCGACGCCGCGGGCGGCGCGGCCGGTCATCGAACCCTGTGCGGCGGCGAGGAAACTGCCGAGGGACACCAGCAGCGCGACGGCGACCGCGATGCCGCCGGCCGTCGCGCCGAGGCGGACCCCTCGGCGGCGCACCAAGCCGGAAATCCAATGCCGGATCATCGAGTCTCTCCGTTTCGCTCGGCAAGGCCGGGATCGGCCGCGCCGTGGAGCCGGCCGTCGCGCATCGTCCATTCCTGCCCCAGCCGGGCGGCCACGAACGGGTCGTGCGTCGCGACGACCAGCGCGGCGCCCAGTTCGTCGGCCGTGGCGGCCAGGACCGTCATGACCCGTTCGGCGGACTCGTGGTCGAGCTGGCCGGTGGGTTCGTCGGCGACGATCAGCAGCGGGCGGGCGGCCAGCACCCGCGCGACCGCGACCCGCTGCGCCTGCCCGCCGGACAGCTCGTCCGGCAGCTTGCCTCCCAGGTCGTCGATCGCCAGCCGGCCGAGTGCGGACCGGGCACGGCGGAAGGCCTCGTCCTCGGGCTCTCCGGCCAGCAGAAGCGGCAGCGCCACGTTCTCGGTCGCGTCCAGCGCGGGCAGCAGACTGGGACCCTGGAAGACGACTCCGACCTCGGTGGCTCGGTGGTGCAGATCCGGCCACTCGACGGTGCCCGCGGTGGGCCGGTCGATCCCGGCGATCAGGTGCAGCAGAGTGGATTTGCCCGATCCGGACGGCCCGGTGACCGCCAGCCGCAGGCCCGGGCGGATCCGGCAGGTGATGCCGTGCACCGCCACGACGGCGGTCGGCCCCTTTCCGTAGGTACGGGCGACATCCCGGCATTCGGCCAATATCCCCGGTTCGCGGTCGGCGCGGCCGAATCGCGTCGCGGGCGCGGTGTCGCCGGTCATTCGCATACCTTTCCGTCGTCGAGCCGGACCGTCCGGTGCGCGAACGCGCTCACCGCCGGGCTGTGACTGGCGACCACCACCGCCGTCCCGTCGTGTGCTGTCTCGGCCAGCAGTTCGAGGATCCGGTGTTCCGTCGTGCTGTCCAGTTCGCCGGTGGGTTCGTCGGCCAGCACCACGGCCGGCGTGTTGGCCAGGGCGACCGCGAGGCCCGCCCGGGCGAGTTCGCCGCCGGAAAGCTGGCTGGGGTAAGCACGATCCCGATCCGCGATGCCCAATGCGGACAGAAGCGCGCCCGGGTCGCGCGCGGCGCGCCGGCCGGCGAGGCGCTGTGCCACCACCACGTTGCCCGCTACGGTGAGGTGCTCCAGGAGATTGCCGTTCTGGAACAGCATCCCGATCCGGCGGGAGCGCAGCCTGGCCCGCACCGGCTCCGGCTGGTGGCTGATCCGGCTGCCGGCGACGTGCACGCTGCCGCCGTCCGGATCGTCCATGCCGGCCAGGCAGGCGAGCAGAGTGGACTTTCCCGATCCGGAAGGTCCGGTCACCGCGACGATCTCGCCGCTTTCGACGGCGAGGGAAACCCCTTTGAGCGCCAGGGTTTCCTCCTCGCCCGAGCGGTAGAAGCGATACAGCTGGCGCGCGTGCAGCGGCGCTGCCATCACATCCACCGCACCGAGTCGGTGATCGTGCGCCACGGATCGACGTTGTCCGCCCCTTTGGGGCCGCTCAGCGTGAGGACCAGTTCTTCGCCGTTGTTCCAGAATTCGTACCGCTCCACCGAGTCAGCGACCGATTTCCCGGTGACCGGGTCCGGTGGCGAGTCGGCCTGGTAGGTGATCAGGACCGCGTTTCCCGCCTTGCGCGCGACGGTGCTGACGGACCCGGCGACGTAGCCGCGGCTGCCGGTGCGGATGGCGGGCAATTCCTCCGCGGTCGCCGACCCGGTGGTGGGGGCTTGCGGGCGGGCGGTGGTTTCGACGCGGACGCTGTTGAATTTGTCGGTGAACAACGCGGAATTGCCTGCTGTGCTTCGTGCCCAGCCCTCCGGAACCGACACGGTGAATCGGTGGTCTGGCGTGGTGAACGGGACGTACACCTGGTTGTCGGGAATGTCGCCCGCCGGATTGGCCTCCGGGGCATTCGGGGCGGGCGAAGCACCCGGGGATGCCGGGCTGTTCGCTGAGGAACACGCACCCAGTGCCAGTGCCGCGGCGAGCGACGCGACAACGATTCCGGCGTGACCGGTCGTGCGTTTCATTGCGGTTTCCCTCCCACGGCGACTGGTGCGAGGACGACGCTAGAGAGGGGCGCGAAAGGCCTTCGGCTCGTTTCGGCCAGCGCACGGCAAAATTCCGCGGGCCGCGGCCTCCCGTTTCCCGCCGGAGCGGCCGCCGGTTAGCGGACGGCAAACGAACCGCCTCGCGAACGCACGATGGCCGGAGCGGCTGCACACTGGACGCCGAGGGCGCGCGCCCGCCGCCGAAGGAGCCGTTGTGCGCAAGCGAATCATCCTGTTGACCGTGCTGGCCGGCGTGCTGGCGATCAGCTTGTTCGGCTTGCCGCTCGCGGTCGGCGTCGCCCGCTACTACCTCGACGACGAGCGTGCCGAGCTGGAACGGCTTGCCGACTCGGCGGCCTTGTCCGTCTCGGCGCAGGTGATCCGGCACGATCTGCCCGACCGGCTCCCGGCCGCGGAGGCGAACACCTCGCTGGCTCTCTACAACCCGTCCGGGGACCGGCTGGCCGGAGGCGGACCCGCGCGGCTCGAAGCGGCGGGCTCGGCGATCCGGGCGAACGAAGTGATCGCCGACGACACCGGGACGGACCTGGTCGCCATCGTTCCGATCACCGATGCCGGGACGGTCGTCGGCATGGTGCGCGCCGCGACCCCGCACAGCGAGGTGGATCGGCGCACTGCGCTGACGTGGCTGGGCATGGGCGGCCTGGCGGTGGTGGCGCTGGCCGCCACCTGGCTTGTCGCGCACCGCCTGTCGGTCCGGCTGGCCGCGCCGCTCGAAGAGCTGTCCACCAGCGCTGCGCGGCTCGGCGACGGGGACTTCACCGTGCGGACCCGCCGGTCCCGCATTCCCGAGATCGACCGGGCGGGCATCGCACTGGACACGACCGCTGGGCGCATCGGGGACATCCTCGCCCGTGAGCGGGCGTTCTCCGCGGACGCTTCGCACCAGTTGCGCACCCCGCTCGCCGGTCTGCAGATGCAACTCGAGGTCGCGCTGGAGAGCCCGGACCCGGCGTTGCGCCCGGCTGTCACCGCCGCGCTGGAGACGACCTACCGGCTCGACCGCACCATCCGCGACCTGCTCGCCCTCGCCCGCGATGCCCATCCCGGCACCGAACTCGTCGAGGTGAAGACCGCGCTCGCCGAGTTCCGGCAGGATTGGCACGGTCTGCTGGCCGCGCAAGGCCGGGTCTTGCTGTTGCGAGATCCTCTCGACCTCGCGGAGACCCGCGTCTCGGCTCTCGCGACCCGCCAAGCCATGACCGTGCTGCTGGACAACGCCTCCCGGCACGGCCGGGGCACGGTCACCGTCACCGTCCGAGACATGGGAGAAGCCATCGCTTTCGACGTGACCGACGAAGGACCGGGTCTCGCCTCGGATGCCGATCCTTTCCGGCGGCGGTCCGACTCCGCCGCCGGGCACGGGATCGGCCTCGCTCTCGCCCGCAGCCTGGCGGAAGCCGAAGGGGGCCGGCTGCTGCTGGGACGGCCGGCGCCGCCGACCTTCACCCTGCTGCTGCCGGTGCGGCGCGGCGATGCGACCGGCAGGGAGAACGACGATCGGCAGGCCCACGCCGCGCTCGACCTGGACCGCTGACGCTGGCCTTCGAGCTGTTCGCGTGACAGGCCGAGCCGTCGAGCGTCGGCGGCAGGCCGCACACTCGCACCCCGAGTGCACGGCCGGCCTCGGGTGGCGTTCGAGCGGGCGAAGAAGCGGACGAGGTAGCGGAACCTCGCGTCGGCCGGCGGCACGCACCGCCTCCGGGCTAGTCGTGGTCCGGGATGCTGTGCAGGTGGTGGTCGGCGGCGTTCATGGCCTCGGCCAGGAGGCGTCGCACGTGGCCGCCGCGGGCGCGGTAGAGGGCGCGGCGCCCGTCCCGGCGCAGTTCGACGAGCCCGGCCAGGCGGAGCTTGGCCAGGTGCTGGGAAACCGACGGCCGGGCGATGCCGACTGCCGCGGCCAGCGACGCGACGTCGTATTCGTCGCCGCTGAGCAGCCACAGCATCCGCAGCCGGCCAGGTTCGGCGAGCATCCGCAGCGCGGTAGACGCGGTTTCGACCAGTTCGGCAGGCGGCAGCTGGGTCCATTGGACACCAGGTTCATCATGTGCGTACATGTGCACCTATCATGGGAGGCAGTCCTCGTCGGGTAGTAGGAGTGTGCCGCTGTGTTGTCGTTGTTCGGCCGCCGGGACTATCGGCACCTGTTCGGGGCGCAGCTGGTGGCGTTGTTCGGGACCGGGTTGACCACGGTCGCGCTCGGGCTGCTGGCATATCAACTGGCGGGTGCGGACGCGGGCGCGGTGCTGGGCACCGCGCTGGCGATCAAGATGGTCGCTTACGTGACGGTGGCTCCGGTCGCGGGCGCGTATGCGGACCGGGTCCCGCGGCGGGTGCTGCTGGTCTGCCTGGATCTGGTGCGGGCCCTGGTGGTGCTGGCGCTGCCGTTCGTCGACCAGGTGTGGCAGATCTACGTGCTGATCGTCGTGCTGCAGTCGGCGTCGGCCGCGTTCACTCCGACGTTCCAGGCCGTGCTGCCGGACATCCTGCCCGACGAACGCGATTACACGCGGGCGTTGTCGGCATCGCAGCTGGCCTCGACGATGGAGAGCCTGCTGTCTCCGATGCTGGCCGCGGCCCTGCTGAGCGCGGTGTCGTTCCATTGGCTGTTCACCGGCACGTCGGCGGGGTTCCTGGCGTCCGCTGCTCTGGTCGTGACCACGCGGATCCCGGACGCGGCTCGCAGCGGGCGCGGCGGCGTGTGGGAGCGGACCCTGGCCGGGATGCGGATCTACGCCGCGACGCCGCGGCTGCGGGGCGTGCTCGGGCTGAATCTGGTCGTGGCGGCGGTCGGGGCGATCGTGATGGTCAACACCGTCAACTACGTCCAGGGCGAACTCGGCCGATCGCAGGCCGACGTCGCCTGGCTGCTGGCCGGCAACGGCGTCGGCACGATGGCGGTCGCGCTGCTGGTGCCGAAGTTGCTCCGCCGGGCCGGTGAGCGCGCTGTCATGTTCGCCGGCGCCGCGGGGCTTCTCGCCGCGGTCGCCGGCGCGGTCGCGCTGTCCACGGCGGACGCCGGCGGCTGGCGCTGGCCGGTCGCATTGGTCGTGTGGGCGGTCGTCGGCGCGGGGACCGGGCTGGTCCTGACACCGGCGGGCCGGGTGCTGCGGCGGTCGAGCGCACCGGTTGACCGCCCGGCTGTCTTCGCCGCGCAGTTCTCGCTGTCGCACGCGTGCTGGCTGCTCGCCTACCCGATCGCGGGATGGCTGGCCACCGGCGCGGGGTTCACCGCGGCCTGGATCGTGCTCGCTGCTCTCGCCGCGGTGGGCGCGGTGGCCGCGGCCCGCGTGTGGCCGCGGCGAGATCCTGCGCTGGTCGAGCACACGCACGACGCGAGTACTGACCCCGAGCACCTCGCCGATGCGGTCGAGGGCGAGGACGGGCTGTGGCGGCACCGCCACGCGTTCGTCATCGACGGCCGGCACCGCCGCTGGCCGGTCTCGGCCGGTCGGCCGGATCAGGAGTGAGCGGCGGGACGCGCCGGTGACGGCCGAGGTCGATCATCAGCGCGCCGAGCCGGGCACCCGGCTCGGCGCCCACGGGACCGAAGCCGAGCAGCAGGGACGCGCCGCGGGCCGGGGGAGGGGTCAGCCGCCGAGCTTGGCGTTGTAGTCGGCGATCTGCTTGGCTGCCTTGTTCTCGGCGTCGGTGAGGGCTTGTTTGGCGTCCTGGCCTTGGAGCACCGCGGCCTGGAGGGCTTGTTCGACGTCTTTGCGGATGTCCGGCATCACGCCGACCGAGCAGCCCTGGGTGGCGGGGGTCAGCTTGGTGGCCTCAAGCTGTCGGATCGCTGTCGCGAACTGCGGTTTCTGGGCGACCCACTGCTGGTCGGCCGGTTCCCGCAGGGCGGCTTTGCTGATGGGGAAGTAGCCGGTCGAGGTGTGCCAGGCGACCTGGGTTTGCTTCCCGGCGAGGAACTTCACCAGTTCCCAGGACGCGCGCTCGCGGGCGGCGTCGCCGGAGTTGATCGTCCACAGGGAGGCTCCGCCGATGATGGGGCCGCCGGTGTCGGTGGCGTTGACCTTCGGGAAGAAGCCGGTGGACACGGTGAACGGGTTCTTCGCGGCGGCGGCGCCCTTGGTGAACTGGCCGAGCGAGCCGGTGGACTCCAGTCCGATCGCGACGGTGCCGGAGCTGAACGCGTTGTCCCCGTTGTCGGTGTTGCTGTCCAGTTTCATGGCCAGGCCCTCGTTGACCATCTGCTGCCACCACCGCAGCAGCTTGATGGTGGTGCCGGTGGCCAGGGTCGCCTTGCCGGCGCGGCCGGTGCGGCCGTTCTCGGAGTCGCAGACGGTCTGGTTCGCGATCGCGTTCCATTGCTCGACGAACCAGCCGTAGAGGGTCGCGCCGAAGCCGTATCGCACGGTTTCGCCCGAGGTGGCCTTGATCTTGCGCGCGTCCGCGGTGATCTCGTCGAGTGTCGCGGGCGGCTTGCCGGGGTCGAGGCCGGCTTTCGCGAAGGCCTCCCGGTTGAGGTAGAGCAGCGGCATGGAGGTGTTGAACGGCATCGAGTACAGCTTGTTGTCGACGGTGTAGTAGCCGGCGATGTTCGGCTGGATGTCGGACACGTCGTAGTGGTCGACGTCGATGAACGACTGCATCGGCACGATCGTCTTCGAGTCGATCATGTAGCGGGTGCCGATGTCGTACATCTGCATCAGGTCCGGCCGCTGCTGCGGGGAGGAGTTCTTGTACGCGGCCAGCGCGGTGTCGTACTGGCCCTTGTAGTTCAGGTTGACCTTGATCGTGCCGGCGTGCTGCTGGTTGAACTGGTCGACGAGCTTGCGCAACGTCTCGCCGTTGGTGCCGCTCATCGCGTGCCAGAAGTTGACGGTCACCTCGCCCTTGCCGTTCAGCGCGTCCGCGCCGGGCGCGGTGACCGAGCCGGGCGGGGGGCCGGCGTTGGTCGCCGACGAGCAGCCGGCCACAGCGGTGGCGAGGGCGAGCACGAAGGCCGCGATACCGCGGCGGTTCCGGTTCGGCACGGTGTTTTCCTTTCGTCGGACGGTGGGTGCGGTGGTCATTTCACGGCTCCGGCCAGGAAGCCGCGGACGAGCCAGCGTTGCCCGAAGATCACCAGGAGCAGGGTGGGCACGAGGGTGATGGTGACCCCGGCGAGCACGAGGGCCTGCTGGGTGCCGTTGCCGTTGGCCTTCAGCGCGAACACCGCGGTCTGCAAGGTGTTCATCGAGTTGTTCGACGACGAGATGATCAGCGGCCAGAAGTACATGTTCCAGCCCTGCAGGAACGACCACACGGCGAGCGCGGTCAGCGACGGGCGGACCGAGGGCAGCACGATCGTGAACAGGAACCGCAGGTGCCCGCAGCCGTCGATGCGCGCGGCGTCCGACAGTTCGGCGGGGAACTGCCGAAACGACTGGCGCATCAGGAAGACGCCGAACCCGTTGGCCAGGAAAGGCAGCACCAGGCTCCACTGGCTGTTCTCGATGCCCATGCTGCGGATGAACAGCGCATTGGGCACGACGATCGCTTCGTAGGGCACCATGATGGTGACCATGAACAGCCAGAAGATCGGCTGCCGCAACGGCATCCGGACGAACACCAGCGCGTAGGCGGCCAGGCACGAGGTCACCAGGTGCGCCGCCATGATCACCACTCCGACGAACAACGAGTTGAAGAAGGCGGGCAGCAGCGGAACGACGGTCTCCCGCCAGGCCGCGACGTAGTTGTCGAACCCGTAGCTGCCGCTGAACAGCCCTGGCGGCCGACGCACGAGCTGGCCTTCCGGCAGGAACCCGCCCACCACGGTGAGCAGCACCGGGAACAGCAGCACGACCATGGCCACGAGCAGCCACGCGTAGGTCAGTGCGCTGACCGGGCGCCCGGGCCGGTTGAGCGAACGGCGCCGCCGGGGCGACGTCTTCGCGGGGCGTTCGAGTGCCTGGCTCACCGGTAATGCACCCGCCTTTCCACGACGCCGAACTGGATCGCGGCGAGCACGATGCCGACCACCAGCAGGACGAGGCCCTGCGCGCTGGCGAGGCCGTAGTTGTTGTTCCCGTTCTCGAAGGCGTTGTGGTAGATCGAGAAGACCAGGGTGCTGGTGCTGCCGTTGGGGCCGCCGTCGGTCATGACCTGCACCTGGCCGAGCGCCTGCAGCGAAGTGAGCGTGGTGGTGACCACCACGAAGAACACGCTGGGCGAGATCATCGGCAGGACCACGCTGAAGAAGCTGCGCAGCCCGGTGGCGCCGTCCAGCCGGGCGGCCTCGAGGACGTCTTCGTCGACGCCGGCCAGCCCCGCGCCGAGGACGAGCAGGTTGAATCCGCTCGCGACCCAGACTGTCGCCCACGCGACGGTGAGCAGCGCCCACGGCGATTCGGTGGTCCAGCCCGGCGCGTCCATCCCGAGCAGTTCGAGCAGCCAGTTCACCGGCGACATCGACGGGTCCAGCATGAGCAGCCACACCACGCTCGCCGCCGACGCGGAGTAGGCGAACGGGAGGGTGAACAGCGTCCGGAACACGCGCATGCCGGGCAGCCGCTGGGCCAGCGGCACCGCGAGCGCCATCGGGAGCACGACCCCGGCCGCGACGACGAAGAGCGTGAAGAACAGGGTGTGGAGCAGGACGGTGCCGAATTCCGGGGTGAACAGCTGCGCGAAGTTCTGCCCGCCCACCGACCGCGAAGGGTTTCCGTTGATGTCGGTGCCTCGCGTGGAAAGGAAGAGCGCCTGCACCAAAGGGAAAAAGACAAAAGTGCCCAAACCGGCCAAAGCTGGAATGCAGAACACCATGCCCAGCAGTATTTCCCGCGGCCGATGACGCTTCCGGTTTCGCGGCCGCGGTGCGGAATCGCCGGCGTTTCCGGACCGGGCGGTCGTGCTGGGCACGGTCCGGAAGCCTGGCCTGGCTCGCTGAACGTCGTCGGTCTCGGCCATGCCGGGAATCTTGCCACTGCCGGGCCGGAGAATGACATTGTTGTAATCGGATCGAGCAGGTGCGCGCGTCAGAGCCTCTTGCGGAGAGCCCGCGTTCGTTCAGTGCAGGGCGCTGCCGGCTTGCCATTGCGGCCAGGACGCGGCCCAGTCGCCGTAGGTGTCCCAAATAGGCAGTGCCGAGCCGCCGGAGTTGGTGATCTCGACGACGTCGCCGAGTCCGAAGCGGTCGTAGAACCACTGGGCGTCGGCCGGGGCGAGGTTCACGCAGCCGTGCGACACGTTGCTGTTTCCTTGCTGTCCGACTGACCACGGTGCGGAGTGGACGAACTCGCCGTCGTTGGAGATCCGCTCGTCGAGGGCGACTTGCTCCCGGTAGTAGCCGGGCTGTCCTTTGCAGACGCCGTAGGTGCAGGAATCCATGATGATGCTGGGCTGCTTGTCAGAGACGACGTGCGTGCCCTCGTGCGTCGGGAAGCCCGGCGAGCCGAGGCTCATCGGC
This sequence comes from Amycolatopsis orientalis DSM 43388, assembly GCF_000411975.1. Lineage (GTDB taxonomy): Bacteria > Actinomycetota > Actinomycetes > Mycobacteriales > Pseudonocardiaceae > Amycolatopsis > Amycolatopsis orientalis_D. Next base: position 83,475 of record NZ_ASXG01000129.1, read on the forward strand.
ATCGTGTTGACCAGCTGTCCGTTGTGGAAGATCTGCAGCTTCTCCGTCTTGCCGTCGGCCTTGGCGATCCAGGAGTCGTGGATCTTCAGCGTCTCGGCGCGATCGGTCTGCCCGTACACCCCGTTGCCGAGGTTCACGCCGTACACCTTGGCGGTCACGGTGACGGTGCTGCCCGGCTGCCAGTAGTTCTGCGGCCGGTAGTGGACTTCCCGCTTGGACAGCCAGTACCAGCCGCCCGGTTGGGGCGGGTTCGCGTTGACTTGCAACGCTTTCTCGGCGGCGGCCCGGTCAGCGACGTCCTGGTCGAACTTCACCACCAAGGGCTGGCCGACGCCGACGTCCGAGACGTTCGGGGCCGGGATGAACGACGGGAACGCCTGGACCCTGGGCTGAAGGGTGCGCACCGAGCCGGTCTGCTCCAGCGGTGTGCCGCCGGGGGTCGTCGCATCGGCCTTCACCTGGTAGGAAGCGCCGTAGGCGAGCGGTTCGGACGCGGTCCAGGTTCGCTTGTCCGGGGTCGTGCGGCCGGACACCTGCTTGCCGGTCGCGGTATTGGTCACCGTGACGCTCGTCAGCGCCGCGTCGGCCGCGCGCACGACGACCGGAGTGGCCGGGCTCACCGGATCTGTGCTGGCCGGCTCGATGGCGATCGACGCCGCTTTGGCCGGCGCGGCCGACGTGCTCGCGGGTGCGGATTGCCGGTCCGGCGCGGAGGTGCAGGCCGCCGCGCCGAGAGCCACCACGGCCAGGAGTGCCGCAATGCGGTGCCGCCGGGCCGTGTACCGCTGCTGTGCAGTGACTCGTGCCACGACTGCTCCCTCGTTCCGAAACCAACCCGGTTTTCGCTACGAAGAAAGATAGTAGTACGGCCTCGGGTGCGCGGTGCCATGGGCTGATGTACTAATTGCAATAGTAGGCAGGTCGAGTCCGGGCGTGCCCGAACGGCAGGGGCCGGGTGTTCCGAGCCGCGGCACGGGAGGTCGGATCTGTCGCGCCGCCTCCGATCGCGCCAATCGCCGACCCGGCGGCTGCCGACGAGTCGCGGTCGCGGGGGCGTCCGATTTTCTGGCGCCTGCTGGCCGACGGTGTGTCGCAGGCTCCGCCAAGCCGCGACTTAACACTAAGTAAAGTAGTACTATCACACATAGTTGATAGCGCGGCAGGGAGCGTGACGTGGGAAAGAAGGCACACAGGAGCGCGGTCGGCGCGGAAACCGGAAGTGCTTCTGCGACGCGGAAGCCGGCCGGAGCCGCGGCCGGCGGCCCGGCCTCGGCAGGGAAGCAGCAGGCGCACGGCGGTGTCCCTCCTGCCCTCGCCGGTCGGCCAAGGCCGCCGTCGAACGTCCGCGCGCCGGTGCCCGCGAGTGCCGCGGCCGAGGAGGAGCTGCAGGTCGAGCAAAACCGAAGGGAATCCCTGGGGTGTCTTGACCGCGTCACGGCCGATACCGGACCACAAGTCGTAGCGGCGACGTACTGGTTCGACGCCGCGCCGGCCGGGGAGCCTTACTCGGTCGACATCCGCTTCACCGGGGTGCGCGACGACGTGCGCGGCAAGCGCACCGCACAGGACCGGTTCGACGTCGTCGAGCGCGTGGCCGGCGTCTTGCCCGGCAGCGGCCGGATCGGGGTCACGTCGCGGGTCGAGGGGCTGAACCCGGGCGCGTGGCGGGTCACCGCCGGGCCGGCGGCGCGGGGCGGCTCGTCCGGCGTGCGGCTGCCGCGGCGGACCAGTGCGGCGAACAGCCGGTTCGGGGTGCTGGCGCAGGGACCGAAGGTCAGCCTGCTCTCCTGGCCGGTGCTCGTCGGGCTCGGCGCCGTGCTGGCGCTTGTCCTGCAGTCGGTGCTGTCCGCGCGCTGGGGGATGAACTTCGGTGTCGTGCTGGCGGTTTCCGCGATCGGCTGCCTGCTCGGTTTCGTCGGCGGCAAGGTCTGGTACCTCGTGCTGCACCGCAAACATCCGCGGGAGCTGCTCGCCTCGGGCGCGTGCATTCAAGGCTTCCTGCTCGTCGCGCTCGGCGTGGTGGTGGGCGGATCGCTGCTGGCGGGGTATCCCGTCGGGACGGTGCTGGACGCCACGGCTCCGGGGATCTTCCTGGGCATGGCGGTGGGCAGGCCCGGGTGTTTCCTCACCGGGTGCTGTGCGGGCAGGCCGACGACGTCGCGGTGGGGCCTGGTCTCGTCCGACCGCCGCCTGATCGTTCGCCGGTTCCCCGTCCAGCTGGTCGAAGCGGCCGCCGCGCTGGTGATCGGCGTGGTGTCGCTGGTGCTCGTTCTCGCTGCGCAGCCGTCGGTGCACGGCGCGATCTTCGCGGGCGCGCTCGCTGCCTACACCTTCGCCCGGCAGCTGCTGTTCCCGTTGCGCAGCGACCCGCACACCGCCACGGGCCGAGCGGTGACGATGGCAGTGTGCGGGCTGGTCTTGATCGGTGCGGTGGCGGCGCAGGTGCTCGCTTAGCGCGCCGCCCCGTTCAACGCTGCTGGCTGGTGTTGTCCTGGTCGTCCCCGGAGGCGACGAGCTTCTGCGACGGGGCCGCGACGTGCTTGGCCTTGCCGAAGAAGCCGATCTCGCCTTCCGCGTGGAGGCGTTCGACCATGTGCGGGTAGTGCAGCTCGAACGCGGGGCGCTCGGAGCGGATGCGGGGCAGTTCGGTGAAGTTGTGCCGCGGCGGCGGGCAGGACGTGGCCCACTCGAGCGAGTTGCCGTAGCCCCACGGGTCGTCGACCGTGACGATCTCGCCGTACCGGTAGCTCTTGAACACGTTCCAGATGAACGGCAGCGTGGACGCGCCGAGGATGTACGCGCCGATCGTGGAGATCGTGTTCAGCGTGGTGAACCCGTCGCTGGCCAGGTAGTCCGCGTAGCGCCGCGGCATGCCTTCCGCGCCCAGCCAGTGCTGGACCAGGAACGTGGTGTGGAAGCCGATGAACGTGGTCCAGAAGTGCCACTTCCCGAGCTTCTCGTCCATCATCCGGCCGGTGATCTTCGGGAACCAGAAGTAGATCCCGGCGAAGGTCGCGAACACGATCGTGCCGTAGAGGACGTAGTGGAAGTGCGCCACCACGAAGTAGCTGTCCGACAC
>NZ_ASXG01000130.1 GCF_000411975.1 Amycolatopsis orientalis DSM 43388
GCGGGAAAGATGCCTTGACAAGCACCCCAAGACCGCAGGGAGGCTTCGTATCGGGGTGCAGGGTCAGGGCTGGGTGCACCGATCGTCGGGTGCGGCGGTTGCGGTTGGCGAGGAGGCGTCGGCGGGTTAGGTTGCGCGGAAGCAGCCTTTGACGTGGTCGTCTACCATGCCGGTGGCTTGCATCAGGGCGTAGCAGGTGGTGGGGCCCAGGAAGGCGAAGCCGCGCTTCTTCAGCTCTTTTGCCATTGCCTTTGACTCATCGGTTACGGCTGGGACGTCGGCCATGGTGCGGGGGCGGCGGTGTTTCGGCGGGGCGAAGGACCACAGGAGTTTGTCCAGTGGGATGTCCAGGTTTGCCACCGCTCGCGCGTTCTTCACGGCGGCCTCGATCTTCGCGCGGTTGCGGACGATTCCGGCGTCTTGCATCAGGCGTTCGATGTCCTTTTCGCCGAAGCGCGCGACCTTCTCCGGTACGAAGCCTCGGAAGGCTTTCCGGAAGTTCTCGCGTTTGCGCAGGATCGTGATCCAGGACAGCCCGGACTGGAACGATTCGAGGCACAAGCGTTCGTACAGCTCAGCCTCGCCGTGGAGCGGGACGCCCCACTCCTCGTCGTGGTAGACCGCGTAGTCCGGGGCCGAGTTGCCCCAGCTGCAGCGGGCGATGCCGTCTTCGCCCAGTAGTTCCGTCACTGTTCCCCCATTGAATAGTTCTCCGCGAACTTCGCGAACTGCCGCAGCGAATGCCGGACTCCCAGGGCGAACGCCGGGCGCGCCAGGGGCCAGCCCGCGCGGCCGAGGAGGCCGAACGGCAACTTCAAATGCTCGGCCCAGACGAACGTGCACTGTCCGGCGCCCTTGGCCAGCACCTGGAACACCCCGGTTCCCTGCACCAGGCTGCCCAGGTGACGCACCGTGCAGCGCAGCGGCGGCTCCCAGGTCGTGATCTCCATCGTGTCGGTGAATCCGATGCCGCCGAAGCCGGTGAAGGCCGCGAGCTTCGAGCCGACGCTGCGTCCGTTGCCCTCGATGACGCGCACTGACGTGCCGAGCATCCATTCGCCTTGCCGGGCCCAGTCGGTGAGCGCGAGCCAGGTCGTGCCGGCCGGTGCCGCGACGTCGACCGACAGCACCAGGTCACTCACCCGACGGCCTCCGGTGCGCCCCTTCGCGCGGCTGCAGCGCGGCCTCGAGCCGGGCGACCCGTTCGCGCAGTTCGTCCAGTTCCGCGCCGGTCCTGCGCAGCACCCAGTCCACTTCGGACATTTTGTAGCCGCGGAACACGAGCTGGAAGCGCACCTGGCGGACGTCCTCGCCGGTGATGTCCTCGGCGGGCAGACGGGTGGGCGAGCTGCCCGGCGGCAGCGGCGCCAGTTCCTCGCCCCGGCCGAACACCACAGCGGCCAGCAGGAACACCACGGCGGCCACCAGCAGCATGACTACGAGGTAGATCAGCGCGGTCGTCACGCGACGATCGTGGCACACCGCCGCCGGGAACGTCGCGCTAGCACGGCAAGTCGGAACGACCGGACCACCCAGGCGACCACCAGCGGACCGCACTGGCCGCTCCGCGCACGGGCTGGCACCGCGCCCGCACGCGCCGTGGCCGCCCGTGCGCGCCGCGGTCACGCTCGTGATCGTCTCCGTTCCCCGCCCTCTCGGCTCCGACGCAGCCGCGTGTCCGATGTGGACGCTCGCGTTCGGCCAGCCGCGCGACCTGCTTCGGGTGCCTCCCTGGGAAACCGAACCGCTGTCCGATGTGGACGCTACGGCTGCCGGGCGGCCAGCACCTCCCGCATCGGGGGCCGGTCCACCACCGGCACCTCCGTCACGTCCGGCACCCACTCCCCGGACACCTGCACGAACTGCGTGAACCGCGCCGCCTCCGCGCTCGGCATCCCGCAGCGGGCCAGCGCGGTGCCGAGGATCTGCCGGGCCATCACGCCGAGTTGCAGCAGCGACCGGTTGCGGTGTTTGCGCACGCCGAGGTTGACCTGCGCCAACCCGTCGAGCCCATAGCGCTCCTCGGCGTCCAGCAGCAGGCCGATCTCCACGCCGTATCCGCCGGCGAACGGCACCGACTCCAGGAACTCGCGCGTGCCCGCGTACTCGCCGCCCAGCGGCTGCACCAGTTCGCCCAGCGACGGGCGCAGCGCGGACAGCACCGGGCGCGCCAGCAGCTCCGTCACCCGGCCGCCGCCGGTGCTCTCCAGCCGCAGCGGGCGGCGGTAGAAGCCCTTGACCAGGTGCACGCCGTCTTCGGTCAGCAGCGGACCGAGCAGCGACGGCACGAACGCCGGGTCCGGGTCGACCAGGTCGGAGTCGAGGAACACCACCACGTCGCCGGTCGTCGCGGCGAGCGAACGCCACAGCACCTCGCCCTTGCCCGGACGCGGCGCCAGCTCCGGCACGACATCCTCGCGGCGCACCACACGGGCCCCGGCGGCCGCGGCGACCTCGACGGTCGCGTCCGTGGAACCGGAGTCGACGACCACCAGCTCGTCGACCACCCCGCCGAGCAGCGGGCGCACCGACGCGACCACGGCGCCGACTGTTTCCTCCTCGTTCAGCGCCGGCAGCACGACCGACACGGTCCGGCCGCGTTTGGCGGCGAGGATGTCCGCGGCGCTCCACCCGGGCTCCTGCCAGGTGCGACGGTGAAACCAGCTCATGGGGCGATCGTGCCATGCTAGAACCGGTGCCCGATCCTCCGGAGGGAGAACCCTTGCTGCCGCTGCTCGTCCGTTTCGTGCTCGGACCGCTGGTCCGCGCGCTTTACCGGCCCCAGGTCGAGGGAGTGGAGAACATTCCCGCGGACGGCCCGGTGCTGCTCGCGGCCAACCACCGGGCGGCGCTGGACACCGGTGTGATCACGTTCACCACCCCGCGGCAGGTCCGGTTCCTCGGCAAGGCCGAGTACTTCACCGGCAAGGGACTCAAGGGCCGGTTCATCGCGAAATCGCTCGACGCGCTCGGCTACGTCCCGGTCGAACGCGGCAACGCCCAGGCCGGGCTCGCCGCGCTCGAGGCGGGCCGCAAGGTGCTCACCGACGGCGGCGTCTTCGCGATCTACCCCGAGGGCACCCGCTCGCTCGACGGACGGCTGCACCGCGGGCACACCGGCGTCGCCGCGCTCGCGCTGTCCACCGGGGCCAAGGTGGTTCCGGTCGCCTTGTTCGGCACCGAGGGCATCCAGCCGAACGGCGCGAAAATCCCGCGGCTCGCCAAGATCAAGGTCCGGTTCGGCGAGCCGCTGGACTTTTCGCGGTACGAGGGACAGGACTCGTCCTCGGCGATCCGCCGGTCGGTGACCGACGAGATCATGTACGCGATCCTCGAATTGTCCGGGCAGGAATACGTCGACACCTACCACAAAAGGCCGGACGAAAAAGCGTCGTAACGCGCGTTATCCGGCGGAACGGCTCATGATGTCGATCAGCTTGTCGGCATCGGAGGCGACGCTGATCAGCTGCCGGGTCTCCGGACGCAGGAAGCCCTTTTCCAGCATCTGGTCGGCGAACGCCACCAGCGGCGAGTAATACCCGGCCACGTCGAGCAGTCCGATCGGCTTGCGGTGAATGCCGAGCTGCGCCCACGTCCACACCTCGAACAATTCCTCGAGGGTGCCGACGCCGCCGGGCAACGCGACGAACGCGTCCGACAACGCGGCCATTTTCGCTTTGCGCTGGTGCATGTCGGCGACCACGTGCAATTCGGTGAGGCCGCCGTGCGCGATTTCCACGTCCGACAGCACTTCCGGGATCACCCCGATCACTTCGCCGCCCGCGGCGAGCGCGGCGTCGGCCACCACACCCATGGTGCCGACGCTCGCGCCGCCGTAAACGAGGCCGATTCCCCGCTGTGCCAGCAGTTTCCCGACGCCGGCCGCCGCCTCGGCGTACTCCGGCGAGAAGCCCCGCGCCGAACCGCAGAACACACAGATCCGCATCAGTGCGTGTCCTCCCAAGCCTGATAAGACTCCTGCACGACGCGCACCGCGTCGTCGATGTCGTCGGTCAAGTGCAGCAGGTCGAGATCTTTCTCGCCGATTTTCCCGCCGCCGAGCACCGATTTCGCGATCCAGTCGTACAGCCCGCCCCAGTATTCGGTGCCGAACAGCACCACCGGGAACTTCGTGACCTTCTTGGTCTGGACCAGCGTGAGCGCCTCGAACAGTTCGTCGAGCGTGCCGAATCCGCCGGGAAGGCAGATGAACGCCTGCGAGTACTTGACGAACATGGTCTTGCGCGCGAAGAAGTACCGGAAGTTCACGCCGAGGTCGACCCACGGGTTCAAGCCTTGCTCGAACGGCAGCTCGATGCCCAGCCCCACGGAGAATCCGCCCGCCTCGTTCGCGCCGCGGTTCACCGCTTCCATCGCGCCCGGGCCGCCGCCGGTCATCACCGCGAACCCGGCCTGGGCGAGCGCGGCCCCGATCTTGCGCCCCAGTTCGTACTCCGGGTTGTCGCGTTTGGTGCGCGCCGAACCGAACACGGTCACCGCGCGCGGAACCTCGGCCAGCGCGCCGAACCCCTCGACGAACTCGGCCTGGATCCGCAGCACGCGCCACGGGTCGGTGTGCACCCAGTCGCTCGGCCCCCGCGAGTCGAGCAGCCGCTGGTCGGTGGTGCTGCCCTGGTCGCGCCGATCGCGCCGGAGCACCACCGGACCCTTGTGCCGCTCCACCGGACGTTCGGGGTACTGGCCGTCGGGAAACTCAGACTGTTGGCTCACCAGCCAAGCCTACGGGCCGTCCGGCGGGGGCGGGCGCCCGCGTCGGCACCAGAGCGTGACGGATCGGTTGCCCGCGGCTGAACGCCGGAAAGCAGACCACCAGCGGGTTCCGGTCCTGCTACCAACGGCCGGTTGTCGGCAACTACCGACGAAAGTCGCCCGGACCGTCCCAAACCGGCGTTTTCCCTGGTACGGGGCTAGTTGCGAGGAATAGTCCCGATCGCCCCCGAGGTCCCGCTGGTCCGTTCAGCGCATTGACCGCCCCGGTGAGCGCTTTTTTACTCACGGTGTCCGCGGCCTGATCAGCCCAGCTCAACGCGTTGCGCTTTCCCCATCGTGTACCCCGAAAGGACTGTCGATGACGTCCAGAAGAGGGCTCGCCACCGGCATCGCCGGTGTCGCCGGTCTCGCCCTTTCCCTGCTCGCGCTGCCGGTGACCCCGGCATCCGCGGCCCCCGCCCACCCTTCCGCCGACCCGCTGGCCACCGCGATCGCGGCCGCCGACCGGGCCGCCGCCGGCGCCGTCGGGCTCCGCACGAGCTCGGCCGAGAGCCTGCACCGCGTCAGCACCACCCTGGGCGACGCCGGGCTGTATTACAACTCCTACGAGCGCACCTACGACGGCCTCCGGGTCGTCGGCGGGGACGCGGTGATCGTCTCCGACGGAACGGGCCGCGTGCGCGGCACCGACTCCGCCGAGGGCGCGGCGATCACCGTGGGCACCAAGCCCGCTGTCGACGCGGCGCGCGCGGCTTCGGTCGCCCGCGGCCAGCTGCCGACCGTGAGCACGGTGAGCAAGTCTGATCTGGTCGTTCTCTGGGGCGCGCAGCCGAAACTGGCCTACGAGGTCGTCGTCAAGGGCCGCACCGCGAAGGCTCCGAGCAACCTGCACGTCTTCGTCGACGCCGCCACCGGCAAAGTCCTCGACCAGCGCGACGACGTGAAGGCCGAAAGCCCGGCGATGTCCGGCGCGAACGCCGCGGCCCCCGCCGCGGCGGGCAACGGCAACAGCTACTACGTCGGCCAGGTCAGCATCGACACCACCGGTTCGGGCAGCTCGTACTCGATGCGCGACCCGAACCGGTCGGGCATCAGCTGCGGCCGCGAGGGCGGTTCGGTGTTCACGAAGTCCAGCGACAACTGGGGCAACGGCAGCGGCACCGACCTCGAAACCGGTTGCGTCGACACGCTTTACAGCGTGCAGACCGAGTGGAACATGCTGAAGGACTGGCTGGGCCGCAACGGCATCGACGGCAACGGCCGCGGATTCCCCGCCTCGGTCGGGCTGAGCGACGTCAACGCGTACTGGGACGGCTCGTCCACGCACTTCGGCCACTCGCAGGACAACCAGCGCCAGGCCACGTCGATGGACGTGGTGGGCCACGAGTTCGGCCACGGCATCTTCCAGAACACGCCGGGCGGCGCGGGTTCGGGCAACGAGAACGGCGGGCTCAACGAGTCCACTGGCGACATTTTCGGCGCGCTGACCGAGTTCTACGCGAACAACCCGGTCGACAAGCCGGACTTCACCGTCGGCGAGGGCGTGAACCTGGTCGGCAACGGCCCGATCCGCTACATGTACAACCCGGGCCAGATCGGCGACCCGAACTGCTACTCGTCGTCCATCCCGAACACCGAGGTGCACTCCGCGGCGGGTCCGCAGAACCACTGGTTCTACCTGCTCGCCGAGGGCAGCTCGCCGTCGGACGGCCAGCCGTCGAGCCCGACCTGCAACAACAGCAGCGTCACCGGCGTCGGCATCCAGAAGGCGGGCAAGATCTTCTACAACGGCCTGCTGCACAAGACGTCGTCTTGGAACCACAAGGCGGCCCGCAAGGCCACCCTGCAGGCGGCGGTCGACCTGTTCCCGGGCAGCTGCACCGAGTTCAACGCCACCAAAGCGGCGTGGGACGCGGTTTCGGTCGGCGCGGTCTCCGGCGAGGCCACCTGCACCGGCAACCCGCCGGCGGGCAACGACTTCTCCGTCGCGCTCTCGCCGACGACCGCGACTGTCCAGCCCGGAGAGTCCGTCAAGTCGACGGTGACCACCAAGATCACCAACGGCAACGCGCAGTCGGTGAAGCTGACCGCGAGCGGCCTGCCCTCGGGCGCGACCGCGACGTTCGACCCGGCGACCGTCCAGTCCGGCGCCACCGCGACCGTCACGATCGCCACCTCGGCCAGCACGCCCAAGGGCACCAGCAAGATCACGATCACCGCGACCGGCGCGAACGCCACCCACACCTCGGACTTCACGCTGACCGTGGGCAGCGGCACCCCGCCGGGCTGCGGCGGCGTGGCGGCGTGGGACGCGAACACATTCTACGGTCCGGGCGACGTGGTCTCGTACCACAGCCACAAGTGGACCTCGACGTGGTACTCCGTCGGCGCTGAGCCGGGTGCGCCCGGTTCGTGGGCCGTCTGGACCGACAACGGGGCCTGCTGACGCGGTAACCGCCGCATAGCGAACTCCAGACCAGCCGGGCACGGCGCCTCGTGCCCGGCTGGTCCGCTTAGGCGGAAGTTGTCCAGACCAGCCCCGAATTTGTCTAGACCATACGATCGGCGGTAGGCAGCTCACCGCCCGCCGCTTACCGTTTGCGGCGACACCGTTATCGGGGACGGGAGCCGTGATGAACGGATGGAAGTCACGCTGGTTCGGAACCGCCGTCGCGGCCCTGCTCGCCCTGCCGCTCGCGGGAATCGCCCCCGCGTCCGCGGCCGTCGCGCCGCAGTCGGACACCTGCGCGGTGAAGCCGAGACCATCCGGCCCGGTGCTGCAGGGCTACTGGGAAAACTGGGACGGTGCCTCGAACGGCGTCCACCCCGGCATGGGCTGGGTGCCGATCAACGACCCGAGCATGGCCGCGCACGGCTACAACGTCATCAACGCCGCCTTCCCGGTGATCCAGTCCGACGGCACCGTGCTGTGGGAAGACGGCATGGATTCGACGGTGAAGGTCTCCACTCCCGCGGAGATGTGCGCGGCGAAAGAAGCCGGAGCCACCATCCTGATGTCGATCGGCGGCGCGGCGGCCGGCATTGACCTGTCCTCCAGCGCGGTCGCCGACAAGTTCGTCAGCACCATCGTGCCGATCCTGAAGAAGTACAATTTCGACGGAATCGACATCGACATCGAAACCGGCTTGTCGGGCAGCGGCGACATCAATTCGCTGTCCGCCTCGCAAGCAAACCTGGAACGCATCATCGACGGCGTACTGTCGCAGATGCCACCCGGTTTCGGCCTGACCATGGCCCCGGAAACGGCATACGTAACGGGCGGCTCGGTCACCTACGGCTCGATCTGGGGCGCGTACCTGCCGATCATCAAGAAGTACGCGGGCAACGGCCAGCTGTGGTGGCTGAACATGCAGTACTACAACGGTTCCATGTACGGCTGCTCCGGAGACAGCTACGAAGCCGGCACCGTGCAAGGCTTCACCGTGCAGACGCAATGCCTGGACAAGGGCCTCACTGTACAAGGCACGACGATCCGCGTGCCACTGGACAAACAGGTCCCCGGCCTCCCCGCCCAACCCGGCGCAGGCGGCGGCTATCTGGACCCGAGCTCGGTTTCACAGGCCTACCAGAGCGTCCCCGGCCTCAAAGGCTTGATGGACTGGTCGATCAACTGGGACGGCTCCCGAGGATGGACCTTCGGCGACAACGTGAAGTCGCTGCAAGGCCGCTAAAACCGCTGTGGGCCGGGGTGCCTGCGCAAGACGCCACCCCGGCCTCAGCCCAACTTCCGTGAAGGGCTCCTTGAGGGAATTAGATTCCCTCAAGGAGCCCTTCACGAACAACCAACCCGAAAACCGCAGCCCCCGCACCCACCCAGCCCACCCAACCGCAGCCAGCGCACTCAACCGTCGAGGCACCCAGCCCCCGCCCTGCACCCCGATACGAAGCCAAACTGCGGTTCGGGGGTGCTTGTCAAGGCACGCTTTCCCGCCTTGACAAGCACCCCCGAACCGTCAGCACAATCAAGCTTCGGGGTGCCCCACGCCGAACCAGGCGCAATGTCGCCGCCAGGCGACGAGCAGCTCACCCCAAGAACCGCCTCAAAACCGCAGCCACCCCCCGAATCTCCCCCACCCGAACATTCTCCTGCCGCGTATGCGCCAACGTAGGATCCCCCGGCCCGAAATTCACCGCAGGCATCCCCAGCGCAGCGAACCGAGCCACATCCGTCCACCCCAGCTTCGCCGACGCCTTCCCCCCAGCCGCGGCCACCAGCTCCGCCGCGGCCGGCGCGGACAACCCGGGCAACGCCCCCGGCGACATATCCACCAAGGTCACGTCGAACCCGGCAAACACCTCCCGCACATGCGCCTCGGCCTGCTCCGCACTGCGATCCGGCGCGAACCGATGATTCACCGTCAACACAGCGGCATCGGGAACGACATTCCCCGCCACCCCACCGGAAATAGCAGTAGCCTGCAATCCTTCCCGATAAGTCAGCCCGTCGATATCGACCACCCGAGCCGAATACGCAGCCAGCCGCGCCAACGGCTCCGCCAACGCATGAATCGCGTTGCTCCCCATCCAAGCCCGCGCGGTATGCGCGCGAGCCCCGGACGTCCGCACCTCAACCCGCAAGGTCCCCTGACACCCAGCCTCGATCACCCCGTTGGACGGCTCTCCCACGATCGCGAGATCCCCGGTCAGCCATTCCGGCAGTTCCCGCTCAATCCGCCCGAGCCCGTTCCGGACCGCCTCGACCTCTTCATTGTCGTAAAACACGAAAGTCACATCATGCCGAGGCTCCGGCAACGTAGCGGCGAGATGCAAAAACACCGCATCTCCGCCCTTCATGTCCACCGATCCGAGCCCGTGCAACACGGCGTCGTCGCCGGACCCGGTAAGCCGCGAAGGCAAGTTGGAATTCTCCGGAACCGTGTCCAAATGCCCAGCGAGAATCACCCGCGAAGGACGCCCCAGATTCGTGCGGGCCAGCACCGCGTCCCCGTTGCGCACGACCTCCAGATGCGGAGCCTGCTCGGTCAGCGCCGCCTGCACCGCGTCCGCGAGCTTGCCCTCCTCCCCGGAGACGCTGAACACATCCACAAGGGCAGCAGTGAGCTCGGCCGGATCGGCGCGCAGGTCAAGGGAGGTCATACCGGCACCGTACCCAGCCGGCGCGGGGGCTACCGTGAAGACGTGCGCACGCGAAGCTCCCTGGTCGCTCTCGGCGTCCTCGCCCTCGTCCTCACCGGCTGCAGCAACGAGGCCGGGCCCAAGGCCCGCCCGGGGGCCGGCGATCCGGGTCCGGACGCCCTGCCGACCAAGCTCGACGCGCTGTCGGCCGACGCCTGCTTCACCGGACCGCAGACGCAGCTGCCCAAGGGCTGTGAGAAATACGTCACCGAGGTCGGCAACACCGCCGGTTCGGTGCACAAGCTGGCGAAAGCGGGCAAGACGGTCAACGAGCCGCTCGACGGCGACGCGACCGCGCTCGACCAGGCGGTCGGCGCGTTCCGCCAGGCAGGCTGCACCACCGTGCCGAATCCGGGCGGCGCGTGCACGCAGGCGCTCGTCTCCATCTCGGCCGCGCTGACCGAGATCAAGCAGAAGGTGAACCAGCTGGCCACCACGGGTTGATCCGGTCCGCTTCGGCTACCGTGACCAGCGTGAGCGAGCAGACCCCTGACCCCGAAACGACCGGCGCCGTCGGCGTCGGGCTGGCCACCGTCACTTCCGACGGGACCGTGCTGGACACCTGGTACCCGCATCCCAAGCTGGTCGAAGCAGGCACCAGCGGCACCGAGCGGCTGACCGCGGAGCAGACCGCCGAACTGCTCGGCGAGTCCGCGGCCGCGCTGCTCGGCCCGGACACCGACCGCGGTGTCGAGGTCGTCGCGGTGCGCGTCACGATCGGCACCCTGGCCACCGCGCCCGCCGACGCCCACGACGTCTACCTGCGCTTGCACCTGCTCTCGCACCGGCTGGTCCGGCCGCACGGGCAGAGCCTCGACGGCATCTTCGGCCTGCTGGCCAACGTCGTGTGGACGAACCACGGCCCGTGCCCGGTCGAGGGCTTCGAGCAGACCCGGCTGCGGCTGCGGGCGCGCGGCGCGGTCGCCGTCTACGGCGTGGACAAGTTCCCGCGGATGGTCGACTACGTGCTGCCGACCGGCGTCCGCATCGCCGACGCCGACCGCGTGCGGCTCGGCGCGCACCTCGCGTCCGGCACCACCGTGATGCACGAGGGCTTCATCAACTTCAACGCGGGCACGCTCGGCGCGTCGATGGTCGAGGGCCGCATCTCGGCCGGGGTGCTGGTCGGCGACGGCAGCGACGTCGGCGGCGGCGCGTCGATCATGGGCACGCTCTCCGGCGGCGGCACCGAGGTGATCTCGGTCGGCGAGCGCTGCCTGATCGGCGCGAACGGCGGCGCGGGCATCTCCCTCGGCGACGACTCGGTGATCGAGGCCGGGCTGTACATCACCGCGGGCACCAAGGTCGAGGTCGACGGGAAGACGGTCAAGGCACGCGAGCTGTCCGGCATCTCCGGTGCGGTCTTCCGCCGCAACTCCGCGACCGGCGCGGTTGAGGTCGTGCCGCGCGGCGGCGTCGGCATCCAGCTGAACGAAGCACTGCACGCCAACTGATCCACCGCGAGAGGGTGCGCTCCCCGGCAACGGGAGCGCACCCTCTCGGCGTTTTCACCCGGCCCCGGCCGGGCAGTCGTTCACCTACCATTAACCGGGTGACTTCCGAAGCGACCCGCCGACGCACTCCAGAACCGACGACGCCGGCCGCTCTCGGGCTCCCGGCCGAACCGGTGCAGGTGGGCCCCGAGGCCCCGGCGGCCGCGCACGTCCGCGCCAAACTCGATCACGAACTGCGCGAACTGCTGTCCCGCGAACCAGGCACGCGGGCCGGGACCGATCCGGAAGAACTGCACCAGATGCGGGTGGCGCAGCGGCGGATGCGCAGCGTGCTGAAATCGACGGGTGCCCTGGTTGGGCCGACCGCGGAACCGGTGCGTGCCGAACTCGGCTGGCTGGGCCAGGTTCTCGGCGAGGTCCGCGATTACGACGTGCTGATCGGGCACCTGCGCGAGGTGATCGCCGAATTCGACGTCCGCGACCAGCCCGCCGGGCGGCGGCTGGTGTCCCGCTTCGTCTCCGAACGCACCACCGCCCGCCGCCGGTTGAACCGCGCGTTGTCGAGTCCGCGGTACGCGACTCTGCTGCAGAACATCGCCCAGCTGTCCCGCACCGCCGAGCACGAGATCGACGAGTCCCCGTCCCAGAAACCCGGCTTGGCCGCCGACGTGCGGAAGCCGTACCGGAAACTCGCCCGCGCGGTCGCCGCCCTCCCGCCGAATCCCCCGGACGACGACCTGCACGCACTGCGCATCCACGGCAAGAAACTCCGCTACACCGCCGAATTGGCCCGGTCCGCGGCGAAGAAGAAGCAAGCCGCGAAGCTGTCCGAGCTGATCAAGGCGACCCGCAAATTCCAGACCGTCCTAGGCGATCATCAGGACGCGGTCTTCGCCGCGGAGAAGGTCCGCGGCGCGCTGGCGGGCGCGGACGCCGAGGTCGGCTTCGTCGCGGGCCGGATCGTCGAGCACGAGCTGGCGAAGCGCGCCCACGCCCGCGCCGTCTGGCTCGACGTATGGCACCGCATCGAAGCCGCCGAGCACGCGGTCAGCTAACCGACCACACGTACCCGTCCGGCCGCACCAGCACCCGCTTTCCCGGCGCACCCTCGTACGCCGCATACGCGTGCCCGCCCGCGTCGACGAGGTCCCCGGTGGATCCCTGCGGCAGAATCCGATACGCCGGATGCTCCGTCCCGAGCGGACCTTCGCCGAAGACCAGCTCTGTCGCATGTGGACCTTGGAACAGCTCGAACAACCGCACGCTCTTGCCGTTCGTGTCGACTAGCGGGGCGTCCGGGGCCCGATCGCCCGGCCGCAACGCCCCGGTACCCGCCGGGGACAGCGGACCGCCCCGGTAAGTCAGGTCGAGCTGCTGAGTCTCCGGACCGCGTTCGTGCGCGTCCTCCGCGCCGTCCTTGTACTTCTCCAGCAACGCACTGCTCACCCCGAGCACCCGTGCCGCGACCGCGCGCCGCTCCGCCTCGTAGCTGTCCAGCAGCTCGGGCGACCCGTCGGCGAGCTTCCAGCCGAGGTTGTACGCGTCCTGCACGCCGGTGTTCAGCCCCTGGCCGCCGGTCGGCGGGTGTACGTGCGCGGCGTCCCCGGCGAGGAACACCCGGCCCTTCCGGAAGGCCGCGGCCAGCCGGATGTTCGGCCGCCACACCGTGGACCACGCCAGGTCGAGCAACCGGACCCCGCCGCCGGACACCGCGTCCAGGTGCTCCTGCAACGCGCTCAGCGAGGTGCCCGCGTCGCCGTCGCCGAGCGGGGAGGCGAACTGGAAGTACGGTGTGCCCGGCAGCGGCGTGAACGCGACCCCGGCCATCGGCTCGTCCGCCTTCGCGAACCAGTACGCCGAGCCGTGGTCGAGCCCTTCCGCCGAGACGTCGCCCAGCAGCATCCGGATCGACTCGTCAGTGGTCCCCTCGAACGCGATCACCAGCGCCTTGCGGACGAAGCTCTTCCCGCCGTCCGCCCCGACCAGGTAGTCCACGCGCAGGGTTTCCCCGGTCGAAAGCTCCGCGGTGACACCGTCCTCGTCCTGGGCGAACCCGGTCAGCGCGGTGGTCAACTCCACCCGCACGCCGAACTCGGCCAGCCGGTCCCGGAGGATCCCCTCCGTCTGCGACTGGCCGAGGAACCAGGCGTTCGGGTACGGCACCGCCGGCGTCGGCTCGACCGGCTCGGCCATCCGCCGCACCATGGTGAACTCCCCGTCGAGGTACACCCGCGTCTCGTGCGGCGGCGCACCCGCCGCGAGCACCGCGTCCAGCACCCCCAGGTCCTCGAAAACCTCCAACGTGCGCGGCTGCAGCCCGTCGCCGCGCGAGCCGACGAAGTACTCCTCCGCCTTGTCGACCACCCGCACGCCGACCCCGCGGCGCGCCAGCTCGATCGCCAAGGTGAGCCCGGTCGGGCCCGCTCCCGCTACCAGCACCGTCATGTCTCTCGCCCCTGTCAGTGAATTATGATTCAGTGAATCTGGATTCAGAATGCCCGCTGATAGCGTTCGCGTCAAGGGAGGCGCCGGATGACAGCCACGAGCCGCAGGGACAAAGCCGCCGAAACGGAAACCGCGCTGAAGGAAGCGGCCAAGCGCGTGTTCGCGGCCAAGGGCTACCTGAACACGAAGATCACCGACATCACGAAGGAAGCCGGCCGCGCCGCGGGCTCGTTCTACAACCACTTCGCGAGCAAGGAGGAACTGCTGGTCGCGCTGCTGGCCGATCTGTCCGCGGCCAGCGACGAGCAGGCCACCCGCGACGACCACCTGTCCGACTTCAGCGACCCGGCCGCGGTCCGCTGGCACGTGCGGCAGTACTGGAACTTCTACCGGGCCAACGCGTCCACCATGGTCGCGCTGCACCAGGCGGCGATGGTGAACGAGGACTTCGCCGCCACCTACGCGAGCTTCGGCGTCACCGAGGCCGTGGACGTCAAAGGCCACCTCGAATACGTCACCGCGGCCGGTTGCCGGCTCCCGGCGACCCCCCAGCTCAGCATCGCGATGATGTACCAGCTGATCCACAACTTCGCGCAGATGTGGCTGCTGAGCCCGCCGCCTGCGGACTGGGAGCCGCCGACCGACGAGGAAGCGGTGGAGGCGTTGACGCGGTTCATCTACCGCGGGTTCACCGGCCGCGACTACTGACCGCCGGTCACCTTTCCGGCCCCCGCCCCGTCAAGGCAGGGAGACCGGAAAGGAGCGGCCATGGAAACCGGACTTCTTGTCGCCACCTTCGCCTGCATCGCGATCAACGCCTTCGAGGTCGTGGCGAAGGTCGCCCGTGCGCGGTTCGTCGTGCAGAACTCCGCCGAGGTCGGCGTGCGCCAGCGATGGCTCCCCTACCTGGCGGCTCTGGAGGGCGCGGGCGTCGTCGGGCTGATCGTCGGCTTGCTCGGCTGGCCCGGCCTGGGGTTGGCCGCGGCGATCGGGCTGACGTTGTTCTTCGTCGGCGCGGTGGGTGCCCACGTTCGCGCGAAGGTGTTTCACAACATCGCGTTCCCGGCGGTCTTTCTCGCGCTGGCGGTCGCGGCGGCCGGGTACTTCACGGGGTCAGTCGCCTGACCCCGTGCCGTCAGCCCTGCGCCAACCGCTCTGCGGCCGCCTCGATGCGCTCGTCCGTCGACGTCAGCGCGACCCGCACGTGCTCCTTGCCCGCGGGCCCGTAGAACGTGCCCGGCGCGACGAGGATCCCGCGCTCGGCAAGCCACTCCACCGTGGCCTGCGCGGATTCCCCGCGCGTGGCCCAGAGATACAGCCCGGCCTCGGAATGGGTGATCTCGAAACCGTTGTCCTGCAACGCTTTGCGCAGCACGACTCGCCGCGCGCGGTAGCGTTCGCGTTGCTCGGCAAGGGCTTCGTCGTCGGTCAGCGCGGCCACCATCGCCTGCTGCACCGGGCGCGGCACGATCATGCCGGCGTGCTTGCGCACCTCCAGCAGGGTTTTCACCAGCTTCGGGTCGCCGGTCACGAAACCGGCCCGGTAGCTCGCGAGGTTCGCCGACTTGGACAGCGAATGCACCGCGAGCAGGCCGTCGGTGTGTCCACCGTGGACTGACGGGTGCAGCACCGACAGCGGTTCGGCCTCCCAGCCGAGCGAGAGGTAACACTCGTCGGACACCACGACGGTGCCGCGCTCGCGCGCCCATTCGACCACCTTGCGCAGGTGGTCGACGCCGAGCACGCGGCCGGTCGGGTTGGACGGCGAGTTCAGCCAGATCATCGCCGGGCGGCGCGGGCCGAGCTGGGTCAGCCCGTCCGCGCGCACCACCTCCGCACCCGCGAGCAGCGCGCCGACCTCGTACGTCGGATACGCCAGCTCCGGGATGACCACGACGTCGCCCGGTCCTAAGCCGAGCAGCCGCGGCAGCCAGGCCACGGCCTCCTTCGACCCGATCGTCGGCAGCACCGCGTCCGGTTCGACGCCGGTGATCCCGTACCGCCGCCGCAACGCCGCGACCGCGGCTTCGCGAAGCTCAGGCGTGCCGTGCGTGGCCGGGTAGCCGGGGATCTCCGACACCGACGCGAGCGCGGCGCGGATCGAGTCCGGCACCGGGTCGACGGGCGTGCCGACGGACAGGTCGACGATGCCCCCGGGATGCGCCTGCGCGCGGGCCTTGACCTGCGCGAGCGAATCCCAGGGGAAGTCGGGCAGCCGGGTCATTCGCCCTGCGGGGGCAGAGCCTTGATGAACCCCGGGTCGTGCGCGGTCTTGCCGACCTTGGAGGCACCGCCGGGCGAGCCCAGCTCGTTGAAGAAGTCGACGTTCGCCTTGGTGTACTCGGACCAGTTGTCCGGGACGTCGTCCTCGTAGTAGATGGCCTCGACCGGGCAGACCGGCTCGCAGGCGCCGCAGTCGACGCACTCGTCCGGGTGGATGTACAACATCCGCTCGCCCTCGTAGATGCAGTCCACGGGGCACTCGTCGATACACGCCTTGTCGAGCACGTCGACGCAGGGCTCGGCGATCACGTAGGTCACTGCGTACTCCTGGCTTCTCCTGCTGGGCCGGTCGGTGCGGACATTACGCGCTTCCCTGGCCCCCGGTGGTGGTTAGGCGACCCTTATCCCACCCCTGGAAACGGGGCGGATCCGCGCCGCTCAGCGGTCCCGGCGACGCGGTTTCGGCGCGTTCCGGGCATCGCCGGTAATGGTGAACGCGGGTCCGGCGGGCTTCCCGTCCTCGCGTTTCTCCTGGAGAGTCCGCTTGAACCCGTCGGCGATCTCGTCGACAAGCTCATCGTTGTGCCGGTCGTCCTTGCGCGCGTAACTCATGGGTTCTCCTGCGGAACGGGACAGCTCTCTCCGTCACAATCTAACCGTGAACTCCCGGGAAAAGCTCGAAATCGTGTGCGCGAAAGCGTGGCCGGCGGTGGTCGAGGAGCCGCTCGGGGAATGGACTTTGCGCTGGGCGGACGGCTTCACCGGGCGCGCGAACAGCGCACTCGCGGTCGGCGACCCCGGCTGTGCGGTCCCGGACGCGCTCGAGGCGGTATGTGACTTCGCCCACGCCCGCGGCATTCCGCCCGCGGTTCAGGTGCTGGAAGACAGCGAACTGGAGCGCGAGGTGGCCGCGGCGGGCTGGCGCGAGCAGGTCGAGCACGCCGCCGGGCACCAGGTGTCGGTGCTGACCGGTCCGCTGCCGTCCGGTCCTTCGCCGGACGCCGAGGTGCTCGACCAGGCGACGCCGGAATGGTGGGCGTTGGCCGAGAACACCACCGAGCCGAGTTCCGCCCAGTGGCACGTCGTGACCACCGGGAAGGTCGGTTACGGCGTGGTGCTCGCCGATGGCGTCACGGCGGGCGCGGTGCGCGGCGCGATCGTGGACGGCTGGCTGCACGTCGGCCGGCTCGCGGTCGCACCGGAGTTCCGCCGCCGCGGCCTGGCCACCACGGTGCTGCACGCGCTCGCCGGCTGGGGCCGCGCGCACGGCGCGGAGAAGTGGGTCCTGCAAGTGGCGGCGGGGAACACCGGTGCGCTGGCGTTGTATTCCGCGCTGGGCTGTTCGGAGCACCACAGGTACCGGTACTGGGGCCCGGCGCCGCGGACGTGCGAGGATCGCCAGTCGTGAAGATCGTCGTACTGGTTGGCGGGGTGGGCGGCGCCCGCTTCCTGCTCGGGGTCAAGACCGCACTCGGACTGCCCGCGATCGGCGCGGGCGAGTCCCCGCACGAGATCACCGCGCTGGTCAACACCGGCGACGACGTGTGGATGCACGGCCTGCGCATCTGCCCGGATCTCGACACCTGCATGTACACCCTCGGCGGCGGCATCGACACCGAACGCGGCTGGGGCCACGCGGGCGAGACCTGGACGGTCAAGGAGGAACTCGCCGCCTACGGCGCGGAGCCGACCTGGTTCGGGCTCGGCGACAAGGACATCGCGACGCACCTGATCCGTTCGCGGATGCTGCGCGCGGGCTATCCGCTGTCCCAGGTCACCGAGGCGCTGTGCGACCGCTGGCAGCCCGGCGTGCGGCTGCTGCCGATGTCGGACGACCGGGTCGAGACGCACGTCGTGATCGACGATCCGGAGAACCCGGAGCAGCGCAAGGCCGTGCACTTCCAGGAATGGTGGGTGCGCTACCGGGCCGGCCTGCCCGCGCATTCGATCGTCGCCGTGGGCAACGACGAGGCCAAGCCCGGCCCGGGCGTGCTCGAAGCACTGGCCGAGGCGGACGTCGTGCTGTTCGCGCCGTCGAACCCGGTCGTGTCGGTCGGCACGACGCTCGGCGTGCCCGGGGTGCGCGACGCGCTGCGGAAATCCCGCGCGAAGGTCGTCGGGGTGTCGCCGATCATCGGCGGGAAAGCGTTGCGCGGCATGGCCGACGCGTGCCTCACGGCGATCGGCGTGGAGACCTCCGCGGAGGCGGTCGGCCGCCACTACGGCGCGCGGTCGGACGGCGGCGTGCTCGACGGCTGGCTCGTCGCGCCGGAGGATCACGAGGTCACGGTGCCCGGCGTGGACGTGCGCGCGGTGCCGCTGCTGATGTCCGATGTGGACGCGACGGCGGACATGGTCCGCGCGGCGCTCGACGTGGCTGGAGTGTCCCTTGGCTGATCACGCTTCGCAGAAGATCGAGATCCTGCCGGTCCCCGGGCTGCCGGAGTTCCGTCCCGGGGACGACCTGACCGGCGCGATCGTGGCCGCCGCGCCGTGGCTGCGTTCCGGCGACGTGGTCGTGGTGACCAGCAAGGCGTTTTCGAAGATCGAGGGCCGGCTGGTGCGCGTGCCGAGCGACCCGGAGGAGCGCGACGCGGCCCGGCGCGAGCTGATCGAGCAGGAATCGGTGCGCGTGGTCGCCCGGATCGCGCGCACGCTGATCACCGAGAACCAGCTGGGCATCGTCCAGGCAGCGGCCGGGATCGACGCGTCGAACGTGCGCGGCGACGAGGTCGCGTTGCTGCCCGCGGACCCGGACGCGTCCGCGTTGGCTCTGCGCAACGGGTTGCGGGAACGGCTGGGCGTCGAGGTGGCGGTGGTCGTCACCGACACCATGGGCCGGGCCTGGCGAGTGGGCCAGACGGACGCCGCGATCGGCGCGTCGGGTTTGCGCGTGCTGCACGGGTACGCCGGAGAGGTCGATTCGCAGGGCAACGAGCTGGCGGTTACCGAAATCGCGGTCGCGGACGAGATCGCCGCCGCCGCGGATCTGGTCAAGGGCAAGCTCGGCGGATTGCCGGTGGCGGTCGTGCGCGGCCTGCGGATCGACGACGACGGCTCCACCGCGCGCGACCTGATCCGCCCGATCGAAACCGACCTCTTTCGCTTGGGCGCCAACGAAGCCATCGCGCAGGGCCGCCGGGAAGCCGTGCCGCACCGGCGTTCGGTCCGGCAGTTCAGCGACGAGCCGGTGGATCCCGAAGCCATGCGCCGCGCCGTCGCGTCCGCGCTCACCGCGCCCGCGCCGCACCACACGCACCCCGTCCGGTTCCTGTGGCTGCGCGACGAAGGCCTGCGCCGCAAACTCCTCGACGCGATGCGCGCCTCCTGGGAAGCCGATCTGACCAGCGACGGCTTCACCCCTGAGCAGATCACGAAACGCCTGTCCCGCGGCGACATTCTTTATCGCGCACCGGAATTGGTCATCCCGTTCCTGGTTCCCGAAGGCGCGCACACCTACCGCGACGACCGCCGGAACCGGCACGAGCGCACCATGTTCACCGTCGCCGCCGGCGCCGCGGTGCAGGGCCTGCTGGTCGCGCTGGCCGCCGAGGACCTCGGTTCCTGCTGGATCGGCTCGACCATTTTCGCCGCCGACCTGGTCCGGTCCACTTTGGACCTGGACGACCAGTGGCATCCGCTCGGCGCGGTCGCGATCGGGCACCCGGCCGAGCCCGCTCCCCCGCGCGGACCGCTTTCCCCCGGCGATGGGCTGATCGAACGATGACCCTGCACGAATCCGCCGTCGCCGCGCTCACCGACTGGAAACCCGAGTCTCCGGCGCAAGAGTCGCTGCGGCAAGCGTTTCTCGGCTTCCTGGCGGCGCGACCGGACACTTGTCAGCGCTCCTGCGAGGCCGGGCACCTGACCGCGTCCGCGGTGGTCCTCGACTCGACCGGCACGCAGATCCTGCTGACCCTGCACCCGCGCGTCGGCCGCTGGCTGCAACTCGGCGGCCACTGCGAACCGTCCGACGCGTCGCTGGCCGAAGCCGCCCTGCGCGAGGCGACCGAGGAATCCGGCATGAGCGGCCTCGTCATCGGGGAAACGCCGGTGCACCTGGACGTCCACCCGATCACCTGCTCGCTGGGCGTCCCGACGAGGCATTTCGACGTCCGGTACGTGGTCCACGCCCCGCCCGGCGCGGAACCGGTGCGCAGCGAGGAGTCCGACGACCTGCGCTGGTGGCCGGTCGACGCGCTGCCCGCGGGTTCGGAAGACCTGGCCGAATTGATCGCGGCGGCCCGTTAGCCTGGACGCATGGACCTGGCGCGACCGCACCCGCACCCGGGCGGCACCGGCGCGGCCATCAGCGGATGGGTGGTGCTAATCGGCTTCGCGGTGGCATTCGCGCTGCTGGCGCTGGGCATTGTGGTGAGCATCCGGAAGAAACGGCGGCAACGATGAGCATCACCTACGACCCGGCTTCGTCCGTTCCGCCGTTCGAACAGGTCCGGACCTCGCTGGCCAACCAGATCAACGACGGCACCCTCGCAGTCGGCACGAAACTCCCGACGGTGCGCGGACTGGCCGCGGAACTGGGCATCGCCCCGAACACCGTGGCGCGTGCGTACCGCGAACTCGAGGAAGCCGGTCTGCTCGAAACCCGAGGCAGAGCAGGCACTTTTGTCAGCGCGACCGGCGACGAGACCCTGTCGCGCGCACAAGCCGCCGCGGCCGCGTACGCCGAGGTCATCCGAGGATTGGGCTTGTCCGCGGAGCAAGGCGTGGCCATCGCCGCGGCTGCCCTGCGCTGACCGCGGCGAGGATTTAGCATCTGGTCTTGTCCAAGCCCGACCCGATGGGAAACCCATGCTGAAATTCGTCCTGCCGGGCGCGCTGATCCTGCTGCTGGTGGTCGTCCTGGTCCTGAAATTCACGGTCGGACGGCCGAAGCCGCAGCCGCCCCAGGCCGGGCCGGGGCGGTATCCGGGGCAGCCGGGCGGTCCGTACGGTCAGCCGCCGCAGGGGCAGTACCCGCCGCAGCAGTTCCCGCAGGCGGGGGAAAACCCCCAGCAGCCGGGTGCGCAGCAGCAGTATCCGCCGCAGCCCGGGCAGCAGCAGTACCCGCCGCAGGGTTGAGCCACTCCGTGCGCGAACCCGACTGAGCAGCCTACGATGAAGCCTCGCCCAGGGGAGGAACTTCATCGTGGCTCTACAGCCTTGGCACCTCATCATCTTGCTGCTTCTGGCTGGCCTGGTGTTCGCGATCGTGCGGACGGTGCGGGCCTCGTCGAGGCGCAAGCAAGGCCCGCCGCCGGGGTACTTCCCGCCGCAGCAGGGCTACCCGCCGCCCGGCCAGGGCTATCCGCCGTACCCGGGCCAGCAGGGCTATCCCGCGCAGAACTACCCCGGGCCGCCCGGCTATCCGCCGCCCGGCCCGCAGTACCCGAACGCCCCGCAACCGCCCGTCGACCAGTACCCGCCGCAGGGCCAGAACCCGCAGAACCCGTACCCACCGCGCTGATTCACATCGCCCGGTAATCCCGCAGCTCGATCCGCGGCCCGAACCGCGGCCGCCGGGCCCCGGCCGCCCCGAGATACCGGATCGCCCGCTGCCGCTGCGGCGCGTAGGGCGCGAGCACCTCCGCCATCTCCTCGTCGTCGATCTTCCGCCCGAGCAGCGTGTACCCGACCGTCGCCGGGATGTTGTAGTCGCCGAAGCTGACCGCGTCCGGGTCGCCCCACGCGCGCTGGGCGACCTCCGCCGCCGTCCACACGCCGACGCCCCGCACCTTCCGCAGCCAGGCGCGTCCCTCTGCCCCGCGCAGCCGCACCGCTTCCTCGAGCCGCGGGGCTGCCCGGGCCGCCTCGAGCAAGGCCGTGCGGCGCTTGAGGTCCACGCCGATCTTGTGCCAGTTCCAGTCCACAATGGACCGGATGGCGAGCGGGTCCGGCGGCACCCGAAGGAACTCCGGCCCGGGTCCGGGAGCCCGCGTGCCGAACCACCGGCACAGCTCCGCCCACGACCGGATCGCTTCCTTGCCGCTCACCTTCTGTTCGAGGATCGCCAGCACGAGCGCGTCCCACACCCGCCCGGTCGAGCCCAGCCGCAGTCCCGGCGCGGCGCGGCGCGCCTCGGCGATCACGTCGTGGTGCGCGACGAAGCCGGTGTCGTCATCGTCCGCGCCGAGCAGCGCGGGCACGCCGTCGAGCAGGAACTCCGCCCCATCGCCCCAGGCTTCGGCCTCGACGACCCCGTCCGGCCGGTGCAGCAGCGCCAAGGTTCCTTTGCCGCCGGGCGTGTTCGCGGCCAGCCACCAGACGCCGCGGTCGCGCCGGAAGTTCAGCGACCCGCGCCCGCGGCTCAGCGGACCCAGCACCTGTGCCAGGTCCACCGGAAACCCCGGACGCCACTCCATCACGCGTCGCTCGAAAACCGGATGCCGCCGTCCGGCACCGTAACGCCGGGCCAGATCCGCGCGCCGTCGAGCAGTTCGCAGCGAGCGCCCACCGACGCGCCGTCGCCGAGCACCACGCCGCGCAGCACCGCGCCCTCGCCGACCTGTGCGCCGCGGCCCAGCACCGAATTCTCGACAATCGCGTCCGGGCCGATCACCGCATCGTCGAAGATGACCGAGCCGGACACCGTCGCTCCCCGCCCGACCGCCGCCCGGACACCGATCGTGGTCCCGCCGGCGAGCTTCGCTCCGGAAGAGACGGCAGCCCCGTCCAGCACCAAAAACTCGCCGGTCGGCCCGGCCAGCGCTGACGTGGGCGCGACACCGCGAACCAGATCGGCGCTGCCGCGGACGAACGCCTCCGGCGTGCCGACGTCGAGCCAGTACGAAGCATCGACAAATCCGTGCAGATGCGCGCCGTTTTCGAGGAGCCCGGGGAAAGTCTCGCGCTCGACCGACACCCGCCGCCCGGCCGGAATGGTCTCGATCACCGGACGGCGGAAGACGTAGCACCCGGCGTTGATCTGATCCGTCGGCGGGTTCGGCGTCTTCTCCAGGAAGGCCGTGACCCGCCCGTCCGCGTCGGTCGGCACCGAGCCGAACCGGCTGGGGTCGGGGACCCGCTGGAGGTGCAGCGTCACGTCCGCGCCGGAGTCGAGGTGGGTGCGCAGCTGGGCGTGCAGGTCGGCCCCGGACAGGATGTCGCCGTTGAAGACGATCGCGTGGTCGGCGCGCAGCCGGTCGTAGACGTTGCGGATGGCGCCGCCGGTGTCGAGCGGCTCCTCCTCCACCACGTACTCGAGTTCCAGGCCGTGCGCGGATCCGTCGCCGAAGTACTCCTCGAACACCTCGGCCCGGTACGACGTGCCGAGCACCACGTGCCGGATCCCGGCCGCGCGGATGCGGGAGAACAGGTGGCTCAGGTAGGGCGTGCCCGCCGTCGGCAGCATCGGCTTCGGCGCGGACAGCGTGAGCGGGCGCAGCCGCGTGCCCTGGCCGCCGACCAGTACGACGGCGTCGACCTCGACCTCGACCTCGGACGTCACAGAAATCTCCTTTGTATCACGCACCGCTGAGCGACAAGCCGCGGGAAACGTGGGCGGCGCGGGCCCCGAGGGCCTACCCTAGACAGGAAACAGGCGGGCCTTTCCCGAGAGGCCCCGGGTCAGTCGGGAGGCCGAGGGGAATGGACCCCCGCGATCGCGCGGACGCTCTGCTCGCACGCGCACGATCCCGCGGCGCCTTCGTGGTGACGCCGGACAACATGACGTCTCCGATGGATTCCTCCAGCACCCAGCAGATCTCCGCTTCGGTGGTCTCCGGGCTGGACCCGGACACGACGACGCAGCTGCCCGCGTCGCTGATCGAAGAGAACGACCATCCGCTGGCCAGCGGCACGCGCACCCAGCCGTCGCCGCATCCGCTGGCCCAGCCGACGCCGACGCGGCCGCTCGAAGTCTCGGGCGCGCAGGACACCGCCCCGCAGCCGACGGTGCCGAGCCCGGCCGGTCCGCAGACCACGACGCCGCTGGTCCCGCGCCCGCAGGCGAAGCCGGTGGCGAGCCCGCTGAAGGACCCGGCCGAGGAGGAAATGACCGGTCTGGTCCCGACGATCAAGCAGACCAACGGACGGTCCAACCTGTCCCGGCGGCTCGACGGGCTGTGATCTTCGCGGGGTTCCGCGCCTGATCTTCCCGACCGCGAAGCGTTGCGGCGGCTGAGCATCCGGACGATCCCCCGGGCAGGCCGGGGGTCCGTCGCGAACCTCAGCCCTTGCGCGTCTCCACCTTCACCCGCAGCGCCAGCCCGAGCTTCACCGCCGCGAGCACCGGCTTCCACCGCAGACCCTGGTGCCGGTCGGCGAGGTAGCGGTAGGCGCTCTCGTGGTGGGCGCGCAGCATCTTCGCCGACGCGCGCGCCGTCGAGTGGCCGCCGATGTGCATCACGCTCGCCGACGGCGCGTAGACGTTCTGCCAGCCCGCCTTCGCGAGCCGGTCGCCGAGGTCGACGTCCTCGAAGTACATGAAGTAGCGCGGGTCGAAGCCGCCGACCGAGTCGAACGCTTCGCGCCGGAAAAGCTGGCAGGAGCCAGACAGCCAGCCGGACGTGCGCTCGGTCGGCGCGGCGTTCTCCTGGCGGTATTCGCGGGTCCACGGGTTGCCCGGCCAGATCTTGCCGAACACCGCGTGCCCGATGCCGCGCCCGAACGACGGCAGCAGCCGCGCGGACGGGTACACGGTCCCGTCGAGGTCGTGGATCAGCGGCCCGAACGCGGCCCCGCGCGGCCAGCGCTGGGCGACCTCGAGCAGCGCGTCGAGCGAGCCGGGCTCCCATTCGAGGTCCGGGTTGACCACGACGACCCAGCCGTAGCTGTCGTCCAGCGCCGCGACGCCGCGGTTGGCGGCCGTTCCGTAGCCGACGTTCTCGCCGATGCTGACCAGCGTGACGTTCTCGCGTTCGGCGGCCTTCTCCGGAGCGCCGTCAGTGGACGCGTTGTCGGCGACGACGACGTGCACTTCGCGATCAGTCGCCTTGTCGAGCGTGTCGAGGAACTTCTCGAGCGTTTCGCCGGGGAAGTAGGTCACGGTCACGACGCCGACGCGGTCACCATACGTGCGCTGCTCAGTCACCGCGCCATTGTCCACTGCTCACGGACGGCTACGTCAGCCCACCGAACCGGTCACCCGGAGTGATTCCCGGTTACGCGGTCAGCTCCGCCAGTTCGTCGTCGATCAGCAGGCCTGGGTCGAACTTCATCCCGGTGAAGTGGCCGGCCAGTTCGAGCGACAGCACCCCGTGCAGCCGGGTCCAGAACGAGAGCGCGCGCCGCACCGCGCCGGGGCCGGCGGTGTCGCTGTCCATCCATTCGCGATGGGTTTCCAGGCGCACGTGGAAGGTCGTCGCCTGTTCCGGTTCGCCCGGCCCCGTGTTCGCCTCGATCAGGACTTCCATCACCTCGTCCCGAGCTCGGTCTTGGCTCGCCGATCTAGCTCGGCGCGCTTTCCGGACTTTGTTCAAATCCATGAACCACCGCCCACCACGTCCGCAAACACCCAAGCCGGGCAACGAAAACTGATAGTCTGAAAACCACCTGCGGCAAAGAGGGGCCCGATGAAAACCGTCGCGATCGAGGAGCACTGGACCACCCCCGGCATCGACCGGATGCTGCGCACCGAATCCGGCGACCCGAGCATCGCGCACAACGACCGCGGCGATCTTCCCGAGCGATTGCTCGACATCGGCGACCAGCGCGTCGCGTGGATGGACGAGGCGGGCATCGACGTCCAGATCCTCTCGATCGCGCCGCCGGGAACGCACGGATGCCCGGCGCGGCAAGGCATCGAGCTGAGCCGCGAGGCGAACGACCTCGTCAGCGAGGCGGTCGCGAAGCATCCCGAGCGCTTCCGGGCCATGACGACGCTGCCCATGTCCGATCCGGACGCGGCCCTCGCCGAACTCGAACGCACCGCGAAAGACCCGGCGCACGTCGGGATCATGTCCTACGGCCGCAGCGGAGACCGGCCACTCGACGATCCCGCGTACGACGAACTGCTCGGCGCGGCCGCCGCGCTCGGGCGGCCGGTGTTCGTCCACCCGCAGATCCCGGTGGAGTCTGTTCGCCAGGCTTCCTACCGTGGATTCGGTCCGGAACTCGATCTGGGACTGGCCACGTACGGTCTCGGCTGGCACTACGAAGCCGGGCTCGCCGTGATCCGGCTGATTTTGCGCGGAACCTTCGATCGCCACCCGGAACTGCAGGTCGTCCTCGGCCACTGGGGCGAGGTGGTCCTCTTCGCCCTGGACCGGATCGACAGCCTGTCGCATACCGCACCCCATCTCGAGCGGCGCGTCTCCGAGTATTTCCGCACCAATATTCACCTCGCGACCAGCGGAATGCTCGTCCCGCGAATGCTGCGCAACGCACTCGAATACACGACCGCCGACCGCATCCTGCTGTCCGGCGATTATCCGTTCCATCGGGTCGCGGGCGCGGCCATCACGGAATTCCTGGAAAACGTGCCCCACGAGGAAGACCGGGAAAAAATCGCGCACGCCAACGCGGAAGCCCTTTACGGTCTCCGTTAACGGTTGCGCAAATGCTGATGCCAGGCTTTTCCGTAAGCCTCGCGATGCCGATCCGCCGTGGTCGCCCACGAGAATTCCTTGGCGCGCCGCTGCGCCGCGGAAGCCAGTACTGAGCGACGCGACGGATCGGCCAGCAATTCCGTCAACGCCGCGGCGACATCGCCCGCACCGACCCCGCAGTACGCGACCGCGTCGCCGCCGACTTCCGGCAGCGAAAGACGGCGCGTGGTCAGCACCGCGGCCCCGCAAGCCATCGCTTCGAGAACCGGGAGGCCGAACCCCTCGCCGAGACTCGGGTAGGCCACCAGTTCCGCGCCGCCAAGAAACCCGGCGAGCGTCCCGAACGGCAGGTAACCCGCGCGGATCACGCGAAGCCGGTGCGGGACCGCGTCCAGCGCGCGCTCCACCTGGGTGTCCCAGCCGGGCTGACCGGCGAGCACGAGCGCCGGAGCGTCGCGCTGCCCGGCGACCGCACGAGCGTAACCGCGGATCAGCGCGGGCACGTTTTTCCGCGGTTCGAGCGCGCCGAGGAACGCGATATACGGAGTCGCGCCGAGCCCGATCGCCTTCCGCGCCGCCGCGACCTCCTCCGGAGACGGCGGGTGGAACCGTTCGCTGTCGACGCCGTGGTGGATGATCTCCAACTCCGCCCGCCGCACCGGGCTCACCCGCGCCAGTTCTACCGCTGTCGCGTGACTGGGAACTACGCAGAGTGTCGCCCGTCGCAGCGCGGTAGCGGTCCACGCGCGGAAGAACCGGGCCTTGACCGACGAGTGCAGGACCGCGTCGGTGAAGAACGTGGCGTCGTGCAGCGTGACCACCGAAGCGGCCGGGCTGGCGAGCGGCATCGTGTAGTGCGGCGAGTGCACGACGTCGGCGGCGAGCCGGCGCACGAGCCGGGGCAGAGTGGCTTGTTCCCAGGTCAGCCGGGCAGTGCGCGTCGAGGTCGCGGGCGAGGCGGCGACGATCCGGGAATGCGGCGCGAGCTGGTCGTACAACGGCAGGTCGCGCGGCTGGCAGACCACCGTGAGCCGGGCCCCGTCCTGGTCGAGCGCGCCGACGAGCGAGTCCACGTATCGGCCGACCCCGCCCCGATCCGCGGGCACCGCGGTGGCGTCGATCAGCACACGGGGATCACCGGTCACGTGTGCAGCGTACGGCGATCACCCACCGCACAGGTCAGGAACCGGCAAACTGCCGCCGACTCTGGGCGCCAACACCCTCGCCCACCTGCGCTCACCCGTCTGGGTTCACCCATCCGTGTTATGGCGGTCGCGGCCTGAACCCATGTGCTCGGCCCGCCCCGCCGCCAACGCCCAACTCACAGGACCGCCACCGGAACGGGCACACCCCGTCACCAGTCAGATCAGCGCCGCCCACGCGGCCGCCGACCAGACCGCACCCGCCAGCAGCCAGACCACCACGCCCAGCCCACCCAGCCGCCACCGAGCAGACCGCACCCACTGTCAGCCGGACCGCCGATGCGCCGCCCACACCGCCTCGGCCGCGGCTCGCCAGGTGAACGTCCGGGCCCGCTCGCGCCCGAGTTTCGACAGTTCCGCCGCCTTGTCCGGCGACAGCAGCACCTCTTTCAGCGCCCGGGCCAGCGCGTCCACGTCGCCGCGCGGCACCACCAGCCCCGCCCCGCCGGCGACCTCCACCAGCGCCGGGACGTCCGTGTGCACCACCGGCACCCCGATCGCCATCGCTTCCAGCAGCGGCAGCCCGAAGCCCTCGGCGAGGCTCGGCATCGCCAGCACGCTCGCGCCGCGCATCGCCGTCGCCAGTTGCGCGTCGGTCACCTTCCCCAGGACCCGCACCGATTTCAGGCCGCGGTCGGCCGCGAGCCGCACCGGGTCGATGTCTCCCCAGCCGGGCTGGCCGGCCAGCACCAGGCCGACGTCGCCGACCTCGTCGGTGCCGTCGAGCCGCGCTACCGCGTCGACCAGCACGTCCATGCCCTTGCGCGGTTCGATCGTGCCGACCGCCAGCACGTACCGCGACGGCAGATCCAGCTGAGCAGCCCCCTCCGGCACGGTCACCCCGTGCGGCACGACGCGCACCGGGACGTCCACGTCCAGCAGCACCGCCAGCTCGTCGGCGACCGCGCGGGTCGGCACGATCAGCCCGGACGACCGCCGCGCGGCGCGCGCGATCATCGACCGGTGCCAGCTGACGCCGCGCGCGGTCAGGGTCTCCGGATGGGTCCACGGCACCGTGTCATGCACCGTGACGGTCAGTGTTCGCCCAGCCGGGGCACGGGGCGGCGCGAACGGGGTCGGCGCGTGCACCGCGTCACCGCCCGGCCACCAGCGCAGGCCCAGCTGCCACAGCGCGACCAGCGCCCTCGGCGGCAGCGGCAGCACGCGCGGCCCCTCGACGCCCTCGATCCGGGCCGCGGAGACGTCCGCGTGCCGCGCGACCACGCTGGACACGGTCCAGCCGGGCGGCGCGGTGCGGGCGAGCGCGGGCAGCAGTTCGGCGGTGTACCGGCCGGTGCCACCCGGAACGGGGGCGAGCAGCTGCTCGGCGATCACGACCAGTTCGGGCACGCCGCTATTCTCTCCCAGGTGACCAGCGCGGAATCCGGCACCACCGTCGTCGTGGTGACCTGGCGGGGGGCGGCCCATCTGACCGCGTGCCTCGACGCGCTCGCCGCCCAGGACCGTCCACATCGGACACTCGTGGTGGACAACGCCTCGACCGACGGCACCGCAACGATTCTCGCCGCGCACCCGAGCCGTCCGGAGGTCCTCCGGCTGCGCCGCAACACCGGCTACGCCGGTGCGATGGCCCGCGCGCTCGACCGGATCGACACCCCGCGCGTCGCCTGGCTCAACGACGACGCCGCCCCCGAACCGGACTGGCTCGCCCAGCTGGAAGACACCCTCGAGGAACAGCCGCTCGCCGCCGCCGTCACGTCCCGGCTCGAACTGCCCGACGGCAGCACCCAGTCCACCGGCGTCCGGCTCACCGCAGACGGCCACGGCGCCGACCTCACCGAACCCAGCGACGAGGTCTTCGGCTTTTGCGGCGGAGCGGCACTGCTGCGTACCGAGGCCATGCGCGCGGTCGGCGGGGTCCCGGCGAGCTTCTTCTGTTACTACGAGGACACCGACACCGCGTGGCGGCTGCGGCTGGCCGGATGGCACGTCGCCGCCGCGCCGAAGGCACGCGTCCGGCACCTGCACGGAGCGAGCACGAACCCGGGTTCACCGCGATTTCACCGCTGGAACGAACGAAACCGGTTGCTCATGCTGCTGCGCTGCGCACCCGCCGCGACCGCGGTCCGCGAGCTGGCCCGCTTCGCCGCGATCACCGCGTTGCTCCCGCTGCGCCGGCACCGGCCGGACGCGGCGAACTTCGACCCGGCGCTGCGGCTGCGGGTGCTGGCGGAGATCGTTCTCCGGCTCCCCCGCACGCTGCGGGAACGCGGTCGCGTAAGCCGGATCTCGGCGCTGGGCCGAGGCGCGATCTGGGAAGCCTGGGCTGGCCTTTAAGCTGGGCGGAAATTCGACGGAGGAGCTCGTCTTGGCAGTGGGGGACCCGCAACCGCTCGTCTCGGTGATCGTGGTGAATTACCGCGGCGCCGACGACACCATCACCTGCCTGCGGGCGCTGCGGACCGACCTGGACTACGCGAATGTCGAACTGATCTGCGTCGACAACGCGTCCGGCGGCGACGACGCGGCCCGCATCCGCACCGCGGTGCCCGACGTGCGGCTCATCGA
Organism: Amycolatopsis orientalis DSM 43388; assembly: GCF_000411975.1. Lineage (GTDB taxonomy): Bacteria > Actinomycetota > Actinomycetes > Mycobacteriales > Pseudonocardiaceae > Amycolatopsis > Amycolatopsis orientalis_D. Next base: position 30,229 of record NZ_ASXG01000130.1, read on the forward strand.
ATCGCCGGTCAACACCGGGTTCGCCGGCGGCTGCAACCTCGGCGCGCAGCACGCGAACGGCACCGTCCTCGGCTTCCTCAACAACGACGCCCGCCCGGCTCCGGCATGGGTCTCCGCGGCCGTCGCCGAACTGCGCGCGCAGCCGACCGTCGCCGCGGTGGCGAGCAAGGTCCTCGACTGGGACGGCACCGGCACCGACTTCGTGGACGCGGGTCTGACCTGGTTCGGCATGGGCTACAAGCGGCACGCGGGCAGCCCGCTCGCGGACGTGCCGGAGGCCGAGCACGACGTCGCCAAAGACGTCCTCTTCGGCACCGGCTCGGCGTTGTTCGTGCGCGCCTCGGTGTTCGCCGAACTCGGCGGGTTCGACGAGCGCTTCTTCATGTTCTACGAGGACGTCGACCTCGGCTGGCGGTTGAACCTGCGCGGCTGGCGCGTCCGCTACGTCCCGGAATCGCTCACCTACCACCGCCACCACGGCACGATGGCCAACGTCGACGCGCCGGACACCGGCCGCGAGACCTTCCTGCTGGAACGCAACGCACTGGCCGCGCTGTACAAGAACCTCTCCGACGAATCCCTAGCCCGTGCCCTGCCCGCGGCACTCGCGCTGGCCGTCCGCCGCGCGACCGCGCGCGGCGGCATCGACCCGGACCAGCTGGATCTGGAAAAGGGCGTCGGCCCGGTCGACACGTCGGACGTCCCGGTCCCGCGCACCACGCTCGCCGGGGTGCTGGCAGTGGACCGCTTCGTCGAGATGATGCCTTCGCTGGCCGAGTCCCGCGCCGTCGAGCAGGCCGCGCGCGTGCGCACCGACGCCGACCTGCTTCCCTTGCTGCGCAAGGCACTCGAGCCCGCGTACCCGCTGCCGGATTACCTTCGCGCACACGAAATCCTCGTCGAAGCGTTCGGCATCAAGGACGTTTTCGGGCAGCGGCGCAAGATCCTCGTGCTGACCGGCGATTCGATCACCGAGCGGATGGCCGGCCCGGCGATCCGGGCGTGGAACATCGCCTCGACGCTGGCCGCCGAGCACGACGTGCACCTGATGACCACCAACCCGCTGGTCTCGCCTCCGCCGGCGGCGTTTCAGGTCAGCTCGGGCAAGCACCGCGACCTCGACGGCCCGATCGAATGGGCCGACGTGGTGATCCTGCAGGGGCACGTGCTGGAGCTGGCGCCGTCGCTCAAGAAGCAGCACGAGCACAAAATCGTGGTCGCCGACGTCTACGATCCGATGCACCTGGAACTGCTGGAACAGGGCAAGGGCGCGCCGGACGACCAGCGCGCGCTCGATCTCGCCGGGGTCACCCGGGTCCTCGACGCCCAGCTCGAGCGCGCCGATTTCTTCCTCTGCGCCTCGGAACGCCAGCGCCACTTCTGGCTGGGCCACCTCGCCGCGCTCGGCCGGTTGTCGCCGCGGCTTTACGACGCCGACCCGACCACGCAGTCGCTGCTCGCCGTCGTCCCGTTCGGCCTCTCCCCGCAAGCCCCGACGCGCACCGGCCCGGGTCTGCGCTCCGCGCTGGGCATCGGCGAATCCGACCGCGTCGTGCTGTGGGCGGGCGGTGTTTACAGCTGGTTCGACCCGCTGACCCTGATCCGCGCGTTCGACCTGCTCCGCCAGCGCCGCGACGACGCCCGTCTCGTGTTCCTCGGCATGAAGCACCCGAACCCCGAGGTCGCCGAGATGGACATCGGCGCCCGGACCATCCGGCTCGCGGATTCGCTGGGCCTCAGGGACAAGCACGTCTTCTTCAACGAACAGTGGGTCCCGTATTCGGAGCGGCAGAACTGGCTGCTCGACGCCGATTGCGGGGTCACGACGCATTACGAACACGTCGAGACGACTTTCGCTTTCCGCACCCGGGTTCTCGACTACCTGTGGGCCGGGTTGCCGATCGTGACGACGGACGGCGACGCGTTCGCCGACCTCGTCCGCGCGGAAGGCCTGGGCGTCGTGGTCCCCGCCGAAGACGCGGGCGCGTTGGCGGACGCACTGGAAAAATCCTTGTACGACCGCGAATTCGCCGAGGCGTGCGTCGAACGGATCCGGGTGGTCGCGCAACGGTATGCCTGGCCGGAAGCGCTGAAGCCGCTGGTGGAGTTCTGCCGCAACCCGCGTCCCGCCGCGGACCGGTTGCCCGGCGGTGCCGACCTGACCGTCAGCGATCCGGTACGCGGCACCGCGATGGTCCGGCGCGATTTGGCTCTGGTACGGGAATATCTCGCCGCCGGCGGCCCCGGCGAACTGGCGAGGCGAGCAGCGGGGCGGGTCACGAAGGTGGCGCGGGAGCGGTTGCGCCGTGGCTGACCGTCCGCTGCGCGTCCTGCTGGACGGCACTCCCCTGCTCGGTTCCCGGACCGGGATCGGCCGATATACCGCCGCGTTGAGCGAAGAACTGGCCTCACTGTCCGAAGTGGACCTTCGCGCGGTCGCGTTTACCCTGCGCGGCTGGCGAAAACTGCGGCATGTGCTGCCGCACGGCGTGCAAGCGCGGGGCATGCCGGTTTCCGCACGGCTTCTGCGGGCCACCTGGCTGCACACCCAGCTTCCCCCGGTGGAACTGTTCGCCGGACCGACGGACGTCGTCCACGGCACGAACTTCGTCCTCCCCGGCCGCCTCCGGGCCGCCGGCGTCCTCACCATTCACGACCTGGCTTTCCTCGACGCCCCGCAGGAACTGGCCCCCTCCGACCGAACCCTCCCGGAACTGGTCCGCCGCGGCGCACACCGGGCGAACGTCATCTGCACACCCACCGAGGCGGTCGCGGATTCGGTCGCGGAAAAGCTGGACGTCGACCGGTCGAAAATCGTCGCCACCCCGCTCGGCGTGAATCCCGCCTGGTTCACCGCGCGTCCGCCGGACGACGGAGTACGAGCGAAGCTACGGCTCCCAGAGAAGTACCTGCTGTTCGCCGGTGCCGCCGGACCGCGCAAGGGCCTGGATTGGCTCGCCGCCGCCCATGCCGCCGCACCGGACCTGCCCCCACTGGTCTTCGCCGGCCCCGGCCCGTTCCCCCGGCTGCCGAGATCCGGACAGACCGGTTATCTGTCCGATGTGGACCTTCGCACGGTCGTCGCCGGCGCGGCCGCCCTGGTTCTCCCGTCCCGGGACGAAGGCTTCGGTTTGCCAGTCCTGGAAGCGATGGCGTCCGATGTCCCCGTCGTGTGCACTGACCTCCCAGCCCTGCGCGAGGTAGCCGGAGACTGCGCCACCCTGGTCCCCTACGACGACGTGGAGGGCCTGGCAGAAGCCCTGCGCCAAGCCGTCACCGACCCGCACGGACTCGCCACCTCGACGGCACGCAGAACCCACGCCGCCAGCTTCACCTGGCACAACACCGCACTACGCACCCTAGCCGCCTATCGGCAGGCGACCGAAGCATAATTCGCAGCACACCGCAGCCGACACACATCACCGGGCAACCACCCAGACCCCTCCCGCAACCCCGATCCCCGCCGAGCACGCGGTCTGAGGTGCTTGTCAAGGTACTCTTTCCAGCCTTGACAAGCACCTCAGACCGTAGTGACAATCAAAAAATCGGGGTGGGGGTCCCCAAAACGGATCCCCGGCGGAGCCGGGAAAAGAAAGCCACAGAGAAAGGCACCCCGAAGCCGTAATTGTGCTGACGGTCGGTGGGAGCCTTCGTATCGGGGTGCAGGGCGGGGGCTGGGGCTTTCTCCTTTTATGCGTGTAGGTAGCTGTTTAAAGCCGCGCGCCAATCCCTTAGCGGGGTTAGTCCGGCGTCTCGCCAGGACGCGTTGGAAAGAAGGGAATAGGCGGGGCGTGCGGCTGGGCGGGGGAATTCTGCCGTGGTGCAGGGTTTGATGCGGGCTGGGTCTGCGCCGATTTCTTCGAAGATGGCTTGGGCGAATCCGTACCAGGAGGTTTTGCCTCCGCCGGTGCAGTGCAGGATTTTTCCGGACGGGGCTCGTCCGGCGGCGATGGTCTCGGCTAATTCCCACAGGCCGCTGGCCAGGTCCGCGGACCAGGTGGGGGCACCTACCTGGTCGTCCACCACGGACAATTCGTCGCGCTCCGATTCCAACCGGCGGATCGTTTCGACGAAGTTTGCTCCGCTCTTGCCGTAAACCCAGCTGGTCCGCACTACCCAAGCCGAAGCACCGGACCCGAGAACCGCGTCCTCGCCAGCGGCCTTCGTCCGCCCGTAGGCGTTCTTCGGGCCGAGCGCGTCATCCACCTCGTACGGCCGATCCGCGTCCCCGGGGAAGACATAATCCGTCGAAAGGTGAATCAACGGCACCCGCCGCGAAGTGCAAGCCGCGGCCAGCACTCGCGGGCCGTCGACGTTCACTGCGAACGCTCGGGCCTCGTCGGACTCCGCGGCGTCGACCGCCGTGTAAGCCGCTGCGTTGATCACCACTGGCACCGCACCTGCGGACGCGGCTCGTTCCGCCAGTTCGCCGACCGCGCTGATCACCTGGCCAGCCGCCGTCACGTCCAGCTCCGCCGACGAAGGCGCGAGCACCTCCGTTTCCGAGCCCGCGGAATTCACCAGGTCCCGGCCGACCTGGCCGGAACCGCCGGGCACGAGCACTGCCAGCCGCACCGGCGTACCTCCTACTGCGAAAAGGGTTTCAGGACGTGCCGAGCGCGGCGCGGGCCTTCAGCGGCTCCCACCACGCGCGGTGGTCGGCGTACCAGCGCACCGTCTCCGCCAGACCGTCCTCGAACGACACCCGCGGAGCGTAACCGAGTTCCCCGCTGATCTTCGCGATGTCGACCGAGTACCGCCGGTCGTGGCCCTTGCGGTCGGCCACCGGTTCGACCATTTCCCATCCGACGCCGACCGCCGCGAGCAGGCGTTCGGTCAGTTCCCGGTTGGTCAGCTCGGTGCCGCCGCCGATGTTGTAGATCTCGCCCGGACGGCCGCCGTCGGCGACCAGCTGGATTCCGTGGCAGTGGTCGTCCACGTGCAGCCAGTCGCGGACGTTCAGACCATCGCCGTAGAGCGGGACTTTCTTGCCGTCCAGCAGGTTCGTCGCGAACAGCGGAATGACCTTTTCCGGGAACTGGTACGGGCCGTAGTTGTTCGAGCACCGCGTGACGCACACCGGCAGCCCGTGCGTCCGGAAGTACGAGCGGGCGATCAGATCCGACGACGCCTTCGAGGCCGAGTACGGCGAATTCGGCTCCAGCACGTGGTCTTCCGACCACGAACCGTCCTGGATGGACCCGTACACCTCGTCCGTCGAGACGTGCACGAACTTCCCGACCCGCGCCTCCAGCGCCGCCTGCAGCAACGTCTGCGTGCCGAGGACGTTGGTGAGCACGAAGTCCGCCGAACCGAGGATCGAGCGGTCCACATGGGACTCCGCGGCGAAGTGGACGACCAGATCGACGCCGCGCATCAGCTCGGTGACCTGCGCGGTGTCGCAGATGTCGCCGCGCACGAAGCGCAGCCGCGGGCTGTCGGCGACCGGATCGAGGTTCGCCTCGTTGCCCGCGTAGGTGAGCTTGTCGAGCACCACGACCTCGGCGTCGGCCAGGGTCGGATAAGCCCCCGACAACACCTGCCGCACGTAGTGCGAACCGATGAACCCGGCACCGCCCGTGACCAGGACCCGCATCCTCTTCCACCCTTTCGCCCGACCAGGCATTCTCGCCACCAGCCTACGGGTGGCTCACAGCCGAGTCGGTAGAGTTCGGCAAAGCGCTCAACGCGCGGGGCATCCTGGGGAGGAACAGTGGCCGAATGGCCGGGGACGCCGTTGCCGGTGCACCGCGGTCGCGGCGTGGTCGTCGTGCTGCGGCGCGGCGGCAAGATCCTGCTGTCCGTCGTGTCCGTGGCCGTGCTGGCGCTCACCTGGTACGGCTGGCAGTTCATCGGCGACCCGCGATCCGGCTTCTCCACCACGGAGATCTTCGGCGACCAGCAGGCGGACGCCAAGCCGCTCGACGGCGCGATCGACATCCTCCTCGTCGGCCAGGACAGCCGCACCGACGCACAGGGCAATCCGCTGCCCCGCGAGGTGCTCGACATGCTGCACGCCGGCGAGTCGGACGGCGAAAAACAGACCGACACGATGATCCTCGTGCACATCCCGCAGAACGGCGAGCACGCGATAGCCATCTCCTTCCCACGCGACTCCTACGTCGAGATCACCGGCGGCTTCGGCAAGCACAAGCTGAACAGCGCGTACGTCTACGCCTACAACGACACCGCCAAGACCCTGCAGGCCAAGGGCAACACCGATCTCAAGGACGTCGACGAGAAAGCCAAGCTCGCCGGACGCAAGAACCTCGTCGCGACGCTCGAGAAGTTCATCGGCAAACCAGGCATGATCGACCGCTACGCCGAGGTGAACCTGGCCAGCTTCTACGAGGTCACCAAGGCCATCGGCGGCGTGCAGGTGTGCCTGAAAAACCCGGTGAAGGAGAAGAAATCGGGCGTCGACCTGCCCGCCGGGAAGCAGACCATCGAGGGCGTGCAGGCGCTCGCGTTCGTCCGGCAGCGCTACGGCCTGCCGAACGGCGACCTCGACCGGATCGGGCGACAGCAGGCGTTCCTCTCCGGTCTGGCGAACAAGGTGCTCTCCTCCGACGTGCTGGCCAACCCGGTGCGGATCGCGCAGCTCATCGAGGCGGTGAAGAAGTCCGTGGTGCTGTCCGCGGGCTGGGACCTGTCCGAGTTCGCCGCCCAGATGCGCGGGCTGACCGGCGGAAACGTCGAGTTCCACACCATCCCCACCGAGGGCAACGCGGTCATCGGCGGCGCGGACGTGCTGCGCGTCGACCCGGCGAAGGTCCGCGCCGAAGTCAACCGGCTGACCTCCGACGGCGGCGCCCCGCCTTCCAGCGACGCGCCGCTGCCCGGGGCCGGACAGGTCACCGTCGAACTGTTCGACGGCTCCGGCTCCAGCGCCGCCGACCAGGTCCGGGGCCAGTTGCGGGACAAGGGTTTCCAGCTCGGCACCGGCACGAAACTGTCCACCCGCGCAACGACCGTGCTGCGCTACCACCCGTCGGACGAGGCCTCCGCCGATCTGGTCCGCCAAGCCCTCGGCGGCAACGCGTCCGCCGAGCCGGACGCCGACGTCGCCGCCGGGCACGTCCGGGTGATCCTCGGCAAGGACGCGCGGGACACCGCGGAAGCGCCGGCCACGACGTCGTCGGCCCCGCCCGCCTCTACTCCGTCTGTGCCGCCTTCGTCCAGCTCTTCGAACTCACCCGCGCCGCTGATTACGGCGGGCGATGTTCCCTGCGTCAACTAGAGTCGAGCACCCAGCGTGGCGGCGTGCCGCAGGCCGTACGCTGGCGAGCGGGGAGGTAGCCGGGGTGAGCGAAAACCAGGACAAACCGGACCGGACGACGGATTCCGTCGACAGTCCGGCGGTTTCTGACGCCTCCGACCGGGGATCCGACGGCACTCCGGAGCAGACGGCCGCCGAGCCTGCTGCCGAGGAGTCGGCCGAGGACACCGCCGCGGAGGAAACCGGATCGGCGACCGAGGATGCCGCCGCGGAGGAGGAACCCGCTTCCGAGTGGAAGCCGTCGCCGTACCCGCGCGTCGAACTCCCGCAGCCGTCGAACCCGGCACCGCCGGAACCCGAGCGCCGCAAGGGCCGGGTCACCCGGATCACCCGCCGCGTCGCGATCGGCCTGGTCTCCCTGCTCGCCTTGAGCGGGACCGGCTACGCGTACGTCACCAAGGACAAGCTGCAGGACAACGTCGCGACCGCGGACATCCTCACGCCGCGCGAGGGCGAACCCCCGGCCCCGCCCGCCGACGACGGCGGCACCGACATCCTGCTCGTCGGCAGCGACGCGCGCACCGACCAGCAAGGCAATCCGCTGCCGCTGAGCATGCTGAAGTCGCTGCGCACCGAGGACAAGGCCGGGATCAACACCGACACCATCATCCTGCTGCGGATCCCGAAGAACGGCGGCAAGGCGTCCGCAGTGTCGATCCCGCGCGACAGCTGGGTCGACGTGCCCGGCCGAGGCAAGGCGAAGATCAACTCCGCGTACGGTGTCGCCAAGGCGCGCGCCGAGCAGGAGGAGCGTGCCCAGGGCGAGCGCGACCAGGCGAAGATCGCGCGCGATTCGGACGCTGCCGGGCGGCGGGCGCTCGTCCAGACCGTGCAGGACCTCACCCAAGCGCGCATCGACCACTACGCCGAGGTCAACCTGCTCGGGTTCTACCTGATCACCGAGGCGGTCGGCGGCGTGCCGGTGTGCCTGAACCACGCGACGTCGGACAAGGATTCCGGGGCGAACTTCCGCCGCGGCGTGCAGACGGTGAGCGGCGGCGAGGCGCTGTCCTTCGTGCGCCAGCGCAAGAACCTGCCGAACGGCGACCTCGACCGGATCAAGCGGCAGCAGGCGTTCCTGTCCTCCGCTCTGCGCAAGGTGCTGTCCGCCGGCACGCTCGCCAACCCGAGCACGCTGAACAGCCTGATGGACGCGGTGCACCGGTCGTTCGTGCTCGACGACGGCCTCGACGTGCTCGAATTCGCCCAGCAAGTCAAGGGCGTCGCGTCCGGCGACCTGACCTTCGCGACCATCCCGGTGATCACCACGAACGGCCGCAGCGAGGACGGGCAGAGCATCGTCGAGGTCGACCCGGCCGCGGTGCGGAAGTTCGTGGCCGGACTGGCCGGACGCACCAGCACCGGAGGCACCGCGGGAGGCGGCGGCGCGGCGGCCGGGGCGGCGTCGCAGGGCCTGGATTCCGGAATCCCGGGCGTGCCCTGCGTCGACTGACGCCACGGCTAGCCTGGGCGCATGAGTCTCACCGAGCAGCTGCTGCGCCCGCTTCTGGCCTCGCCGGCGAAACCGCTGATCACGCACTACGACGACCGGCTCGGCAGCCGCGTCGAGCTGTCCGTGGCGACAACGCAGAACTGGGCCGCGAAAACGGCGAACTGGCTGGTCGACGAGTTCGACGTCGAGCCGGGCGACGCGGTCGCGGTGCGGCTGCCCGCGCACTGGCAAACCGTCGGCGTGCTGCTCGGCGCGTGGTGGTGCGGAGCCCGCGTGGTCGCGGAGACCGAGGGCGCACGGGTGGTGTTCACCAGCCCGGACGAGGAGGTCGACGCCCCGGCAGTCGCGGTGGTGTCGCTCGACCCGATGGGCCGCGGCCTGTCGACGCCGCCGTCCGGCGGAGCGCTCGACTACCTCACCGAGGCCCGGATGTCCGGCGACCAGTTCGTCCCGATGCAGCCGACCCCCGGCGACACCGCCGCGCTCGGTTCCTCCACTGTGGACGAAGTGTGGGCGGAAGCCACTGCCCGCGCGGCAAAACTCGGCCTGACCGCGGCAGACCGAGTTTTGTCCACGATGGACTGGACAGTGCCGGACGGGGTGCTGGACGGCCTGCTCGTCCCGCTCGCCGCGAGCGCACATCTGGTCCAGGTGACCAACGCCGACCCGGCGAAACTGCCCGCCCGCCGCGAGGCCGAGCGCACCACCGCCGACCTGACCGCGTGAGCGCCGGCCGCGGGGTCGGCACTCACCGCGGTTCTTCTCAGGCGTTCTGCAGTTCGGCCGCGCCCTGGCGACGACGCCAGAACAGCACGTGGTCCAGCGACAGCCGGCCGCCGTTGAAGCCCAGCGCCAGCGCGGTGAGGCCGAGCACCAGGACCAGTTCGTAGCCGCCTTCGCCGGTCAGGCCGTGCGGCGCGTGCACCGAGATCAGCGCGCCGGCCATGTCGATCGCGTAGCCGATGGCGACCACCGGCAGCAGGAAGCCGACGACGAACGCGATCGACCCGAGCAGTTCGAGCACGATCACGAGGAAGGCCGAGACGCCCGGCAGCGGGATGCCGATCCGGCCGAACATGTCGGCGGTCGCCCCGACGCCGCTGTCCCACTTCTGCAGGCCGTGGGCGAAGAACACCACCGCGATGCCGATCCGGCCGAGCAGCAGCGCGACGTCCTTGACTCGAGTCAACATGGAGACAGCTCCCCGATAGGTGAAAATTCAACTGACCCGACCCACGGTAGGGCACTGAACACCGCCGCGGGGGTGTCAGCGAGTGATCGACAGCAAACCGACAGGCACCGGAAATTCGCTGTACGCAGTGCCCGGTCCAGCGCTACCGTGCCGCTGACCGCGAGTGCCCGCTGCCCGCGGCCGTGTTTTCGTGTTCCCGACCCGTGAGGAGTCCCGATGCGCCGGCAGTCCGATCGACCCCAGTTCGGCCTGTCTCCCGCATCCGAGGATTTCCGCCCGCATGAAAGCACTGACCATCGGCGTCCTGGCGCACATCGACGCAGGTAAAACCAGCCTCACCGAACGTCTGCTGTTCGAGACCGGCGTGCTCGACCACGTCGGCCGGGTCGACGACGGCGACACCCAGACCGATTCGCTCGACCTCGAACGCCGGCGCGGCATCACCATCAAGTCCGCCGTCGTGGCGGTCACCACGCCCGGCCACCGGCTCAGCCTTGTGGACACTCCCGGTCACCCGGATTTCATCGCGGAGGTCGAACGCGCCGTCGGCGTGCTCGACGGCGCGGTGCTCGTGGTGTCCGCGGTGGAAGGCGTCCAAGCCCAGACCCGCGTGCTGATGCGCACGCTCGTCCGGCTCGGCATTCCGGTGCTGGTCTTCGCGAACAAGATCGACCGCACCGGGGCTCGCGAAGCATCGTTGCTGGAATCGTTGCGTACCAAGCTTTCCCCGCGATGTGTCGCGATGAGCACCGTGCCGGAGATCGGCACCGCTCACGCACGTCCGGTGCCGCTGCCCTTTGACGAACACCTCGCTGACGCACTGGCCGGGGACGACGCGTTTCTCGAGTCCTATGTGGCCGGTACCGCGTCCGCTGTGGACTACCGAAACGCATTGGTACGGCAGGTGGCCACCGCTTCGGTGTATCCGGTCTTCTTCGGCTCCGCGGTCACCGGCGCGGGCGTTCGCGACCTCATCGCCGGAATTTACGAGCTGCTGCCGTCCCGCGAACGCCGCGGGGACGGACCGCTCGACGCCACCGTGTTCAAAATCGAACGCGGTCGTTCCGGCGAGAAGATCGCTTACGTACGCATGTTTTCCGGATCCCTCGCGGCCCGCCGACCGGTACCGTTCCGCCGCTTGGGCGCGGAAAGCGTCGGCCGCCCCACTGCGGTGCGGGTGTTCGAGCACGGCGCGACCCCGGTGTCCGGCGAGGCGCTTGCCGGAGACATCGCGCGGGTCTGGGGTCTGCCGGAGATCCGGATCGGCGACCGGCTCGGGGAAGGCACGGACCTTTCGCAGGACCGGTTCTTCGCCCCGCCGAGCCTGGAAACGCTGGTGTACCCGGTCGATCCGGGCCAAACCGCCGCGCTCTACCTCGCGCTGACCCGGCTGTCCGAACAGGACCCGTTGATCAGCATCCGCCGCCAAGACCAGGACATCACCGTCCGGCTCTACGGCGAGGTGCAGAAGGAGGTGATCCGAACGACGCTCGCCGAAGAGTTCGGCATTGCCGCCGAATTCGAGGAATCACGCCCGCTGCTGGTCGAGCGTCTGCATGGGACCGGGCACCGCGTTCGCCGCCCCGCCCCGGACGAACGCGTGTTCTTCTGGGCCACCGTCGGACTTCGCGTCGAACCCGGACCGCCCGGGTCCGGCACCGACTACCGGTTGGAGGTCGAACTCGGCTCGCTGCCGCTTTCCTTCCACACGGCCATTGAGGACACCGTGCACGAGATCCTGCGCGAAGGCCTGCACGGCCGGGAAGTGATCGACTGCGCAGTCACCCTCACCGACACCGCGTTCTACCCGCCGGCCAGCACTGCCGGGGATTTCCGCGGCATGACCCGCCTGGTGCTGCGGGAAGCGCTTCGCCAGGCCGGAACGCGGGTGTACGAACCGGTCCACTCGTTCGAACTCGAAGCCCCGGCGTCCGCGCTCAGCGCGGTGCTGCGCAAACTTGTCGAACTGCGCGCCATACCCGGCGAACCAGTGCTCGCCGGCGATCGATGCACTGTGGACGGTCATCTTCCCGCCGCCTCCGCGCACGAACTGGAACAGGCACTGCCCGCGCTCACCCAGGGCGAGGGCACGCTGGTCACGAATTTCGCCGAATACCGGCTCAAGCCGGGTGGCGCCGGGCCAGGTCGAGTTCCGTCCAGCCGCCGTGGGCGGACAACAGCGTGAGAACGCGCTCCGCGAGGGCCGCGAACCGGCGCAGGTCCTCGTGGAGCGCCTTCGCGCGAGTCGAGTCGAGCGGCGCGTGGTCGTCCCACCACAGGCAAAGCACCGCGCTCGCGCACAGCACCAGCGGCTGAACGAGGTCCGTGAACTCCGCGGACGGCTCGGCCGTTTCCCGGCACGTGCTCTCGATTTCCTCGCACGCGTCGAGCAGTTCCCGCAACGGGCCCACCGCGCCGGACGGAGTGCCGTCCCACGACGCGGTGGGCCACGCGCGGTCGCTCAGCTCGAGCCACAGCCGCCATCCGGCGACCAGCTCGGTCTCGTCGTGCGGCGTCCAGGTGTCGGGGAGCAGCCAGAACATGTCACCGACTGTGACAGCGAAGCCGGAGACCGCACAACCAAGCAGGCGAAAGTGTTCGCGTTTGTACCCCGGTGCGGGGGTATCTCAGCTGATCACCGGGGGCACGAACACGCAATTCGGCTTTTTCGCGTGCTGCGGGTCGAGCGCGTTGAGCACCTCGCGCTCCGCGATCGGGTCGTAGGTGATGCCGAGGTGGTCGGTGTGGTCGAGCCCGCAGACGTCCTGGAGGACGAGGTTTTTCACGTTGGGCGCGGGCTTGAGGAAGGCGTTGGTGTACGGGGTGACCACGTCGTCATACCTGGTCTGGATCACCGTGTAGTCGACGCCCGGAACCGTGTCGCCGCCCGCGTTGAGGTCTTTGAGGAACGCCGACCCGGTCGACTGCTCGTTGCAGGCCGGACAGGGGACGCCGACGATGTCGCGAGCGGGCGGGATCGCCTGGATGGCGGTGAGCAGGCCGAACAGGCTGGTGCCGTAATTGGACGGAGAGAGGCCGATCAGCTTGCCGATCTTGTTCGCGCCGCCGAGGTACTTGATCCAGTAGCGCGGGTTCATCCCGCCCTGCGAGTGTCCGACGATGTCCAGCTTCGAAGCCCCGGTGGCCTGCAGAATCTTGTCCCCGAAGGTCGCGAGCTGTCCCGCGGTGCCCGCGACCGGCCCGACCGTCTGCAGGAACGCCCCCGGCGATCCGCCGAAGTTCCCCGCGAACACGCAGTACCCCTCGTCGGCGAGCCGCTGGGAGAGGTTCGCCCAGTTCTCGTACGCGTTGGCCGTGGTGCCGTTGGACAGCAGCACCGGGTTCGGATGCTCCGCGGAGGGTTTGCAGTTCCAGTCGTTGGCCCCCGGCGGCGCGATGGTCGGCTGCCCGACCGAGTAGATCGCCGCGGCGATGATGTTCGGCTGCACCGGACCGGTCGGCTCTTTCCCGGTTGCCCCCGATGCCACCGCGGTGCCGCCGCCGAGCGCGACCACCGTCGCCGCCAGGATGGCCATGCCCCGTCCGAACGCGCGTACGCCCATTCCGTTTCACCTCTCTGTGAACCCGACGCAGTGGTTAACGCGGAACACGAGAAAGAGAAACGCGGTTACTAGTTTTTATCGCAAGCTGACGAGTTCCCGGTTTACCGCATCGATCAAGGACGCCCGGTTTCCCGGGCAGACACTGCTGTGGGCCGCGCCGTCCTGAGTGCTCTGGAAGCTCAGCACCCGCCCCCGCCCGGTGAGGTCGCGGACCGACAACGGCGAGCTGTACGTCCGCTCGCCTCGCTCACGGCGTGCAACTGATGCACCGCGTCGCACGGCGCCCGGATCAGACACCGCAGCTCGTCGGCGTCGCCCGCCTCGGCCAGCGGGTCGGAACTGCCGCCGCCGTCGTAATACTCGCGGCTGACCCGCATCGCCCGGTCCGAGTCAAGAAAGAGCCCCACCACCCAATCCGGGTGGTGGGGCTCTTCAGCGAGATGCCGGGAAGCTCAGCCCTTCAGCAAGGCGCGCGCCATGACGACCTTCTGGATTTGGTTCGTGCCTTCGTAGATCTGCGTGATCTTCGCGTCGCGCATCATCCGCTCCACGGGGAAGTCGCGCGTGTAGCCCGCGCCGCCGAACAACTGCACGGCATCCGTGGTTACCGACATTGCCACGTCGGACGCGTAGGCCTTCGCTGCGGACGCGGTGAAGCCGGCGCGCTTGTCGCCGCGTTCGGAGGCTGCCGCGGAGGCGTAGACCAGGTGACGGGCGGCTTCGATTTTCGTTCCCATGTCGGCCAGCATGAACTGGATTCCCTGGAAATCCGCGATTGCCTTGCCGAACTGCTTGCGTTCCTTGACGTACGCGACGGCGGCGTCCAGGGCACCTTGGGCGATTCCCAGTGCTTGCGCGCCGATCGTCGGGCGGGTGTGGTCCAGGGTGCGCAGCGCGGTTTTCAGGCCGGTGCCTGGTTCACCGATGATGCGGTCAGCCGGGATGGTGCAGTTTTCGAAGTAGATTTCGCGGGTCGGCGAGCCCTTGATGCCCAGTTTCTTTTCCTTCGGGCCCACCGAGAAGCCCGGGTCGTCCTTGTGCACGACGAAAGCCGAAATGCCGTTGGCCTTCTTTTCCGCGTTCGGGTCGGTGACGGCCATCACCGTGTACCACGACGATTCGCCGGCGTTGGTGATCCAGCACTTGGTTCCGTTGAGGACCCAGTGGTCGCCGTCGAGGCGGGCGCGGGTGCGCATGGACGCGGTGTCCGAACCGGCCTCTCGTTCGGACAGGGCGTAGGACGCCGAGGCCTCGCCCGAGGCGATCGACGGCAGGACCAGTTTCTTCAGGTCCTCCGAACCGGACAGGATGATCGGCTGCGTGCCCAGTTTGTTGACCGCCGGGATCAGGGACGCGGAGGCGTCGACGCGGGCGACTTCCTCGATCACGATGCACGCGCCGATGGCGTCGGCCCCTTGGCCGTCGTACTCCTCGGCGATGTGGACGGCGTTGAATCCCGCCTTGACGAGCGCTTCGTTGGCCTCGACCGGGTAGCGCTCCTGCTCGTCGACCTCCGCCGCGTACGGCGCGATCTCCTTTTCGGCTAGCGCCCGGACCGCGGCCCGCAGTTCCTCGTGCTCTTCGGCCAGCTGATACAGGCCCTCGGCCACCTTCAGTCACCTCTTCTGCAGCGAAACGGGAGAAAGTCCCCCGATGTTAGCCCGCGTTCACTCCGATCGCGGAGGCTCGCTGCTTGTGTCCTCGGCCGCACGGTTCGTATGGTCAGGTGATGGCTGCCACTGCGTCGACCCCGCCGCCCGGATTGCCCGCTTCCCTTGACTACCCCGAGGCGCCGATAGGTTCGGTGCTCGCCGGCGCCGCGACACGCTACGGCGACCGGGTCGCGTTCGCGATGGGCGACGACCAGCTCACGTTCGCCCAGACCTGGCGAGCGGCCTGCCAATTCGCGCAGGCGTTGCTTGCCCGCGGCATCGGCCGGGGCGACGTGGTCGCCGTACATCTGCCGAACTGCCTCGCGTATCCGATCGCCTACCACGGCATCCTGCTGGCGGGGGCGACGTTCAGCCCGACGAACCCGCTGCTTCCTCCGGACGACCTCGCCTTCCAGCTCACCGACTGCGGCGCGGCCGCGGTAGTGACGTTCGGGCCGGTCGCGGGCACACTCGCGGCGGTCGCCGACCGGATTCCGGCGCGGCTCACCATCGTCGTCTCCCCTACTGGCGAACTCGACGAGGGGAGCGTGGAGTTCCGCGAGTTCTTCGCCGGCCAGCCCGCGACCAGGCCGGACGTGGCGATCGAGGTGGACCGCGACCTGGCCCATCTCGCCTACACGGGCGGTACGACGGGGCGGTCCAAGGGCGTTGAACTCACGCATCGCAACGTCGTCACGAACACCCTGCAGCACACCTGCTGGTCGACCGGGTCGGTGCCGGCGCTCGACGCGAACGGCGACGTGACGATCGACCAGATCGGCAGCCCGGACGAATGGCCGACCCGCCTGGGCACCGGCATCTCGATCAACCTGACGCCCTGGTTCCACGCAATGGGCGTCATCGCGGGGCTCAACGGCCCGCTGCTGGCCGGCGGGACGATCGTGCTGCACTCCCGGTTCGACCCGGCGGCGTACCTCGCGGACGCGGAACGGCTGCAGGTCACGACCATCGGCGGCGCGCCCGCGCTGTTCGCCGCACTGCTCGCGACGCCTGCGTTCCACACCGCCGACCTGTCGTCGGTGCGCAACATCGGCTCCGGTGCGGCGCCGATGAGCCACGAGATGATCCGCGCGCTGCACCAGCGGTTCCCGGGCGTCGTGATCACCGAGGGATACGGGCTCACCGAGGTGACGATGGGCGCGGTGATCTCGCCGAGCTACCGCTCTGGCGTGCGCAAGGTGGGATCAGTCGGCACGCCGATCTTCGACACCGAGGTCAAGCTCGTCGCGGACGGCAGCGAAGAGCAGTTGCCACCCGGGCAAGAGGGCGAGGTGTGCTTGCGCGGGCCGCAGGTGATGCGCGGGTACCGGAACCGACCGGAGGAGACCGCCGCCGCGCTGGTCGACGGGTGGCTGCACACCGGCGACATCGGCGTTCTCGACGAGGACGGCTATCTGTCCATTGTGGATCGCAAGAAGGACATGCTGCTGTACAAGGGATACAACGTCTTCCCACGCGAACTGGAGGAACTGCTGAGCGCGTCGCCGGGCGTGCTGTCCGCGGCAGTGGTCGGACGGCCGAGCCCGGAGGTCGGCGAGCTACCGGTGGCGTTCGTGGTGCGGAAGCCGGATTCCTCAGTGGACGCCGAGCAGCTGATGGCGGCGGTGAACGAGAAGGTGCTGCCGTACAAACGCCTGCGGGAACTGCATTTCGTCGAGGAGATCCCGGTGTCGGCGGCGGGCAAGGTGCTGAAACGCGAGCTGCGGAAGCAGCTGCCCGACCCGGCTTGAGCTGATGGTGCGCGCGGATGCCGGTCCACAACCGGCATCCGCGTGCCCGGTCTACTTGCCCGCTTTTTCGCGGAGTTTGGCGTCCTTGTCGAGGACGAGCTGCTCCAGGTCCTGCTGGAACTGCGCCAGTTTCGCCTGCAGCTGCAGGTCGGCAGCGGCGAGAATGCGCACCGCGAGAAGACCGGCATTGCGCGCCCCGCCGACGGACACGGTCGCGACCGGGATGCCGGCGGGCATCTGCACGATGGACAGCAGCGAGTCCATGCCGTCCAGGTACTTCAGCGGAACCGGCACGCCGATCACCGGCAGCACCGTCGCCGACGCGACCATGCCCGGCAGGTGCGCGGCGCCGCCCGCGCCCGCGATGATCGCGCGGATGCCCCGGTCGGCCGCGGACTTCGCGTAGTCCAGCATCCGCTGCGGGGTGCGGTGCGCCGAGTAGACACCGACCTCGTACTCGACGCCGAACTCGTCCAGCGCTTGCCCCGCGGCCTCCATCACCGGCCAGTCGGAGTCGCTGCCCATGATCACGCCCACCTGCGGCGCCATTGTGTTCCCCTTCAGTGGATCTCGTAGCCGTCGAGCCAGACGGCGTGGGACAGCCAGTGCGCGGACAGCAGCGCGCGGTCGCGCAGGTCGTCCATGCGGTCGCCGATGAAGTTGACGTGCCCCAGCTTGCGGCCGGGCCGGTCCTGCTTGCCGTAGAGGTGGATCTTCACCTCGGGGAACCGCGCGAACAGATGGTGCACGCGCTCGTCCGGGCTCATCTGCGGCGAGACTTCCGCGCCGAGCACATTCGCCATCACGCACGCCGGCGCGATCAGGTCGGTGCGGCCGAGCGGGTAGTCCAGGACCCCGCGCAGGTGCTGCTCGAACTGCGACGTGCGCGAACCGTCCATCGTCCAGTGGCCGGAGTTGTGCGGACGCATCGCCAGCTCGTTGACCAGCAGCCCGTTCTCGGTTTCGAACAACTCGACCGCGAGCAGCCCGGTGACATCGAGCGTCGACGCGATGCGCAGGGCCAGCTCCTGCGCCTCGTGCACGCGCTCTTCCGCCAGCCCCGGAGCCGGGGCCAGAACCTCGGTGTTGATGCCGTTCCTTTGCACCGTCTCGACGACTGGATACGCCGCGCCCTGGCCGAACGGGGAACGCGCGACCAGCGCGGACAGCTCGCGCTTCATCGCGACTTTCTCCTCGACCAGCAGTTCGGTGCCTGCTTCGAGGAGTTCGGGAACGGTCTCGCGGGCCTGCTGTGCGATGTCGAGCATCCAGACGCCCCGGCCGTCGTACCCGCCGCGCGACGCCTTCAGCACCACCGGCCAGCCGTGCTCGTCGCCGAAGGTCACCACATCGTCCACAGTGGACACTTCGGCGAAGGCGGGACCGGGCACGCCGAGGCCGGCCATCATCTCGCGCATCACGAGCTTGTTCTGCGCGAATCCGAGCGCGGTGGGCGCGGGTCGGACGACGAAGCCCTCGGTGGCGAGGGTGAGCAGGTGCTCGCCGGGCACGTGCTCGTGGTCGAAGGTGACCACGTCGACCTGGCGGGCGAAGTCGATCAGCGCGTCGAGGTCGGTGTGGTGGCCGATGACGACGTCGCTCGCCACGAGGGCCGCCGCGTCGCCCTCGTCGGCCGCCAGCACCTTCAGCGACTGGCCGAGGGAAATCGCCGCCTGCTGCGTCATGCGGGCGAGCTGCCCGCCGCCCACCATGCCCACGATGGGAAGACCGGTTCGTTTGTCCATAGCGCCGCCCAGGTTACTGGGCGAGAACCGGCGGACCACCGGCGACCTGCGGCGGAGGCGGACCGTGGGCGAGGTGCGGGAGGGCTGGGCGGGCGGGTTGGTGCTGGGTTCGGTGGGGCGGGGGCCGAGGCGACCGGCCAGGCTGTAGGTCGGGCGATCGGGCTTGGGCTCACGAGCTGGCCACCGGGAACCCAGCCGCGCTGGGGCAGGGCCCAGGCAACGGTCAGGCTGAGCGCCGAGCCAAGCGGGCTGGCCCCGCCAGCCAACCATGCCGAGGAGACCCAGGAACCGACCACGCTGGCCACGGGACGAATCGGACTTGGGCTCACGGGCTGACACCGGGCGGCCGGACCCGGGCACCTCCAGAAACCGGCCAGGCTGCGCCGGGTCAAGGGGGCTGGTCCACCAGCCAGCCGCGCCGGAGAAACCGCAGAATCGGACTGCGCTCACCGGCTGGCCCGGGAATCGGCCAGACCGGGACGAGCCAGACAACCCAGCCGGGCTGAGCGCCAGGCAAGGCGGGCCGGCGTGGGAAGCCAGCCGTGCCGAGACAACTCAGAAACCGACCTGGCCGGGCACCGGCCGACCAAGCTCGGCACTAGAGCGAGCCAGACGACCCAGCCGAGCTGAGCGCCGGGCAAGGCGGCCCGGCGTCGGAACCAGCCATGCCGACACAGCTCGAAACCTGACCAGGCTGGACATCAACCGATCAAGCTGGCCACCAGGCGGATCCGGCAGGGATCAGGTGCTACCGGATCAGCTTGGACGGTAAGCCGATCTCGCAGATCGGACCGGGATAGCAACCCAACGGGCACCTCAACACCCCCACGGCACCCCCACCCCAACAACCTCGACCCGAAGAGGCCAACACCCGGCCGCCAAACCCCACCCCGAACCGTCCCGCTGAAGGAGGATGTCGGCATGGACTCCGTCACCCTCCCGCGGCCGGTTCTGCACGCTCTTCGCCAAGCGAGCCTCCCCGGGGTGGCCACCGGGATGCTCACCGACGCATCCCGGCCGCTGGCCTTTCCCTCGGGATTCGGCGACGTGCTCGCCTGGCTCTGGACCACCGACTCCAACTCGGCCGTGATTTACCTCGCCGAACTGATGAAGCAGCTCCGCGAACAGCACCCGCTCGCGAAAGCCGTCACCCCGCCCTATCGGTTCGACGAGGTGCTCACCGCGGCCCGCGAATGTCTTCCGGACGACTTCGCGCACGCCGAGTTGCTGATCCAGTACACCCGCACCGCATTGGGCGACTTCTACGGCGGTTCAGCGGACTGACAAAGCGCACTATTCGGTTGATCTGCCCGGCACCGGCACCGGAATCAGAACGATGGCCGTGCCCGTCCGCGAACCAGGGGCTCCGGACGGCCGCGTAACCACCGCGATCCACACAGTAACCGCCACCACCGACAAAACCCGCCAGCAAGCCGCTGACCAGCAAAAACAACCTAAGACAGCTGCGCCCGCTTGCGCGCCCGCCGCTGCAAACCCCACCGCAGCGCCAACGCGAGGGCCAGGACGACCGGCGTCAGGATGTAGGCGTCGCCGAGCACGTTCTGCCACACCTTCCAGTGCAGCTCGACATTCCGGCCGTTCGGCAAGATCAGCAGGACGCAACTGACGAACACGAACGCCACCAGGAACGTGCCCAGCCATCGTTTCCAGGCGGTCGCCGGGGTGGTTTTCGGCAACCGGGAAACCAGGAGCACGACCAGCGGCGCGACCCAAACCCAGTGGTGCGACCAGGAAATCGGCGAGATCAGCAGGATCCAGAACGCCGTGACGAGCAACGCGGCCAGCGCCTGCCCGCGCCGGTGGAAGCGGAACATCAGCCACAGCGCCGGAATCGCGAGCACCAGGCCGATCGCGGTGGCCGCGCCGGACGCCCACGGAGCCAGATCCGTGGCGCGGTTCATCAGGGCGTTCAGCGACTGGTTGCCCGCCCAGTGCACCGGGCCGATCCGGCCGGTGTCGGGGAGCGTTTTCGTCCAGTATTTCCACGAATCGTGCGGGTTGATCAGGAACAGCAGCGCCTGCATGCCGACAAAAGTCGCCAAGCCGCGCAGCGCGTCTTTCCAGCGGCCGGTGACCAGCAGATGGCCGAGGAACACGATCGGGGTCAGCTTGATCGCCGCCGCGA
Source organism: Amycolatopsis orientalis DSM 43388 (assembly GCF_000411975.1). GTDB lineage: Bacteria > Actinomycetota > Actinomycetes > Mycobacteriales > Pseudonocardiaceae > Amycolatopsis > Amycolatopsis orientalis_D. The sequence goes on from NZ_ASXG01000130.1 coordinate 51,010, forward strand.
GGCCCACCAGCACGCCTCCCCAGCGGCTGCCGCGCGCGCCGATGACGAGCATGTCCAGCAGGACCATCGCCATCAGGATCAGGTTGATCTGGCCGAGGAAGATCGTCCGCCACACCGGTTCGAAACCGAGGAAGACCAGGAAGAACACGATGGTCGACCGGGCCGGGGACGCCCACCAGCGGGGTCCGTCGGCGGCCGGGCGGGGCAGCGCGCCGATCGCGATCCGGATCGAGAGGGCGAGCGCGGCCAGCGAGGCAACGGTCAGGAAACCCCAGGCCACCTGCACCGGCACCAGCTCGAGCGGAGCGAACAGGAGCGCCGCGGTCGGCGGGTAGGTGAACGGCAGCAGCGCCCAGCCCGGTTCGGTGGGCAGCGTGTTCGCGTCGTAGAGGTTGTCCCCGCGCAACAGCTGCAACGCGCCCGCCCGGTAGACCGCGCTGTCCACGCCGAGGTTCCAGTCGTGCGCCCAGCCCCAGAACCCGATCGCGATCGCCAGCAGCGGAAACACGGCGAAGACGAGCATCGACCGCGGACGCACGGACAGCCGGGCCAGGGATCGGCGCAGAGCGAGCCGGGGCTGCCCGGATCGATTCACCGGAGCTTCGCCGTCGGCAGCGGAGGGTACGGTCCTGGTCACCACACCAGGAAAGCATGACTGCGGGAATGCTGGTCAGGAAGGGTGACCGGGGTCAGCTGTGCGCCAATTCCGTCAGCAGCTCGCATGCCCGCTCATGCGTTCCGGGCAATCGCACCGCGGACACGAGCGGACGGGCGACGTCGCGCAGCTGCGGATCCACGGACAGGCGTTCGTTGAGCGCCCTTCGCAGCGCGACCCCGCGCGTGGCCAGGCGTTCGTTGCGTTCGGCCAGCACCGCGACCGCGGACGGGCCGATCGTCGCGTAGCACTCGCCGGTGTCGAAGACGGCGCGGACGGCGTCCGCGGCGAGGATCATCGCGGTCAGCCGAGGCCAGCCGGACACCGAGGTCAGGTCCAGCGACACGGTGAGCAGCACATTCGCCTCGTGGGCGCCGCCGCGGTAGATCTCGCCGAGGCGGGTCCGCAGGTACGCCGCGGACGGCAGGCCGGTGAGCGGGTCGGTGACCTCGGTGTGCACGAGCTGGTCGGTGGCGACGTCCGCCCAGGCCAGCGCGGTCACCCGGAGCAGTCGGGCCGGGGTGGCGTCGACGTCCGGGGCGACGAATCCGTCGACCGCGTCCGGGTCGGCGAGCACCGCGTGCAAAGCGGCCAGGTCGGACAGCGTTTCCGACAGCCCCGCTCCCGCCGCGGCCCGTGCCCGGCCCAGCCCGGCCAGCGCGTTCTCCGCGCCCGTCGAGCCGTGCCGGACGACCGCCGCGCACACCGCGTCGACTTCGGGCAGTGCCCAATCGCTCGGGAAACGCCAGCCGGCGGCAAGACTGGCTGTTCGCCAGCGAGCTCGCAAGGCCCGCAAATGGCGGTCCCGCTCGAACCGCGCACGCGTCTCGTCCCCCGACGAGTCGCCTGCGGAGCCGGACCGCGCCCCGGTCGCCGGTACGTCCACCGAACCCCCAGCTCCTTCCGGTACCTGTCGATCTTGTCCCCAATCACGAAGGGGACGCGGCGGCGGAGTTCTCGTGACGCGTTTTCCCAGATCTTTTTCGCGCAACCACCGGACGAGGAGGTGAACTTGCTGCGCCTACTGAGGCATCTGCCGGACCACGGCGTGACGAGTGTCGCCGCATCCGTCACACTTGGTGTGCGTTGTAGGGAGTAAGGCGCGTGGAGTCCGCCGCGCGCGCAGCATCCAAAGGAGCCCCGTGTCCACCGTTCCCGCCGATCTCTCCGGTAAGAGTGACGCCGAGCTGATCGCAGAGGTGCGCGCGGGAAAGATCGCGTCCTACGGTCCGCTCTACGAGCGGCACAGCGGCGCCGCGCACAACCTCGCCCGCCAGCTCGCGCGGTCCAGCTCCGAGGCCGACGACCTCGTGTCGGAGGCGTTCTCGAAGGTTCTGGACACGCTGCGTGGCGGGAAGGGGCCGGACAGCGCCTTCCGTGCGTACTTGCTTACCGCGCTGCGTCACACCGCGTATGACAAGACGCGCCGTGACCGCCGGATCGACCTCAACGAGGACATGAGCGACGTCGGCGGCGCCGCGGGCGAAGCGCTCACCGTGCCGTTCTCCGACACCGCCGTCGCCGGCCTCGAGCGCACGATGGCCGCGAAGGCGTTCGCGCGGCTGCCGGAACGCTGGCAGGCAGTGCTGTGGCACACCGAAATCGAGCAGCAGAGCCCGGCTGAAGTCGCGCCGCTGCTCGGCTTGACCGCCAACGGCGTGTCCGCGCTCGCGTACCGCGCCCGGGAAGGGCTCCGCCAGGCGTATCTGCAGGTCCACCTCCAGGAAACCGGCGCGGACCGCTGCCGGGCGACGGCCGACCGGCTCGGCGCCTGGACCCGCGACGGACTGTCCAAACGCGAGCGCTCGCAGGTGGAGAACCACCTCGACGAGTGCGAGAAGTGCCGGATCCTGGCGGCCGAACTGGCCGACGTCAACGGCAGCCTGCGCGCGATCATCGCCCCGATCGTTCTCGGCGGCGCTGCTCTCGGCTACCTGGCCACGATCGGCGCGGCCAAGGCGAGCGCGGCGACTGCCGGTGCCGCCGTCGGAGCGGGAGCCGCCGCGGCAGGCGGGGCGAAGGCGGGTGCGGCGGCAGCCGCGTCCACCCCGCGGCAGTTCGCCGGGGTCGCCATGTCCGGGGCCGCGATGGTGGCCGCGGTGGCCGTCGCGCTGGCCGCGGGCGGCGGAACGCAGACCATTCCGACCGCGCAGCAGGCCCCCGCACCGCCGCCGGCCGCCGCGCCCGCCCCCGCGCCGAAGCCTGCTCCCCCGGCTCCTCCGGCCGCGCCGCCCGCTCCCCCGGCTCCGCCGCCTGCCCAGCCCGCGCCTCCGGCGGTGCCGCCGCCCGCGGCTCCTCCGGCTGCCCCGCCGGCGCAGCCGCCCGCCCAGAACCCGCCTGCCGGGGCGCCGCAGTTGTCCGCGTCCCTGCCGCCCAACGGGGTCGAACTCCAGCCGGGCGGCGGCCCGGTCGCGCTGCCGATCACCGTGCGCAACAACGGCACCTCCGTCTCCGATCCGGTCCAGGCGACGTTGAACCTGCCGGAGGGAGTCCGGGCCGTTCAGGCGAACGGCGGCGGCGCGGTCGGCGCGTACTCCAGCGAAGCGGCCGCGCAGTCCGGGCCGATGCAGGTCGCCTGCCCGGGCGGCACGGGCACGGTCACCTGCAAGACCGGCAGCGGGTTGCAGCCTGGTCAGACGGCCGTGCTGACGTTCCGGCTGCAGGCCGACGAGAACGCGAAGGGCGGCGAGGTGACCGGTTCGGTCACTGCGGGTGCTTCGCTCAAGGTCGACGTCAATGTCCGGGTGAAGGTCAATCCTCCGAAGGACGCTCTGTCGCTGTCGGCGAGGGCACACGGAGTGCCGTGGAAGATCAAGCCGATCATCGAAGCCGATGTGCAGAACACCGGGCAGAGCACGCAACCGGTCACGATCACGTTCGACCACAAGACCGACCAGCCGTTCAGCCTCAAGCAGTTCAAGTGCACGCTCAGCGATACGAGCACGAGCTGCACCAGCGCCAAACCGCTGGCTCCGGGCGAGACCACGAGGCTGTGGGCGGCGGTGGACCGCAAGCCGTTCGACGGCCCGCTCACCGTCACTGTCGGCGCCTCGCTCGGCAGTGCCACGGCGACGCCGGTGCCGGTGCCGCTCGGCTGCTGGTGGGACATGTGCCACGACCCGACGATCGGACCGCTGTCGTCCACGTCAGTACCGCTGCCGTCGACCTCGCCGAGCTCGCCGACCTCGAAGAGCCACGAGCCGAGCTCGCCGAAGCCCTCGAAGCCGAGCGTCCCGCTGCCGTCCACGCCGTCCTCCGACGACGACACACCGGACCCGACCTCGAGCAGCCCGGCCACCACCACGAGCGCCCCGCCGGACCCCAGCTCGAACGGAAAGCCCGGCAACCACGGCAACCACGGCACCCGTCCGCCGTCGGCAGAACCCCGGGGGTTCTTCGGCTGGTTCACGGAGTAGCGTCCGCACGGTGCGCGAACTCCTGGCGAAGCACCGTGAACTGGTCCGATTCGCCCTGGTCGGCGGCACGAGCTTCGTCATCACGCTGACGATCACATACGTCCTGAAGTTCACCGTGCTGCGGACCCATCCGGTTACCGCGTTGATCGTCGGTGTGCTGATCGCCACGATCTTCTCCTACGTGGCGAATCGCGAATGGGCGTTCCGCACGCGCGGCGGCCGGGAGCGCGCTCACGAAGCGGCGCTGTTCTTCCTGATCAGCGGCGTCGCGCTCGGGCTCAACGCGTTGCCGCAGTGGGTTTCGCGGTACGTGCTGCAACTGCAGGTGCCGCACGTGAGCCTGGTCGGGCAAGAGGTCGCCGACTTCGTGAGCGGGATGATTCTGGGCACGCTGCTGGGGACGCTGTTCCGCTGGTGGGCGTTCAAGAAGTGGGTGTTCCCTACCGAGGGTGCCCGGGAGGAATCAGCGCGGCACGACAATCCGGATATTCCGGACCGTAAGGCCGCCTGACACCTGGCGTGACCTCGACTTCTCTAGACTGCGATACGTGACCGTCGTCGAAACCGTGCTCGCCCGCACGCCCGAGCCGTTGCGCTCCGTGCTCGTGAAGCACCGGGAGCTGCTGAAGTTCGCGATCGTGGGCGGCACGACCTTCCTGGTCGACAACGGCGTCTGGTACCTGCTGAAGCTCAGCGTGCTGGAGTCGAAACCGACCACGGCGAAGGCGATCGCGATCATCGTCGCGACGATCGTGTCGTACGTGCTCAACCGCGAATGGTCGTTCCGCACCCGCGGCGGCCGCGAACGCGCCCACGAGGCCACGCTGTTCTTCCTGATCAGCGGTGTCGCGGTGGTGGTGAACCTCATTCCGCTGCTGATCTCGCGCTACTGGCTGCACCTGGAGGTGCCGCACGTGTCGCGGTTCGTGCAGGAGGTCGCGGACTTCGCGAGCGGATCGATCATCGGCATGCTGCTGGCGATGGTGTTCCGGTTCTGGGGCTTCAAGAAGTGGGTGTTCCCGGACGAACTGGGCGAACGGCGGAAGGACGGGGTCACCCGGCTTCCCCGGTGACCCGGCTCGCGCTGTTCGACCTGGACGACACGCTGACGGATCTCAGCGGCGCGTTTTCCCGGTGGGCGGCGGAATTCGCCGCGCGGCACGAGCTTCCCGACGCCGCGATCACGTGGCTGATCGCCGCGCGGCGCGGCGGGCCGATGGACCGGTTCTTCGCCGAGGTCCGGCAGAAATTCGACCTCGCCGAGCCGGTCCAACAGCTGTGGGCGAGCTATCGCGCGAGAATCCCCCAGCTGGTGCAGCTCTATCCGGACGCACTCGAAGACCTCGCTCTCTTGCGCGCCGCCGGGTGGCGAATCGGCATTGTCACCAATGGGATGCAGGACAACCAGCTGGCAAAGCTCCGCCGCACCGGCCTGCTCAACGCAGTCGACGGTTACTGCATTTCCGCCGCTGTCGGTCTGCGCAAACCCGATCCGCGCATCTTCCACCTCGCCGCAACGAAACTGCGGTGCCGTGCTGACCACCGGCGATTGGGTCATCGGCGACAGCCCTGACCTCGACATCGCGGGCGGGCATCACCTCGGGTTGCGCACGCTCTGGATCAGCCACCACCGCGCGTGGCCATCAGGTCGGCCACCGCACCGCGTCGCAACCGGCCTGCGGGAAGCCGTCCGGATCCTCAGCGAGGAACCGGCTCCGAGGGCCACTGCAATTCCCCCACCTCGTCCGGACGCGGCACCTTCAGGAACAGACTGAAAACCGCCGGTCGCTTATTCGACAGTTCCAGCCGCCCGCCGTCCGCTTCGACCAGCGCACGGGCCAACGCCAACCCCACGCCAGTCGAGCCTCCGCCGGAAAAACCGCGTTCGAAAATGTGCGGCGCGATTTCATCCGGCACCCCGGACCCGGTATCCGCGACCTCGATCACCACCGTTCCCTCCGCATCACCGCGGCGGGCGGACAGCGTGACGGTTCCCGCGCCGTGGCGGAGGGCGTTGTCCAGCAACACTCCGATCACCTCGCGCAGCCGAGCCGGAGTTACGCGCACCATCAAGCCGTCCGCGACCTTGAGGCGCAGGTTCCGGCCCTCGACCCGCAGCAGCTGACGCCATTCCTCCGCGATCGCGGGCAACGTCCCCGGCAGATCGACCGGCTCGGCGTCCACCTCGCGCGCGGCCCGGGCGGCGGCCAGCAGTTCGTCCAGGGCCTGGGCCAGGCGGTCCGCCTGTTCCTGCGCGGCCCGGGATTCCTCGACGACATCCGGGTCTTCGTGGCCGGTCAGCGGTTCCAGCCGGAGCTGCAGCGCGGTCAACCGGCTGCGCAGCTGGTGCGAGACGTCCCCGACCAGCTGCCGTTCCCGCTGCACGAGCTGCGCCAGAGCCGAACCCGACGTGTCGAGGGCCTCCGCGACCATGTCCAGTTCGGCCACCCGGTAGCGGCTCGGATCCGGCCGGAAATCGCCGCCGCCCAGGCGGGAGGCTCGGTCCGCGACGTGCCGGAGCGGTTTCGCCAGACGGCGCGCGGTCACGGTCGCCACCACCGCGCCGGTCCCGACGGACAGCACCACGAGCAGGACGACCAGCAACGTCACCTGCGTCTGCTTCGTGCGGACCGGACCACTCGGGATCGCCAGCATCACCGTGCCGCTCCGGGCGGTCGGCACCGATTCGACCACCGGGTCCGGGCCGGGGTTCGCGCCGAGGTGTTTCTCGCTGAAGCCCTCCGCGCGCACGATCAGCATGCCGCCGTCGGGAACGCCGACGCGGAACTGCTCCAGGTCGATTTCCTGGCCGTTCGCGACCTGCGTGTCGACCGTCGCGGCGATGTTGCGCGCCCGTTCGGCCAGGCTTTCCCGGTTGAGGTTCTCCACCAGCCGCCACGCGGTGACGCCGAGCGGGATGCCCAGCACAGCCGCGGTCACCAGCACGGCGAGGAGGATCGCCAGCAGGATCCGGCGGCGCATGCTCATCGGCGGCTACTCGACATTGAACCGGAACCCGACGCCGCGCACGGTCGCGATGCGCCGTTCGGCGTCGGAGTGCGCCGGTTTCGCCTGCCTGCCCGCCGCCTCGTCGGCGGCGACCGCGAGTTTGCGGCGCAGCCAGGACATGTGCATGTCGAGCGTCTTCGACGTCTTGGACTCGAGGTCGTTCCACACCTCGGCGAGGATCTCGTCGCGGCTGACGACCTGGCCGGCCCGGCTCATCAGCACGCGCAGCAGTTCGAACTCCTTGTTCGCCAGCTGCACCTCGTGCGAGTCCACAGTGACCAGTCGCGCGCCGAGGTCCATCCGGACGCCGCCGGCTTCCAGCACCTCCGGCACCCGGCGGCGCAGCAGCGCGCGGATCCGGGCGAGCAGTTCGGCGAGCCGGAACGGCTTGGCCACGTAATCGTCCGCTCCCGCGTCGAGGCCGACCACGAAGTCGACCTCGTCGGTGCGCGCCGTGAGCATCAGCACCGGCAGTTCGGTGCCGCTCGCGCGCAGTCTGCGGCACACCTCCAGCCCGTCCATCCCGGGCAGCCCGAGGTCGAGCACGAGCAGGTCGACCCGGTGCGCGGCGGTCGCGGCCAGCACCGCCGGGCCGTCGGTGACGACCTCGATCTCGTACCCCTCCCGGTGCAGCGCGCGCGACAGCGGCTCGGCGATGGCCGGATCGTCTTCGGCAAGTAGGACCATGCTCACCTGGCCAACCTTACGGCGAACGGGCGTGAAACCATCGTGACCGTGCCTGCCTACTCGGATGACCTCGCTCTCGCCACCCGGCTGGCGGACGCCGCCGACGCGCTGACCACTGCCCGTTTCCGCGCGCTCGACCTCGCGGTGTCCGCGAAACCGGACCGCACTCCGGTGACCGACGCCGACACCGCCGTCGAGGACGCGATCCGCGAAATCCTCGCCGCGGAACGGCCTGGCGACACGGTCGCCGGCGAGGAACGCGGCGGCTCCGCGGGCAGCGAGGGCCGGGCATGGGTGATCGACCCGATCGACGGAACCAAGAACTTCCTCCGCGGCCTCCCGGTGTGGGCGACGCTGATCGCGCTGGTCGAGGACGGCACGCCGGTGGCCGGCATGATCAGCGCGCCGCTGCTCGGCCGGCGCTGGTGGGCGGCCCGCGGCGAGGGCGCGCACCTGCGCGACGCGGCGGGCGAACGGCGCCTGTCGGTGTCGAAGGTGGCGACGCTCGGCGACGCCTATCTGTCCACGACGGACTTGAACAGCTGGACCGAGTACCACTCCCGCGAGAAGTACCTCGCGCTCACCGAGGCGTGCTGGGAGTCCCGCGCGTTCGGCGATTTCTGGAGCCACTGCCTCGTCGCCGAGGGTGCGATGGACGTCGCGGCCGAATGCGTCGTGAACCCGTGGGACGTCGCCGCCGCGCAGGTGATCGTCACCGAGGCGGGCGGCCGGTTCACCGATCTTTCCGGTGCGGAGACGTACGAGGGCGGCTCAGCGCTGTCCACGAACGGCCTGCTGCACGACGAAGTGCTGGCCGTACTGCGCCGTCAATGAGCGCCGGGCAGCACGCCGACCGCGCCGCGCGCCACCTGTGACCAGGTCAGCCTGCCGAAGAGGTAGTGGCAGGCGACCTGTTCGGAGGTGAACGCGGCCCAGTCGTAGCGGTTGCCCTGCTCGCGCCAGAACACTTCCCAGCCGCCGTCGGACGTCGGCAGCAGGCACCACGTGTTGTCCGCTTCCCGGCCGATCGACACGACTTCCTCGGGCACTCCGATGACGCCCAGCCACTTCCGGATCGACTGGGTGTTCATCGTGCCTCCCGCGTGACGTCAACCAGGAATCCCAGCGTGACCAGTTCGTCCGCGGAGAGCACCGCACGGTAGCGGATTCCGCCGCCCGGTCCGTCGAACCACTCCGCCGACGTGGCCTGCCACACCGGCATCGGCTTCAGCACGCGGTACCGGCGGTAGCCGGAACGCAGCGCGGCGGGCGGCAACGCGCGTTCCGCGAACGGCGTGCCGTCCGGCGCGAACACGCGGCCGTGGTCGGTGCCGAAGCGGTCCAGCAGCGTGTTTTCCGGGAGTACCACCGGGTTCGGCTCTTCGACGCAGCCCTCCGCGGGCGGCCACACGTACTCGGCGCCAACCACGAACCGGCGCTCCCATTCGGGACCCTCCGGCGGCACGTAACCGTCGACGACCGCCTCGGGCGGCTCCGGATCCACCGGTGGCGCGGGCGAACGGCGGAAGCCCTGCTTGACGTATCCGAGCACCGCGGTGTCGTCGAGCAACGCCGATTCCGGATGGTCGAACAACGGCCGCCGGGCCACCCCGTCCGCGGGCAGCGGCAGTTGTCGCTCCGGACGGTCCGCGGCCACCGGCAAGTGCCCGAGCGGGAACATGTGCACCGCGAACAGCGCCAGCACGCTTTCCCGGTCGGTGCGCGGAGAACCGACCGGCGGACGGCTTTGCGCGGGCAGCACGCCGGTGCCCGACGGCGGCGTGGGCACCTCGTCAAAGCCGCGTTCGAGCAGCCCGCCGTACTGGGCGGGCACTCGCACCGGGCCGGTAGCGACGTCGGTGTCTGCCGGTTCGGGCTGGTCGGACACTGGCACCCTCTTCTCGGTCGTGCCGGCACCGGGTCGGACGCTCGCCCGCCGCGGAAGGTTCCGGGCGGGCGGGGAACCCACCTTATCGGGCGACGGGGACGCACCGCCGCACCAACGCGCGGGCCGGACCGCGGTTCTCGACCACCTCGAACCCCGCGCCGGTGAACATACCGGTCGTACCGTGGTAAAGGTCCGCAGCAGAGCGCGTCGCGTCCGACACGGGGTAGCCCTCGACGCTTTCCGCACCCTGCTCGGCGGCGTAGTCCACCGCGGCCCGCAGCAACGCCGTCGCCAGCCTGCGCCGACGGCCGCGGCGGTGGATGTAGAAGCAGGTCACCGACCAGACCGCACCCGGTTCGTCCGACGCCATCACGCGTGACCGAGTCAGCCGCGGATTGTCCTTCCGCGGTGACACGGCCACCCAGCCCAGCGGTTCACCGTCGACAATGCCCAAGAGCCCCAAAGGTTTCCCGGCTTGTGCCTCGGCTCGGACGTGCTCCTTGCGGCCTTCGCGCCCGGCGGCCTTGTAGTCGGGTCCGCTGAGCCGGAAGAACGAACACCAGCAGCCGCCCTGCACTCCGCCGGGGCCGAAGAGCCGCTCGAACAACGGCCACGTCTCCGCGCTGAGCGGAGCGAACTCGACGGCGCTATCCGGCAAGCGCGTTCACGACCCGCGACGGCGACGGACGGCCCAGCTGGCCGGCCATCCACACGCTGGTCTCCACGAGCTTGCCGAGATCGACGCCGTGCTCCACGCCCAGCCCTTCCAGCAGCCAGACCAGGTCCTCGGTCGCCAGGTTGCCGGTCGCCGACTCGGCGTACGGGCAGCCGCCGAGACCGCCGGCCGACGAGTCCACAGTGGACACCCCGGCGCGGAGCGCGGCCTCGGTGTTGGCCAGGGCCTGGCCGTAGGTGTCGTGGAAGTGCACGGCGAGCGCCGACGTGTCGCCGAACGCCTCGATCAGCCGGGTGACCTGGTTCGTGGTCGCGACGCCGATGGTGTCGCCGAGCGAGAGCTGCGAGCAGCCGAAGTCGAGCAGCCGCTTGCCCGCCCGCACGACCTGGTCGACGTCGACGACGCCCTCCCACGGGTCGCCGAAGCACATCGACAGGTAGCCGCGAACCTCGAGACCCTCCTTGCGGGCCCGCGTGACCACCGGCTCGAACATGCCGAACTGGTCGTCGAAGGTCGAGTTCAGGTTGCGCTGGGCGAAGGTCTCGGTGGCGCTGGCGAAGATCGCGATGTGGTCGACGCCCGCGTCGAGCGCGCGGTTGAGGCCGCGGTCGTTCGGCACCAGCACCGGGTAGCGGACGCCGTCGTGCCGGTCGAGCCCGGCGAGCAGCTGCTCGGCGTCGGCGAGCTGCGGCACCCACTTCGGGTGCACGAAGCTGGTCGCCTCGAGGGTGGTCAGCCCGGCGCCGGCGAGCCGGTCCAGGAACTCGAGCTTGACCTCGACCGGCACGACCGAGCTTTCGTTCTGCAGCCCGTCGCGCGCCCCGACCTCCCAGATCTCGACCCGCGGCGGCAATCCGGCCGCGGGGACCCGTTCCGGCAGGCCGACCTCTCGAGCACCCACGTCAGCGTCTCCTTCCGCGCGGTTCCCGGCCGCGCGGGGGCAGAGGTTCGGTGTCCTGCGGTCCGGGCGCGCCGTGGTAGTCGTCGTAGGGATTGTCGTTGACTTCGCGGTAAATGACCGTGTGCACGTGCTCGACGTGGGGAATGTCATCGAAGCGCAGCGGCTCGTCCGAGGCCGACTCGATGATGAGCGTGCCGCAGCCGAAGATCCGGTCGAGCAGGCCGTGCTCGAACTGCACGCTGTTGATCCGCGAGAGCGGGATGTCGATGCCGGTGCGCTTGAGCACGCCCTCGCGCGCGATCAGCCGGTCGGTGGTCACGATGAAATGCGTCGTGCGCCAGCGGACCAGCGGCGTGAGGAACAGCCACACCACGAAGATCAGCGCCACCACGGCGACCGCGATCATCGTGATGTCGTTCCACGGCCCGGCGAAGTCCTTGGCGACCACGAGCAGCCACACCGCCGCCCCGACGGTGATCACGAACGCCAGGAACGGGAAGATCAGCATCTTGAAATGCGGGTGGCTGTGCACCACCACGCGTTCGTTCTGGCTGAGCAAATCGTCCGGATAGGCCACGGCGGGCGCTCCCCTGCGAATGTGTGCCGATGTGGTGGATCCACCGTACCGGCGCGGGCCTCGCGCGGGCGCGCCCGTTCCGGTCAAGCAGGGCGGACGTGCACCACATCACCGGCGAAAACCGTCAGCCGCCGCCCGTCGGGCACGTCGACCTGCAACTGGCCGGACGCGTCGAGGTCCGCGGCGCGGCCGGTGAGCGTCGACCCGTCCGGCAACTGCACGTTCACGTCCTGTCCGAGCGTCGCGCACCGCGCGCGGTAGTCGCCGAGCAACCCGGCTTCGGTGAGGTCCCCGCCCGCGGTCCGCCAGCGGCGTTCGAGGTCGTCGAACCTCGTCAGCAGGCCGAGCGCGATCTCGGTGCGGTCGGTGCTCGTCGCGCCCTGCTCGGCGAGCGAGGTCGCGGGCAGGCCGCCCGGACCGGCCGGGACGTCGTCGCCGAGCGGAAGAACGTTCAGCCCGATGCCCAGCACCACGGCCACGTCGCCGCTGCCGACGGCCTCGGCGAGGATGCCCGCGCACTTGGCCCGGTCGGGGCCGGCGAGCACGTCGTTGGGCCATTTGAGGGCAACGTCGACCCCCAGGTCGGTGGCGAGTGCGTGCACCGCGAGCCCAGCGACCACGGACAGTGAGCCGAGCGCGGAGAACGGCACGCCCGCCGGGCGCAGCGCGATGCTCAGGTACAGCCCGGCCCCCTTCGGGGAACTCCACGAGCGAGCCCGGCGGCCCACTCCGGCGGTCTGGTGTTCGGCGAGCAAAACGGTCCGGTCCGCCGCTCCCGCGAGGAGGGCTTCCCGCAGGTCAGCGTTGGTGGAACCGGTCGTCTCCACGACGTCGAGGCGGGCGTAGCGGCCGCCGAGTCCGTCCCGCAGCCGCGCCGCGTCGAGTTCAGCCATGTGCTCACAATATGAGAGTCCCCCTAACGTGCAAGCCGTTCGCTCGTTACCTAGAGGTGCGCTCTTCTAGATTGGACGCCGTGCCGCCGGAGAACCCCACCGCCGCCGCGCCGCCGAAGCCCACCTGGGCTCGCGGCGCGCTGTATCGCGGGCTCGTGGCGTTGCCGCTGGTCGCCGGCCTCGCCACCGCGGGTTGGCTGGTCGCCGGACGCGACCAGCCCGCTCCCGTTCCGGCGCCGGCCGCGCTGACCGCGCCGACGCCCGCCCAGACCGTGAGCGGTCCGTCGGTGCTGCAGGCGAGCGCGCCGGTCCAAGCGCAGGAACCGGCGCAGGGCGCGGCAGGCGGAGGCGGCGGCCCGGCCCCGCTGCAGAAGTGGGCGGATTCGCTCGCCGGCCCGCTGGACATCCCGGCCCCCGCGCTGCTCGGGTACGCCAACGGCGAGCTGACCATGCGCAAGGAGCGCCCGGACTGCCACCTGTCGTGGGTCACCCTGGCCGGCCTCGGCGTCGCCGGCAACAACCACGGCCGCGGCGACGGCGAGCCGATGGGGCTTTCGACGCAGCAGTGGAAGAAGTACGGCGCACAGATCCCGGGCATCGCGAACCCGGCGCTGTCCGACCCGTCGGCCGCGTCCGTCGCCGCGGGTCGCGCGCTGTGCGCGAGCGGCGTCGACCTGTCCGCGGGCAATGGCTGGTGGAAGGCCGTGGCCGGATACGAGAACGGCAGCGGCATGGAGCTGTTCCGGCAGCGAGTGCTCGGCTACGCCCAGCTGTACGCGACGCTTTCCCTGGACCCGGCGAAGGCGAACTCGCCGTCGGTGCACGCCACGCGATTCGCCCTCGGCCAACTCGGCCTGCCGTACGTGTGGGGCGGCAACGGCCCCGACGCGGGCGCGGCCGGATTCGACTGCTCGGGCCTCACCAAGGCGTCCTACGACAGTGCCGGGGTTTCGCTGCCGCGCACGGCGGACAGCCAGTTCCGCGCGGTGCCGCCGGTGCCGGGCGGGCAGGAACCGCAGCTGGGCGACCTCGTTTTCTACGGCAGCCCGGCGTACATCCACCACGTGGGGCTGTACCTGGGGAACGGGCTGATGATCAACGCGCCGACCGAGGGACAGGCGATCCAGATCCACACCTTCCACCGGCCTGGCGACGACTACGCCGGGGCGGGCCGTCCGGCGAACTGACCGAACCGGATTCGCCGGAAAGCCGTCGCCAAAATTTCCGTTTCCGCACGCCATGCCCGTCTGTCGCTTATGCTCCGAAGCATTCTTCCTGACGGGAAAGGCACGCCATGTCCGCTCGCATCGTCTCCGTTCTCGCCGTGGGCGCTGCCCTCCTGATCAGCAGTTGCTCCGGCGAAAGCGGCGGCACCGCTGCTCCAGCCGCCACGTCCTCGGCCGTGCCCACGTCGTCCTCGCCCACGTCGTCCTCGGCCGCGCCGCCCGCTCCGTCGACCTCCGCAGTGCCGTCGTCGTCAGCCGCGGCGGAGGCGACCGGCGGCGACGCGGTCGAGCGGTACGAAGCCTTCATGCACGCCGCGGGCCGGGAAGACCTCGCGACGGTGTGCGAAATCGCCGGTCCGGCCGCCAAGAAGGCGGAGGACGAGGGCATGGGACCGTGCGAGAAGACGATGCCGATGGCGTTCCAGCTGATCTCCCCCGCGCAGAAGAAGGCTCTGCAAACCGCCACGGTCGACCGTTCCAAGATCAAGGAAGGAGCCAAGCGGGTCGAGATCCCGGCGCGTGCGGTGAAGGCTTCGGTCAAGTTCACCGACAGCGACCTCGGCGACGCGGTTATGGAGAAGCGCGGCGGCAAATGGTACGTAGTCGACTGACCCAATGCGCGGCACCGGCTCGGCGGGCTACTTCGGCGGCTTTGCGATAGTGCGCGTCGGCCGGCAATCCCAGCCGGACCGCCAATTCGCCCAGGTAATAGGCGACGGGGCCGAGGGTCACCATTCCGGAACCGGCACCGGCCAGCTCGTTCTCCGCGGGGGCCAGGCGCGCATACAACTCGCGCGCGTCTCCGGTTTCGGCGATGAGGCACGCGCGCAGTTCCAGGAACAGGTCCGGGCGGTCCGGCGGGAGCGTCAAGTCCACTGTGGACTCAAGGCCGTGCTGCGCGTAAAGGCAATGCCGGGCGAGCGGCAGCAGGCCCCGGTCCACTCCGGACATCCCGCTGCCGGGCAACCGGGCCGCGGCGCCGCGGTAGGCGGCTTCCGCGGCGCCGACCGGGCCGGTGACGGCCAGGCGGAGCGCGCGGTACCAGTCGGTGAACACGCTGACGAGCGGAAGGTCATACTGCTCCCCCAGCCGATCCGCCGCGGTCGCGTGCGTGTCGGCGGCGGTGAAGTCGGCGAGCGCTGACTGGGCTTGCATCAGCACCAGGTGGCCGAGCACCTCGAACGTCACCAACCGGTGCCGGGCAGCCAGTTCGACCAGTTCCTCGCCGATCCGCGCGCGTTCCGGAGCCAGACCGGCGCGAGTGAAGGTCTGCGTCCACCGGGCGTTCAATGCCAATGCGAGCAGGGCCGGATCTCCGGCGGCACGCGCCAGTTTCTCCGCTTCGACAGCCGCGTCGTGAGCGCGTTGCCCGCCTTCGTTGCGCAGTTCCAGCGCGATGGTCGCCAGCAGCCGGGCGCGGACGAGCGGATCGGTTGTGGGCGCGCGTTCGGCGGCGTCGGCGATGCGGCGGGCTAGCGCCGGGTCGTCGTTTTCGGTCCAGATTCCCGGCACGTCGAACGCGGTCAATACCCTGATGGTCAACGCGGAATCATCGCCGGCGAGGTCCAACGCCTCGGCACGGTAGCGGCGCGCGGCGGCCAAGGATCCGGTGAACGCGGACGTCCGGGCTAGGCCCATCAGCAATTCCACGGTACGCGGGCCTTGCGCCAGCGCGGCTTTCCAGAGCCGAAGTGCTTCGTGCGGCGCGAAATCTCGCTCAGCGCGTTCTGCCGCCGCTTGCGCATAGGCAGTACCGCGGTCGTCGCCGGCGAGCAGGAAATGGTGGGCCAGCAACGAAATCTCGGACGGCCGGCGGCTCGCCAACGCCTCGCCCACCTCACGGTGGAGCTGCGCACGCCGAGCCAGCGAAAGGTCGTCGTACACCGCGTCGCGGACGAGCGCGTGCGCGAACCGGAACGCCCGGGGTCCGCTTTCGACCAGAAACCCTGCCCGCACCGCGGTTTCCAGTTCGTCCAGGACGTCACCGAGCAGACCGAGATCGACGTCCGCGCCGATCACCGCGGCCTTCCCGAGCACCGCGCGCACGTGGTCGGGCAACGCGGCGATCCGGTTCCGGACGACGTCGCGCACCCCGTCCGGCAGGTCGCCTTCGGCATCCAGCGCGCGGGCGAGTTCCTTGACGAAGAACGGATTCCCGCCGGACCGCCGGTGAATCACCGCGGCGGACTCGGGACCGACCAGCTCGGCCACCGCCTCGACCGAAAGCCCGCCCAGATACAGCCGAACCGGGTCGGCGCGCGCGAGCCTGCCCAACGCCGCGGTCAGTTCGGCGGAGACTTCGGTCGTCCGGTACGTCGCGACCAGCAGCACCGGAGCCGCGGTCATCGATGTCAGCAGCGCCAGAGTTTCCTCGCCCGCCCACTGCAAATCGTCAAGCACGAGCAGCAGCGGACCCCGGCTGGCGACCTCCGCGATCCGCGCGGTCATCGCCTGGTGCCATTCGAAGCGCGCCACCGCCGGGTCGCCACCCGTGGTCCGCGGCGGAACCGTTTCTCCCAGTGCGGCGAGAATCCGCGTCCACGGCCAGGCGGGCGGCACCCCGGCACCGTCCGGATTCACCCCCCACGCCGTGGTCCAGCCCAGCCGCGCGGCGAATTCCTCGACCAGCGCCGTCTTGCCCGCGCCCGCCTCGCCGGACACCAGCACGAGCCGGAATCGCTTGCGGTCAGCCACTTCCGCCGCGACCTCGGCGAGCCGCGCCAGCTCGGGTTCCCGCCCGGCCAACCGGCCCGGAACGGACGGGGCCAACCGCGGAGCCTGCGCGAGGATGTCCTGCTCCACCTGCCGCAACGCCGGGCCAGGATCGACGCCCAGCTCCGCCGCCAGCCCGGCCCGCGCCCGGCGCAACGCGGCGAGCGCGTCTCCCTGACGGCCGGCCCGGTACAACGCGAGCGCCAGCAACCGCCACGCTTCCTCGCGCAGCGGATGAGCGTCCACAAGGGACTCCAGATCCGGCACGGCTTCGGCGGCGCGACCGAGATCCAGCAAGCCGGCCGCCCGCCGTTCCAGCGCGAGCAGCCGCAGTTCGTCGAGCCGGGCCCGTTCCGCGCGTGCCCACGGCTCGTCGGCGAACTCCGCGTACGGTTCGCCCCGCCACCAGCCGAGCGCCTCGTCGAGCTGCGCGACCGACGGCCTCCCCCGGAGCAACGCCTCGAAGCGCCACGCGTCGACCTGCTCCGGTTCGGCACGCAGCGCGTACCCCGGGCCAGCCGTGACCAGCAGCTTCGCGGGGGTTCGCGGCGGACGGTCCGGTTCGAGAGAACGCCGCAACGCGCCGATGAAGGTCTGCACCGCACCGACCGCCCCCGCCCGAGGCTCGGTCCACAACGCGTCGACCAGCGCGTCCGTCGAGACCACCTGCCCGCGGGCGACGAGCAGACGCGCGAGCACCGCACGATGCCGCGGCCCGGGCAACGCCACCGGCCCGCGCGCGTCGCAGGCCGCCAGCGGGCCCAGCACGGAGAACGAGATGGTCATCAGTTCCGTACTGTAATCAGCTCGCTCGTTGCTGATCGGTTGCTGATCGGCCCGGCGCACGCTGGGTCGCATGAACTTCGACTACCAGCGGGTCCCCGTCGCCGACGGCGTGTCCCTCAACGTGGCGGTCGCGGGCTCCGGCTCGCCCGTCGTCCTGCTGCACGGCTTCCCGCAAACCCACCTGATGTGGCGGCACGTCGCCGCCGACCTCGCCGCCGACCACACCGTCCTGTGCCCTGATCTGCGCGGTTACGGCGACAGCGACAAGCCCGCCGACGACGGCGAGACCTACTCGAAGCGCACCATGGCCGCCGACGTCGTCGCCCTCGCCCGCGCCTTCGGACACGAGAAGTTCGCGCTCGCCGGGCACGACCGCGGCGCGCTCGTCGCCATCCGCGCCGGCCTCGACCACCCGGACCACGTGTCCCACCTGGCCATCCTCGACGTGCTGCCGACCCTGGACATGTGGGACGTGCTGCACGGCGTCAGCGCGTCCGTCGCCTTCCACCTCTACCTGATGGCGCAGCCGCCCGGCCTGCCCGAGCAGCTGATCAGCGGCGCGCCGGACGCGTTCTTCAGCTACTTCCTCGACCAGTGGGGCGCCGACCCGGAAGCCATCCCGGCCGACATCCGCGCTCGCTACCTCGAAGCGAGCCGGAACGCGATCCCGTCGATCGTCGCCGACTACCGCGCCTCCGCGG
This sequence comes from Amycolatopsis orientalis DSM 43388, assembly GCF_000411975.1. Classification (GTDB taxonomy): domain Bacteria; phylum Actinomycetota; class Actinomycetes; order Mycobacteriales; family Pseudonocardiaceae; genus Amycolatopsis; species Amycolatopsis orientalis_D. The sequence goes on from NZ_ASXG01000130.1 coordinate 69,137, forward strand.
GCATCGACGTCGAGCACGACCGCGCCGACCGCGACGCGGGCAACCAGCTGAAGATGCCGACCACCGTGGTGCAGCAGGACTGGGGCGTCGCGCTGGGCTACGACGCGGTGGCGCTGTGGCGCGCGTGGGCACCGGACCTTGTGCACGAAACCGTGCACAGTGGACATTTCATGGCCGAGGCTTCCCCTGGCAGTGTTACGAAATCCCTGCGGGACCTGCTCGCCCGCTGACCCGCCGAAAGTCGTGCCCCGGACGAGTGGTCGCCAGTTATTCACCCACCGGCCGCTCTCCGGGACACCTCCTCCGTGGCACGGTCTATGCCGCTCCCACCTGAGCGCATTTCCCGACCGATCTTGGAGGACCTGTGTTCCGCAAGCGGATCGTGGCCGCCGTCGCGACGGCGATTCTCGGTGCGGCGGCCGCCGCCCAGCCCGCCTCAGCAGCGGCGTCCGTACCGACCTTCGACCACATCGTGCTCGTCATGTTCGAAAACGAGTCGGCGACGTCGATCGACTCGACCACCGCGCCCTACTTCACCTCGCTCGCCGCGCAGGGCGCGAACTTCACCGACTCCCACGCGCTCACCCACCCGAGCCAGCCGAACTACGTCGCACTGTTCTCCGGCGGCACCCAAGGCGTCACCGACGACACCTGCCCGCAGAATCTCGGCGCCGTGGCCAATCTCGGCTCCCAGCTCATCGGCGCCGGGAAGACCTTCACCGGCTACTCGGAGTCCATGCCGTCGGACGGGTACACCGGCTGCTCGTCCGGCGAGTACCGGCGCAAGCACAACAGCTGGGTCGACTTCTCGGACGTGCCCGCGTCGAGCAACCTGCGTTACTCCCGGTTCCCGACGGACTACTCGCAGCTGCCCAGCGTCGCGTTCGTGACGCCGAACATGTGCAACGACATGCACGACTGCCCGGTCGCCACCGGCGACACCTGGCTGAAGAACAACCTCGACGGCTACGCACAGTGGGCCAAGACGCACAACAGCCTGCTGATCGTGACGTTCGACGAGGACGAAGGCACCTCGACGAACCAGATCTACACGTCGTTCACCGGCGCGCACGTGAAGCAAGGCGACTACTCCGAAACGATCAACCACTACACCGTGCTGCGCACCATCGAGGCCGCCAACGGTCTCCCCGGCCTCGGCAACGCGGCGAGCAAGACGCCGATCACCGACGCCTGGCAGTGACGCGCGCCGGTCGCGGCCGCCTCGCCGGGGCCGCGACCGGGGTGCGCCCAGCTGTGCCGAACTGGAATGTCAGACTTGTCCGACCAGCGGATCTGACAACCAGGGAGAGCGATGGGCGACGGGCAATCTGCCGCCGAGGTGCTCTCCGCGGAACTGGCCGCGCTGCGCGCGCGGGCCGGGAATCCGTCGTTCCGCAAGATGGCCGACCGCTCCGGGCGGATCTCGCACACCACGCTGCACGAGGCGGTCCGCGGCACCCGGTTCCCGTCGTGGGACACCACGCGCGAGTTCGTCCGGGCCTGCGACGCGGACGAACAGCAGTGGCGGCGACGCTGGGAAGAGCTGAAGGGCGTGCCGCCGGAGCCCGAACCGGCCGAGGTCGCCATAGTCAAGACCGTCGAGGCCACCGCGGCCGAACCGGCGCTGATCACCTCGGAACCGGCCGCCCCGGAGAAGCCCCGGCGACGCCGCAAGTACGCGCTGGCCGCGGTCGCGTCCGTCGTCGTGCTGCTCGCCGGGGTCGCCGCGATCGTGGTGCCGAAGCTGAAGAGCGGCGGCCTGGTCGACGTCGGCGCGCGCATCCCCGGCGACAACTCCAAGTTCATCGGCGACGTGACCGTGCCCGACGGCACCGTGCTCCACGTCGGCGAGACCGTCCAGAAGGTGTGGGAGCTGCAGAACACCGGTTCGGTGCCCTGGCATCAGCGGTACCTGCAGCGGATGGACCTGCCGGCCAGCCCCGGTTCGTGCCGTACCCCGGACCGGGTGCTGATCGGCGACACCCCGCCGGGCGACCACGTGATGGTGAGCGTCCCGCTGACCGCCTCGCCCGCGCCGGGGCGCTGCTGGATCGGCTGGAAGATGGTCGACGCGGCCGGCGCGGAGCTCTTCTCGACCCGGCGTCCGGTGTATGTGCTGGTGACGGTCGTCTCCTGACGCGTGTCAGATTCTGTAAGACCCGGTCGCCGGGGTACCGAACACCCCAGTCCACTCGCCAGGATGAGTCTCGCTGGGGGTCGGTCCGTGGCAGCCGCGAACAGCGCTGCCACGGACCGCCGAGTTCAGGCCGGGCGCCGGAAGGTCGTCCGGTAGGCGCTCGGCGACACCCCGAGCGCGGCCTGCAGGTGCTGCCGCAGCGACGCCGCCGTCCCGAAACCGCACGCCGCGGCGACCCGGTCGACCGGCAGCTCCGTTTCCTCCAGCAACTGCCGCGCGCGCTCCACTCGCTGCTGGGTCAGCCACTGCAGCGCCGACATCCCGACCTCGTCGCGGAACCGCCGGGTGAACGTCCGGGTGCTCATCGACTCGCGCACCGCGAGGTCGCGCAGCGTGATCGGCTGGTCGAGATGCTCCAAGGCCCACGCTCGCGCCGCCGAGGTGGACGACGACCTCGGCTCCGGCACCGGACGGCGGATGAACTGGGCCTGTCCGCCCTCGCGATGCGGGGAAACGACCGTGCCGCGAGCGACCTCGTTGGCGACCGCCGCGCCGAAGTCGCGCCGGATCATGTGCAGGCAGAGGTCGATGCCGGACGCGACGCCCGCCGAGGTGAGGACGTTCCCGTCCTCGGTGTAGAGCACGTCCGGGTCGAGCTGCACGCGCGGATACTCCAGCTGAAATTCGCAGGCCGAACGCCAGTGCGTGGTCGCGCGGCGGCCGTCGAGCAGGCCCATCGCGGCGAGCACGTACGCGCCGGTGCAGATCGAAGCGATCCGGGTGCCCGGACGCACGAGGTCCATCGCGTGCTTGAGGGGCGCGGTCAGCTGATGTCCGCCGGGCTCGTATTCGAGCGACGACGCGGGCACGATCACCGTGTCGGCCTCGGCCACCGCCTCCGGACCTTGCGCGATCGGGATGGTGAAGTCCGAATCGGTGCGGATGTCGCCGGGTTCCGGCGTGCAGGTGACGACCTCGTACAACCGCTCCCCGGCAGCGGATCTGGCCTGGCCGAAGAGCCGGTGGACGATGCCCAGCTCCATCACGAGCATGCCGTGCCGCACGAGCACCGCGACCTTGTGCCGCTCCGGATGCCGAAAAACCGCCATGGCCCGATTCTTGCACAAGGTGGCCATCGGGCCACTGTTTTGGCCGTTTCGCCGGTTGCACCCTGGCCTCATGAACGTCTTGTGGATCTACGCCCATCCCGACCCGGCTTCGCTCAACGGCGCGCTCCGCGACGAGGGCGTCGCGACGCTGCGCGATCTCGGCCACGACGTGCGCGTATCCGACCTCTACGCGATGCGCTGGAACCCGATCGTCGACGAGATCGCGACCGTGCCCGAGGACGTCCGGACCGAGCACGGAAAACTCGACTGGGCCGATACGGTCGTCGTCCAATTCCCGCTCTGGTGGGCGGACACCCCAGCCATCCTGAAAGGCTGGTTCGACCGCGTTTTCGTGCAGGGCTACGGCTACGACTACCGCGACGAAACCGGTCACACCCTCCGCTACGGCAACGGCGTCCTGGCCGGGAAACGCGCGATGGTCATCGTCACCGCGGGGGCGCACGAGGACAGCCTCGGCCCGCGCGGCGCGCACGGTTCGCTGGACGATCTGTTGTTCAACGTCCAGCACGGCACGCTCTTCTACACCGGCATGACCGTCCTGCCGCCGCTCAAGGTGACCGGCACGAACCGGATGACGCCGGAGAAGTTCGACTGCGTCGTCGAGCAGCTGCGCAAGCGTTTGCACTCGCTGGAAACGACCGATCCGCTGCCGTTGCGCACCCAGGACGGCGGCGATTACGACCGGCGGCTCGTCCTGCACCCCGAAGTCGCCCCAGGTCAGACCGGGTACGCGGCACACCTGACGGCTTGACCCGTATATACCTCAGTGGTTATATACGAGCATGGCAATCCTGCGGACCACCCCTGACGGACGACCGAGCGTGCGCCTCGAACGGACCCTGGCCCATCCGCCGGAGAAGGTGTGGCACGCGGTCACCTCGCCGGACGAACTGGCGCACTGGTTCCCGGCCGCCGTGACACTGCCGGAATCCCCGGCGCCCGGCGGGAAGATCACCTTCACCTTCACCGAAACCGGGGACGTCAGCGCAGGCGAGATCGTCGGCTACCGGCCGCCGGAGGTTTTCGAGTTCACCTGGAACTCGGACCTGATCCGGATCGAGGTGTCCGCGGACGGAACGGGCAGCAAGCTCGTCTTCACGCACGTCTTCAACCGCGGCGAACCGGACATCGCCCGGCTCGGCGCGGGACGGCACGTCACCGGCTGGGTCGCCTGCCTCGATTCCCTCGAAGCCGCCTTGGACGGCCGCACGCCGGAGCCGCCGGCCGACTGGCACGCGCGGATGGTGCACTACATCGAGGAATTCGGCCTGGAGGACGGCGAAGTCCTGGACGACGGCACGATCCGGTTCCGCCGGGACCTCGTCTGGCCGCCGGCCGAAGACGTCTGGAAGCGGTTGCCGCAGCCGGAAGCCGGCGCGCAGGTGCTGGAGTCGCGGTCGCCGGAGGTGCTGGCCTACACCTGGCTGCACGACGGCGAACCCGCTGGTCGCGTGCGGTGGGAAGTGACCGCGGACCCGCTGGACGGCGTGCGGGTCGAGCTGACTCAGACCGTTCCGGCGGAGCTGAGCGACCTGCGGCCGGACTTGCTGACCGCACGGCACGAGCAACTGAACGCGCTGTTCGCGGCGTCCTTCGGGGTGGAACTGGAGCCGTGGAGCGAAGAGCGGAAGGCGGCGGTGCGGGGGCGGTACAGCTCGTGAGTGTTCATGCCGGTTCTAACCGGATTTAGCACTCACGAGCCCCTACCCCAGCGCGGTGTTGTACGGCGAAAACCGCACCTCCGCAGGCCCCGGCAGCGCTTTTCCGTGGAGCACCAGCCGCGGTGCCGGACCGTGCACCGCCAGGCCGCGCGCCTCGCACCACGCCGACAGCTCCGGAAACCGGTGGTCCACCGCCAGCCGGAGATCGCCGGTCGTGGTCCGGGCGATGCCGCGGATCAGCGCGCGAGCCTGGTCCTCGTCCGCGGCCACCACCGGACCGATCACCAGCACCCCGGCTTGCACGGTGCCGAGCGCGTAGCCGTCGTCGGTCACGTAGACGTGCTCGGCCTCGAACAGCATGCGGTTCAACAACTCCCGCCGCGCGAAGCCTTGCGCCGCACTGTCCAATTCGTACACCCGCGCCACGTCCGCCGGACCGAGCGGCCGCGCCGCCGGACCGCCGTCGTCGGTGAACCGGCCGCGATGGTCGTCGCAGCCGCCGTCGTGCTCAAAGCCCATCGATTCGTACAGCGGACGCGCGTTTTCCGTGGTGTGCAAGGACACGGTGGCGTCCCCGGCCTCGTCGAGAGCGTGTGCCATCACCCGGCGACCAAGCCCTTGGCGCGCGAATCGTTCCGCGACGACGACCATCGACACCGACGCGGTCGGGCCGGTCCGCGTCAGCACCGCTGCCGCGGCGAGGCCGCCGTCCGGGGTGTCAATGCCGAATCCGCGGCCGACGTCCAGCAGCATCGCCCATTTCCGCTCCTCGCGCGGCCACCCGCGATCGGTGCCGAGGTCGAGGCAAGCGGACAGGTCGGCAGGCCCGAGCGAACGGACCGAGGCGTCGGCGAGCAGCACGCTGCCCACCCTAGGCCGGACAGCGGCCGCTTTGGTCGGCTCGACGCCGAAAATTCAACTGCCGCCCGGCATAGGCTTCGCTGGTGACCGACTCCGAAGTGCTGACCGTCCAGCAGGTTCTCGGCGGCGGACGGTTCGCCGAAGTCGGCGAGGTACGGGTGACCGATTCCCGCACCGGCTATGTGGCCGTCGGGGGTTCGCTGGGACGCCCGGTGTGGGCCGGGCACAGCGTGGAGGGTTCGTCCGAGCCGACAGCCTGGAACCGGGTCGGCGTCTACCGCGCCGACACGTTCGAATGCGGGCACCTGCTGAGCCCGCATTGGCCGGTCAACGCGTTGGCGTTCCATCCGGAACTGCCGATCCTGGCCATCGGCTCCGGATCGTACGACGGCGGCTATTTCTACGAAGGCGAGCTGACCGTCCTCGACCTCGAATCCGGCCGTGCGACCTCTTTGCTGAAGGATCGCCGCGAGGTCACCGAACTTCGCTGGCGCGACCGGCACACCCTCGACGCGAAGATTTCGGTCCCCACCGAGGACGACGAGAAAGAACTCGGCACCTCCACGATGGCGGTCGCCATCGTCTTGCCGGACTGGCGAGCGGTGCGAGCCCGTTCACTGCGGTTCGACGGCATCGCGGTGGCACCGACCGCCGCGCCGGTCGCCCCGGAAAAGACCCGGCGGCAGATATGGGCGGTCGCCGCGTTGAGCGACGGACAGATTCTCGCCAGTCTCGAGCAGGTCGCCGCGGAGTGCTGGTCGGCCACCGGCGAACGGGAATGGTCGGTGCCCGCCTCAGGTGTCGGCTGCCAGCTCTGCGTCGACTTCCAGGAGAACACCGCCGTCCTCAACGCCTGGACTGGTTGGACTGGATCGGCCTCGACCGTCGAACGCGTCCGGCTGACCGACGGACGCGTAGAACCGGTCCGGACCTTCGACCACCCCGCAGTGCTCACCGCCGACGAAACCGGACAGCTCGCCATCCGCCCTCCCTCCGAGCGGCTCGATCGTCCACGCCACCGCGATCCACGACGGAGCCGGGCTGCTGCCCGGCAACGCCTGCGTAATCCGCCGCTCCTACCCCGGCGGAGAAGCCCACTGGGTCTACCCCGCCGACCACCAGGTCACCGCGATAGACACCATCGGGTACACCGTCTACGTGGCGTTCAACTCCGGTGAGATCGTCGCGCTCGACGGTCGCGAACTCGGACGGCAGCATCTGCAGGTCAACGGACACGCCGTCGTCCCGCTGTCGCTGAGCGCGCGAGCTCCGGACCGGCTCGTCGTCGGCACGCTCGACGGACGTGTGCTGGTTTGCGAAACAGTGGCGAGGGAGTCCTACGCCACACGCGCGGCAATCGCGCAGTAGCTAAGCTCCGCCACATGAGCAGTGCGACGCAGCCGCTCGGGACGCCGCCCGAGGGAGAACCGGACATCCACACGACGGCCGGCAAGCTCGCGGATCTCTATCGCCGCTACGACGAGGCCGTGCACGCCGGCTCGGCGCGCGCGATCGAGAAACAGCACGCCAAGGGCAAGAAAACCGCCCGCGAGCGGATCGATCTGCTGCTCGACGAGGGCTCGTTCGTCGAGCTGGACGAGCTGGCGCGGCACCGCTCCACGAACTTCGGGCTGGAGAAGAACCGCCCGTACGGCGACGGCGTGGTGACCGGTTACGGCACCGTCGACGGCCGTCCGGTGTGCGTGTTCAGCCAGGACGTCACCGTGTTCGGCGGCGCGCTCGGCGAGGTCTACGGCGAGAAGATCGTCAAGGTGATGGACCTGGCGATCAAGACCGGCCGTCCGATCATCGGCATCAACGAGGGCGGCGGCGCGCGGATCCAGGAGGGCGTCGTCTCGCTCGGCCTGTACGGCGAGATTTTCCGCCGCAATACCATGGCGTCCGGCGTGATCCCGCAGATCTCGCTGATCATGGGCGCGAACGCGGGCGGGCACGTCTACTCCCCCGCGCTCACCGACTTCGTCGTGATGGTGGACGAGACGTCGCAGATGTTCATCACCGGGCCGGACGTCGTGAAGACGGTGACCGGCGAGGACGTCACCTTCGAGGAACTCGGCGGCGGGCGCACGCACAACACGAAGTCGGGCGTCGCGCACTACCTCGGTTCCGACGACGAGGACGCCATCGCCTACGTCAAGGAACTGCTCTCCTACCTGCCGCAGAACAACCTGTCCGAGCCGCCGGAGTTCGACGCGAACCAGCCGCCGGCCGGGTTCTTCGAGAACGTCACCGACACCGACCGCGAGCTCGACACGCTCATCCCGGACTCGCCGAACACGCCGTACGACATGCACGAGGTCGTCACCCGCGTGCTCGACGACGGCGAATTCCTCGAGGTGCACGAGCTGTTCGCGCCCAACATCCTGGTCGGGTTCGGCCGGGTCGACGGGCAGAGCGTCGGCGTCGTGGCGAACCAGCCGACCCAGTTCGCCGGCTGCCTCGACATCGACGCGTCGGAGAAGGCCGCCCGGTTCGTGCGGACCTGCGACGCGTTCAACATCCCGGTGCTGACCTTTGTGGACGTTCCGGGCTTTCTTCCCGGCACCGACCAGGAGTGGAACGGCATCATCCGGCGCGGCGCGAAGCTGATCTACGCGTACGCGGAAGCGACCGTCCCGCTGATCACGGTGATCACGCGCAAGGCCTACGGCGGCGCGTACGACGTGATGGGCTCCAAGCACCTCGGCGCGGACATCAACCTGGCCTGGCCCACCGCGCAGGTCGCGGTGATGGGCGCGCAGGGCGCGGCGAACATCGTGCACCGCAAGACGCTGGCCAACGCGGCCGCGGAGGGCAAGGACGTCGACGCGCTGCGCGCCGATCTGATCCAGGAGTACGAGGACACGCTGCTCAACCCGTACGCGGCGGCTGAACGCGGTTACGTCGACTCGGTGATCGTGCCCGCGCACACCCGCGGCCACATCGCGAAGGCGCTGAGCCTGCTGCGCACCAAGCGCGAATCGCTGCCGCCCAAGAAGCACGGCAACATCCCCCTGTGAGGCCGCGATGACGGACACTCCCCTGCTCCGCGTCGTCCGCGGCAACCCGGACGACGCCGAACTCGCCGCGCTCACCGCGGTGGTGGCCACTGCCGCTTCGGCGTCGGCACCCGCGCCCAAACCGCGTCGTACGTCGTGGTGGGGTGACCGGGCCGCCGCGGTGCACGCGCCGGCGGCGGCTGGCGACGGGGCTTGGCGCGCTTCGGCCTTGCCTCGCTGAGGTTCTCGTGAGCGGTGGCCGGGGCTCGCGACTACCCGCGGCGGTGGTGGCTCATCGCCCCCGTTGCGCCCAGTCCGGCGCGTCCGCACCCGCGTGCGCCAGCAACTCCTGCCGGGTGATCGAACCGAACGGCCCGACCCCGCGCAGCAGCAGGTAATCGCCCGCGTCGGCTTGATCGTGCTCGATCTCGACGTCCTCGGCGTGGTAACTGTCCGTCCAGACGATCCGGACCTGGCAGCCACCGTTCTGGGTGAGCGCGTGCACCTGCTGCACGGTCGCGAGCCGGGCCATCGGTTCCGACTCCCATCGCTGCTGCAGGAATCGCCAGCGCGAAGCCTGTTCGGCCGCGCGCAACCGCTGATCGAGCCCGGCGGCGCGATCCCGGAAAATCCAGACAATCCCGGCCACGACCGCGGCGGCGACAGCCAGTCCGACCAGCCACAAGACCGTTCCCATGTCTCCCGGAGCCTACTCGCGGCGGTGCTCCCGGAGGAATCGCTCAACCAGGCCATGGGTGAATTCCGGCGGAACCGAAGCGCCGGTGACCAGGACGCGGTAGTGGATCGGCCCGACGAGTTGCTCGACCGCGCTGTCCAGGTCGACGTCCGACGGCAATTCGCCGCGGGCGACGGCGCGTTCGAGCGGTAGCCGGTCACGCGCGCGCTGGGCGCGGATGTGCACCTCGCGCAGCCGCCGCGCCAGCTCCGGGTCGTGCTGCGCCTGGCCGAGCAGCGCACGGAACACCGCGCCAGCATCGGCGGTGGTCAGGAATGACGCGATCGCGGCTAGGTGCGTGCAGAGGTCCTCGCGGAGATCGCCGGAGTCGGGCGGGGAAAGCTCCTCCACGAGGTCGTCGCCAAGCGCCTCGAGCAGAATGTCCACTTTGGACGGCCACCAGCGGTAGACAGTCTGCTTGCCGACTCCCGCCCGGGCCGCGATGCCTTCCATCGTGAGCCCGGCGAAACCGACCTCCACCAGCAGATCGTCGACCGCGTGCAGAACCGCTCGGCGCGCGTCCTCGCTGCGGCCGTAACGGTTCCCGTGATGCCGGCGCCCGCCGGGCCCAGTGACGTCGCCCACGCGAAGAAGTCTAGCCAAGACGCAACGTCTCGTCTAGCGTTACGAGCACCAGCTCACTAGGGGGTTCTCAGTCATGTGTTCCGCGTGCGGGGTGCCGACGCACCAACCCGAAGCCGAGGTTGCCGCGGCGGCCCCGCGCAAATTCGCGGCGCTCTACAACAAGGATTGCCGTCCGTATCTGATCGGCACCGGCCTCGCGATGATGGCCGACAACATCGAGCACGTCATCACCTATTGGGTGCTGTGGGAGAAATTCCAGTCGCCCGCGCTGACCGGGTTCGAGGTGATCAGCCACTGGGTGCCGTTCCTGCTGTTCTCGGTGTACTTCGGGGGCTTGGCCGACCGGCACGACTGCCGCCGGATCATCCAGGCCGCACAGGCGCTGTTCATGGCGGTGTCCGCGGCGTGGGGCGTGCTGATCCTCACCGACACGCTCGAGGTGTGGAATGCCTGCGTACTGCTGATTTTGCACGGCTCCGCGGGCGCGATCTGGGGTCCGGGCGAGCAGCTGATGCTGCACGATTTCGTCGGCCCCGCCGAATTGCCCAGCGCGGTCCGGCTCAACGCCACCTTCCGCAGCCTCGGCATTCTCTTCGGCCCGGTCGTCGGTTCGGCGCTGCTGCTCGGACTCGGGCCGGTGGCGGGCATTTTCGTGAACGTCGCGTTCTACCTGCCGCTGACCGTGTTCCTGTTCCGCACCAAGTTCACCGGACACACCCGAGACGGCGGAATCATCCGCCGGCCGAGGGTCGGACTGATGGATTCGGTGCGGGTCATGAAGGAAATCAGCGGGAACCCGACCATGGTCGGGATGATCATCCTCGCCGGGCTCGGCGCGTTCTTCGTCGGTGCCTCGATGCAGAGTTCGATGCCGATCTTCGCGCAGGACCTCGGCGCGGGCAGCGCCGGAACCGCGTACGGCGTGCTGCTGTTCGCCAACGGCGCGGGCGGCGTGATCGGCGGGATCCTGCTGGAAGCGACCGGGAAGATCAAACCCAACGTGCCCGCCGCGGTGATCAGCACGGCGATCTACGGGATCTCCAGCCTGTTTTTCGCGATGACCGCCAGCTACCCGATCGCGGTGGCGTTGCTGGTGATCGGCGGCGTGGCCAACTTGGCGTCGATGTCCATCGGCCAGACCGTCGTGCAGTTGCTGGCGAAACCAGAGGAACGCGGGCGCGTGATCGGCGTGTACAGCGTGTCCGCCAACGGTCTTCGCGCAGGCAGCGGATTCACCGTGGGACTGCTCGGTTCCGCGGTCGGGGTGCACTGGTCGCTGGGCATCAGCGCGGCCGCGCTCACTGTCGGCACCGCGCTCGCCGGGTGGTATTCGCTGGGCAGCCGCCGGGCGCGGCAACTGCACCAGGTCACCGACTGAGCCGGGCCTGAATGCGGTCGACCTCGTCCGCGGCCATTCCGGCGCGGACGAGGTCGTCGCGGACGTCGAGCACCGCGGCCTGGTCCCCGATGTGTCCGATGGAGGTGGACACAGCTTCGGGCGGGGACTTCGAGGCGCCTGATTCCGACGGCACGGCTGCGCACGCGCCTGGGTCCAGCCCTCTTCGGTGCCGAAACGGAGACTGGCGGATCGGTAGAACTGGCCGGGTTCCGTGCTTCCGCCGGATCGGGTCGGCAGACCGCCGAGGTCTCTGGTGTTGAAAAAGCCGTCCCAAGCCACTGCCCGGTTCTCGCCCATCAGCTGATCCTGGCCCGGGCCACCCGCCTCCGGCAACCGGCTCGTCCAGGGCGCGAAAGGACCGTCGAACAGGCGATCGCCGGTTTTTGTCGGTGGTCGTCGTTACGCTCTCCCCATCTCGCAGCACCCATCACCGTCAGCGACAGGCTGCTCACCAGCGCGGATCACGCTGGACCGCAGCTTGCTCCACACCGTATAGTCCACGTGGAATAACCCATGTGGGATCACTCGATTGACGTTTCTGGAGGACACCGTCATGGTCGCGGCCAAGCTCACGGCACTGGGCGTCGCCGTGCTCGAGCTGCTGCACGAGCGGCCGATGCACCCGTACGAAATGGCGCAGCTCATGCGGGAGCGGCACGTCGAGACCCGCGTGAAGCTCAAGGCAGGGTCGCTCTATCACACGGTGGACCGGTTGCAGCGCAACGGTTTCATCGACGTGGTCGAAACCCAGCGGGACGGCAGGCGGCCGGAGCGCACGGTGTATGCGATGACGGCCGCGGGCAAGGACGCCTTCCAGGAACGAGCCCGGCAAATGCTGGGCGACGTGGTGCCGGACTACCGCGACGTGCTCAGCGGACTCGCCGTGATCGACGACCTCGGACGCGACGTGGCGATGCTCGAACTGGAGCACCGGCTCACCCGGCTGCGCGCGGCCGTGGCCTCCGACGAGGTGATCGTCGAACAGCTGGAATCCGACGGCACCCCCGAAATCTACTGGCTCGACTTCCGGTTCAGCGCGGCACAGCGGAAGTTCGAGCTCGCCTGGATCGAGCAGCTGTTCGCGGACCTCGACAGCGGCCGGATCCCTTTTCAGGACAAGAAACTCAAGCTCAAGGACAACGATGAACGCAAGACCGGTTAACCCGTGGGCCGCGCTCAGCGCGCTCTGTATCGGGTTTTTCATGATCCTGCTGGACACCACGATCGTGTCGATCGCAGTGCCCGCCATGCTGCAGCACCTCGGCGCCGGGCTGAACTCGGTGGTGTGGGTGATCAGCGTCTACCTGCTCACCTACGCCGTGCCGATGCTGTTCACCAGCCGCCTCGGCGACCGCTTCGGCCCGAAACGCGTGTTCGTCGCCGGGCTCGTGGTGTTCACCGCGTCGTCGCTGTGGTGCGGCCTGTCCGGCAACGTCGAGATGCTGATCGCCGCCCGTGCCGTGCAGGGCCTCGGTGCCGCGCTGATGACGCCGCAGACGCTGGCGTTCATCACCCACCTGTTCCCGCCCGCGAAACGCGGCCCCGCGATGGGCGCGTGGGGCGGTGTGGCCGGGCTGGCCACCATCACCGGCCCGTTGCTGGGCGGCGTGCTGGTGCAGCACCTCGGCTGGGAGTGGATCTTCTATGTGAACGTGCCGATCGGCGTCGTCGCCATCGCACTGACGTTGTGGCTGGTGCCGGACTGGCAGCCGAAACACTCGCATTCGTTCGACCTGCTCGGCATTCTGCTGTCCGCCGCCGGACTGTTCTGCGTGGTGTTCGGCGTCCAAAATGGACAGCAGTACGACTGGGGCACGGTGTTCGGCGGCATCACGGTGTTCGAAATCATCGGGGCCGGCGTGGTGCTGCTGATCGGTTTCGTGCTGTGGCAGCACTACAACCGCCGGGAACCGCTGGTCCCGCTGGCGGTATTCGTGAACCGAAACTTCTCCGCCGGCACGCTCACCGCGACGACGGTCGGCTTCACCATGACCGGCATGTTCCTGCCGCTGATCATCTACATCCAGACGGTACTCGGCCTCTCCCCCACCATGGCCGGTCTGCTCACCGCCCCGATGTCGCTGCTCTCCGGGGTGATCGCGCCGTTCGTCGGCCGGGCCTCGGACAAAATCAACGGCAAATACCTGGTAATGGGCGGCCTGGCCCTGCTGGCCGCGGGCGTCGGCATCATCGCGCTGCAAGCCCGGCCGGACACGAGCCCGTGGGCGCTGATCCCGGCCCTGCTGGTGTGCGGGCTGGGAGTCGGGTGCATCTTCTCGCCGATGAGCAACCTGACGATGGCGTCGGTCGAGCCGCGGCTCACCGGTACCGCGTCGGGCATTTTCAACACCGCCCGCCAGGTAGGCGGCGTCCTGGGCAGCGCGGCGATCGGTGTGCTGCTGCAGGCGAGGATCAGCGCGTCGATCGCGAGCGAAGCCACCACCGCGGCCGCGCGACTGCCGGAGCAGTACCGCGCGCCGTTCACCGAAGGAATCGGCCACGCCGCCGCGTCCACCGGCGAATTCGGCTCCTCCGGCGGCCCAGCCCCGATGCCGGGCCTCCCAGCGAACCTCGCCGAGCAAGCGGGCCGCCTCGCCAGCGAGGTAGTCCACAATGGACTCACCGACGCCGCCCGCGCGACGCTGATCCTGCCGATCGCGGTGCTGATCCTGGGAATCCTGTCCGCAGCAGTGCTGCGCCGAGTGTCGCCGAGGCCGCACACACCAGCGCCGACCACCCCGACTCCGGAACCCGCACACTGACCGTGGGCCCCGGCTGGGCAACCCAGCCGGGGCAGGGCGGGCGCGGAGCGAAGCGGCGCGGGAGGAAGCCGCGGAGGCAGCGAGTGAAGTCGCGGTGCACCGCAAATCCGCGCTCTCCACAGCCGCAGCTGCGCGATACCGATGTCCAGAGGCAGCTGCACGCGCGCACCTACGACCTAGGCATCGTCCAGACCGCTCGTCCCGCACACCGCTCAGCCCCGCAAACACTCACGCCCCCGCCCGAACCGACCGTGCCCAGGGACGGCCCACGCCGCAGAGAACCCACGCACCCGCGAAGCCCGCCAATCGCGACCACCACCTAGGCGCGGCCCAGCGCGCCCACCGCGCACGTCGCGTGGTTGCCGTCCGGGCCGCTCACCTCCGCCACCGGTGCGCTCCGAGCGCCGCAACTCGACCACACCACACGCTGTGAAGTCGCGATGCACCGCCAAATCCGCACGACGCTCTCCACATCAACAGCCGCGCGATCTACTGACGCCCAGAGACAGGCCGCACCGCCCACAGCGCTCGCGCCCGCCCGCAATCCGCCCATGCCGCACATCCAGCCACGTCGGCCACCGGCGCGCCCCGAGCGCCGCACCACGGTTGCGCCCGACGCCACATGACGTGAAGTCGCGGTGCACCACCGAATCCGCTCTCCACATCCACAGCCGCGCGGTCAACCGACGCCGACAGACAGGCCGCACAGCCCACGCCGCTCACCCCGCACCTGCCCAGGAAGCCGTCCGGGCCGCTCGGCTAGCCACCGGCGCGCCCGGCCGCGACGCCCCACAGCGCCGCGGCCCTAGCCGCTCACCCAGACACCCCGGCCACCGACGCACCCCCGAGCGCCGCACCACAGTCGCGCCCCACACCACACGGCAATCAAGCGTGGGCTCGCCGGTACACCACAACGCCGCCCAGCACCGCCGCTCAAGCCGCTCACCCCGCCACCTCGGCCAGGTGCACAACCTCCACCCCACCACCCACCCCCTCCGAGGTAGCGTTCGACCGTGCGTCTAGTCCTCGCCTCCCAGTCCCCCGCCCGTCTCGCTGTGTTGCGCAGTGCTGGTCTCGATCCGGCCGTTGTCGTGTCCGGTGTCGACGAGGACGCCGTCGCGGCCGCGCTCACTGATCCGGAACCTGCCGAACTCGTCTTGGCTCTCGCGAAAGCCAAGGCCAACGCCGTTGTCGAGATGGTTTCCGAATCCGATGCCGTGATCGTCGCCTGCGATTCGATGCTTTCCATCGGTGGCGAGATGGTCGGCAAGCCCGCCACCGCCGAAATCGCGAAGGAGCGCTGGGCGCGGATGGCCGGCGGCTCCGGCGTCCTGCTCACCGGGCACGCCGTGGTCCGGCTCGACGGCGGGCAGCGCACCAAGGAAGCCTCCGGCACCCGGTCCACCACCGTGCACTTCGCCAACCCCAGCCAGGCCGAGATCGACGCCTACGTCGCCACCGGCGAACCGCTGCACGTCGCGGGCGCGTTCACGCTCGACGCGCTCGGCGGGTGGTTCGTCGAGGGCGTCGAGGGGGACCCGTCCAGTGTGATCGGGATCAGCCTTCCGCTGCTGCGGCAGCTCCTCGGCGAGGTGGGCGTCAGCGTCACCGAAATGTGGAACTAGTTCACATATTGGGACGATGTGTCACTCGGACGAGTGATCAGGGAAAGTCGACTCCGGCCCGCACCCGGGCCAGCGGAAACTCTCGACCTCTCTGGGGTGGCACATGTCCTTCGTCAGGACGTACACCAAGCCGCGCGTGTTCGCCGCGGCCGTTCTCGGCTCGCTCGTCGTGGGCGCCGGCCTCGGCGTGCTCGCGCGGACCACGGAAGCCGGCTGGCTGACCGACACCCTCGACCGCATCGGCACGATCTTCACGACCCTGCTGCAGATCGCGGTGATCCCGCTGGTCTTCACCGCGATCGTGGTCGGCATCAACAGCCTCCGCGGCCTCGGCGGCGGCCGTGCCGCCGCGCGGCTCGGCGGCAAGACCGTGCTGTGGTTCGCGATCACGTCGTTCATCGCCTCGCTGATCGGGATCGCGATCGGCAAGCTGTTCAACCCCGGCTCCGGCGGGCTTGGCGCGGGCGTCGCGGCCACCGCGAAGAACGCCGACAAGGCCGCCAAGAGCATGAGCCACTGGGGTTCCTGGGACGCCTTCATCAAGGGCCTGCTGCCGGAGAACTTCTTCTCCGCCTTCGCCGAGGGCAGCACGCTCCAGGTGCTCTTCCTCGCAGTCGTGATCGGCGCCGCCGCCTACAGCCTCGGCGACAAGGCGAAACCGTTCGTCGAATTCACCACGAGCGTCTTCGAAATCGTCCAGCGCTACCTCGGCTGGATCGTGCGCCTCGCGCCCATCGGCATCATCGGCCTGATCGGGGCCGCCGTCTCCAACTACGGCGACGCGCTGTTCCGTCCGCTGCTCTCGACCACGCTCGCGGTGTACGTCGGCTGCTTGCTGGTGCTGTTCGTGGTCTACCCGATCCTGCTGCAGTTCGTCGCGAAGGTGAGCCCGCTGACGTTCTTCGCCAAGGCGGGAACCGCGATCCAGTTCGCGTTCGCGTCGCAGTCGAGTTCCGCGACGCTGCCGCTGACCCGACAGTCCGCGGTCAACCTCGGCGTTGCTCCTGGATACGCCGCCTTCGCCACCCCGCTCGCCAGTGCGACCAAAATGGACGGTTGCGCCGCGGTGTTCCCGGCGATCGGCGCGATCTTCATCGCCAATCTCGCCGGGGTGCCGCTGAGCTTCGGGCAGTACGTCGGCATCGTGGTCGTCGCCGTGGTCGGCGCGCTGGCCACCGCGGGCACCACCGGCTGGCTGACCGCGCTCACCCTGACCACCGCGTTCATCGGTCTCGACGCGAAGCAGGTCGCGCTCGGCATCGCGCTGATCTATTCGGTCAACCCGATCATGGACATGATGCGCACGGCCACGAATGTCGCCGGCCAGATCGTGGTCCCGACGATCGTCGCGCGCAGCGAGGGCCTGCTCGACGACGAAATTCTCGGCACGCAGACCGCTCGCCCGAACCACGCCGACGAGGGCAGCGCCGCCCGGCCCGCGACCGTCTGAGCGATCAGGAACTGCCGGAACAACGCCGCAGCTGGGACTTCTTCAGCTCGACGTCCGGCCAGCCCCGGAAATTCGACGGCGCGGTGACGGTGCTCGTGCAGCCCATCACCGCGCCGTCGAGTTCGTAGACCTCCGCCACCACCGGCGCCGCCTGGCAACGCGGCGAGCCGGAGACCGCCTGCGGGCATTCGTGCCGGACGACGATCACGTCCGGACGGCCGTCCTGGCTCACGTCATAGAGAGACAGCGAACCCGCGTCAGAGAAATACGGTTTGCCGTAGTCGCGCCACACACCGCCGGATTCGGTGAGCAGTTCCCCGTACGAGCCGCCCGTCGCGTCGCCGCGGATCAGGCACGCGGCGGTCGACCCGTCGATGCAGCGCAACGAAGTCGCGGACAGCTTCGCGCCCAGGTTCGTGATCGCCAGTTCGAACTCGGTGCCCGGCTGCTGCCCGACCTGGACCCGGCCCCATCCGCCCGCGGCGTCCGCCAGCAACACCACCGGAGTCCCGCCGACGCTCACCGCGGCCAGTTGCCGGCACGGGCCGTTTCCGCAGGTCGAGGACGATCCCTCGACCGGAGCGGCGGCGGGCTCGCGCGGGGCCATGGTCACCGCGCCGTCCGGCTTCGGCCGCAGCACGACGACCACGACGAGCGCCGCCGCCGTGACCACCGCCGCCAGAACGGCGGTGAGCAGCGCGGATCGCGGGACGCGCTTCGGCCTAGTCCGCATATCCGAGACTGTAAGCGACCTTGCACACCGTGGCCGTCTATGTTGTCCGAGTGACGAACCCCAATCTGCCCCCGGCCCTCTACCTGCCGACCGGACCCGCCGGACCGACCACCGACGGCCAGACCGGAGCCAACGTCGAACTGCGCCGCACCCCGGACGGCCGCACCGCGCTGGTCGCGTTCACCGCGCTCGACCGGCTCGTCGACTGCTGCGGCGAACACCAGCCGTGGATCCTGGTCAACACCGAGAACCTGGCTCTGGTGCACCAGGTCAACCCCTACGACGTGATCGTGCTGGACTCCGAACTACCGGCCGAACTGCGGCATCAGGCCCCCACCGGACGGGTATAAACAGGACCGAACTGGGTGGTCCACCTCTCAATCCTGGCCCCGCCGGGGTCCGTAGACTCCCGGTTGACCAGCAGCGCGGCGACGGGCACGGGAGGTATGTGGTGAGCGAGCAGGACACCGCGAGCACGGGCGGTCCGGTGACCAAGGTCCTGATCGCGAACCGGGGCGAGATCGCGGTTCGCGTGATCCGGGCCGCGAAGGACGCGGGCCTGCAGAGCGTGGCCGTGTACGCGGATCCGGACCGCGACGCCCCGCACGTGCGGCTCGCCGACGAGGCGTTCGCCCTCGGCGGGACCACGGCGGCCGAGAGCTACCTCGCGATCGACAAGATCCTCGACGCCGCCAAGCGGGCCGGTGCCGATTCGGTCCACCCCGGCTACGGCTTCCTTTCCGAGAACGCCGACTTCGCCCAGGCCGTCCTCGACGCGGGCCTGACCTGGATCGGGCCGAGCCCGCAGTCGATCCGCGACCTCGGCGACAAGGTGACCGCGCGGCACATCGCGATGCGCGCGGGCGCGCCGCTGGTGCCCGGCACCAAGGAGCCGGTGAAGGACGCCGACGAGATCATCGCGTTCGCCGACGAGCACGGCCTGCCGGTCGCGATCAAGGCGGCGTTCGGCGGCGGCGGCCGCGGCCTGAAGGTCGCCCGCACCCGCGAAGAAATCCCGGAGCTGTTCGAGTCCGCGACGCGGGAGGCGGTGGCCGCGTTCGGCCGCGGCGAATGCTTCGTGGAGCGCTACCTGGACAAGCCGCGGCACGTCGAGGCGCAGGTGCTGGCCGACCAGCACGGCAACGCGATCGTCGTCGGCACCCGCGACTGCTCGCTGCAGCGCCGCCACCAGAAGCTGGTGGAAGAGGCCCCCGCGCCGTTCCTCTCCGACGACCAGCGCGCCCGGATCCACGAGTCCGCCAAGGCCATCTGCAAGGAAGCCGGCTACTACGGCGCGGGCACCGTGGAGTACCTCGTCGCGGTGGACGGCACCATTTCCTTCCTCGAGGTGAACACCCGGCTGCAGGTCGAGCACCCGGTGTCGGAGGAGACCACCGGCATCGACCTCGTCCGCGAGATGTTCCGCATCGCGCGCGGCGAGAAGCTCCGGATCACCGAGGACCCGACTCCGCGCGGCCACTCGATCGAGTTCCGCATCAACGGCGAGGACGCCGGCCGCGGCTTCCTGCCCGCGCCGGGCACGGTCACCAAGTTCGTCGCCCCTTCCGGCCCGGGCGTGCGCGTCGACTCCGGCGTCGAATCCGGCAGCGTGATCGGCGGCCAGTTCGACTCGATGCTCGCCAAGCTCATCGTGACCGGCTCGGACCGACAGAACGCGCTGGAACGCAGCCGGCGCGCGCTGGCCGAATTCGAGGTCGAGGGCATGGCGACGGTGCTGCCGTTCGACCGCGTGATCGTGAACGACCCGGCGTTCGTCGGCGACGAGAACGGCTTCAGCGTGCACACCCGCTGGATCGAGACCGAGTTCGACAACCAGATCGAGCCGTTCGTCGCCCCGGACGTCGAGGCCGAGGAAGAGGCGCCGCGGCAGAACGTCGTGGTCGAGGTCGGCGGACGCCGGCTCGAGGTTTCGCTGCCCGGCGGCTTCGCCCTCGAAGGCGGCGGCGCGCCCGCGGCTACGAAGGCCAAGCCGCGAAAGCGGGCCGGCGGCGCGAAGGCAGCGGTGAGTGGCGACGCGGTCACCGCGCCGATGCAGGGCACCATCGTGAAGATCGCGGTCGAGGAAGGCCAGCACGTCGAGGCGGGCGAGCTGATCGTGGTGCTCGAGGCGATGAAGATGGAAAACCCGGTCACCGCACACAAAGCGGGCACGGTCACCGGGCTTTCGGTCGAGATCGGCTCCGCGGTCACACAGGGAACGCAACTCTTGGAGCTCAAGGACTGAAGTTGTGCTGAATGTCGTGGGTGCCGCGCGCTCGCGCGGCCTACCATCGACTACGTGACTGAGGTTCCGTCTCCGCAGCTGCGGATCAGCGACCAGGAGCGAGAGTCCGCGCTGCACGCGCTCGGCGAGCACATGAGCGCGGGACGGATCGACATCGACGAGTACGGCGAACGATCCGCCCGGATCACCGCGGCCAAAACGCGGGGCGAACTGGGCGAACTGTTCGCCGACCTTCCGGTGCCGCATCCGGTGTTCGGCGCGGGTGCGACCGCCGCGCCGGAACCAGCCGCGGACCCGAGGCCCGTGCCGCAGCCCGCGGCGTCCGGCGAGGTCGCCGCGCGGCAGCCGGAATGGTCGGCCGGGCAACGCGCCGTCGCCGCGTTGGTCCCGCTGGTGTGGATCGCCGCGATCGCCCTGATCGCCACCGGCACCGCGGGGTGGCCGGTGATTTTCGCGCCGATCGCGCTCACCGCGGTCGGCCGTGCTCTCTGGGGCAAGGGTTTCGAGCACCATGACCACCATCACCACGACCGGCATCGCGAGCGCCGCGAGGAGTTCCGGGCGATGCGTGACGAGCACCGGCGCCAGCGCCGGCTGGACCGCTGAGGCGGACCATGGCTGACCTGCGGCTGAGTGACGCCGAACGGCAGGACGCGCTCGACGTCCTCTCCGAGCACGTCCGCACCGGACGCCTCGACATCGACGAGTACGGCAGCCGCTCGGCGAAGGTCACGTCAGCCAAACTGGTCAGCGAACTGGTGCCGCTGTTCGAGGATCTGCCCTCGCCGCGGCCGAGCGCGCTGCTGGCCACGGCCCAGCCGGAACCGGTCGTCCCGCCCGCCCGCAACGGCAACGACGGCGGCGGGCTCGGCGCGTTCGTGATGCGGTATTCGCTGCCGCTTTCGATCGCGTTGGCGGTCATCGTGCTCGTCCTGACGCGCGGGCGGCTGCTGATCGTGTTCGCGCTGCCGTTGCTGCTGGTCCTGTTCGGCGGATGGCGGCGGCGCTGAGCTCGCCCGAACGCACGCCGCGGCTCAGCCCGATGATGGGGCTGCGGCCGGGTTCGGTCGATCCGAAGGCCGAGCGATGGGCCGGCCCGGTGTTCGCCGGGGTCGGGATTCTGGCACTCGCGGTGTGCACGAGCATCGCCGCCGGGCAGCCGCACGGCGATCCCGCGCAGTGGCGCACCACGTTGCTTTTCGCTGCGGCGACCGGACTGTGGTTGCTGCTGCTGATCCCCGTTTTTCCGCAGCGCACGCGAAAACCGTGGCTGGCCGTTGGCTTCTTCCTCGTGCTGTTGGCCGGCGCGACCGTTCTCACTTCGCGGCTGGATCCGTTCACCGCCTTCGCTTCGATCGGCTATCCGATCGCGTTCGTATTGTTCCCCACGCGGTGGAGCATCTTCGCCGCGGCCGCGACCGCAGTGGTTCCGTTGCTGGCCAAGGGAATTTGGCAACCGTCGCCACCGTGGCTCACCGCGGTGTCGATCGTCGGGCCGATTCTGTACGCGGCGTGGTTCGTCGGCGCGGAGAACGAGCAACGCCGTCGTACCAACGAGAAACTCGCACAGTCGAACGCGCGGCTGGAAACGGCATTGACGGAAAACGCGGCACTGCATGCACAATTGCTGACCCAAGCCCGAGAGGCAGGGGTGCTCGACGAGCGACAGCGGATGGCTCGCGAAATTCACGACACTGTCGCGCAGGGTTTGACCGGCATCGTCACTCAGCTGCAGGCCGCCGACCGGGCCACCGAAGCGGCGGAACGGCAACGGCATCTCGACCACGTGCACACACTGGCGAAGGACAGTCTCACCGAGGCGCGTCGAGCAGTGCAGGCGTTGCGACCGGAGCCGTTGGCGGACTCGCACCTGCCGGAAGCGTTGGCAGGATTGGCGAATCGCGTGTCCGACACCTCTGGTGCCACGGTGACCGCCAACGTCGAAGGGGACGCTCGGCCGTTGCTTCCGGACCTGGAAGTAGCGCTGTACCGGGTGGCGCAGGAAGCCTTGGCCAACGCGGAAAAACACGCGCGGGCCAGCCGGATCGGCCTCACCCTGACCTACACCAGCGACCTGGTCCTGCTCGATGTCCGGGACGACGGAAAGGGGTTCGCCCCCGGCGACCGCGGCGACGGCACCGGCTTCGGCCTGGAAGCGATGCGCCAGCGCGTGCAGCGAGTGGCGGGTTCGCTGGCCATCGAGTCCGCACCAGGGGAAGGGACCGCCGTGCACGCGGAGTTCCCGGCGATCTCCTCGCCCGGAACCGCTTGAGTCCGTCCGAGCACGCCCGGCCGGCGAAATTTCACCCTGCGCTCACCCCGGCCGTGACGCGGCACGCAGCCGTTTCGCGCCTCCGGACGGTTAGGCTCGAGTCCGTGGAACCCGTGGACATCAACGCGGGCGCGTACTACCTGCGTCAGCTCCGCGCGGACCGGCACCTCGACGACCGGCCCGCGCTGATGGAGGCGTTCGCGGACCCGCAGCATCGGCGGTACGTGCTGAACTACCGGTTGCGCACCCCCGACGAGGCCACCGAGTACATCACGCTGCGCGCTGCGCAGTGGGCGTGCGACGAGCGATGTTCGTGGGCCGTGGCCGAACCGGCGACCAGCCGGTTGCTCGGCGAGGTCGGCCTGCGCGACCTGGACCTCCGCTTCGGCACCGCCGAGGCGTCGGTGTGGACGCACCCGGCCGAACGGGGCAAAGGCATCGCCGCGGTCGGGCTGTCGGCCGCGATCCAGTTCGGCTTCGCCCGGCTGGGCCTGCACGAAATCGCTTACCGGCACGACGAAAGCAACACCGCGTCCGAAATCGTCGCGAAGCGGGCCGGGTTCACCCGCGTCGGGCCCGAAGACCGGCCCTCGCCCAGCGGGGAAACGCTCATCCGCTGGGTGCGCAAGCCCTCGTGAGTGCCGGTGCTTCCCGGCACCCACGAGGAAAGACTCAGCTGACCGGCTCGATCAGCCCGGCCCGGGCCTCCGGAGCCGCCGCCCGCAGCGCGTCCGCCGATTCGTCCGTCGGCTGCAGCTGCGAATCCCGCTCGGCCTCGACGCGCGCCCGGTAGACCTCGACCTCGCGCTTGGTCGTCTCCTCCGACCAGCCCAGCACGCCGGCCACCAGCTGCGCGACCTGCTCCGCGCAGTCGATGCCGCGGTGGGCGTACTCGATGGAGATCCGCGTGCGGCGAGCGAGGACGTCCTCCAGGTGCAGCGCACCCTCGTGGCTGGCCGCGTACACGACCTCCACGCCGAGGTAATCCGGGGCCGACTCGATCGGCTTGAGCAGCTCCGGCCGGTCCGCCGCGAGCGCCAGCACCTCGTGCACCAGCGAGCCGTAGCGGTCGAGCAGGTGCCGCACGCGGTACGGGTGCAGCCCGTGCTCCGCGGCCAGGTGGTCGGCCTGGTTGACCAGCGCGTGGTAGCCGTCCGCGCCGAGCAGCGGGACCTTGTCGGTGATCGACGACGGCGGGCGGCCGGGCAGGTCGACCACCGCGGCGTCGACGGCGTCGGCCGCCATCACCCGGTACGTCGTGTACTTGCCGCCCGCGATCGCGACCAGGCCCGGCGCGACCCGCGCGACCGCGTGCTCGCGCGACAGCTTCGACGTCTCTTCGCTCTCCCCGGCCAGCAGCGGCCGCAGGCCCGCGTACACGCCTTCGATGTCGTCGTGCGTCAGCGGCGTCGCGAGCACCGAGTTCACGTGCTCGAGCAGGTAATCGATGTCGTGCTTGGTGGCCGCCGGGTGGGCGAGGTCGAGGTTCCAGTCGGTGTCGGTGGTGCCGACGATCCAGTGGTTGCGCCACGGAATCACGAACAGCACCGACTTCTCGGTGCGCAGGATCATCCCGGACTCCGACACGATCCGGTCGCGCGGAACCACGATGTGCACGCCCTTGCTGGCCCGCACGCGGAACCGGCCGCGGCCGCCGGACAGCCGCTGCAGTTCGTCGGTCCACACGCCGGTGCAGTTGACCACCGCGCCGGCCTGGATCTCGGTCTCGCGGCCGTCCTCGACGTCGCGCACGCGCACGCCGGAAATCCGGTCCGCTTCGCGCAGAAAGCCGACGACCTGGGTGGAGGTCCGGACCACCGCGCCGTAATGCGCGGCGGTGCGCGCGACGGTCATCGTGTGCCGGGCGTCGTCCGCCTGCGCGTCGTAGTACCGGATGCCGCCGATGAGCGCGGACCGCTTGAGCGCCGGGACCATTCGGAGGGCACCCGCGCGGGTGAGATGTTTCTGGCCCGGCACCGACCGGGCGCCGCCCATCGTGTCGTACATCAGCAGACCGGCGGCGGTGTAGGGACGCTCCCAGATCCGGTGCGTCAGCGGGTACAGGAAGCTCACCGGCTTCACGAGGTGCGGGGCGATCTTCGTCAGCATCAGCTCGCGCTCGTGCAGCGCTTCGCGCACCAGGCCGAACTCGAGCTGTTCGAGGTACCGCAGACCGCCGTGGAAGAGCTTGCTCGACCGGCTCGAGGTGCCGGACGCGAGGTCGCGGGCCTCGACGAGAGCCACCCGCAGGCCGCGGGTCGCCGCGTCGAGCGCCGTGCCCGCGCCGACGACCCCGCCGCCGATCACGACCAGGTCGAAGGTCTCTTCGCCGAAGCGCCGCCAGGATTCCTCCCGGCCCGCCGGACCCAGCTGGGCCGGGTCGCTGCCGTTGTGCGGGTTCGTCACCACTCGTTCCTCCTCGTGCTCCACCTTCCCCAGCATCGCACGCTTGCGTGATCGTCTGCTGACCCCGAGGTGACACGTGTGGCGGAACCCATGACGATCATGGTCACATTGGTTCGCCCGGCTTATGGATTGCGCGCGTACGCACCGGTAACGTGCCGCGGACTGGGGTCGGCTACGGGGCGGTGGCCGGACGTGATCGGCCCTGCACAGACTGTCCAGTGTGGAGGTGCGGAAAGCGTGAGTCAGAGTCTGAGTCCGGGTGCGATCATCGTCTGGGAGACGCTCGGCACAGCGGTGCTCCTGTTATTGGGCAACGGCGTGGTGGCCAACGTGGTGCTGCGCAAGAACAACGGCTTTCAAGCCGGCACCCTGTTCATCACTTTCGGGTGGGGCTTCGGCGTGTTCGCCGGGGCCAGCATCGCCGCGCCGACCGGCGCGCACCTCAACCCGGCGGTCACGCTGGGGCTTGCCATTTCGGGCAAGGTTTCGTGGACGGTCGTGCCGTATTACCTCGTCGGGGAAATGCTCGGCGCGATCCTCGGCGCGGTGCTGTGCTGGCTGACCTACAAACTGCAGTTCGACGACCACCCGAATCCCGAGGAGACGCTGGGCATCTTCTCCACCGCCCCGCAGATCCGGAACAAGGCGTGGAACCTGGTCACCGAGATCATCGGCACCTTCGTGCTGGTCGGCTGGATCCTGTTCAACCCGGTCTACAAGAACGCCTCGTCCGGCCCGGAGTTCGGCAACGCGGCACTCGGCTACGCGGGCGTGGCGTTCGTCGTGCTGGTGATCGGCATTTCGCTCGGCGGGCCGACCGGCTACGCCATCAACCCGGCCCGCGACCTGGGCCCGCGGCTCGCGTACGCGTTCCTGCTGCCGATCAAGGGCAAGCGCGACCCCGACTGGGGCTACTCGTGGGTGCCGGTCGTCGGGCCGCTGGTCGGCGCGGCGCTGGCCGCGGTGGTCTGGCTCGGCGTGCACAACCTGACCTGATCCCCTTTCCTGGAGGAAATCCATGACTTCGTATGTCGCCGCGATCGACCAGGGCACCACGTCGACGCGTTGCATGATCTTCGACCACTCCGGCCGTGTCGTCGCGGTCGACCAGCGCGAGCACGAGCAGATCTTCCCGCAGGCGGGCTGGGTCGAGCACAACGCCGAGGAGATCTGGGAAAACACCCGCGCGGTCGCCGCGGGCGCGCTCGCCAAGGCCGATCTTCGGCCGAACGACATCGCCGCGGTCGGCATCACCAACCAGCGCGAGACGGCGCTGGTGTGGGACCGCAAGACCGGGAAGCCGGTGTACAACGCGATTGTCTGGCAGGACACGCGCACCGACAAGATCGCCGCCGAACTGGGCGCGCTCGGCGGCGGCCAGGAGCGCTATCGCTCGAAGACCGGTCTTCCGCTCGCCACGTATTTCTCCGGCCCGAAGATCAAGTGGATCCTCGACAACGTCGAGGGCGCGCGGGCCAGGGCCGAGGCAGGCGACCTGGTGTTCGGCAACATGGACACCTGGGTGCTGTGGAACATGACCGGCGGCACCGACGGCGGCGTGCACGTGACGGACCCGACGAACGCGTCGCGCACTCTGCTGATGGACCTCGACACCCTGCAGTGGGACGAGGAGATCGCGGCGGAGATGGGGATTCCGCTGTCGATGCTGCCGGAGATCCGGTCGTCGTCGGAGGTGTACGGCAAGGTCCGCCCGCGCGGAGCCCTCGCCGAGGTGCCGATCGCGGGCATCCTGGGCGACCAGCAGGCGGCGACGTTCGGCCAGGCGTGCCTCTCGCCGGGCGAGGCCAAGAACACTTACGGCACCGGCAACTTCGTGCTGCTGAACACCGGCACGGAGAAGGTGCTGTCGGAAAACGGCCTGCTGACGACGGTCTGTTACAAGATCGGCTCGAACGACACGGTCTACGCGCTGGAGGGTTCGGTCGCGGTCACCGGTTCGCTGGTGCAGTGGCTGCGGGACAACCTGGGGCTGATTTCGTCGGCGGCCCAGATCGAGGAATTCGCCCGGACGGTCGACGACAACGGCGGCGCGTACTTCGTGCCGGCGTTCTCCGGCCTGTTCGCCCCGTACTGGCGCTCGGACGCGCGCGGCGCGATCGTCGGCCTGACCCGGTTCGTGAACAAGGGCCACCTCTCGCGGGCCGTGCTGGAGGCGACGGCGTTCCAGTCGCGCGAGGTGATCGACGCGATGAACGCCGACTCCGGGGTCCCGCTGAAGTCGCTGAAGGTCGACGGCGGGATGGTCGTGAACGAGCTGCTGATGCAGTTCCAGGCGGACATCCTCGGCGTGCCGGTGATCCGCCCGGTGGTGAACGAAACGACCGCACTGGGCGCCGCCTACGCCGCCGGGCTGGCGGTCGGGTTCTGGGAGTCGGAGGACGACATCCGGACCAACTGGGCGAAGGACAAGCAGTGGGACCCGTCGATGGACGAGTCCCGGCGGGAGAAGGAATACCGGAACTGGAAGAAGGCCGTGACGAAGACCTTCGACTGGGTGGAGGACTGATCTCCGGCGCGCCCAGCGCGGGTCGAGCTTCGTTCGCCGGTCGGCTGGCTGAATGTCGGTGAGGGAGCCCTGGGGGAATCTGAATTCCCTCGGGGCTCCCTTGCGTCTGCCCCATGCAGGGCACCGCCCGCCGTATCGATGCGGCCCGATGCCAGCTGCGGGACCGCTGGAAGATCAGCCCCGCTCAGCTCGCAGTGCCGCTCGACGCCGCGCAACTCAGCCCCGCCCTGCCTGGCAACGCGACCCAGCCACGCCTCGCTGCCAATGCCGCCACGCAACCCGAGCAGACCGGCAATGCGGCTCGGCGTGCCTATCCACCAGCGCCGCACGCCAGCACAGCCCGGCGACAGGGCGCGGCGCGCCTGGCCACGAGCGCCGCACGCCAACACAACCCGACAACACGACCCGGCGCAGCTGACCGCCAGCACCACAACTCAGCGCAACCGGCCACCGCGGCCCGGCGCGCCTGGCCACCAGCGCCGCACGACCCAGCGCAGCCCGGCAACACGACCTCGCCGCACCGAGCCACCAGCGCCGCACGACTCATCGCAACCTGGCGATACAGCCCGGCGCGCCTGGCCGCCAACCACCACGCGACCAAGCACAATCCGGCAACAAGGCCCCGCCTGCCCGGCCGTCATCGCACCGGCCAGTCAGCCCACCGCGGTCAGCTCGCGCAGCCAAGCCGAAACCCCTGACGTCACCCCCACCCGTCCTGAGTGCCGGACTGTGCGTTGGGCGCCATCAACGAGAATCCCGCCCCCTGGTTGTCCACCGCGACCACCATCCGGCCGTGCGGGGTGTCCACCGGCGGGCTCACCACCGTTCCGCCCAGTGCCGGGATGCGGGAGGCCGACTCGTCCGCGTCGGCGGTCCAGAAGTACGTCACCCAGCCGGGTTGTGCGGTGCTGTCTGCCGCCAGCTCGCCGAGGCCGCCGACTGGCCGGCCGTCCACGTCGAGCGTCGCGTAGGTGAAGCCCGGCCCGGACATGTCCCCGAAGCCGTATCCGAACACATCCCCGTAGAACTGCTTCGCCGCGGCGAAATCCCGGGTCATGCATTCGTTCCACGCGGGAGCCCCGGGCGTCAGCGTGGCCTGCGTGCCGGAGTGCCGACCCGGTTGCCACAGGCCGAACGTCGCTCCGGTCGGGTCGGTCGCGATGGCCATCCGGCCCTCGGTCAGAACGTCCATCGGCGGGGCGATGACCTGCCCGCCCGCCTCGGCGATCGCGGCTGCCGTTTTGTCTACATCGGACACCGACAGGTACGTCGTCCACATCGGCGGCATGCCCGCCTGCTCCGGCGGAATCTGGCCGATGCCCGCCACCGGTTTGCCGGCTATCTGCGCCATTCCGTAATAGCCGGTCTCCGGGCCGCCGGATTCGACTGTCCAGCCGAGCAGCGACTCGTAGAACGCGACCGCCTTCTCGCGGTCGGGCACCATCAAGTCGACCCAGCACGGAGTGCCCGCGGGCCACGGTTCTGTCCTGGTGATCATGCGTTCCTCCCAGAATTGTGCCAACCGCCACAGTGTCGCACCGGGGACCGACAAAAACCGGGAGCGTCTTTTCAATGCCCGCCGTTCACCAGGTGGGCGTACACGATGATGTTGTCCACATAGCTGTGTGCGGACCGGTCGAACGCACCGCCGCAGGTGATCAGGCGCAGCTCCGGATCCGAGGTGTCGCCGTAGACCGCGTCGGTCGGGAAGACGTCCTTGGGCACCTGGTCCACTTTGGTCACCTCGAAGTGCGCGGTGGTGCCGTCGCGGCGGGCGATGTCGACGTCGTCTCCCGGCTTCATTTCCTTGAGCCGGTAGAAGATTCCCTTGTGCTTGTTTCCGTCCACGTGCCCGAGCACGACTGCGGGGCCGATCTCGCCCGGCGTCGGGCCGTTTTCGTACCAGCCGGCCTGCATGGGCGTGCTGACCGGCGGCACTTGCACCGAATTGTCGGGATTGAGCCCGAGCGGAACGAGGCTGGAATGCGCGTCGATGCTCGGGATGTCCAGCGACACCGGTTCCGATTTCGGCAGGGCGGCCGACGAAGCGGACGGAGCGCTGGACGCGGGTGCCGCCGCGGTCGGGGAACCGACCGAGCACCCGGCCAGCAGCGCGGCGAGCGCGACCGATGCCGCGGCGAGTGTCTTCCTCATCCTCTACTCCCGATCCGCCTGGGCCTGGCCGCGGGAAAGCAGCCAGGCCCAGGAGACTAGTCAGCCACGCCGGCGACGCGCCGCCACGAGCCCGGTGCCGCCGAGGGCCAGCACCCCCATCGCGCCGGCCGCGATCGGCAGGCCGAGGTTCGACTGGTCGTCCGCGACCGGGCCGTCCGTGCCGCCGGTCTGCGGCGCGCCGGACGGGACCTTGCTGACCTGCTTCGGCGCGGGGCCGGGGGCGGGCGTCGGCTTGGGGGCGGGCTTCGCGCCCAGCACGGTGAACTTCGCGGTGACGTCGGCACTGCCGCACGAGACCGAAACCGCGTACACCCCGGGCTTCACCCCAGCGCGGACGGTCGCGGAGCCCTGCGAGACCGGGGCCTTCGCCGGGTCGTTCTGCGGACCGACCGGGTGCAGCTTGCCGAACTGCAGCGCCGCCGACTTCAGGTTGTGGATCTCCGAGGCCTCGCAGCCGACGCGCACCGTCACGCGGTCCCCGGCGTGGCCGGAGGACGGCAGCACCCGGATGAACGCCTTCGGCACGCCAGGGTTGCCGCCCGGCGGTTCCTCGGTGGTGGGCGGCGTGGTGGTGGGCGGCGTGGTGGCGGTGCTCGTAGCGGGCGGCGTGGTGGGCGCCTCCGCGGCGAAAGCCGGTGCGGCCGAAAGCATTCCGGTGGCGACGAGGGCGGAGAAAACAACGGTACGCTTCATGACACTCCCCTTGCTGAAATGCGATTCACGCCGCGCGAAACAGCGGCGAATCCACGCCCGGGGCGACAGTTCCCCCTGCGGCCCGGGCGTTTTCGTTCCGACAACAACCAAGACGCCGCCGCCCGCCGCGGGGTTGCCCCGGGAACGAAAAAACCGCCGGAAACCATTTTCCGACGGTTTCTCGAAACGTGGACGATTAGCTGGCGAGGCTCCCGTCGCCGGCTTTCGCCGCGCCCTGGGGCACCCGCGACACCTGCGGGGCGGGCACGGTGAACGTCGCGCGGTACTGCTTCCCGCCGCACGTGACGGTGAGCGGGTAGCTACCGGGCTTGGTCCCGGGCACCAGGCTCGCGGACGCGCTCATCGTGGCCTTCACCCCGACCGTCTCGCCGTAGGAGTACTGGGAGAACTTCAGCGCCGGCGAACTGAACTCCGCCGTGCCCGCCTTGGCCCCGGGGCAGTAGGCGAGCGCGGTGTTCGGGTCGGTACCGCGCTGGTAGACGTTCACCTGGCCGTGCAGCACCGCGGTGTCCTGGTTCAGCTGGACGGTCACCGGATCCGCGGCGGGGCCCTCCGCTGCCGCCACGGCCGGGACCGTGGTCCCGGCCAGTCCGATCGCCGCCGCCATCGCCACAATCGCGCTCTTGCGCACCCTCGTTCCTTCCCCGTGCGACCCGTCTTCACCCCGCAAGACGCGAGCTGCGGCGCGGGGTTGCCCGGACGCGGAAAATCAGTCCAGATCGTCGTGCCGCATGAGCTGACGGCCCGCTTCGGTGATCGATCCGGACAGCGACGGGTATACCGAGAAGGTCAGCGCCAGGTGGTCCACCGTCAGCTGGTTCTGCACGGCCAGCGCGATCGGCAGGATCAGCTCGCTCGCCGACGGGGCGACCACCACGCCGCCGACCACCACGCCGGTGGCGGGGCGGCAGAACAGCTTCACGAAACCACGGCGCAGGCCTTCCATCTTCGCGCGCGCGTTGGTGGCCAGCGGCAGCATGATCGTGCGCGCGGGCACCTCGCCGGAGTCGATCGCCTGCTGGCTGATGCCGACGGTCGCGATTTCCGGGTGGGTGAACACGTTCGCCGCGACGGTCTTGAGCTTGATCGGCGCGACGCCCTCGCCCAGCGCGTGCCACATCGCGATGCGGCCCTGCATGCTCGCCACCGAGGCCAGCATCAGCACGCCGGTGCAGTCCCCCGCCGCGTAGACGCCGGGGACGCTCGTGCGCGACACCCGGTCCACCGCGATGAAGCCGCCGGGGCCGGGCTCGATGCCGACGCGGTCGAGGCCGATGTCGGCGGTGTTCGGGATGGACCCGACGGTCATCAGCGCGTGGCTCGCCTCGATCACGCGACCGTCGGCCAGGTGAACTTCGACGCCCTTCTCGGTGCGCTCAACGCGTTCCGCCCGGGCCTGCTTGGCCACCGTGGTGCCGCGCTGGGTGAAGACCTCTTCGAGCACCGCAGCGGCGTCGGCGTCCTCGTGCGGCAGCACGCGGTCGCGGCTGGACACGACAGTGACCTTCACGCCCATCTCGGTGTACGCGGAGGCGAACTCGGCGCCGGTGACGCCGGAACCGATCACCGCGAGGTGCTCGGGCAGCTCGGTCAGGTCGTACAGCTGCCGCCAGTCCAGGATCCGCTCGCCGTCCGGCACCGCGCCGGGCAGCACGCGCGGGGTGGCCCCGGTGGCGATCAGCACGACGTCCGCGGACAGCGACTCGACCTTGCCGTCGGAGTGCGTCACTTCCACCGTGTGGGTGGCCAGCCCCGGCTCGTCGTCGGCGAAGCGGGCTTCGGCGGTGATCACGCGCACGCCCTCGCGCTGCACCCGGGCGCGGATGTCGGCCGACTGCGCGAGCGCGAGGCCTTTCACCCGTCCGTGGACCGTCGGCAGGTCGACGGTGGTGTCCGCGAGGTCGGTGTTGATGCCGAGTTCGCCGAGGTCGTGCATCTTCGCGAGCGCGCCGGACGAGGCGATGAACGTCTTCGAGGGGACGCAGTCGTAGAGGACACAGGCGCCGCCCAGGCCGTCCCGCTCGACGATCGTCACGTCGGCGCCGTGCTGCGCCGCGACCAAGGCGGCTTCGTAGCCCGCCGGGCCGCCACCCATGATCACGATCCTGGTCACCTGGGTCCTCCTATGTCACGCGTGCTTGGCGGTGGTCCCGACCCTACGCGGCGAACGTGACCGGCAAGCGAAGTGCCCGGGACACGGCATGTGCATCCGATCGGGACGGGGATGGGTCGCTAGGCTGTGCCGCGTGCCGTTGTATGCCGCTTACGGATCCAACATGGAGCCCGCCCAGATGCTGGAGCGCGCCCCGCACTCGCCCATGGCGGGCACCGGCTGGCTGGAAGGCTGGCGGCTGACCTTCGGCGGCGAGGACATCGGGTGGGAAGGCGCGCTGGCCACCATCGTCGAAGACCCGTCGTCGCGGGTGTTCGTGGTGCTGTACGACGTGACCGCGCTCGACGAGGAACGGCTCGACCGCTGGGAAGGCGGCGAGCTGGGGATGCACACGAAGATCCGGCTGCGGGTCCAGACGATGGACGGGTCGGTGCTGGCCTGGCTGTACGTCCTGGACGCCTACGAGGGCGGGCTGCCCTCGGCGCGGTATCTCGGGGTGCTGGCGGATGCCGCGGAGGCGGCCGGGGCCCCGGCCGATTACGTGGACGACCTGCGCACCCGGCCGTGCACCGGGATCAGCGGCTGACGCTGCCTCCGACTCACTGTCCGTGAAGGGCTCCTTGCGGGAATCTGATTCCCGCAAGGAGCCCTTCACGGACTTTCAGCCGTTCGAGAGCCGAGGCAAACCGGCGGCCTCGACCTCGTGCGGGCGGCCCGGAACGCTCGTTTCCGGAGTCATCCACACCCTGCCCTGGCCGGGCCGGAAGTTGTCCCCAGCGGTGCCACCCTGTGGATAACTCCGTGCCGCGAGGTGCTCCACCGGCTCACCGGGCAGCTGCCCAATACCACACGGCAGAGGCTCACCCACATGGGCATCCAGCACCGCAGAGCGCAGGAAAAGTAGCAGTGCGTCACCGAAAGTGGCGGCAAAAATGCGGTCCACGAAGCGGCGTCGACCGCCGCGAAACCCACCGAATCCATTGTCGCGCAACACAAAACCACGCATCGGCGACCACCAGCCACCCGCCACAGCGGGGCAGCACGAAAGTCCGAAATGACTCTCGGTGAACGGGCCGCGACTACCGCACCGCGGTCTAGACCACGCCGCGTAATTTCCCGCTGACACCCCCGCACGAGGGGTGCCTCTCACCCACCCAAGTTGTCCACATCGGCACCAGCCCTGTGGATAACTCAGGCCAGCGAGGCGAGCGCGGTGTGCACCAAGGTGCGCACGCCGACGAGCAGCGCGCGCTCGTCGAGGACGAACGTCGGACGGTGGATGTCGGCCTGCGGAGCGGGCGGACCGGACCACACGCCGAGCCGGGCGAAGGCCCCGCTGACGTGCTCCAGGTACCAGCCGAAGTCCTCGCCGCCGGACGACTGTTCCGTCCCGGCGAGCCCCGATTCGCCGACCGCCGCCTCGACCCCCGCGCGCATCAGCGCGGTCGACTCCGCGTCGGACACCACGGGCGGCACGCCGCGCCGGTAGTCGAGCGAGAAGCCGACGCCGGTCGGGGCCAGCAGCGATTCCACCGACGACGCGACGAGCGGCTCCAGCGCCTTCCACACCTCGTGGTCGGCGGTCCGCAGCGTGCCGCGCAGCACCCCGTCCTGCGGGACCGCGTTCGCGGCCTGTCCGGCGTGCACCGCGCCCCACACCAGCACGGTGCCGGACCGCGGGTCGACGCGCCGGGACAGTACCGACGGCAGCGACGTGATGACCGTGCCGAGCGCGTACACCAGGTCCGCGGTCAGATGCGGCCGCGAGGTGTGCCCGCCGGGCGAGGTGAGGCGCAGCTCGATCAGATCCGCGGCGGACGTCAGCGCGCCGACCCGGGTGCCGACCTTGCCCGCTTCGAGCCGGGGGTCGCAGTGCAGGCCGTAAATCCGCTCGACGCCCTCCAGCGCCCCCGCGGCGATCATGTCCAGCGCGCCGCCGGGCATGACCTCCTCCGCGGGCTGGAAGATCAGCCGCACGCGGCCGGGCAGCTCGGGCGCGCCGGCGAGGGCGCGGCCGGCGCCGAGCAGGATCGCGGTGTGTGCGTCGTGGCCGCACATGTGCGCCGCGCCCTCGGTGGTCGAGGAGTACGGCAGGCCGGTGTCCTCGGTGAGCGGCAGCGCGTCGATGTCCGCGCGCAGGGCGACGCAGCGCTCGCCCTTGCCGATGTCGCACACCACGCCGGTGCCGCCGGGCAGCACCCACGGCTTCAGCCCGACCCGGCGCAGCAGCGAGACGATCAGCTCGGTCGTCGCGAACTCGTTGCGCGACAGCTCGGGGTGGGCATGGATGTGCCGCCGCCACGCGAGCACGTCCGTCGCGTTCGCGCGCAGCCAGTCGTCCAGCCAGAACGGGCCGCGGCCCGCGCCAAGGTCTTCCACCGGAGCCATGCTGACGCCGGCTTCGGTCAGCAGCGCGTCGGGCGCCGCGATCGGGTTGTGGTCACCTGGAACGTCCGGCCGTGAATCGAGCACCGTCACGCCGCACCTCCTCCCGCAACACGAGCGCAGGGGAACACGCAACGTGCCGATCGATCTTTCTTACGCATTGAAATCGATCGTGCACCATGCAGGTGGCAAGCGGCGGCGCGAGGCCCTTCCACCAAGACGGCCGGTAGAAGATCTGCGGCGAACGGCTGACGAAGTTCGGCGTGGGTGAACGCCGGAAAGCTCAGCCGCCTTGGGCCTTGCGGCGCTTGATGCGGTGCCGGCGACCGAAGAACACGATGGCGAGCAGCACCACCGCGGCCCCGCCGGCGATGAGGTTCTTCTTCGTCTTGGCGGCGTTGGCCTTGTCGGTCTGCGACGGGTCCAGCACCGGTCCCGGCGGGGCTTGGCGGAGCGCGTTCACCTGCGTGATCGCCGTCTCAGCCGCCGCGGTGACCGAGGCCGGAGCCGAGGTCGCCGCGGACGCCGCCGCGGGCATCGCCCCGGTGAGCAGCACGCCGAGCAGACCGGCCAGCAGCAGTCCCCGCACCTTCGCCATGACTTCCCTTCTACGCCGTCCCCGTGCATTGTGCCCGTCGAAGCGCGGGCGCGGCAGCCGCCACGCGGTGGAGCCGGGCCGCTCGCCCCGCGAGGTCGACCGCCGGGCGCAGCAAACCCCGGAGACGGGCGAAAGCCACTTGTGCGCACCGCGTTTTTCCTTCTTGGACGACGTTCAAAAAGCGGGACTCACGACGGCTCGGCGAAGGCCGCCAAGATCCGCTCCGCGGCCAGCGTGGCGGTGAGTTCCCCGTCGCGCACCGCTCGTTCCACGCCGGCGACCTGCGCGCGGACGGCCGGATGCGCGGTGAGCCGGTCGAGCAGCTGCTCGCGGACCATCGACCACGTCCAGTCGACCTGCTGCCGTTTGCGCCGTTCGCCAAGATCACCCGATTCGGTGAGGACTTCGCGGTGCTTCCCGATCGCCGCCCACACCTCGTCGAGACCGCTCCCCTCGAGCCCGCTGCACGTGAGCACCGGCGGCGTCCACAGCGCGTCCTTGCCGTAGATCATCCGCAGCGCGCCCTGCAACTCGCGCGCGGCACGCTTGGCGTCGCGTTCGTGCGGGCCGTCGGCCTTGTTCACGGCGATGACGTCGGCGAGTTCCAACACGCCCTTCTTGATGCCCTGCAGCTGGTCGCCGGTGCGCGCCAGGGTGAGGAAGAGGAAGCAGTCGACCATGTTCGCCACGGTCACCTCGGACTGTCCGACCCCGACCGTCTCCACCAGCACGACGTCGAAGCCGGCCGCTTCCATCAGCACGATCGTCTCGCGCGTGGCACGGGCGACGCCGCCGAGCGTGCCGGACGTCGGCGACGGCCGGATGAACGCCTTCGGGTCGACCGCCAGCCGCGCCATCCGGGTCTTGTCGCCGAGGATCGAGCCGCCGGTGCGGGTCGAGGACGGGTCGACGGCGAGCACCGCGACCCGGTGCCCGGCCGACGTCAGGTCGGTGCCGAGCTGGTCGATAAATGTCGACTTGCCGACTCCGGGCACGCCGGTGATGCCGACGCGTTGCGCGCCGCCGGCGTGCGGGAGCAGCTCGACCAGCAGCTCCTGCGCTTGCCGGCGGTGGTCCTCGCGGTGCGATTCGACGAGCGTGATGGCCTTGGACAGGGTCCCCCGGTCGCCGGCGAGCACGCCCTTGGCGTATTCGCCGACGTCGATCCGCCGCGGCAAGGTTCAGGACTCCTGCGCGGCCAGCTGCTGCAGCAGGTCGATCGCGGCGTCCGCGAGCACCGTGCCCGGGCCGAAGATCGCCGCCGCTCCCGCTTCGCGCAGCTCGGGGTAGTCCTGCGGCGGGATCACGCCGCCGACCACGACCACGATGTCCTCGCGGCCCAGTTCGGCCAGCTCGCGGCGCAGCGCGGGCACCAGCGAGAGGTGCCCGGCGGCCAGCGAGGACACGCCGATCACGTGCACGTCCGCCTCGGACGCTTGGCGGGCGACCTCGGCCGGGGTGGAGAACAGCGGGCCGACGTCGACGTCGAAGCCGAGGTCGGCGAAGCCGGTGGCGATGACCTTCTGGCCGCGGTCGTGGCCGTCCTGGCCCATCTTCGCGACGAGGATGCGCGGGCGGCGGCCTTCCTCCTCGGCGAATTTCTCGACCAGTTCGCGGGCCTTCTCGACGTTGTCCGACTTCCCCACCTCTTCCCGGTACACGCCGGAGATCGTGCGGATCTGGCCGGAGTGGCGCCCCCAGATCTTCTCCAGGGCGTCGGAGATCTCGCCGACAGTGGCTTTCGCGCGCGCGGCGTCGATAGCCAGTTCGAGCAGGTTGCCGTTGTTCTGCGCGCCTTCGGTGAGACGGCGCAGAGCGTCCTCGGTGGCCTGCGAGTCGCGTTCTTCGCGCAGCCGACGCAGCTTCTCCAGCTGCTGTGCCCGTACGCCCGCGTTGTCGACCTTCAGGACGTCGATCTGCTCGTCGTCGGTGACCTGGTACTTGTTCACGCCGATGACCGGCTGTCGTCCCGAGTCGATGCGCGCCTGCGTACGCGCGGCCGCTTCCTCGATGCGCAGCTTCGGGATGCCTTCGTCGATTGCGCGTGCCATGCCGCCCGCGCCCTCGACCTCGGTGATGTGGCCCCACGCCTTGCGCGCGAGGTCGTAGGTGAGCTTCTCGACGAACGCGCTGCCGCCCCACGGGTCGATGACGCGCGTGGTGCCGGATTCCTGCTGGAGCAACAGCTGTGTGTTGCGTGCGATCCGCGCGGAGAAGTCGGTGGGCAGCGCGAGCGCTTCGTCGAGAGCGTTGGTGTGCAACGACTGCGTGTGCCCCTGGGTGGCAGCCATTGCTTCGACGCACGTACGCGTGACGTTGTTGAAGACGTCCTGCGCGGTGAGCGACCAACCGGAGGTCTGAGAGTGCGTACGCAGCGACAGCGACTTCTGAGACTTCGGTTCGAACTGCTTCACCAGCTTCGCCCAGAGCAGCCGCGCGGCGCGAAGCTTCGCGACCTCCATGAAGAAGTTCATGCCGATGGCCCAGAAGAACGACAGCCGCGGCGCGAACTTGTCGACGTCCAACCCCGCGTCGACGCCCGCGCGGATGTACTCGACGCCGTCCGCGAGCGTGTACGCCAGCTCCAGATCGGCGGTCGCCCCGGCCTCCTGCATGTGGTAGCCGGAGATCGAGATCGAGTTGTACTTCGGCATGTGCTGCGAGGTGTAGGCGAAGATGTCGGAGATGATCCGCATCGACGGCTGCGGCGGGTAGATGTAGGTGTTGCGGACCATGAACTCCTTGAGGATGTCGTTCTGGATGGTCCCCGCGAGCTGCTCCGGCTTCACCCCCTGCTCCTCGGCCGCGACCACGTACAGCGCGAGCACCGGCAGCACCGCGCCGTTCATCGTCATCGAGACGGACATCTTGTCCAGCGGGATGCCGTCGAAGAGCTGGCGCATGTCGTAGATCGAGTCGATCGCCACGCCGGCCATCCCGACGTCGCCGGACACGCGCGGGTGGTCGGAGTCGTAGCCGCGGTGCGTGGCGAGGTCGAAGGCGACCGAGAGGCCCTTCTGCCCGGCCGCGAGGTTGCGGCGGTAGAAGGCGTTGGACTCCTGCGCGGTGGAGAACCCGGCGTACTGGCGGATCGTCCAGGGCTGGTTGACGTACATCGTCGGGTACGGCCCGCGCAGGTACGGGGCGATCCCCGGATACGTGTTCAGGAAGTCCACATCGGACAGATCGGCGGCGGTGTAGACCGGCTTCACGCCGATGCCCTCGGGGGTTTCCCAGGCCAGCGCGTCCGGGCCTTTGCCGGTGGCGTCCTGCACGGCCTGCGCCCACGCGGCGCGGTCGGCCGGTTCCGGCTTGCCGAGCGGGACGTCGGCGAAATTCGGGATGCTCATGCGGAGACTCCCAGCTGTGCGTGGAGGCTGGTCAGGATTTCGAGCGCGTCGCACCCGGCGTACAGATTGCCGCTGATTCCGTCGTAGGTTCCCTTGCCCGCCAGCAGCACACTGTCCGCGCCGAGCGACGCCGCGACGGACGCGGCCTGGTCCTCGTACGCCGCGTCGGTGCCGCAGACGCAGGCGATCTTCGCTCCGCTCTCCCGGAACGCGCCGGGCAGGTCGTCGGTCGCGCCGGGGTTCACCGCCTCGATGCCGCCCGCTTGCAGCAGGTTCGTCGCGAAGGACGCGCGGGCGGTGTGCGCGGCGACCGGACCCAGCGTGGCCAGGAAAACCTTCGGCCGCTCGCCGTGCTCGGCGAGGTAGGCGTCGGACGCGTCGCGCAGCTTCTCGTACTCCTCGGCGTACCGGTGCCGCGGCAGTCCGCCGTCCACAGTGGACGGAAGTGGCTCGCGGGCGACCGGCTTTTCGTCCAGGTTCGGGAATTCGCTGACGCCGGTGAGCGGATCGCGGCGGGTGGCGAGGCGGCTCGCGCGCTTCTCCCAGGTCTGGGCAAGCCGTCCGGCCAAAGCTCCGGAGGTCAGCTCGGCCTCGATGCCGCCCGCCGCCTCGATCGCGGTGAACTCGCGCCACGCGGCTTCGGCGAGGTCATCGGTGAGCTTCTCGACGTACCAGGAGCCGCCCGCCGGGTCGATCACGCTGCCCAGTTTCGACTCTTCGATCAGGATCGCGTTGGTGTTGCGGGCGATCCGCGAGGAAAACGCGTCCGGCAAGCCGATCGCCGCGTCGAACGGCAGCACGGTCACCGCGTCCGCGCCGCCGACTCCGGCCGCGAAACAGGCCACGGTCGTGCGCAGCATGTTCACCCACGGGTCGCGCTGGGTGAACATCGACGGCGACGTGACCGCGTGCTGACGCATGCCGCGCGCTTCCGCGGCCGCGCCGGAGACCTCGAGGACCCGGTCCCACAGCCGGCGCGCGGCGCGGAACTTGGCGATGGTGAGGAACTGGTCCGCGGTCGCGGCGAGCCGGAACTCGAGCTGCGCGGCCGCCGCGGCGACGTCCAGGCCCGCGTCGGTGAGCGCACGCAGATAAGCGACGCCGGCCGCGATCGCCGCGCCGAGTTCCTGTGCGTCGGAGCCGCCTGCCTCGTGAAACGGCAGTCCGTCGGCGACGATCGTGCGGACCTTGGGGTACTTGCGGGCAACCTTCGCGGCCAATTCGGCGGCCGGGCCGAGCGGGAGAGACTGCCCGGTGCGCGCCGAGGCGCCGATCGGGTCCGCACCGAGTGTGCCGACGGCCTCGCTGGCCGGGATCTCGCGCTCGGCGAAGAGGTCGAGAAGTGCCTGAGCAGCGGTTTCGTACTCCGCACCGGCGTCGAGGACGATCGCCGCGAGGCCGACGTACACCTCGTTCAACGCGTCCGCCAGCGCGGAGACCGGGAGCGAACCCTCGCCGAGCCGCAGCCACACCGAGGACGCGCCGCCTTCGAGGTCGGCGAGGATCGCCGCGTTCGCCGCGCGGACGTCTTCGCGCTGGTGCCGGACCCGGATGTCCCATCCGGTGTCGACGGCGCCCTCCGGCCGGGAGCCGCGCACGAACGGCGGCAGCCCCGGGAAGCCGAGTTCGCCGCTCGCGTCGTCGGCGGTGTAGAGCGGCTGGATCTCGATGCCGTCGTAGGTGCGGGAGACGAGCTTGCTCTCTGGCGCACCCGCGAAATCCTCGGGGAGCTTGCCGCTCTTGCGCAGCACTCCCGCCACCAGCTCCTGCCACTGGGCGCGGTCCGCGGTCGGAAACTCCGCCGCGAGCGCGAGCCCGGGCTCGGAGTGCGGCGCCGACTCCGGACCAGCCACGTTCGTCATACCCAGTGATGGTAGAGGCAGGCAACTACCGGCACCTGTGACTCTGCTCGCCCCCCGTACGGGTGAACTCAGGGGTAGCGGTGCTGGGTCGAAGACTGTCGGTGCCGTGGGCCACAATCAGGGGGTGCCCTCGGACAACAGCGACCTGGACCAGCCCGGCAACACCGACAGCACCGACAGCACCGGCTCCGCGAACGCCGAGCCGTCGACCGGCGGCGAGCAGCAGCGGGTGGTCGCCGGACGCTACCGGCTGCGGTCGGTTCTGGGGTCCGGGTCGATGGGCACGGTCTGGTCGGCGTACGACGAGTTCCTGCACCGGCCGGTCGCGGTCAAGGAGATGAAGGTGCCGCCGGGCATCCCGGCGGAGCAGGCGGACGAACTGCGCGAGCGCACGCTGCGCGAGGCACGGGCGATCGCGGTGCTGTCGCATCCGAACGTCATCACGCTGCACGACGTCGCCCGCGAGAACGACGCGCCGTTCGTCGTGATGGAGCTGCTGCCGTCGCGCAGCCTCGCGCATCTGCTGCGCGACCACGGCCCGCTGACCGTCGAACAGGCCGCCGCAGTCGGCATCGCGGTCGCCGCCGCGCTCGAAGCCGCTCACGAAGCAGGCATCACGCACCGCGACGTGAAGCCGGGCAACGTCCTGGTGGCCAGCGACGGCCGGATCAAGCTCACCGACTTCGGTATCGCCCGCAACGTCTCCGAAGCCACGATGACCAGAACCGGGATCATGCTCGGTTCGCCCGCCTACATCTCGCCGGAAGTCGCGTCCGGCGGCGCGGTCACCCCGAGCGCCGACCTGTGGGGCCTCGGCGCGACGCTGTTCGCCGCCGTCGAAGGCGCGCCGCCGTACGACGCGGACGGCGACCCGCTGGAAACCGTCGGCAAGGTGGTGAACGGCAAGGTCCCGCGCCCGAAGCCGGGCCCGTTGGCCGATGTGATCACCGCGCTGATGAAGAAGGAGCCGGAAAAGCGGATCTCGCTGCGCGAGGTGCGCCACCGGCTGTACCCGAAGCAGACCAAGGCGACGGTGGACCTGTTCGGCCCCGAACTGTTCCGCACGCCAGACGGCAAGAAGACGGCCGCGCACCTGGACGCCACCGACACCCAGGTGATCAAAACGGTCGCCCCGAAACCGGATTCGCCGGAGCAGCCCGCCGCACTCGCCGCGGACCCGGGCCCGCTGCCGTTCCTGCGCTC
This sequence comes from Amycolatopsis orientalis DSM 43388, assembly GCF_000411975.1. GTDB lineage: Bacteria > Actinomycetota > Actinomycetes > Mycobacteriales > Pseudonocardiaceae > Amycolatopsis > Amycolatopsis orientalis_D. The sequence continues at coordinate 111,065 of NZ_ASXG01000130.1, forward strand.
GGGAAACACCGGCTCGACCCCCGCGTTCACTCCCGCGCCCGCGCTGCCACCGCCGCCACCGCTGCCCGCCCCGCTGCCGCCGCCACCCCCGCGCCGCAGCGGCAAGGCCACCGCGATGCTGGCAGTCGCGTCCATGGTCCTGTTCGCACTGGCCTGCGGCGGCGGTTTCGCACTGGCCCGCGTGGTGAGCGGACAGGATTTGCTGCCGCCGCAAAGCCCGCAGACCGGAGTACTGTCCACCGCCGGCACGGTCGGCGGCTCCGCGCAGCCGCTGAAGCTGGTCCCCCAGCACGCCAACGCGAGCGCGACCGCAAACGTCACGCGCGACAGCGAATACACCCTCTCCGTGCCCGAAGGCTGGCAACGCTTCATCGCGTCGAGAAAATCCACGTTCGGCACCTCGACGGTAGTCGAGTACATCTCCCCGGACGGCCGCCAATCCCTGCGCCTGGAACGAATCCCGAACTTCTACGAAAAGTATTCCGAAGCCGACGCGATGGCCGCACTGCGCTCGTCAGGCTCGCAGGATTCTTTCACCTTCACCCGCGAACCAGTGCGAACGAACAACGGCACCGAAGTCATGTTCCGCGCAGTCGAACGAGCACAAAGCAACTCGGCAAACCCAGACGCAGTAATCACCAGAGCAACCTTCGCCCTGATAAAACAATCCGAAAACACCCTGTGGCTCCTGTCGCTCACAGTCCCCGCAGAACAAGAAGACACCGCCTCCGCAACCTTCCACCAAATCTCCCCCACCCTCTCCTTCCCCGCAGCCTCATAAACAACCCCCCGCACCAGCGCACCCACAGCAACCAGGCAGCCAGCCCCCACCCTGCACCCCGATACGAAGCCTCCCTGCGGTCTTGGGGTGCTTGTCAAGGCACGCTTTCCCGCCTTGACAAGCACCCCAAGACCGTCAGCACAATCGGGCTTCGGGGTGCCCCCCACCCTGGGGCGCGCAATGTCGCCGCCAGGCGACGAGCCGCCCCCGCCAACCCCTCACCCCTCCGGATACCTCCGCGCAGTCTCCGCAGCCTGAGCCAACCTCCGCAGCCCCTCGAACAACCGATCCCCCAAAACAGTCCCCACCACCGCCGCCTCCACAATCCGGTCCATCGACCCGACCGCGGCGACGGTATCCAAATCGACCTCGGCAATCCGATCCGCGAGATCCGCATACCGCCCCAGCTGATCCAGCAGCACCTGGTGCCCCAACGCCCGAATAGTGCACACCGTCCCCACCAACGATTCCACCACCGGATCATCGTCCCTGAATTTCCACCCGTGCTCGCGAGCAAGCGGCCCCAATAACTCCAAAGCCCACTCGCGATCATCACCGGCGACGTCCACCGCAGCCCCGGACAACGCCCGCTGCATCACCCCGAGCACGTTGTAGGCGGCCCGATCCGAGTCGACCGCCGCGACGACCTCGCGCACGGTAGCCACCGACAGCCCGCCGATCTCCACCAGCGCCCGGATCAGCTTCAGCCGCCGCACGTGCTCCTCGCCGTAGCGAGCCTGGTTGGGGCTGGTCCGCTCGCCGGCCGGGAGCAGCCCCTCCCGCAGGTAGTACTTGATCGTCGCCACCGGGATCCCGGACTCGGCGCTCAGCTCTGCCATCCGCACCCGCTCGACCCTACTTCCGGGAAAAACCCTGAGGACTTCTCAGTATGGATAGCTTAACTTCCCATAACGGAGAGCTTCACTATCTATTCTGGGAGGACCACCATGACCACCACCGTCGACCCGCCCGCGGCGCTGGACACCGCACGGATGCGCACCTGGCACCGGCCTTCGCTGTGGTTCGCCGCGGCGATGGCCGTCGCGGCCGTGCTGACCGTCGCGGCGATGCTGCTCGACCAACGGACCCTGCTCGGCGCGCCGGTGTGGGCGAAGCCGTTCAAGTTCGCCGTGTCCGGCGCGCTCTACTACTTCACCTGGAGCTGGCTCGTCTCGCTGCTGCGCGGACGGTTGCGCACGGTCGCTAGCGTCGCCACGACCGTCTCCGTCGTGCTGTTCGCCGGCGAGTACGTGGCAATCGTCTTCCAAGCGGCGCGCGCCCGGCCGAGCCACTTCGCGAACACGTCACCGTTCGACGCCGCGCTGTTCCAGGTCATGGGCATGATGGTGGCGGGGCTCTGGCTCGCCACGCTCGTGACCACCGTGGTGCTCATGTTCACCCGCATCGAGGACCGCGCGGTGTACTGGGCGGTGCGCACCGGGGCGGTCGTCGCCCTGCTCGGGGCGGGTTTGGGCGCGACCATGACCGGGCCGACGACGATCGAGCGCGCCGAGATCAAAGCCACTGGGCATTCCGACCTCATCGGCGCGCACAGCGTCGGCGTCGCGGACGGCGGTCCCGGTCTCCCGCTGCTCGGCTGGAGCACCACCGGTGGCGACCTGCGCATCGCGCACTTCGTCGGACTGCACGCGCTGCAAGCGTTGCCGCTCTTGGCGTTCGGACTCGCGGTGCTCGCGACGCGGCTTCCCCAGTTGCGCGAGAGCGCAGTGCGCGTACGGCTGGTGTGGACCGGTTCGGTCGGCTACGCGGCACTCGTCGGCCTGATCCTGTGGCAGGCCGAACGCGGCGAGCCGCTCATCCGCCCCAGCGGCACGACGCTGGCCGCCGCCGGTCTGCTGGCCGGGGTCATCGCGGCGGCGATCGCGGCGTCCGTGCTGACACCGGCCCGGAAGGCGGTCCGGTGAGCGAACTGACCGTCTTCGCCTGGACCTTCCCGGTCGCGGTTCCGTTCTGGGCGCTGATGATCTTCCTGCCCGGCTGGCGCGGCACCCGCCGGATCCTGGCCCCGCCGTGGGTGCCGCTGCTGCCGCTGGTCTGGTATTTCGTGCTGGCGATCCCGCATTTCGGCGAGCTGTGGCACGCCATGCGGCGGCCGGATCTCGGGGTGCTGCAAGGATTTCTGGGCACGCCGTACGGGGCCGCGCTGGTTTGGGCGCACCTCATCGCGTTCGACCTGTTCATCGCGCGCTGGATGTTTTTCGAGTCCCGCACGCACCGGATCCCGTGGTGGATCGTCAGCCCGCTGCTCCTGCTGACGATCTTCCTGTCGCCGTTCGGCCTGGTCGCGTTCCTCGTCGCGCGCGGCGCCCGGATACGCTCGGCGGCATGAGCAACCTGGAGGAGGCGGCCGCGGCCGTCATCGCCGAGCGCACCGGCGTCGAGAAGCACGACATCGCCGTGGTGCTCGGTTCGGGCTGGCGCCCGGCCGCGGACGTGATCGGAACCGCCGACGCGGAGATCCCGTTCGGCGAACTGCCGGGCTTCACCCCGCCCGGAGCCGTCGGCCACGGCGGCACGGTGCGGTCCCTGCGGGTCGGCGGCAAGCGCGCGCTGGTCCTGCTCGGCCGTACGCATTTCTACGAGGGCAAGGGCATCGAGCCGGTCGTGCAGAACGTGCGCACGGCCGCGGCGGCGGGCGCGCGGACGGTGCTGCTGACCAACGCGGCCGGCGGGCTGCGCGCGGGCATGAACGTCGGACAGCCGGTGCTGATCTCCGACCACCTCAACCTGACCGCGCGCTCCCCGATCGTCGGCGCGAACTTCGTCGACCTCACCGACCTCTACTCCCAGCGGCTGCGCGACCTGGCACGGGAGATCGACGGTTCGCTGGAGGAGGGCGTGTACGCGGGCCTGCCCGGCCCGCACTTCGAAACGCCCGCCGAGATCCGGATGCTGCGCACCATGGGCGCGGACCTGGTCGGCATGTCGACCGTGCTGGAGGCGATCGCCGCCCGCGCGGCCGGGCTCGAGGTGTTCGGGCTGTCGCTGGTGACGAACCTGGCCGCGGGCATGACCGGCGAACCGCTCAACCACGAGGAAGTCCTCGAGGCCGGACGGCAGTCGGCGACGCGGATGGGTTCGCTGCTGAAGGAACTCGTCTCCCGCGCGTGAACCCTCGTGAGTGCTGGCGCCGGTTAGAACCGGCGCCAGCACTCACGACTCAGGCGTACTGCGGCAGCTCCGCAGCCACTTCCTCTGGCGAAGGCATCGCCGCGACCTCCTCCGCCAGCTTGCGCACCGCGTCGGCCACCGTGCTGTCAGCCAGCAACCGACTGGCCGTCTCGCGGACCGCGTCCGTCGTCAGTTCATCGCCGAGCAGCTTCGCACCCGCACCGGCTTCGACCACCGCATCCGCGTTGGTGAACTGGTCCGCGCCCTGCGGCAACAACAGTTGCGGCACTCCCGCACTGAACGCGCCCAGCGTGGTTCCGCTGCCGCCGTGATGCACCACCAGATCGACGTGCGGCAGCAGTTCCGACTGCGGCACCCAGGCTTCCAGTTGCACGTTCGACGGCACCTCGCCGAGCGTCGCGACGTCAACGGCCGGGCCGGTGGCCACCAGCACGTCGACGTCGAGCGAGGCCAGGCCCTGCAACGCTGAGGTCAGCAGGTGCGCCTGGCTCGCCGGGGTGGTGCCGAGCGTCAGGTACACGAGCGGGCGGCTGCGGTCCCGGCCTTCGACTCCGGAAGGCAGATCGCCCGGCTCGCTCCAGCCGACCGGCCGCAGCGGCACCCGCCGCGCGCCGGCGATGAACTCCGATGCCTGCACCGAGGGCGGGCAGATGTCCACGAACGGATGACCCCAGAAGAGCCTGCTGTTGCCTTCGAACCCGGCTTCGGCGGCGAACGCGTCGATCTGGTCGCTGATGTGGTCCATCGGGCCGCCGGAGGACACCCGGCCGAAGCCGTGTCCGACCGCGGGGATCCCGGCCTTCCCGGCGGCGAACGCGCCGCCCGGATTGCCCATTTCGTACACGACCAGGTCCGGCTTCCGCTCGGTGAGCACCGGGGCGAGATCGGCCATGAACTGAGTGGGCAGCACCCGTCCGAAGGCCTTGCCGATCGCCTCGTTCAGTTCTGCTTGCGGAATGTCGTGCCGGTTGCGGGATTCGCCGGCGAACAGCCGGCCGAACACCTCCTGCATCGTCAGCCCGGCAGCGGCGGGTTCGAGCCCGGCCTTCTCCAGGGTCGGGTGGAAAGCGGAGGCGGTCGCGTAGACCACGTCGTGGCCGACGTCGCGCGCGGCGGTCGCGAGCGGCAGCAGCGGATAGACATGCCCGTAGGACGCGAGGGAAGTGAAAAGGATGCGCACTCCACGAGCGTATCGCCAGCCACCACCGGAGTTTCCGGATCCGCGTAAGCTGGCCCGGGTGTCCGACAGCCTCGATTCCCGCCTCCGCGATTCCGTCTACCGCTGGATCACCGACGACCCCGATCCGGCCTCCCGCGAGGAGCTGACCGCCGTTCTCGCCCGCGCGATGGGCAAGGAGCCCGGCGCGGCCGAGGAGATCGCCGACCGGATGGCCGGGCCGCTGGAGTTCGGCACCGCGGGTCTGCGCGGGCCGGTGCGCGCGGGGCCGAACGGGATGAACGTCGCGGTCGTCACCCGGACCACCGCGGGCGTCGCGGCGTGGCTGGCCGCGCAGGGGCACGCGGGCGGCGTGGTCGTGGTCGGCCGCGACGCGCGGCACGGTTCGGAAGCGTTCGCCACGGCCGCCGCCGAAGTGCTGACCGCCGCCGGGTTCGCGGTGAAGGTGCTGCCGCAGCCGTTGCCGACGCCGTTGCTGGCGTTCTCGGTGCTGCACTACGGCGCGGTCGCCGGGATCCAGATCACCGCGTCGCACAACCCGCCCGCGGACAACGGATACAAGCTGTACGACGCCACTGGCGGGCAGATCGTGCCGCCGTCCGACGGCGAAATCGAGCGTGCGATCCAGTCGGCCCCCGCCACCCGGAGCATTCCGCGCACGCCCGGCGCCGAAGTAGTCGACCCGCGCGAGGCGTACCTGTCCGCGGTCGGCGCGCTCCCCCGCGGCACGACGCGCGAGCTGCGGATCGCCGCGACCGCCCTGCACGGGGTCGGCGCGGAGACGCTGCGGGCCGCGCTGGCCCGCGCCGGTTTCACTGACCTGCACCTGGTTTCCGCCCAGTCCGAACCGGACGCGGACTTCCCCACCGTCTCGTTCCCGAACCCCGAGGAGCCCGGCGCGACCGATCTCCTGCTGGAGCTGGCGTCCGAAGTGGACGCTGACCTCGCGGTGGCGCTCGACCCGGACGCCGACCGGTGCGCACTCGGCGTCCGCGGCCCGGACGGCTGGCGAATGCTGCGCGGCGACGAGACCGGCGTCCTGCTCGGGGCACACCTTCTGTCCACAACGGACAATCCGGATCCGTTGGTGGCCACCACGATCGTGTCGTCCTCGCTGCTCGGCGAAGTGGCGAAGGAAAAGGGCGCGCGCTACGCGGAAACGCTCACCGGGTTCAAGTGGCTGGTCCGCGCCGGCGAAGGCTTGGTGTTCGCTTACGAGGAAGCGCTCGGCCTGTGCGTGAACCCGAGCTTTGTTCGCGACAAGGACGGCATCGCCGCCGCGGTCGCCGGCGCGGACCTGGCCGCCACGCTCAAGGCCGAAGGCCGCACCCTGCTGGACGTCCTCGACGACATCGCGACCCGGCACGGCGTGCACCTCACCGATCAGGTGTCGTTGCGGGTCACTGATCTTTCCGTGCGCGGACGGCTGATGGCCGCCTTGCGCTCGGACCCGCCGGCCACGCTCGGCGGGGTGCCGGTGACGCTCGAAGACCTCCTTCCGGACGCCGACGTGCTCCGGCTGAGCGGCGACGGCGTGCGGGTCGTTGTGCGGCCGTCCGGCACGGAACCGAAACTGAAGGCGTACCTGCAAGTGGTGGCTCCGGTGACCGGCGAACTCGCCGACGCGCGGCGCGGCGCGACGGAAGTGCTCGACGCGGTCCGCGAGGAGATCGCCGCACTGCTGCGCTGACGGGAGAACCATGCCAACTTTGCTGATCGTGCACCACACGCCGTCGCCGTCGATGCAGGCGATGTTCGAGGCCGCGCTCGCCGGCGCGAAGCATCCGGACATCGAGGGGGTCGATGTCGTCCGCCGTCCCGCGCTCGGCGCGACGGTGTCCGACGTCCTCGCCGCGGACGGCTACCTGCTGGGCACGCCGGCGAACCTCGGCAGCATGAGCGGCGCGTTGAAGCACTTCTTCGACACCGTCTACTACCCGTGCCTGGACGCGACGAAAGGCCGACCGTTCGGAGCGTACGTGCACGGCAACAACGACACGTCCGGCACCGTGCGACAGCTCGACGCGATCACGACCGGGCTCGGCTGGACCCGGGTGGCGGAGCCGGTGCTCGTGACGGGCGAACCGGACAAAGCCGCGCTGGAAGCGGTGACCGAACTCGGCGGGACCCTGGCCGCGACGCTCATGTGAGCGACGCCCGCTCCGTCGTGCAGGGGCGAAAGCCTTACCAGGGAAAGTAAAGAGGCCTGTCACCGGAAGCCCTGGGGGTCGACCTCCGGCAACAGGCCAGGTCAAGGGTTCGCCACGAAGGCGATCAACCTCGACTACGCAAGGGTACTACAAAGAACGGATCATGACGACCCTGCGATGACAACCAAGCGTGCTCGATTCGACTCCGAGGGCGCCGACCAGGATGGCAAAGCGGGAGAAACCTGGATCCCGTACCGGTCCCCGTCCCGGTCAGCGGAGCACCGGCGCCCCGTCCGGCCCAGCCGGCCCGCCCCGCACTGTCCATTGTGGAGCTACCGGTCCGGCGGCTGATTCATCGGCGGCCGACTGCGGGGAGTGACGAAACCGCACCGGATCCGCCACGCGGCGGATGAAGAAGGCGGGCGCCGGTCCGGAGACCGGCACCCGCCCGGGAAAAATCACGCAGGCGAGACCATCGCCCGCACCGTCGCCGGGACGTCGGCCACCGCGACCTGCTCCTGCTCGCGGGTGGCCAGGCTTCGGACGGTCACCCGGCCGGCCGCCCAGTCCTCCTCGCCGACGATGACGACCGCCACCGCGCCCGCCTTGTCCGCGCGCGTGAGCTCCTTGCCCAGTTTGCGCAGGTCCAGCGGGGTCGAGGTGCGCAGGCCGGCCTTCCGCAGCGCCGTCGCGACGTCGCGGGCCGGATCGGCCAGCTCCTCGGTGACCGGGATGACCGTGACGTCGACCTCGCTGCGCGGCCGCGGCGTGAGGCCGTGCGTGTCGAGGAAGTCCATCAGCGTCACGTCGCCCATGCCGAACCCGATGCCGGAGATCTGCTCCTTGGTGAACATCGAGGCGAGGTTGCTGTACCGGCCGCCGCCGAACAGCGCGCGGCGGTTCTGCGGCGAGGTGTCGAAGACCTCGAACACGGTCGACGTGTAGTACGCCAGCCCGCGCACGATCAGCGGCTCGTACCGGACCAGACTCGCCGCGCTGCTGGAGAGCACCTTGACCAGGTTCGATTCGGCCTTGACCGCCTCGGGCAGCTCGTCGAGCAACGCCGGGCCGGCGCTGAGGGTCTCGGCGAGCTTCTCGTACTGCTTGTCCGACAGCCCGATCTCGGCGGCGCTCGCCGCGTGCTCCTCGGCCGAGGTCTTCTCCCACCGGTCGACGAGCGCGAACACCTGCGGCAGGTGGTCCGGCGAGATCCCGGCGACGTCGGTCAGCGCCGACGACAGCAGGTTCCGGTCGTTCACCCGCACCGCGAACATGTCCGGCGTCGCCCCGACCGCTCCCATCAGGTCGTGGATCAGCTCGAACATCTCGATCTCGCAGTTCGCGCTTTCCGAACCGAAGATGTCGGCGTTGATCTGCCAGTGCTCGCGCACGCGGCCGCGCTGCGGGCGCTCGTAGCGGTGGCAGTTCGGGTGGCTGTACCAGCGCACCGGGAACGACAGCGATTTCGCGTGGCCGGCGATCATCCGGGCCACCGAGGGCGTCATCTCCGGGCGCAGCGCGAGCCGCTCGCCGCCGCGGGTGGTGAGGGTGTACAGCTGCTGGTCGGCGATCTCCTGGCCGGACTTCCGCTCGTAGATCTCCGCCTGCTCCAGGATCGGGCCGTCGTAGCGGAGGTAGCCGTAGCGCTCCAGCACGTCGTAGAGATGGCCGAACACCTGCGTGCGGACGGACATTTCGGCGGGGAGGAAGTCTCGGGTCCCCTTGACAGGCGCGGTTGACAGGTATTCAGGCACGTCATCCAGCTTAACGACCCGGTGCCAGCCGTTTTGTCAGGGGAACGCGATGCCGTACGCGGTGAGCAGCATGGCCGCGCCGAGCAGCACCGCGCCGCCGGTCGTGACGCTCATGCCGGCGCGGGTGCGCAGCATCGCGAGGAAGAACCCGCCGGACTGCGCGAGCACGCCGAACAGCAGCAGGAAGCAGACGATCCAGCGGGCGGTATCGCCGAGCCCGCCGTGCTCGACCAGCTGCAACGCGGTGAGCGTGAGGACGAGCAGCACCCCGGCGTGTGCGTGCCCGGCGCGGAAGAACCCGCGCTGCTTTTCGGTGAGGTCACCGCGACGCAGGACGCCGCTCAGCGCGTAGCCGCCGTACATGACGGTGGGCAGCGATACGAGCGCGATGACGGTGAACAACTGGACTGGGCCGTGCATGGTCGCCTCCTTGGGGTGCGAAGCGACCATAACACCGTTTTAAAACACTGTCACGAAACTTTTGCCGACAGTCACGCTGTCCCTCGTGCTGGTGGCTGTCCCCCGACTGTCGGGGGAATTGGGCGGCGAAGCGGGCTACGGTGCATTGCGCTGGAGTCCATGACTACGACCTCGATGCGGCGCCGCGCCCGGTGGGCCGGTCTCGCCTTGTCCCTCGCCCTCGGCGGCCTCTGCCTGACCGCCCTGCCCGCTCAGGCCGCCCCGGCCGCGCCGGACGCGCCGGCCGCGCACCAGACCGCGAAGAAGAAGCCCGTCCACCTCAAGGCCGGGCCGGTCAAGGCCAAGGTGCACAAGGGAGAGCAGATCCGGATCCACGGGCACGTGGCGACCGGACCGGCGGGCCGCGCCGACGACGAACTCCTGTATCTGCAGCAGGAAACCCGGGCCGGGGTGTGGGTGAATCTCGCCTCCGTCTCGTGCTTGCCGGACCACGACTTCGACCTCGGCATCCGGCTGAACGTGTCCGGGAGCGTCACGCTGCGGGTCTTCCACCCCGAAACGACCCTGTTCGCCGCTGCCGCCTCCGCGGTGTTCACGGTCGTCGTGCTGTAGGAACCGATCCAGTAGGTGCCCGCGGCGGAGAACCGGCATCATGTCGGGCGTGAGCCAGCCCGGGGATGCCACTTCGCCGCAGGACGTCGCGTTGGCTTATGCCGACCAGCTCCGCCAGCAATCGGCGGCCTGCCGGTTGCTGGCGGAGAAGCAACGCGAGAACACCGCCGCGTTCGAGGGATTCGCCGAGCGCGGCCTGCCCGGCTCCGCCGAGATGGCGCGCCGCTCCGAACGCTCGGTGCGGTTTCTGCTGCAGCTCGCGTCGGTCATCGCGGAACAGGCGATCGCGCACGACGAGCTGATGGCCGCCGGCGGTCCGGAGAATTCCCGCGCCTATGTCGAATACGAGGCGACGACCCGTCGACTGCGGGCGCTGCTGCCGACGGACTCGCTCACCGACTGAGCGTCACGGCCGCGGTGTCTGCGCGTGGGTCAGCGCGCCCACGATGTCCTCGGCCAGCAGCAGGCTCGCCAGGCCGTGGCCGTGTTTTTCCCGGCGCACCAACGAAATGACGTTGTTGCTGAACGCGTCGCGCACCGGACGGAAGACGAGGCGGCCGTCCCGGATTTCCTCGGCGATGTCGAATTCGCTGAGGAACGCGATGGCGTCCCCGGAGGCGGCGAGCCGTTTCATCGTCTCGATCGAATTGGTGCGGAAAGCCGGTTCGATGTCCAGGCCCGCCTTGGCGAAGGCTTCGGCGACGATGCCGTGGATGACCATGGACCGGTCGGCGAAGATCAGCGGATAGGGCGGGCACTGCGCGAGCGGGAGCGGGTCCGCCCCGGCGAGCGGATGGTGCGGCGCGACCACGACGCCTAGGCGCGTGTTCATCTGCCAGCAGACCTCGAGGTGCACGGACGGCGGCACGTTGAAGCCGAGCCCGAGGTCGGCTTCGCTCGCTTCCACCGCGCGCAGGATCTCCTGCGTGGTCATCGTGCGGATGGAGATCCGGACTCGCGGATGCCGCGCCCGGAACGCCGCCGCGGCGGTCGCGACCACGCCGCTGGCCAGGCCGGTCATCGTGGCGATCACGACCTCGCCGCTGCCGAGCGCGTGCAGGTCGCGGATGTCCGCGACGGTCTCGCGGTACTGCTGCAAGGTGCGCCGGACGTGCGCGAGCAGCGCCTCCCCGGCCGGGGTCGGCCGCATCCCGCGCGGGAGCCGGTCGAACAGCTGCTCGCCGAGTTCCGCTTCCAGCAGCAGGATCTGCCGGTTGATCGCCGACGGCGCGACGTGCAGCCGGGCGCCAGCCGCGCGGATGGAGCCCAGCCGCGCCACTTCGTCGATGTACTGCAGCAACCGGGAGTGAAGCACGACGGACCTCCTGCGCCGAGCGTACGAAAAAAGAGTACACGTCGTACGAAAATGAATGCTTGTCAGCAACGGTGGGCACCGGGTTCCATCAGTGCACCAACGACAGCGAAGTGAGGACCCCGTGCCGGAATCGCCGACCTATCCCCCGCTCGCGGCGGAAGACGTTGCCGCACAAGAAGATCACGTCCGGACGATCTTCGACATTCTCGCCGGCGAGCGGGAAGCGGACCTGCTGCTGCGCAATCTCCACATCGTCGACGTGCACACGGAAAGTGTCTATCCGGGTTCGCTTCTCGTTTACCGGCAGCGGATCATCGCGTTGAACCCCGGCGAATCGATCGTGCGGGTGCGCGAGGTTTTCGACGGCGAAGGGCTATACGCGATCCCCGGGCTGATCGACGCGCATTTGCATTTCGAGTCGCAGCTCGCGCATCCAGCGGCGTTCGGCGAGGCAATCGTCCCGAGTGGCACGACCACCGTCTTCGGGGAAACCCTGGACTTCGCGAGCGCGGCCGGGGACGAGGCGGTGGCCGCGGTCCAGACGTTGTTCGCGGACCACGAAAAGCTGCCGTATCGGCTTTACGCGTTCGCACCGGGCAAGAAGACCTCGACGGATGTCACCGAGGCCATGCTGAAGATGGATCCGGTGATCGGACTGGGCGAACTGGCACACCTGTCGTACATGACCGGGAACGCCGACGACTTCCGCAAATCCGCGCTGGGCCGGGCGAATTCCGGATTCGTGAACTGCCACTGGGGCGTCACCGCGCTGCCGGACATGCTGCTGAACTACCTGCCCGCGATCGGCGTCGACAACAATCACGACGTCTGGAACGAGGACGACATCGAAAAGAGCGTCCGCTACGGCTTGAACACACAGATCAAGTTCGGCGTCGGCAGCCCGGAAGTCATCCGGACCATGTTGCGCGCCATCGTGAAACGGCGCTGGCCCGCGGAGAACTTCCAGCTGTGCGCCGACAACATTTCGGTGGACCGGGTGCTGCGGCAGGGCCATATCGACTGGGTGATCTCGCTGGCGATCGAAATGGGCATGCCGCCGATCAAGGCGATCAAGATGGGCACCCTGTACGCCGCCCGCTCGTTCCGCAAGGACCGAGACCTCGGCTCGCTCAGCCCGGGTCGCTTCGCGGACATCGTTCTCACCGACAGCCTCGCGAAGATCAACCCGCGGTATGTGTTCAAGGGCGGCGAACTGGTGGCCCGCGACCGCAAACTGCTCAACCGCGTCGACATCGATTACTCCGGTCTGGCCAAGAAACCGAAGCCGGGTCTCGCCGACCTCACCCCCGAACAACTCGTCCTGAAGCCGATCGAAGTCTCCCCGGAGGGCGATCAGGCGAAGGTGCTGCTGTTCGACGTGTACGGACGCGGACATCTCAAGTTCGCCCAAGAGATCTGGGTGCCGTTCCGCGACGGCGCAGTCGTGCCCGAACACGAAGGCGAGCGGCTCAACCGGATTTCGGTCGTGCAGCGTTACGCCAACGGCAAGCGGCACATCGTCACCGGGCTGTTCAAGGGGGTGTCGATCGAGCGGGGCGCGGTATCGACGTTCTGGCCGGCGCCGTCGGCGTACTTCGTGTGCGTCGGCACGGAGAGCACCGAAATGTGTGCCAACCTCAAACAGTTGGACACCCTTGTCGGCGGCTGCGTCGTGACCGAGGGCGGCGAGACGACAGCCTGCCTGCCGCTGGAGTTCTACGGCGTGATGGCCGACCTGAACCTCGCCGAACTCGTCGACGCTACCCGCTCGATCGACACCGCGCTGGAAAAACTGGGCAACCGCAACGAAGGCGAGCCCGTCGTCAACAAACTCCTGACCCTGTTCATCTCGCTCGACCGTTTCGGATTCATGCGGTAACTCGAAAAACCCTCAACGAGGAGGTACCGGTCGTGCCTTACGACAAAGACGCGGGAGTAATCGACAACGGAAACGTGGTGCGGCGCTGGATCACCTACGTCGCCGGAATCTACCTGCTGACGCTCGGTCTCGGCCTGGCCATCCGGGCCGGGATCGGCATCTCCCCGCAAAGCAGCCTGACCCGCACGATGACGCTCGTGCTCCCGCCGCTCAGCCAGGGCACCTTCAACCTGATGCTCGAGGTGCATGCTCATCCTGACTTTCCTGGTGCTGCCCAGAGCGTTCAAGCTCCACAACCTGCTCTCGCTCGTCCCCGCGTTGATCCTCGCCGCACTGCTCGACTTCAACCTGATGGCGACGAAATGGATCTCGCTGGCGCCTTACGCGGCCAATCTCGCGTTGTTGTTCCTCGCCGACGCGATGCTGGCGTTCGGGCTCTTCCTGATGATCCGCGCCAATCTGGTGCTGATGCCGATCGACCTGTTCGTCAACACCCTGCAGAAGAAGACCGGCCGCAAATGGGGCAACATCAAGACCGTCTTCGACTGCACGTTGCTCGCGATCTCCGCCGCCATCGGGCTGATCTTCCTCGGCGGACCGCATTTCATCCGCGAAGGCACGATCATCAACGCCGTCCTGGTCGGCCAGTACATCAAGCTGTATTTCTTCCTGTACCGGAAGTTCCAGGCACGAAAACGCGGACAACAGCAGATCGTCGACCACCGCACCGAGTTCCCTGCCAGATCTCGCCGCCGCGGTTGACCGTGCTCCGACCACCACGTAGTACAGCATGTCCGCCATGACACCGACCTCCCGCGTCGCCTCTATCTGACGGCGCTCAGAGTGGTCGGAAGATCTCAGAAATCCCCCTGAACGTACCCGGTCCCGGGGACACCGGTGCCCCGCTTCGGTCGCGGGGCACCGGGTTCAGCGGCTACTTGCCGGTGACGCGCGCGAGCGCCTCCGGGTACCGGGCGCCGGCGACCGCCTCGGCCGGAGCGGCCTTCTCGATCGCCGCGAGGTCCTCTTCGGACAGTTCCAGCTCGGCCGCGGCGACGTTCTCTTCCAGGTACTTCCGCCGCTTCGTGCCCGGGATCGGCACGACGTCCGGCCCCTTGGCCTGCACCCAGGCGAGCGCCAGCTGTCCCGCCGTGACGCCCTTGTCCGCGGCCAGCGCGCGCAGCGCGTCGACGATCGCCATGTTGCGCGCGAAGTTGTCCTCGGCGAACCGCGGCAGGCCACGGCGCATGTCGCCCTCGGGCAGTTCCTGCACCGAGGTGACCGCGCCGGTCAGGAACCCGCGGCCCAGCGGCGAGAACGGCACGATTCCGATACCCAGCTCCCGGCAGGTGCCGAGGATCTCGTCTTCGATGCCGCGCGTCCACAGCGACCATTCGCTCTGCAGCGCGGTCACCGGATGCACCGCGTGCGCCCGGCGGATGGTGTCCGCGCCCGCCTCGGAAATCCCCGCAAAGCGGATCTTCCCGGCCTGCACCAGCTCGGCGAGCGCGCCCCAGGTCTCCTCGATCGGGACACTGGGGTCGACGCGGTGCTGGTAGTAGAGGTCGATGTGGTCGACCCCGAGCCGCTGCAGCGATTCGTCGCAGCACTGCTTCACATACGCGGCGTCCCCGCGCGCGGTCATGCCCTGGTCGGTGTGCACGATGCCGAACTTCGTCGCGAGCACTACCTGGTCCCGGCGGTCGGCGATCGCCTTGCCGACCAGCTTCTCGTTCTCCCCGCCGCCGTACACGTTGGCCGTGTCGAGCAGGGTCACCCCCAGCTCCAGCGCCCGGTGGACGGTGGCGATGGACTCGCTGTCGTTGTCGCGCACCCCGTAGGCCGCGCTCATCCCCATGCAGCCGAGCCCTTGCGCCCCGACCTCCAGCGCGCCGAGCTTCCTCGTACCGATCACGCGGAAATTCCCTCCATCTCGGGCGCGACGCCGAAGGCCTTGCGCTCGATCTGCTCGTAGTTGGCGATCTTGTAGTCCAGAATGTCGAGACAACCCTGCAGCTCGGCGATCCGGTCGGCGACCGACTGCCGCTGCTCCACGAGGATCGCCTTGCGCCGTCCCGCGCTGGCCACCCCGTGCCGGCGAAGAGAGGCGTACTCGCGCATGCTCTTGATCGGCATCCCGGTGAGCCGCAGCTTCGTCAGGAAGCCGAGCCAGTTCAGGTCCTCGTCGGAGTAGGCGCGCCGCCCGGCCGAGTCTCGAGCGGGCGGTTCGAGCAGTTTGATCCGTTCGTAGTACCGGAGGGTGTCGATCGACAGGCCGCTACGTCGTGCGGCTTCCGCTATCGAGTAGCTCATGCGCTCGACAGTACGACCTGGAGTGCGCTCCAGGTCAAATCCGAACCCGGTGGTCACGCTCGCGTTTTATAACGTTGTTGCGTTACGCTGGGTAGATGCCTCGCCCCCGTACGCACGACGAAACCCTCCGGCTGAAGCTTCTGGACCGGGCAGGCGAACTGATCTCCGCCGACGGCCCCAAGGCGCTGTCGCTGCGGAAACTGGCCGCCGACTCCGGCACGTCGACCACCGCGGTGTACTCGCTGTTCGGCAGCAAACCGGACCTGGTGAACGCACTGTATGTAGAGGGCTTCCGCCGCTTCGGCGCTCGCCTGGCGAAGGTCCCGCTGTCCGGCGACGCGGTTACCGACCTCGTGCGCCTGGGCGTCGCGTACCGGGAAAGCGCCCTGGCCGACCCGCACCTGTACGCGATCATGTTCAGCCGTTCCGTGCCGGGCTTCGAACCGAACGCCGAGGCCGACAAGGTCGCGCAAGCCACCCTCGCCCCGCTGATGGGGGTAGTCCGCGCCGCGGTGTCGTCCGGCCAATTCCAGGACGTCGCGCCGGAACTGATCACGGTCAGCCTGTGGGGTTTCGTGCACGGCCTGGTGTCGCTGGAACTGTCCGGCCGCCTGCCCGACGGTTTCAGCGTTTCCGACGCGTACGAAAAAGCCTTGCACGCCAACGCTTCCGGCTGGCTTACCTAGCGCCGTACTGCCGATCCCCCGCATCGCCGAGCCCCGGCACGATGAACCCGGAGTCGTTGAGCCGCTCGTCAATGCTCGAGGTGAAGACCCGCAATGGCAGCCCAGTCTGTTCTAGATGCGCGAGCCCCTCCGGCGCGGCGAGCGCACAGATAGCGGTGACGTCCGTAGCACCACGATCGGTCAGCAGCCGGATCGTGTACTCCATCGAACCGCCGGTCGCGAGCATCGGATCGAGCACCAGCACGGGCCGGTCCGCGAGCGACTCGGGCAACGACTCGAGGTACGGAGTCGGCTTGAGCGTCTCCTCGTCCCGGGCGAGACCGACGAACCCCATCTGCGCGTCTGGGATCAGCTTGTGCGCCTGGTCCGCCATACCCAGCCCAGCCCGCAACACAGGCACCAGCAACGGCGGATTGGCAAGCCGATACGCATCAGTGCGCGCGACCGGAGTGTGGATGCGCTCAGTCCGCACCGGAGCATCCCGCGTGGCTTCATAGACGAGCATGACAGTCAACTCGTGCAGCGCGGCCCGGAACGCCGCACTGTCGGTCCGAGCGTCCCGCATGGTCGAGAGACGAGCCTTGGCCAGCGGGTGGTCGACTACCTGCACATCCATGCCGCACAACTTAGCCGCCACACCCGAAGACGCCACTCTTTCCCCCACGCCTCAGTGGGCCCAATTACTCCGCGAGCGCCCCCCTCACGCCCCCCGAACCGCAGCCACCGCACCCACCCACCGAGGCATCCAGCCCCCACCCTGCACCCCGATACGAAGCCTCCCTGCGGGCGGTGGGTGCTTGTCAAGGCACGCTTTCCCGCCTTGACAAGCACCCACCGCCCGTCAGCACA
>NZ_ASXG01000131.1 GCF_000411975.1 Amycolatopsis orientalis DSM 43388
AGCACCCACCGCCCGCAGGGAGGCTTCGTATCGGGGTGCAGGGCGGGGGCTGGGTGCCTCGGTCGTTGGGTGCAGTGGCTGCGGTTTAGGGGGTGGGTGCGCGGTTCGGGTGGGTTGGTGCGGGGGTGGGGCCTGGGTGCCTCGATGGGTGGGTGCGCTGGCTGCGGTGATGGGGTGGGTCCAGCGGCGGCGGGTGCGCCGGAAGGGCCGACGAAAGCCGTGAAGGGCTCCTTGAGGGAATCTAAGTCCCTCAAGGAGCCCTTCACGGCGGGTGGCTAGGGCGTGTCTGACAAATATCCCGGTTGATTATTGGGATGCTGCTGCTCGTGTCGCGGT